>JAAVDE010000036.1 GCA_014801955.1 Bacteroides sp. | reverse complement strand
ATTTATCGTGCCATTTATCGTGCCATTTATCGTGCCATTTATCGTGCCATTTATCGTGCCATTTTTATGACCTGATAAATTCGGGCGCATGAAAGTCACCTTAACGACCCCTCTTTCATCGGTTATTATCGGCTGTGGAAGCCCGGCGCGTTCACACTCCTCAAATATCATGGACAGGCCTCTGCCCCAGTGCTCAATGACGCCGCTATAATACATAACGCGAGCAATGGTCTCGTTGGGCGGCTCCGATGTGTGGGAGTCAAGCGCTTTGGAGCCGTAGGCAAGCTGATTCGCAGGAATATCTTCGGGGAGCATTCCCGGATTTTCGATTTCGATGCGGTCATCATATATGGCAACGCCAACCGATGCTGTCTTTCTCCAATCCATGTGTGTCAGTGCGTTGGCGCAACACTCGCGAAGGGCTGCAATCGGTACTTCAAGCTCATCCTTTCGATACATGCCCTCCATTCGGCTTGTAACGGACAGATGCTTCAGGAAGAAGGGCGTAACTTCGTTGAGCAAATCAAAGATGTTGCCTTCAATCTGCTGGTTATCGATAAATTCGCGTTTGTCCTTGCCGCGGAAACGGGCGAGGCGTATGATGCAGTTGTGGTAATAAAAGAAGTCTTTTCCGAAAAGAATGGCGGCAGCATTGCTGTAAACGCCGTTCTTTAGCACCTTGAACTTTTCAAGAATGGCAATCGGGTCGCGTGTGTAGGCGCCGTCCTTCAACCGGCCTAATTCAAGGGCCTGTCTGATTGACCAATGGATGCGGCTTTCGTCGAGGTCCTCAAATTTCAGATTTTCGTTTGGTAAGGAGTCCCACTTGTATTTGAGTCCGCCACGGTGCATAATCATGCGCGAATACTTATCGTGTGGCATTACGGAGGTTACGCTGTCGTTGCGTTGATAGGGTCTTCCGTCATATGAGTAAGGTCTGTCGGGATTATTCCCTTCCGCTTCAAATACAATCAGTTGCTTGTCGGAATCATTCAGCTTGATATATTCCTGGCGAATTTCTACCGATGGTTCGAATCGGCGCAAGGCCTCGCCAATCATGCGTGTCGTTTTATCGCCGATTTCTTGCCCGACAATCTTGCCGGAATTTTTAATGCCGAAGACAACAATACCACCATGACCATTGAGCATTCCGCACAACGTTTCCATCCCTCGGTCGAGTTGACCCGTAGTTTCCTTAAACTCAACGTCCGTGCCTTCATGGTTTTCAGCCAAATGCTGTATGTAGTCTAAATCTATCTTCATATTATCGTGGGGTATCGTTTATGCAAATTTACCACAAAATCTCAACACTTGCAACAAATTATGTTTAGTTGGGGGCCGTGAGATACCGGGGGGGGGGAAGAACAATGGGGAGGGGTGGGGCGTTGTAGGGGTGTATGTCACATTTATGTTCCTTATTATTGTTATGGATTGGATAACAGAGGTTTTTAGAGAGAATCAGGTGATTCCTATTTTTCTGACTTTGGGTCTGGGCTTTTGGCTCGGCGGCCTGAAGGTTAAGTCGTTTTCGCTTGGCCCGGTAACGGCAACGCTGATTGTGGGTGTTGTTATCGGTCAGTTGGATATTGATATTCCTGAAACCGTTAAATCGCTGGCGTTCATGCTGTTTTTGTTCGCCATAGGCTATAGTGTCGGGCCGCAGTTTTTCAGGTCGCTAAAGGGCGACGGACTCAAGCAGATATGCTTCGCTCTGGTGGAGTGTGTGGTCGTTGTGCTGACGACCGTTGGCATCTGCAAGCTGTTTGGCTACAATAAGGGCGTGGCGGCCGGGCTGTTTGCCGGCTCGCAGACCGTTTCGGCGGTTATCGGCGTCGGGTCCGACACGATTCGGTCGCTGGGCTTTTCGAAGGAGCAGACCGCGGAGCTGCTGGGGATTATTCCGGCGTGTTATGCGGTGTGCTACGTTTTCGGCACGGTTGGTTCCGCCTGGATAATTGCGAACCTGGGGCCGATGCTGCTCGGCGGCCTGAAAAAGGTTAAGGAGGAGACGCGTCGGCTGGAGGAGGAGATGGATTCGGGCGATTTCACTCCGGAGCCGGGCCAGATTATCGCTAACAGGCCGGTGTCGTTTCGCGCATATAGGGTTGAGGCCGACTTTTTCGACCGCCCGCGCAGCGTTCGCGAAATCGAGCGACACCTGAAGAGCCGCGAGCTGCGCCATTTCGTTGAGCGCCTCCGCATCAACGGCGAGATTGTTGATCCCGACCCGGACACGCGTGTTCGCAAGGGCGACATTGTTGTTCTCAGCGGTCGGCGCGAGAGCATTGTTCAGGATGCTTCGTGGATAGGGCCCGAGGTTACGGACCATGAGCTGCTGACGTTCAGCACGGAGAATCTGCCTGTCGTCGTGTCGAAATCGGGCGCCGCCGGCCTGACGCTCGGCGAGCTGCGCAATCAGCCGTTCATGCACGGCGTTATGATTCACAAGGTGCTGAGAAACGACATGCCGCTGCCGCTGCGCAAGCGCTTGCAGCTGGAGAAGGGCGACGTTATAACGCTCGTCGGACTGCCGCAAGACGTCGAAGTGGCCGTGCCCGAAATCGGTTTCAGCGACCGCCAGACGGCGGAGACCGACATGGTTTTCGTTGGCCTGGGAATTGCTCTGGGCTGTTTGCTCGGCGCTATAGTCATTAAGTTGGGCGGCGTTCCGATTTCGCTGACAACCAGCGGCGGCGCCATTATTGCAGGCCTGATTCTCGGCTGGCTGCGCGGCAAGCGTCCGTCGTTTGGCCATATTCCCCGGTCGGTTATCTGGTTTATGGATAATGCGGGTTTGAATCTGTTTATCGCCGTTGTTGGCCTCTCGGCGGGTCCGTCGTTTGTCAGCGGGCTGCGCGAAGTCGGCCCCCAGCTGGTTTTGGTAGGTGCGGCCTGCACGACCATTCCGCTTATTATCAGCATATTCATTGCCAACAAGCTGTTCCGGTTCCCGGCGGCGGTTACTCTGGGCTGCGTAGCCGGCAGCCGCAATGCGGTTGCGGCGCTCGGCGCGATTCAAGATAGCCTGGACAGCACTCTGCCCGTGATGGGCTACACGGTCACCTACGCCGTTGGCAGCGTTTCGCTGATTCTGGCCGGCATGGTCGTTGTTCTGATGGTTTAGCCGGCGGGCGAAACGTAAAAAAGAGGCTGAGTGTCGTTTCAGACACTCAGCCTCTTTTTTACTATTGTGTCCGAAATGAGACTCGAACTCACACGACATAACTGTCACTACCCCCTCAAAGTAGCGCGTCTACCAATTCCGCCATCCGGACAATAGATTAGAGCGAAAAACGGGACTCGAACCCGCGACCCCAACCTTGGCAAGGTTGTGCTCTACCAACTGAGCTATTTTCGCGTTCATTTCGCTTTTGCGATTGCAAAGTTAGGGACTTTTTTTGAACTGACCAAATATTTTGCTAAAAATTTTTGAAGTTTTTTATAACAGACTGATATTCAGGATGGAGATATTGGCCTTTTTTTGAGGTGCGGCGCCCATAGGCCACGGAATGGGTCGGGCAGACGTGGTAGCAGCGCAGGCAATAGGTGCAATTGTTGCCCCAGCAGGGTCGGTGGTCGGAGTCGAGCGTGATGTTGCTGTTAGGGCACTGGCGAACGCAGCTGCCGCAGCCGATGCAGGAGGCGGTTGAGTGGAACTTGCGGGCAATGCGCGGCAAGTCGGCGAAGAATAGCGGATAGATAACCGACGATTTGAGGCCGGGCAGGGCGCCGCGGTGAATGTCGGTTTCAATGATGCCCGAGGCCAGGCGCGTTGCTATCGCGTCAACGCGCCCGGCGGCGCGGGCGCGCTTTTCGTTGGCCACGGCGGCGGAGTCAACGTCCATGAACGGCAGGTTGACGTAGGTGTTGGGCATCTGAACGGAATAGATGCTGCCGGCCAGGGCGCCGCGCTCCCGGAGCAGGCGTTGCCATTGGCGGTCGATGTTGCCGGTGTCGTCGCCGCAGGTAACGACCAGATGAACGCGCCGGCCCGTCAGGTCGGTCGCGTTCTCCAGGTGGCGAACAATTATCGGCGGCAGGCCCCAGGAGTAGACGGGACAAACGTAGACCACGTCGGCAAACCCCTCGGGGAGCTTTTCGGCCAGGCGAGTGGCAACGGCGGCGGAGTTGCCCATGCCGCTGAAGCATCGGATATTCATTTTCGAACCGTTACCTGGGTTGCGCCGAAGCCATATTCGCGGAATGAGGCATCCTGCACGTCGCATTTGGGCCACTGGCGGCGCAGGCGGTCGAGAATCGCCGCGCGCAAAACGCCCTCGCCCTTGCCGTGGATAAAAATGATTTTCGAGCCGGGGGTACGCGCCGCTTCGGCCATGCGGTTATCGAACTCGCGCAGCTGGCAGGCAAGCATGTCGGCCGGCTGGAGGCCGGCGGTGGAGTCGAGCAGCTGGTGGATATGGAGGTCAACGACCGTCGGGCCGTCGGCTTTTGCTGCGTGCGACTTTCTCTGCCTGTCAGCCTTGGGCGCGGGAGCCGGTTTCTCTTCCGGGGTTGGCTCGAAGCGGTCAATCAGCTGCTCGAGGCGGAGCGGGCGGGCGGTAACGCCGTTGGTAACGATGGGAACCGTCAGCACCGGCGCTTCGGAATAGGCCGTTGACGTGAAGCAATGGAGCTTGGCGAGGCGCGAAAGGTCCATGCGCGTTTCCGACGCGATCGGGGCGCGGAGCTCGAAGCTGCGGTCGGCCTTGAAGGCAACGAGCTGAACGGAGATAACGGCCAGGTTGTTGATGTCGAGCTGGTTGATTTCGTCGATAAAGACCTGAACGTTAGGCTCGGCCTCTCCGGCGGCCAGCAGGGTGAACTCCGAGGCGTCGGTCGGTCGGGCGCTGACGGCATAGAGCAGGCGATAGTTCGAGTCGTTGACCAAATAGACGTCGAACGACGTTTGCGACAGCCGCTTAATGTCGCGCGGCTCAAACAGCAGCGCGGCGGTCAGCTCCTTGGCCGCAGTTTCCTTCACCGGGGCGCGCAGCGGCTTTTCGTCGGGCACCGGGGTGTCGGCAATCTCCGCGGCGCCGGCCACTGCCGACGGAACCACCACACATTCGTTAATGTCGACCGGAGTTTCAAATCCGTCGTCCGGGTCGCAAACGTAGGCTATGCGCCCTTCCATGCGCACTATCTTGCCGCCGCCGACGGCGTTGAGAAATCGGACGGTATCACCAATTTTTGCCATAGATAGATTCAGTTCTTTAGGAGAATAGGGTTCGGAAGGCCTCTTCAACCCGCGCCACTTCAATGATTTTGATTTTACGGGCGGAGGTGTCGATTCCTTTGAGGTTGTTTTTGGGGATTATGAAGGTTTCCATGCCGAGCTTTTCGGCTTCGGTCAGCCGCTGCTCAATGCGGGTCACGGGGCGGATTTCGCCCGAGAGGCCGACTTCGCCGGTCAGGCAGGTGTTGCGCGCAACGACCATGTCGACGTTGCTCGACAGAATCGCCGAGATAACCGCCAGGTCCAGAGCCGGGTCGTTGACCTTCAGGCCGCCGGCAAGGTTGAGAAACACGTCTTTTTGGGCGAGCTTGAAGCCTACGCGTTTTTCCAGAACGGCCAGCAACATGTTCATGCGCTTGGAGTCGAAGCCGGTAACGGAGCGCTGGGGGGTGCCGTAGGCCGCGGTGCTGACCAGCGCCTGCACCTCGATCAGGAACGGGCGCATGCCTTCGAGCGCAACGCCGATGGCGGTGCCCGAAAGCTCGTCGGAGCCGTTGCCCAGCAGAACCTCGCCGGGGTTGGTCACCTCGCGCAGTCCGCGCTGACACATTTCGTAGATTCCCAGCTCCGAGGTTGAGCCGAAGCGGTTTTTGATTGCGCGGAGAATGCGAAACATCTGGTGGGAGTCGCCCTCGAAGCGGAGAACCGCGTCAACAATGTGTTCCAACACCTTGGGGCCGGCAATGGAGCCCTCCTTGGTTATATGGCCGATGAGAATGACCGGAACGTTGGTCTGCTTGGCGTAGGCGAGCAGGCGGGCCGCACATTCGCGCACCTGGCCGACCGAGCCGGCCGACGATTCGAGCGCATCGTCGGCAATGGTCTGGATGGAGTCAATGACCAGCAGGCCGGGTTGAATGGCGTCGATATGCGCGAAAATATTGTTGAGCGAGGTTTCGGTAACGATATAGCAGTTATCCGACATGCGACCGATTCGGTCGGCACGCATTTTCAGCTGCATGGCGCTTTCTTCGCCGGAAACGTAGAGAACGGTGCGCTTTCGGATGCTGAGAATGTTCTGTAGAACGAGCGTTGACTTGCCGATGCCCGGCTCACCGCCAACCAGGACCATCGAGCCCGGAACGAGGCCGCCGCCGAGCACCCGGTTCAGTTCAGCCGAGGGGAGGGTTATGCGTTCCTGTTCGGTGGTTTGGATTTCGCTGACTTTCTGCGGGCGCGATAGTTCGCTCTGCAGGCGCAGGGTGCCGCGCGCGCCGCGGGTGGCGGTTTTGGCGGTCGACACTTTCTCCTCGACCATCGTGTTCCACTCGCCGCAGGCCGGGCAGCGACCCTCCCATTTGGCCGACTCGTTGCCGCAGTTGGAGCAGAACCAGGCGGATTTATATTGAGTCTTGGCCATAGATGCGACGTGAAAATTCAGAGATTATGATGCCGGTGGCCATCGCAACGTTGAGCGACTCCGAAGTCCGGCGCCCGGGCGGGAACGAGGGTATTTTCAGGCGGTGGGAAACCGTTGCCTCGACTTCGGCGGAAATGCCGTTGCCCTCGTTGCCCATAACAACGATTGGCCGCGGCGAAAGCTCCGGCGGGTTTCGGTAGAGGTCGGTCCCGTCGAGAAACGTGCCGACTACGGGCGCGCCGCTCGCGGCGAGGGTTTCGGCCAGGTTGTCGACGCGGTGAACGCGCACTCGGGCCAGGGCGCCCATCGTTGCCTGAACGACCTTGGGCTGAAAGGCGTCGGCGGTTCCCGGGCCGGCAATGATGTCGGCGATGCCGAACCAGTCGGCCAGGCGGATAATCGTTCCGAGGTTGCCGGGGTCCTGAACGGCGTCGAGAGCCAGGGTCAGACGGCCATCGTAGGCAAACGGCGGAATCTCCGGCAGCTCAAACATTGCCAGCACCGGCTGCGGCGACTGTTGCTGCGACATGCGCTCAATCGTGCGGCGGTCAACAATCGTCGGTTCCGGCAGCTCGGGATGCTCGGCGGCGAAGGCTGCCGTGCAAAAGAGCGAGCGCACCTTGAAATAGGGCAGCGAATCGAGCACGCAGCGGGCGCCTTCGGCCAGAAAGCATCCGGCCTGGCGGCGTCCGCGCGGGGTTGAGAGCGATTTTGCGAGTTTAACGAGTTCCGACATCGTCAGTTGCCTTGGGCATAGGCTTCGAGCGCATCGTCGAGGAACTGCTTGAAGCGGGGAATGTTTTCGTCGTAGCCATAGGAGGGCGAAAGGGCTCGTCCGTCATTGTCGAGAACAATATAATAAGGCTGCGAGTTGGCCGCGAACTTATGGCGCTGGAGGAAGCTCCATTTTTCGCCGATGGTCGAAACGGTCACCGTGCGGCCGTTTTCTTCAACCGTGAAGGGTGCGGCCAGCGGCTTCTTGTCGTCGACCATCAGTTCGATGATAACGAAATTATTGCCCAGCGTGGAGGCGATTTCTTCCGAATCGAAAACGGCGCCTTCCATCTTGCGGCAGTTAACGCAGCCGTAGCCGCTGAAGTCCATGAGCACGGGCAGACCCTGTTCGGCTGCATAGCGCATGCCCTCGTCATAGTCCGAGAAGGTTCGGGTTTCGCCGCGGGTGTAGAGGTTGAAATCCTGGGTGAACAGCGGCGGCACGAAAGCGCTGACCGCCTTCAGCGGAGCGCCCCAGAGCCCGGGGAGCAGATAGACCGAAAAGCTCAGCGAAATCAGCGCCAGGAAGAACGAGCCGACGCCGGTCGAGGCCGACGGCGAGTCGTGGGGGAAGCGAATCTTGCCCAGCAGATAGAGGCCGAGCAGGGCAAAGATAACAACCCAGAGGCTAACGAACACTTCGCGGTCGAGAATGTGCCAGCCGTAGGCCAGGTCGGCAACCGACAGGAACTTCAGCGACAGGGCGAGTTCCAGGAAGCCGAGAACCACCTTGACCGAGTTCAGCCAGCCGCCGGAGCGGGGCGCGCTCTTGAGCATCGACGGAAACAGGGCAAACAGCGCGAACGGAATTGCCAGCGCCAGGGCAAAGGCTCCCATGCCAACGGCCGGGCCAACGATGTTGCCCATCGTTGCGGCCTCAACCAGCAGAGTGCCGATAATAGGGCCGGTGCAACTGAACGACACCAGCGCCAGGGTGAACGCCATGAAAAAAATCGAGAGCAGGCCGGTTGCGTTTTCGGCGCGCGAGTCCATTGCGTTGCTCCAGCGGGCAGGGAGCTTGATGTCGAAAGCACCGAAAAAGCTGATTGCGAAAATAACCAGCAGCGCAAAGAAAATCAGGTTGAAAACGGCGTTGGTCGACAGGTCGTTGAGCTTACCCGCACCGAAAATCAGCGTAACGGCCAGGCCGAGAATAAGGTAGATAACAATGATGGAGCCGCCGTAGATCAGGGCGTCGCGGATGGAGCTGGAGCGAGTGGACCCCTTTTTGAGAAAAAAGCTGACCGTCAGCGGAATCATTGGCCAAACGCAGGGAGTGAACAGCGCGAGCAGGCCGCCGAGAAAGCCCCAGAGAAAAATGGACCAGAGCGACGCCGAGGCAATGTCGGCATCGGTGCCGTCGGCTTCGACGGGCGTCCACCAGGGCTGGTCGGCGGGATTGAAGGTGGCCGTGCCGGCGGGAGCTGCAGCGGCGGCGGCCTGCTCGTTGCCGAAGCTGAAGTCGTAGGCCGACGGCGGAATGCAGTTCTGGTCGTTGCAAGCCTGGAACTTCACCTTGCCGGCCAGGGCAATGGCGTTGGCGTCGGTTACGAGAAACTTCTGAATCAGAACGATTGAGTGTTCCCAGAAGCGGACGTTGCCTTCGAAGGCGTCCTCATAAATCTCAATCGGCTCGCGTTGCGGAGTTAGCTCGCCAACGGCTTCGAGGCCGGCGGTCGACGAAAAGCTGACCGAGGTCGGCTCAGGGCCGTAGTCGATCGGCGGGAGTTCGGTTGCATAGAGGTGCCAGCCATCGTCGATAGTGGCCGAGAGGGTCAGACGGGCCGAGTCGCCGTCAACGGTGAAATCGGCGGTCCAAACGATGGGGTCCTGCATCTGGGCGCTCAGCGCCATCGGCAGCAGGGCAAGAAAGAATAAAAGGAAACGCTTCATTGTTGTTGGTCGAATTGAGCAAGAATTTGGCGGAGTTCTGTATCGGTGGCAGTCAGGCGCGAGCGACATTCGGCGAGCAGCTCCGTTGCGCGGCGCGTAAGAGCCGAGAGGTGGTCAATGTCGCATTTGTCGCTCTGCATGGTTGCGAGTATCTGTTCGAGTTCGGCAATTGCCCGGGTGTAGGACAATTCTTTAACCGGGGTTGATTCCATAAAGTTATTACAGTGAGGTTGAGGTTAATGTTCCGTCGGCGAGTTCGGTTTCAATAATGGTTCCGGGCGCGATGGCTGCGGCCGAGGTTACGGCAACGCCGTTGACCCGGGTTATTGAAAATCCGCGCGCAAGGGTGGCTTTGGGCGAGAGGGCGTCGATCAGGGCGGCATTGGCCTTCAGGCGGGCATCGGCGCGGGCAATCGAGTTGGTTGCCGCCGAGCTGATTGCGTCGGCCAGGCGGTCGAGGCGGCTTTGCAGCGGCATGACGCGCGTGGCCGATATGCGGCTCAGCGCCGCGGCCTGGTTGTCGAGGCGGCGGCTGGCGCGCTCAACTGCGCCGAGCGGAGCCGTTGGCAGCGAACCGCTGATAAAGGCCAGCTGCTGGCGTGCGCCGGCAATGGCGTCGGTCGTGAGCTGGAGCAGCGCGCCGCCCAGGGCCAGCAGGGTGTCGAGCTCGCGCTGTTCGAGCGCAACGAGCAGCTCGGCAGCGGCGGTTGGCGTTTTAACGCGCTGGCAGGCCAGGTAGTCGAGAACCGTCGTGTCGCGTTCGTGGCCGATGCCAACGATTATCGGCAGCGGGAATTGCGCAACGTTGGCGGCCAGCTGATAGTCGTCGAAGCCGTCGAGGTCGGTTGCGGCGCCGCCGCCGCGGATAATGCAGACGCAGTCAAACTCGCCGGAGCGCCGGGCAATGGCGTCGAGCTGCTCAATGACGCTCCGGGCCGTTTGCGGGCCCTGAACAACGGCGGGAAACAGCTCGACGCTGAAGCGCAGGCCGCGAGGGTTGCGCAGCAGCTGGTTCATGAAGTCGCCGAAGCCGGCGGCTGTTGGCGACGAAATAACGGCGATGCGCTGAACCGGGCGCGGCAGTTCGAGTTGGCGATTCAGGTCGGCGACGCCTTCGCGGGCGAGGCGTTCGAGAATTTCGCGGCGCAGGCGCTCGCGTTCGCCCATCGTGAACTGATAGTTAACGGCCGTTATGTTGAGGTTCATGCCGTAGAGCGGATGATAGCCGGCGGTTACGCAGACCATCACTTTCATTCCCGAGGCGAACTGTCGGCCCGTCTTGGTCTGAAACTCGCTGCGAATGCGGCGCCAGGCGTTGGCCCAGATTGTTGCGCGCGCCTTGGCAACGGTGGCTCCCGTCGACTGGTCTTTCTGGAGCAGCTCCATGTAGCAATGGCCGCCGCTTTCGCGAACGTCGGAGAGCTCGGCGACTATCCAGACGTTTTTCGACATCGGGCACGCGCCGATTAAATCGCGCAGCAGCTCCTGGAGCTGGAGCAGGGAGTAATATTCCTTCGGGCCGGCCATGTTTATTTCTTAACGGGTTTGAAGCCTTTGGCCGTCCAGCGGTAGCGGAGGGCGGGAATCATTTGGTCGCGCAGCTCGGAGGTGTTGACCAGCGTCAGGATGCCGGTCGAGGGGTCGAACGTGTATTCGGCCATGATAATCGGCGCCTCGTTGCCGTTGACCGTTCCCCAGGCCGAGGCCTGCGGCTCACTCCAGAGCTTGGGCTGCGGAGTCCAGTCGGAGGAATAAACCGTCAGGTGCGAGTCGGTGAAGTCGCCGGCAATGGTTTCAATGACGCAAAAGGCAGTGTCGGCTTTCAGCGGCAGCAGGTGGATGGTCAGCGTTCGTCCGGGCGACGTTTGCAGCTCGACCATCGCCGAATCCAGGGCCAGGATGCGCGCCTCGGAGCCGAGAATGTTTGGCTCGGCGTGGGTCATCATGCCGGCGTGGGCATAGTCAATCAGGTCGCGGACAGTTCGCCGGCTGACCGGCGCCAGCAGTTCCGACGGCGCCGAACGCAGCGCCCCGGTGGCCGTGGTTTCGGCCATCAGGGTGCTGAACGGGGCGACCGCCAGGGTCGCCATGAGGGCGGAGAGCAGTCGACTCACTTAAACAGTCAGGATTTCCTTCTCCTTGGCGGCGAAGAGGTCGTCGATTTGCTTCAGATACTTGTCGTGGAGCTTCTGGGCGTTGGCTTCGGCGTCTTTTTCAACGTCTTCGGGCATGCCCTGCTTGATTGCTTTCTTCAGGCCGTCGATGGCGTCGCGGCGGGCGTTGCGAACGCTGACCTTGGCGGTTTCGGCCTCGGCCTTGCTCTGCTTAACGAGGTTTTTGCGGCGTTCTTCTGTCAGCGGCGGAATTGCCAGGCGAATAACCTCGCCGTTATTCTCGGGAGTGATGCCGAGTTCGGAGTTGATAATGGCTTTTTCGATTTCCTTGAACATCGACTTTTCCCAGGGGGTGATAACGATGGTGCGGGCATCGGGAACGCTGACGTTGGCAACGTTCGAAATCGGGGCTGCGGAGCCATAGTAGTCAACGCGGATGCCGTCGAGGAGTTTGGGGTTAGCTTTGCCGGCGCGGATATGGCTGAGCGATTCGTCGAGGAAGGCTACTGCCAGCTGCATTTTTTCTTCGGCGGGTTCGAGATAGGTTTTGGGGTTGGTCATGATGTTATGATTTAAAATTATAGAATCAGGAGGGAGTCGCCGTAGGTTCCGAAACGATATTTTTCTTCAACGGCGGTTTCGTAGCAGCGCATAACGTTTTCGTAGCCGCCGAACGAAGCGACCATCATCAGCATGGTCGACAGCGGCAGGTGGAAGTTCGACACCAGCGACGTCGGCACGCCGAAGTCGTAGGGCGGGGCAATGAACTTGTTGTCCCAGCCGGTGAAACTCTTGAGGTGTCCGCCCATGCTCTCGCCGGCAACCATGCCGCGCAGAACCGAGGTGCCGACGGCGAGCACCTGCTTGTCGGCGTCCTTGGCGGAGTTGACCAGGTCAACGAGCTTGTCGTCAACGATTACTTCTTCGGAGTCGATGCGGTGTTTCGAAAGGTCCTCAACGTCGATTTCGCGGAAGGTGCCCAGGCCGGAGTGAACGGTCATGAAGCCGAGGTTTACGCCTTTGATTTCGAGGCGTTTCATCAGAATGCGGCTGAAATGGAGGCCTGCGCCGGGGGCAACGACCGCGCCCTCCTTGGTTGCATAGACCGTTTGAAACATTTCGGCGTCGATTTCTTCGGGCTTGCGCTCGATGTGTTCGGGCAGCGGGGTCGAGCCCAGGTCAAACAGCGCTTTCTTGAACTCCTCGTGGGAGCCGTCGAAGAGGAAGCGCAGCGTGCGGCCGCGGCTGGTCGTGTTATCAATAACTTCGGCCACGAGGCTTTCGTCGTCGCCGAAATAGAGTTTATTGCCGATGCGGATTTTGCGGGCGGGCTCAACGAGCACGTCCCAGAGCTTATGTTCGGCGTTCAGTTCGCGCAGCAGGAACACCTCGATTTTGGCGTTGGTGCGCTCCTTGTTGCCATAGAGTTTGGCGGGAAACACCTTGGTGTCGTTAAACACCATAACGTCGCCGTCGCCGTAGTAGTCAAGAATATCTTTGAATACGCGGTGTTCGATTTTTCCGGTTTTGCGGTTCAGGACCATCAGGCGCGCGTCCTCGCGTTCGGGCAGCGGATACTGGGCGATGAGTTCCTGGGGGAGGTCAAAGTTGAACTGACTTAGTTTCATTTAGTTAGCTTTATTGTGGGAGGGTTGGTTATCGTTGGGAATCTCAATCTCAACGGTTTTCAATGATTCAATCAGGGAAACGACGTCGGCGCAGTCGAAAATCGACGCGTTGCCGACGCGGGTGCGGCGCAGGGCCGTCAGGTGGCCGCCGCAGCCCAGGGCTTCGCCCAGGTCGCGGGCCAGCGAGCGGATATAGGTGCCCTTGCTGCACGCGACGCGCAGCCTCGCGCGGCAGGTCGCGGGGTCGAAGTCGAGCAGCTCCAGTTCGCTGATAACTATTGGCTTGGCGGCCAGCTCGGGCGCTTCGCCGCGCCGCGCCATCTTGTAGGCGCGCTTGCCGTCGACCTTAACTGCCGAAAAGACCGGCGGCACCTGCATTATCGGGCCGCGAAACTGCTCCAGCGCGCTCTCGATGGCCTCGGCCGTGAGGCCGTCGGTCGGAAACGTTTGGTCAATCTCCGTTTCCAGGTCGAAGCTCGGGGTGGTTGCGCCGAGCTGCACCGTGGCAACGTATTCCTTCTCGCCGGCCTGCAGTGAGTCAATCTGCTTGGTTGCCCGGCCGGTGCAGATAAGCATAACGCCCGTGGCCAGCGGGTCGAGCGTGCCCGCGTGACCCACCTTGAAGCGCTTGCAGCCGTGGCGGCGCGTCAAAACGCCGCGAATGCGCTTAACAACGTCAAACGACGTCCAGTGCAGCGGCTTGTCGACCAACAGAACCTGTCCGCTAACGAAATCCATTTACCAGAGCAGACAAAGGGCGCCGGCGGCGACGCAGTAAACGGCAAACCAAACCAGCTTGCCTTTCTTAACGATATTGAGCATCCATTTGCAGGCAGCGCAGCCAACGAGGAAGGAGGCCAGGAAGCCAATTATCATCGGCACGGCGCCGACGGCGGCTGTTGTGGCAACCTCGGCTGCATCGGGGAGCACCAGGTCCTTGAGGTCCAGCAGGCCCTCGCCTAAAATGGGAATGATTACCATCAGGAACGAGAACTGCGCAACCTTGGCGCGGTTGTCGCCCAACAGTATGCCGGTGGCAATCGTGGTGCCCGAGCGCGAAAGGCCGGGCAGAACGGCAACCGCCTGCGCGCAACCTATAATAAAGGCGTCGAGCCAGGTAATGTCGCGCCCCTGGGGCTTCGACGGGTCGGCGAGCATTTCGCGGGTGCGCGAAAAGTAGGCAAACGAGAGCAGGGCGGCGGTCACGAGCAAACAAACGCCAACGATGCGCAGGTTGCCGTCGAACAGCTCCGAAATCTGCTCCTTGAAAAACACGCCCACTATGCCCACCGGAATGCACGACAGCAGGATTTTGCAAACGTAGAAAAACTTGTCGTCGCGCTGAATCGTTAAAAACGACTTCAGCAGCGGGTAAAACTCGCGCCAGAGAATAACAATGGTCGAAAGCACCGTTGCGACGTGGAGCATAATCGAGAACTCCAGCGAGGCGTCAGGGTCGAGCTGCAGGCCAAGGACCTGTTTGAAAATTTCGAGGTGGCCGCTCGAGGAAATCGGCAGGTACTCGCTGAGTCCCTGCACTATGCCTAAAATCAGTGCGTCAAGCCAATCCATAGTGATGATTCGGTTATGATGAAAGGAAAATTATCTTTTGCTCTTTGGGCGGTAAATGATGGCAAAAGCCATGAACAGAAAGCCCAGAAACGAAATCGTCGGGCCAACAACGATGCGGCGCGTCGAAAAAATGTCGGGTTCGAAACCCGCGGCGGTGGTAGATGGCCCCAGCATCAGCAAAAAGCCGATAATTATTGCGGCGCCGGCAACGGCCATGAGTATGAAATTCGTTTTAACCAGCGGAAATTCCGTGGGATTCTCCGGGTCGAGCTGAGAGTTCGGTTGTTTCTTCTGAGTAGCCATCGGGTAGGGAGGTGTGGGGGAGGTTTGGTTGAATTGAGGGTTAGAAAAGGTCGTCGTAGTTCATCGTCAGGAAGCGCTGCGTTGCCCATGCGGCAGCCGACAGGCTCAGCAGCGGCCCGGCAATCAGCATGCCGCCGCAAACCAGGGCCAGGACCTCGGGCGACGTGACCTCGCGCAGCGACGCATCCAGGCTCCAGACGTAGGCATAGACCCCGGCCAGTGCCCCGGAGGCAATGACTCCGGCCAGCAGCCCCTGGAGCATGTTGCTGATAAGGAAGGGTCTGCGGATATAGGCGCGCGAAGCGCCGACGAGCTTCATCGTGTGGATAGTGAAACGGCGCGAAAAAATCGTCAGGCGCACCGTGTTGTTAATCAAAACGAACGAAATCGGCAGCAGCGCGAAAACCGCCAGGGCCAGAACCATCATAACCGTTGAGATATTGCGGTTCACATGGTCAACCACCTCGGTGTGGCCGTTGACCTGCTCAACGGCGGGCATCTCCGCCAGCGGCAACATGATTTTGTCGAGGCTGTCGGCGCAGGCATAATCGGCCTTGACGTTGATTTCAAACTCCGGCAAAAACGGGTTGATGTCGAGCAGCTCCGTCAGATTCTCGCCCATATCGCGGCGCCACTCCTCGTTGGCGTCCTCCGGCGAAAAATAGCGGAACGATGAAACGTAGGGCGCCCGGCTGAACAACTGCTTGAAGCTGTTAATATCGTCGAGCGTCGACTGCTCCGACAAAACAACGTCGAAACCCATGTGTTCCTTAATGTCAGTGGTGATTCTGTGAGCGGCCAGCGCGAGCGTAGCAACCATGCCCAGGAGCAGAAGCACCAGGGCGACAGACACTGTTGCCGTCAGCTGCACGCTGAGCGACGAAAAGCCTTTTCGCGTTTTCATATACGAGCACAAAGTTACGAAATTTCACCCCCCTTTGTCAAGCATTTCCCGAAATTTCTTCCAAAAATCTACGCTTTTATCTAAAACACCGCTGAAAACCAACGAAATAGCCCTCATTAAAACGCCGACGCTGCCGGTTGACCTATCCAAAACTTGCCGATTCCGGCAAGTTTTGGTAACTTTGCGCAGTATTTTCAACGAAAAACTTGCCGACAATGGAATTTGTTTCAGTAAAGGATTGGGCGCGGGCCCACGGCGTTTCGGAGCGAACGGTCCGAAACTATTGTGCTTCGGGTAAGATTCCCGGCGCATATCTTATTGGTAATAGCTGGACTATTCCGGCGTCTGCCGAAAGGCCCGGCCGCAGGACCTCGCGGGAGCTGTCCCCTCTGCTGGCTGCGCTGCGCGATCAGAAGGCCGGTAAGGCCAAGGGCGGCATCTACCATAGGGTTCAGATCGATTTGACATATAATTCCAACCACATTGAGGGTAGTCGGCTGACCCATGACCAGACGCGCTATATTTTTGAAACCAACACTATCGGCATGACTGATGGCGCTGTTAATGTTGATGATATTATCGAAACGACCAATCATTTCCGGGCGATTGACTGCATTATTGACGAAACTGATGGCAAGCTGACCGAGTCGCTTGTCAAACATCTGCATTTTTTGTTAAAATCGGGAACGTCCGACGAGCGCAAGGATTGGTTTAACGTTGGCGAATATAAGAATTTGCCGAACGAAGTCGGAGGTAACGACACGGTTGAACCCGAAGGCGTTCATCGGGCCATGATGGCTCTGCTGAGTGAATATAATGCAAAGCCGTTGCCTTCGTTTGAAGATATTATTGACTTTCACCAGCGTTTCGAGGCCATTCATCCCTTTCAGGATGGCAATGGCCGGGTTGGTCGGCTGATAATGTTTCGGGAATGTTTGCGTTGGGGCTACGTTCCGTTTATTATTACCGACGAGCTGAAGATGTTCTATTACAACGGGCTGCGTCACTGGCCCGAGGTTAAAGGCTACCTGCTGGACACATGTTTGACGGCACAGGATAATTTCAAGATTCTGCTTGATAAATTCCGGATTAAGTATAACGACCTATGAACGGAACGGAGAGTAGCGGGCTGAGGGTCAGGGGGCGGTTTGCACCGTCGCCGACCGGGCGTATGCACCTGGGCAATGTTTATGCGGCGGCGATGTCGTGGCTGTCGGCGCGCAGGCGCGGCGGAGAGTGGGTGTTGCGAATCGAAGATATTGACCGCGAGCGGTCGCGGCGCGAGTATGCCGAGCAGCTGATCAGTGACCTCGACTGGCTGGGGCTGCGCTGGGACGGCCCGATTGAGTGGCAGAGCCGGCGCGGGGAGTTCTATGAACAGGCCCTGAGGAGTCTGGCCGAGCAGGGCGTAGTCTATGCGTGTGCGTGTACGCGCGCCGATATTATGGCCGCCTCGGCGCCGCATCAGTCCGACGGCCGCATCATTTATGGTGGCCGCTGCCGGCCTGCCGGTATGCCGCGGCAATCGGAGTTTCCGGCGGGACGCCATTCGGTTCGCCTTTGGGTTCCCGACCGCGAGGTATGCTTCGTTGACCGCAACTTCGGCGAGCAGAGGGTGAACCTTGCGCGCGACTGCGGCGACTTCATCGTCAGGCGGGCCGACGGCGGCTGGGCATATCAGCTGGCAGTCACGGTCGACGATGCCCTGATGGGGATTACCGAAGTTGTTCGCGGCGAGGACCTGCTGCTATCGGCGGCACAGCAGATTTATCTGTTCGAACTGCTGGGCTACGCCGCCCCGGAGTATGCCCACATTCCTCTGCTGCGCAACGAAGCCGGCGAGCGGCTGGCCAAGCGCGACCGCGGGGCCAACCTCGACGAACTGCGTCCGAAGCTGACCCCCGAGGAACTGCTGAGCCTGGTTCTGACCGACGAAGATTTGGCCGACTGGCGCCGGCTGCGATAATTGGCCGCAGGGGCGAAAAGGGTGTTGTTTGTGGTCGAAATGTCTTCTGAATTTGGCAAAATGTTGCGAAGTCAGAAATTTTTCGTAACTTTGAACCGACTTTTGTCAAAACTTATATGCTTATTTATGCTTGAAAAGCTTACCTTAATCGCCCTGTCGGCCGCTTGCTCGGCAGGTGTGGCCAACGCCGAATCGCCAATCTGGCGGGCTCAGCAGGAGGCCATCTACGAGCCGAGCGCATCGAACTCCGACCGCCTGACTCTTTCGCTGACTTCAACCCACGTCTATAACTCCGAAGGACTGACGCTTGAAACGACCAACGCGAGCCCCGGCGGCCAGCGCCAGCGGGTCAGCTATGTCTACACCGACGGCCGCGTTACTCAGGAACTGACCGAAACCCTGGTCGGCGGCGAGTGGCAGCGCGTTAAACTGCGCAACCGCACCTACGACCCCCAAACCGGCATTATTACTCTGAACGAGGAATATAACTATGTTGACGGTCAGGCAAAGCCGGGCAACTGCTACGAGCGCCGCATTAAGCGCGACGACGCCGGCAACGTTACCGAAGTAACAATCGCCGTGCTCTTCAACGGCGAGTATGACGAAACGCAGCGCATGACGGTTACGCCGACCTCCATCGTGTTCGACGAGTTGACGTTCGACGGCGTCGGTCTCGTCTGGAGCCGCTCCGAGGAGTACACCAACATCGTTTGGGAGCGCACCGACGGCCAGATCGTCAGCTCCGACGACCTCTACACCGGCGCCAACCGCCTGCTGTCGGCCCACTATGTCAACGACAACGGCAGCAAGCCCTACTACGACTACGACATTGCCGCCACCTATGGCGACGACAACGACTTCGACTGCACCATGAGCGGCCTCTACCAGGGGCTGGCCGACGCGGAGGTTATCCGCTCCTATCGCGAAACCAAGGCCGACGACGGCTCGATGACCTATGCGATGACAACCTCCTACGACGTTGTCGGCTCCCCGGAGCCCGCCGAACTCTATAGCGAGGAACTGCGCGTCGACGCCTGGGGCCTCGAAACGCTCTATCGGACCACCAGTTGGCTCGAAGGCGAGGAACCCGCGGTTGACTCCGAGCGCATTACCGAGGTTGACTACGATGCAACCGTCGGCTATCCGCTGAAGGCCACTTCGACCGAAAACGGCACTCTGCTCGTCAGCATCGAGTATGCCGACTATGTTGACTGCACCCAACTCGGCGCCCTGCGTGGCATCCGGGTTGCCGACTCCGCCGCCCCCGACTGCTTCAACCTTCGCGGCCAACGGGTAAGCCCCTCGGCCCGCGGACTGAAACTCTCGCGCGGCGCAAAAAGATTTGAATAACAAAAAGATACTTTATAAACCAATCAAAAAATCAATTGTATGACGAAGTTTAGACTTTCGGGCATTGGCGTCAGCGCCGCCGCTCTGCTGCTTCTCGCCGGTTGCGACGAGAGCATGTATGAGGGTTCGGGCACGGGCACCATCGCGCCTGTCGTGACCTACGACGCTACGGTCGTTGGCGCGCGCAGCGCAGGCTCGCGAGTAGAGTTCAGCGACCTCTCGGTCGACGACCTGACTCTCTCTCTGACAAAGGCCGACGGTTCTTTTGCGGTTGAATTCCCCTATGGTGAGTTCCCGCAGGGTCAGTATTTCACCGTTGGCAAGTACACGATGGCCGCCTCCTATGGCAATCAGAGCGCTGAAGGCTTTGAGACACCGGCGGTTTACGGCTCGGCCGATTTCGCAGTTAACGAAGGCAAGACAACCCGCGTTGACCTCGTTGCCAAACCCTCCAAGGCAATGGTCGGCATTCAGTTCGACGAATCATTGCTCGACTACATGAGCGAAATCACCGCTTCGGTGCGCACCGCTTATAACACCATCTCCTACGCCATCGACGAAACCCGCTGCGTCTACACCCGACCCGGCCAGGTTGCCATCGACGTTGCTTTCACCAAACCCAACGGCAAAAAGGGCGAGCTGGAAGCCATCAGCTTTGCCGCCGAGGCTCAGAACCGCTATAACATAACCGTTAAGCTGGGCGGCGACGGTGCCGGCTCGGTCGAGGGTATCTCCGTTGTCTACGAAGACGCAACCACCGAAGAAACCGTTGACCTCGACATTTCCGACGAAATTCTGATCGTTCCCGCTCCTGAAATCACCATCAGCGGCGCCGAGAACGGCGAAGTGCTCTATGCCGTCGAAGGCTCGGCGCTTGAATCGAATCCCTCGATGAAAGTCATTGCAAAAGGCAAAATCAAGAGCGCATTGCTCTCGACCACCGGCTCGCTGCTCGAAAAAGGCTGGCCGCAGCAGGTTGACCTCGCTTCGGCGTCGGATTCGCAGCTTGCAACCCTCGAGGAAATGGGCCTGAAAGGCGCAACGACCTTCCGCAACGGCTCCAAGCTGGCTCTCATCGACTTTGCCAACGTTGCCAAAAACATTGAGGCAACAGCCGAAAACTCCGAGCCCACGATGTTCTCGCTGACCGTTACCGACGCTAACAACAAGGTTTCCGAACCCGTTGGCTTCGGCGTTAAGGTTGACCGAATCGAACTGTCGCTCAGCGCAATCAGCGGCGTTAAATACACCGGCGCTTCCACCGTTGACGTTCAAATGGGCTATAACGGTTCCGAACCGCTCGAAAACGTCGTTAAAGTCAGCTACCTCAGCGAAAGCGGCACCTTCCGCAAAACCACCATTGCCAAAGTGGCCGCCGCCTCGCGTGCAAGCGAACTCTACGTCGTTAGCGTCAACATTCCCTCCGACGCTCAGCTGCCCCTGGTTATCAAAGCCTCTGCAGGCGGCGTTGAAACCGACGAGATTGAAGTGCCCGCCGGCGAAGCTCCCGTGCTCGCCGTTAACGGCAACGACGTTTTTGCCACCCATCTGCTGGCGTCGCTCAGCGGCTCTGTCGATTTTTCCAAGGCCGATGTTAAGCTCCAGATTTCGACCGATGGCAAGCAGTTCACCGACGCCACCGGCTCGCTCAACGGCTCTGAATATCATCTGACCGGCGGCGTTGCTCCCGGAACCGCCTATAAGGTGCGCGCCAAGGTCGGCGCCATGACCACCAACGTGGTCGCCGTTACGACCGAGGCCGCTCTCGCTCTCGAAAACGGCAACATGAACGAATGGACCGAGGAGCAAATCAGCAAGGGTGCCAATAAATGGACCAAGTTCACCCCCCTCGGCCCCTGGAGCACGCGCAACGAACTGACTCTGTCGAAGCTCTCTAGCCTTGCCGTCCGCTCGGGCGCCGAAAGCACCGTTGCCGACAATGGCGGCATCGGCGGCAGCCGCTGTGCGGCAGTCCGCACTGTCGGCTATGGCGGTTCAACGACCTTCTCGTCATCGACCAACTATGCCGGCGGCGAACTCTATCTCGGAACCGTTAGCGGAACCACTCCCAACTACGGCACTCCGTTCACCTCCCGCCCTTCGGCCGTTCAATTCCAGTGGAAGCTCTCCGCTTTCAAATCCGGCGACCGTGCGATGGCAACCGTTGAGGTTCTCGATGCCGCCGGCAATGTCATTGCCGAAGCATCCGACACTTTTGGCGAAAGCGCTGATTTCGCAAAGGCAACCCTGCCGCTGACCTATGGCCGCAACAGCGCCAAGGCCGCAACCCTGCGCCTGAAATTCCGCTCCACTACCAAGCAAGACTCCGAACTTGGCAGCGGCGACGTTTGCAAAATCAGTGGCGGCAACATTTCGATGAAGTTTACCGGCACGACCTTCTATGTCGACGACGTTGAGCTCGTTTACTAATCTTAACGCAAATTCATTAAAACAGCATTTACAATGAAACTTACATATCAAGCAGCATTGCTGACCGCGGCTCTGAGCCTGGGCGCTTGCTCGAGCGAGCAGCTCTTTGACGGCGATTCTTCGGCGGCTACGGGCCGCGTAGCCAAGCCGGGCGTTGAGGTTAGCAATGTTGAAACCGTAGTGAAGCAGGCGCCCTCGCGTGCAACCTACGACGTCAGCAACTATATTGTTGATTTCTATGCCGCCGGCCAGGACGTTCCCTACGCCAGCTACTCCTATGGCGAAATGCCCGGCACGGTTGAACTCCCCGTTGGCAGCTACACTGCCTCCATCCGCTCCCACAACGTCCAGAAGGCCGAATGGGACAAGCCCTATTTCGTCGGCACTTCCGAGCCTTTTGCCATCGCTGCCGACGACATTACCGAAGTCGCTCCCGTAAAGTGCGTGTTCTCGTCGCTGAAAGTAACGGTGGTGTTCGCCGAAAGCCTGCGCCGCGTAATGGGCGACGATGTTCAGGTAACCATCGTTGCCAACGACGAAGGCCGTCTCGTTTACACTCCCTCCGAGACCCGCGCCGGCTACTTCGAGGCGCTCGACGGCTCGGTTACTCTGGCCGCAACGTTCGAAGGCACCGTTAACGGTCGCCACGAAGTTATCAACAACGCGTTCGCATCGGTCAGCAAGGGTCAGCACCGCATAATAACCTACGAAGCCAGCAGCGCCCTCCCCGTTCCCAGCGAACCCGCCGGCGGCGTTGGAACCGAAGGTATTCAAATCGACATGAGCTATGTTGACGTTGATATCGACGGCAACGTTACTCCCGGCGACGAAGACGTTATCGACGACGGCGAGGAAGAACCCGGCAAGCTCCCCAACATTCCCGGTGATGGCGATGGCGACGACGACAAAGACCCCGAACCCGGCCAAGGCGGAATTACCTTCGGCGGCACCCTGGAGAACGGCAAGAGCTACACAACGACCCAGCTCTCCGACTACTCCGTCGTTATCAACGCCGAAAAGGGCATTGCCGACGTCCTGGTTCAGATCATCTCGACCGACGGCCTGACCCCCGATGAACTCGAAGGCGTTGGCCTGACCGACAAGTTCTCGCTCGTGACCGACGAACAGTATTTTGAATCGCTCAGCGAAACCCTCGGCTTCCCCGTTGGCGACCAGGTCAAGGATGCAACTACCCTGTCGCTGAACATTACCGAGTTCATGCCTCTGCTCCAGGTTCTCGGCCCGAACACCGCCAAGTTCGTAATGACCGTTACCGACAACGGCGGCACCACCGAAGTCCTCGAATTTACCATCGTTAATCCCTAACCCATCTGACTGAAACCCCTATGAACAAGAAAATAGTTCCCTTTATGGGTGTTGCCGTCGCACTGGCCGGCGGTCTGACAGGCTGCTCCGAGGAGCAGATGCTTGAGGTGGGCGAAGGCACCATCTATGTTTCAACGCGAGTTAATTCCGACGTCGTTGTTGAGAGCCGTGCGGCTGCCGAAGAGGACCTGGCCGCAACGACCAAGGTCTGGATTTATTCCGACAAGGGAGTGGTTCGCAAATACAACACCATCAACGAAGTTCCCGCCGGCGGCATAAAGCTCCTCAGCGGCGACTACACCCTGAAGGCCTGGGCCGGCACCCTCTCCTATGCCTCCTTTACCGACCGCTGGTTCGAGGGTCAGGAGCAGATAACCGTTCAGGCCGGAAAGAGCCTGGCCTGCGAGGTGGTCTGCAAGATCGCCAACGTTGTTGCCTCGGTTAAGTATCCCGAAAACGTTGACGAGCTCATTTCCGACTACTCGCTGACGGTTAGCCACAAAGGTGGCTCGCTGACCTTCGAAGGCGCCGACCAGCGCAAGGGCTATTTCATGATGCCCGACGACGTTACGACCCTCGACTACGAAATGACCTTTACCTGCGACGGCGCTGAAAAAACCGTTCATGGCGCGATTGCCGACGTTCAGCCCGCCCATGAATACGTTCTCAACGTTATCGCCAACCCCGCCGAGAACGAAAGCACCGGCGGCGCATGGATAACCATCGAGGTCGACGACACGATGGTCGACGTTGAAGACACCGTCGTTATCACCCCCGCTCCCGCAATCACCGGCTATGGTTTCGACCTCGCAACCCCGGTGGCCGGCGAAACCGGCACTATCGGCCGTCGCTCGGTCTATGTTGCTTCGGCAACTCCGCTGCGCTCGGTGGTTGTCAGAGGCCTGGTTGACTGCGGCGACTACGAAGAAGTCGACTTTTTCCGCGCAACCGAATCGGCTCTCGCCCGTCTGGCTCAATATGGCGTCGAGAGCGAGCTGACTGACGTTGAAGGCGGACAGCTGATGAAGATTGTTTTTGACGACATCTATCTCAACAAGCTGCCCAACAGCGACGAGCCCTATGAGTTCACCATAACGGCAACCGACGATACTCGCAAAACCACCACCGCAACCCTCTCGCTCCGTATTTCCGAAGCTCCCGTGGTTGCCGCCCCGGTGGCCGAGTCAGACGTTACCTATCTGACCGCAACCCTGACCGGCACCGTTGCGCAAGACGGCGTTGAATCCGCCGGCTTCGAATATGCTCCCGCCGGCACTGAAAACTGGACCTACGTCAGCGGCTCAACAACGCGCGCCTCTCTGGCCAAGGGTCAGACCTTCTATGCCACCGTCAGCGGCCTGGAAGTCGCAACCGCCTATCAGTATCGCGCCGTTGCCCACACCGAATCCGGCGTTGACTTCGTTGGCGACATTCTCGAGTTCTCGACCGCTGCCGCCCCCCAGATTGCCAACAACAGCTTCGAAGGCTGGTACACCGAAGGCAAGGTCGAAATCCCCATGCCCAACGGCAACACCCTCGCCTGGGATTCCGGCAACCACGGTTCGTCGACCATGAGCGTTACGCTGACCCAGAAGAGCGCCGACATGAAGCACTCCGGCAGCTATGCCGCCCGTCTGCGCTCGCAGTTCGTGGGCCTCGGCGCCCTCGGCAAGTTCGCCGCCGGCAACCTCTTCTTCGGCAAATATCTGAAAACCGACGGCACCGACGGTATCGTTGGCTTCGGCCATGAGTTTGCCTTCCCCGAAGATGAAATCAAGCCCGTTGCCCTGCGTGCATGGGTCAACTACCGCCCCGCGGTAGCCGTGCAGAAAAAAGGCGCCGGCAGCCATGTTGCCGAAGGCGCTATGGACACCGGCCATATCTTCATCGTTCTGTTCGACGGCCCCGACAACAATGCCCTCAATGCTGAATATAACGGCAAGCACGGCTTCGTTGTGAGCACCAAGAAGCAGGCCCGCCTGTTCGACACCGAAGACCCCCGCATCGTTGCCTACGGCGAACGCGTTCTCGACTCCAACTTCGGCCCCGACGGCCAGCTCCAGATGCTCGAAATTCCGCTCGAATATCGTGCCGGCAAAGGCAAACCCACCTACATGAGCATCGTGTTCACCGCCTCCAAATTCGGTGACTACTACGAAGGCGGCGAAGGCTCGCTGATGTACGTCGACGACGTCGAACTCGTCTACGACAAAAAATAATCCTCCCCGCAACTCCCCGCAAGTCCCTAAAGTCGTTAGGGTCGTTAAAGTCCTTAAAGTCTTTAACGACCCTAATGCTTTCTTCCCCCCCCCGGCGGCCACTTTTCGCACGGGGGGTTGCGTAGTTGAAAAATAATGCGTAAATTTGCCCGACAATAACCACTCATAAATTAGAATCATGAAAGACCTCAACGCTATCATCGAGAAATTCGACATCAAAGGAACCGTTGAGGCCGTTAAGCCTCTGGGCAACGGCCTTATTAATGACACGTTCGTTGTTCGCACCGCCGAAAGCGATGCGCCCGACTATGTTCTTCAACGTATTAACCATAATATCTTCCAGGATGTAGACGGCCTTCAGAATAACATCGAAGCCGTTACCCGCCATATCCGCCGCAAGCTCGAAGCCGCCGGCGAAACCGACATCGACCGCAAGGTGCTCACCTTCGTTGCGAACAAAGAAACCGGCAAGACCTACTACTTCGACGGCGAAAGCTACTGGCGCATCATGGTGTTCATTCCGCGCGCAAAGACTTTCGAGGCCGTTACTCCCGAAAGCTCGCTCGACGCAGGCCGCGCCTTCGGCCGCTTCCAGGCAATGCTGGTAGATATTCCCGAAAAGCTGGTTGAAACCATTCCCGACTTCCACAACATGGAGCTGCGTCTGCGCCAGCTGCGCGAAGCCGTTGCCGCCGACCCCAAAGGCCGCGTGGCCGATGTTCAGTGGCTCATCGACGAGCTGGAATCGCGTGCCGACGAAATGTGTAAGGCCGAACGCCTCGGTCGCGAAGGCAAGCTGCCCAAGCGCATCTGCCACTGCGACACCAAGGTTAATAACATGATGTTCGACGAAGACGGCAAGACCGTTCTCTGCGTCATTGACCTCGACACGGTTATGCCCTCGTTCATCTTCTCCGACTTCGGCGACTTCATGCGCACCGGCGCCAACACCGGCCTCGAGGATGATCCCAACCTCGACAACGTTGAGTTCAACATGGATATTTTCCGTGCCTTCACGACCGGCTACCTCTCAACCGCTAAAGACTTCCTCCTCCCCATCGAAATCGAAAATCTGCCCTATGCGGCCGCTCTGTTCCCCTACATGCAGACCGTTCGCTTCCTGGCTGACTATATTAACGGCGACACTTACTATAAGATTCAGTATCCGGAACATAACCTCGTTCGCTCCAAGGCTCAGTTCAAGCTGCTCCAGAGCGTAGAGGCCCACACTCCGGAAATGAAAGAATTTATCGAAAAAAACAAATAATCCCACCAAATGGAAATTACAGGCAAAATCATCGCCGCCCTGCCCGAAGAAGGGGGCGTTGCCAAAACCAGCGGCAAGCCCTGGCGTAAGCGTAACTATATTCTCGAAACTCAGGAAACGTATCCTAAAAAGGTTTGTTTCAACCTTTTCGGCGACCGCATTGACCAATATGGCGCCCTGCTGGCCGTTGGCAACGACGTTACCGTTAGCTTCGACATCGAGAGCCGCGAATTTAACGGCCGCTGGTACACCGACATCCGCGGCTATAAGGTCGACGCCGCCGGTGGCGCCGCTCCCGCAGCCGCTGCTCCCGCCTATGCCGCTCCCTCGGCAATTCCCGGCGATTTCCCGCCTGCTCCCGTTGATCTGCCCGCTGCCGGCCCGGCCGAAGACCTGCCTTTCTAATCCGAGAGGTCAGCAATGAGTTTTCTGAGAGTCGCTGCCGCAGTGCCGCGCGTTGAGGTTGCCGACTGCTGCGCCAACGCTGCCCACATTGTAGAGCTGGCGCGAACAATGGCTGCCGACGGAGTGCGTCTGGCCGTGTATCCCGAATTGAGTGTCACCGCATATACTTGCGGTGACCTCTTTCTGCAACCAACTCTGATCAATAGTGCCTTTGAGCAGCTCCACGAAATCGCTCGCCAAACCGCCGACCTGCCGATGGTTCTGGTCGTTGGCGTTCCGCTGATGATTGCCGGGGCGCTGCGCAACTGCGGCGCCGTTATTTCCGGCGGCGTTATCCACGGCGTACAAACCAAAGACTACCTGCCGAACTACGGCGAGTTCTATGAAAAGCGCTGGTTCCGCCACGACGCCCGCCCGCAACATACGCTCTACGTTGTTGACGGCGTTCGCTTCGGCGTTGAAATCTGCGAGGACCTGTGGGCCCCGATTCCCGTGTCGACCCACCAGGCGCTTGCCGGGGCGGAGATTATTCTTAACCTCTCGGCCAGCAATGACCTCGTTGGCAAGCGTCGCCGGCTCCATAACCTCATCACTCACCAGAGCGACGCCCTGCGCTGCGCCTACGTCTACTCGGCCGCCGGCTATGGTGAGTCGACCGGCGACCTGGTCTTTGACGGCAAGGCAATCATTGCCGAACTGGGCGAAACGCTCGTTGAGTCGGCGCGATGGCACCGCTCGGCCTACTATGAGAGCGCCGACGTTGACGTTCAGCTGATTCGCTCCGAAAGGGTGGTCAACAGCTCGTTTACCGACTGCCGCGTTCGCGAGGACGGCCCCGAGGCGTGGAACTACATCGACGTGACCCCCACGGCGCCCGCCGTTGCACCCGACGGCGAGCTGCGCCGTCCGCTCGACGCAATGCCCTTCGTTGCCGCCGACCCCGACGTCAGAGCCCGGCAGTGCGATGAAATCTCGGAGATTCAATGCCACGGCCTTGCCAAGCGCCTCGAAGTGACCCGCTCCAAGGCCGTCGTTATCGGCATCAGTGGCGGCCTGGACTCCACCCTGGCGCTGCTCGTTGCCTGCCGAACGTTCGACATGCTCGGCCTTGACCGCCGCGGCATCCATGCCATCACGATGCCCGGCTTCGGCACCTCGGACCGCACCAAGTCAAACGCCGACAAACTGATGGAAGCTCTCGGCGTCAGCGCCCGCGAAATTCCGATTGGCGCAGCCGTTGAGCAGCATTTCCGCGACATTGCCCACGACCCCGCCGACCATAACGTCGTTTACGAAAACGCCCAGGCCCGAATGCGCACGCTGATTCTCATGGACATCGCCAACGAAGTCGGCGGCCTTGTCCTAGGAACCGGCGACCTTTCCGAACTCGCCCTCGGCTGGGCAACCTATTGCGGCGACCAAATGAGCATGTATGGCCTCAATGCCGGAGTGCCCAAAACCGCCGTGCGTTGCGCCGTTGGTTGGTATGGCACCCTGTGGCCCGAAATCGCTCCGATTCTCAACGACATTGTGGCAACGCCCGTGTCGCCCGAGCTGCTGCCGGCCGATGCCGACGGCCATATCGCCCAAAAGACCGAAGACCTTGTGGGCCCATATGAGCTCCACGACTTTTTCCTGTATCAGCTGCTTGCCGAGCGCCGCGAGCCTCAGGTTATCCGCGACCTGGCCGTCAGGGCCTTTGCCGGCAAGTTCTCCGCCGGCGAGATTGACCACTGGCTGCAAACGTTTATCCGACGCTTCTTTGCCCAGCAGTTCAAGCGCTCATGTATGCCCGACGGCCCCAAGGTCTGCTCCGTCAGCCTCAGCCCGCGTGGCGACTGGCGCGCGCCCTCCGACGCCTCCGGCGCCCTCTGGCTTAATTCCCTGAAAGAATGGATTGACTAACCGTACGCAAATGATCAAACAACTACTCATCGCCGCAATGCTCCCGGTTGCCGCCTCTGGCCTCGCAACCGAAAAGGCCGACACCCTGTCGCTGGCCGAAGTCAGCGTAACCGCCATTAAGCAAGACGAAAAACTCGAAACCGAGCCGATTGCCTCGACTACCGTCGGCGCCCGAACCATCGAGCGACTGAACATTACCGACGTAAAGCAGGTCTCCGAATTCGTTCCGAACTTTTTCATTCCCGCCTATGGCTCGCGAATGACGTCGAGCATCTATATCCGCGGCCTCGGCGCGCGCATTGACCAGCCGGCGATGGGTCTGAACGTTGACAATATCCCCGTTCTCAACAAGAACAGCTACGACTTTGACTTCTTTAACGTTGAGCGCCTCGAAATTCTGCGCGGCCCGCAGAGCACCCTCTATGGCCGCAACGCGATGGGCGGCGTTATTAACGTCTACACCCTCTCGCCGATGCAGTATCAGGGCATGCGCCTGCTGATGGAGGCCGCCAGCTTCGGCTCCTGGCGCGCGGCGATGGGTCTATACCATAAGTTCAATCCCAAGTTCGCCCTCGGAGTAGACATCAACGCCTATTCCACCCGCGGCCAGTTCGAAAACGTAACGACCCGCTCCCTCTTTCCCAACCAGAAGCGTAAGGCCGACCAGGCCGAGCAATATGCCGGCAAGGTCAAGCTGGCCTGGCGCCCGAAGGAGAACGTTACGGTCGACAACGTCGTTTCGTTCAACTATAACCGCCAGGGCGGCTATCCCTATGAGCTGATGGGCTCAAACGAGGTGAACTATAACGACACATGCTACTATAACCGCACCTCGGCCAGCGAGGGCCTGACGGTTCAGTGGCGCACCGATGACTTCACGTTCAGCTCCATTACCGGCCTGCGCCTGCTCAACGACGAGCTTGAACTCGACAACGACTTCACCCCGCGCAGCCTCTTTACGCTCAACCAGAAAATCCGCGAATATTCCGCCACTCAGGACTTTATTTTCCGCGGCAAGAAGGGGGGCTACGACTGGATGGGCGGCGCGTTCGCCTTCGTGAAGCACTCGCGCATGGAGGCCCCGGTGCATTTCCTGAAAGATGGCATCGAGGACCTGATTAAGACGAATATCCCCGTTCCGCTGACCTGGGACACCGAGGAGTTCTATCTCCACGACAACTTCGTGCTCCCCAACTGGGGCGCGGCGCTCTATCACCAGAGCGAATACACTCTCGGCGACTGGACCTTCACCGCCGGCCTGCGACTGGACTACGAGGAGTCGGCCATGTTCTATGACCTCGACGCCTCGACCGGCGCGACCTTCAACATGGGGCCGCGTGCCCTTCATCTCGAAGGCGAAGTCCACGACCACGACCACCTCAAGCAACACTGGCTGGAGCTGCTGCCGAAAATCGCCGTTACCTACCGCATTCCGGCAATGGAGAACTCCAACGTCTACGTCAACGTTTCGAAAGGCTACAAAGCCGGCGGCTACAACACCCAGATGTTCTCAACCATTCTGCAAGACAAGCTGATGGCCGCCATGATGAACTCGGCCAAGGCGCTGATGCCGCCGAACGTGGCGCAGATGATGCCGTCGCTCGACTCGGGCCTGACCGTTGACGAAATCGCCGCCTACAAGCCCGAATATTCGTGGAACTACGAAATCGGCGGTCACTTCAGCTGCTACGGTGGCCGCATTCTGACCGACCTGGCCGCTTTCTATATCGACATTCGCGACCAGCAGCTGACCGTGTTCCCCGACGGCAGCATAACCGGCCGCATGATGACCAACGCCGGTCGCACCCGCTCGGCAGGCGTAGAGGCCGCAATCACGGCGCGTCCGACCGACCGCTGGGTTGCACGCGTCAGCTATGGCTACACCAACGCCAAGTTCCTGCGCTACGACGACGGCGGCGTCAGCTATAAGGGCAAAACCGTTCCCTACGCCCCGGCCCACACGGCTTTCGCCTCCGTTCAATACTCGCAGCCGCTTCCGATGTGGTGGTTCGACCGCCTCGATCTCGAAGTCAACTGCCGCGGCGTTGGCCCGATGTATTGGAACGAAGAAAACACCCTGCGCCAGAACTTCTACGAACTGCTCGGCGCATCGGTTCGCCTGAACCTCCAGAAGGTTTCGCTCGATCTCTGGGCCGAAAATATACTAAACAAGAGGTTCAATACGTTCTATTTTAAGTCAATCAAAAATGACTTCGTTCAGCGCGGAACTCGCCGGACCTTTGGCCTGACCCTGCGCTACGTTATGTAGAACCTCTTTCTCCCAATTATTTACACAGATGAAAAAACTCCTTGCAACTATCCTGCCCGCTCTGTTTTTAATGGTTTCCTGCAAGCCGATCGATCCGGTCCGCGAAATGGAAGAATACACCGACGTTGTTGTTTACTCCCACGACGTCTACACCCAATCCGGCTACGCCTCCGACTGCGCCTCGCTGAAGGTCAAGGGCGACTACTCGACCGGCTACTTCCTGCTGGAGCTTAACGATTTCAAGCTCGCCGAAAATATGCCGCTGAAATCGTCGACCGTAGGCAATCTGATTCAGTATCTCGACGAAAACAAGAACTCATCCAACGAAATCATCGGCTATAACTACACCTATTTCAAGACCGAAGGCATTGCATCCTACACCGGCGATCTCCAGGTTATTGACCTCAAGTTCGGCTGGCTCTCCAGCATTTTCTGGGGCTCGTTTATCTCCGACGCCGCGCAGTATAAGGTGTGGTTCGTGCCCCGCAAGGTTCAGATGTATGCCAACCGCAACACCATTATCAACCTCCGCGGCGACTCAATTGCCGAAAAGGCCATTCGTCCGCGCTTCGACCTGGAGTTCGACGTTGACAAGCAAACCGCCTCGATCAGCGCCTCGGCCGTGACCCTGCCCGTTTCGACCTCAACCGGCGAGCAGTTCGACATCCGCTCAATGACTTGGCCCTCGCTGCCGCTGGTCTATAACGAAAAAGGCTTCACTATCGACGTTGCCAGCTTCCACCCGACGACCGACGGCGTTAGCGACAAATACATCATAACCGACTTCCGCTGCAATTTCGAGGTCAGCTACGACGGCACCCGAACCATTGACTACACGCTGACGCGCGTGGCCGACAACGTTGCCATCCACGTTACCTCGCAATTCGACTATTTCCGCCAAAACATTTAACCAAAATATCACATGGACTTTATTGAAGAACTTACCTGGCGCGGCATGATCCACACCGTTATGCCGGGAACCGACGAAGAACTCAAAAAAGGTATGGCAACGGCCTATCTCGGCATCGACCCGACGGCCGACTCGCTCCATATCGGTCACCTCGTGGGCGTTATGATGCTGAAGCACTTCCAGCGCTCAGGCCATAAGCCCCTGGCCCTCATCGGCGGCGCTACCGGCATGATCGGCGACCCCTCCATGAAAAGTCAGGAGCGCGTGCTCATCGACGAAGCCACCCTGCGCCATAATCAGGAAGCCATCAAAAAGCAACTCTCCAAATTCCTCGATTTCGACTCCGACGCTGCCAATGCCGCCGAACTCGTCAATAACTACGACTGGATGAAAGACTATGGTTTCCTCCACTTCATCCGCGACATCGGCAAACACATAACCGTGAACTACATGATGGCCAAAGACTCCGTTAAGAAGCGTCTGGGTTCCGACTCCAGCCACGGTATGTCGTTCACCGAGTTCTCCTATCAGCTCCTCCAGGGCTATGACTACCTCTGGCTCTACCGCAACAAGAACTGCCGACTGCAGCTCGGCGGCAGCGACCAGTGGGGCAATATAACCACCGGCACCGAACTCATCCGTCGAACCGAAGGCGGCGAGGCTTTCGCCCTGACCTGCCCGCTCATCACCAAGGCCGACGGCGGCAAGTTCGGCAAAACCGAAAGCGGCAACGTTTGGCTCGACCCCAAGCGCACGTCGCCCTACAAGTTCTATCAGTTCTGGCTCAACGTTTCCGACGCCGACGCCGAAAAGTACATTAAGATTTTCACGACCCTGTCGCGCGAAGAAGTCGAAGCCCTCGTTGCCGAACAGGCCGAAAACCCCGGTCTGCGCCCCCTGCAGAAGCGTCTGGCCCGCGAAATCACCACGATGGTCCACTCCGCAGCCGACACCGAAGCCGCCATCGAGGCATCGCAGATTCTCTTCAACCCCAAGGCCGTTGAAGCCCTCCATAACCTCGACGAAGCAACGCTGCTCGACATCATGGAAGGCGTGCCGCAGTTCACCGTGTCGCGCCAGGCCGTTATCGACGGCACCACCCCGCTGGCCGAACTCCTGACGGCTCCCGACTGCCAGGTATTCCCCTCCAAGGGCGAATTCCGCAAAATGGTTCAGGGCGGCGGCCTTTCAATCAACAAGGAAAAAGTCACCGACCCGCAAGCCGTGGCCACTGCCGACATGCTCCTCCAGGACAAATACATCCTCGCCCAGCGCGGCAAAAAGAACTTCTTCCTCCTCCGCGCCGAATAATCCCGCAGCCCGAAACCAACCGGCTGTTAAAAAAACACAGTGTCCCCAAATTTAGGACAGAAACCGCGATTCCTGTCCTAAATTTGGGGACACTGCTGTTTGGGAGGGGGATATAAAAAATCCCGCCGTGGGTGACGGCGGGATTTGGAGGGGTATGTTGGGTGGGGATTATTTTACGAGTTTGGCGTATTTGGCGAGGGCTTTGTCGTAGGCCTTCTGGGCTTTGGCTTTTGCTTTGGCGTTGGGGGCGGTGGCAACAGCGTCGTAGAGGTCCCAGAGCTTGAGCTGAGCGGTAGCTTCCTGCTGAGCGGCGGTGTAGGCCTTTGCGGTAGCTTCGGCAGCGGCTTCGTCGTCGGCAGCGGCGTAGGCGTGCTTGTAGCCCTTAACGTCGTTCCAGTGGCCGCGGGTGAAGTCGGGGAAGGTAACGGCAGCGGAGTTGTTGTCCATCGACAGGGCGCCGAGTTCGCCGAGGCAGCACCATTCAGCGAGGTCATAAACGTCCATGTCGAGGGGCAGACCGTTCTGGAGGCAGTAAACGAGGCGGGCGTCCATCATGAAGTCCATGCCGCCGTGGCCCATTTCGCGGCCGAGTTCGCCGTATTTGGTGAGGATGGGGTGGTAGTACTTCTGCACGAGGGCGTCGTATTCAGCTTTGGGCAGGAAGCCGTGGCTCGACAGGTTGTCGATTTTGGGAGCAACGCCGCTGGCTTCGAGCTGGCTCTTGTCGAGGGCGATCTGCTGGGTGGGGTATTTGGTTGCGTAGCCCTTGGTGCCGGTGAGTTTGAACAGGCGGTTGTAGGGCTGGGGGTTCATAACGTTGTGCTGGATTTCAACAACCTTGCCGTCTTCGGTGCGCATCAGAGTGGTGGTGTGGTCGCCGTTGCGGTAGTCGTCGCAGGGTTTGCCGGTTTTCTTCTCAACGTATTCCTTGCCGTGAACGGACTTGGTGTCCATGGCAACGAGGGTTTTGAAGCGGTCGCCGCGGTGGATGTTGAGGCACTGTGCAACCGGGCCGAGGCCGTGGGTGGCATAGAGGTCGCCGCGGTTTTCTTTGTTGTATTTCATGCGCCAGCCGAGCTTGTCGGGGTCGTTTTCGGGGTTCTTCCAGTAGTAGTCCCAGAAGTCGTCGAGGTTGTGGATATAGGCACCTTCTGCGCGGAGCACTTCGCCGAACACGCCGGCCTGGGCCATTGCCAGGGCGTTGAGTTCATAGTAGTCGTAGCAGCAGTTTTCGAGAATCATGCAGTGCTTGCGGGTTTTTTCGCTCAGGTCGATGAGCTCCCAGCACTGTTCGAGGTTCATTGCCGAGGGAACTTCGATTGCGGTGTGCTTGCCGTTTTCGAGAGCGGTTTTGGCAACGGGGAAATGGTGGTCCCAGTCGGTTGCAACGTAAACGAGGTCAACGTCGGGGCGTTCGCAAACGGCTTTGTAGCCATCTTCGCCGAAGTAGATGTCGGCGGGCTTCAGGCCTTTTTCGCGGAGGTATTTCTGGCATTTTGCAGCGCGTACGGAGTCAAAGTCGCAGAGAGCAACGATTTCTACGCCGGGAATGTGGGCGAAGCGGTTAACTGCGCCGGGGCCGCGCATGCCGAGGCCAACGAAGGCAACGCGAACTTTGTCGAGCTTCGGGGCGGTCAGGCCGAGAACGTGTTCCTGGCCGGCGGGGCGCTCGGGGGTTTCAACGACGAGAGTACCCTTGTCCCAGTGAGTTTTAGTCGAGGGCGAGAGCGACTGAGCGGTCGCGAGGTTGCCGACCATCAAAGCGGCGGCAGCAGCGAGGGCAAGCTTTTTGATAAGCATGGTGTAAATGATTGATTAATGGTTAGAATTTGTTTGAAATGCAAAGTTACAAAAAAAATTACTAATTGCCAATCAGCAATCAGTAATTTTAATATATTTTTGGAATTTTGAGAATGCGTTGCGCGGGGTCAAAGGGAGGGCGACCGCCGGTGAAGGTGCGACTCGGTGATGACGAAGTCGAGCTGAACGTCGTGGGGGTCAACGGGGATGCCGTCGGTAATGAGCTGAAAGTCATAGCCGACGCCGATGGTCGTTGCGCGCAGGTCGCGCAGCAGGCGGTCGTAGAATCCTTTGCCGCGCCCGAGGCGGTTGCAGTTGCGGTCGAGGGCCACTGCGGGCACGATGATGAGGTCGATCGTTTGCGGGTCAATCAGCTCGTTGCCGTCGGGCTCTTCAATCTGAAAAGCGCCGAGATGGAGCGCGGTCTGCTCGTAGGGGAGCAGTTCGAGGTTCACGCCGTTGACGCGCGGAAGGAAAAAGCGTTTGCGCCCGCTCCATTTATGGAGAAACTCGCGGGTTGAGAGCTCGTCGGGCAGCGAGGCGTAGACTAAAATGCGGTCGGCCAGCAGAAAGGCCGCCGTTCGCTCCAGGGCGGAGAACACGGCTTCGGCGGCCCGACGGCGGTCGGGGTCGGAGAGCAGGGCTTTGCGCGCGCGGATGGCGCGTCGGATGTCGGTTTTGTTCATTGCTGTGTCGTTGAGAGCTCCTGCAGCGCACGCTGAACAACATTGTCGCGCGTGTTGTCGATTTCATAGAAAGCGGCGGTTCCGAGCACGTCGCGTGCAATCAGGGCTTTCAGAACATTAACAAGCAGAGGGCGCGAAATGTTGACATAGTACCAGCGCGTTGCAACGCCGTTGGCGGCGGCAAACGCCGTGAAGTCGGCCAGCAGGGCACCGTCGGCCGGGAGGAGTTGCAGCAGTTCGTCAACGCTCGTTGCCTGGTCGAGCCGCTGGCGGTTGGAGTCAACGTATTTGAAGGCATAGCGGTGGAGCAGGCCGGAGTTCGACACCTTAGTATAGTAGGAGGTGATGTTGGCCGTGTCGGCGGGCACGAAGATGTCGGGCATGATGCCGCCGCCGCCATAGACCTCGCGTCCGGCGCGGGTGTGGTAGAGCAGCGAGCGGTCGATTTTAACGCTGTCGGCGTTGAAAACCTCGCCCGAGGAGTAGCGGTCATAGATTTCCAGCGCGTAGTTGTCGGTCTGGCCTTTGGTGAAAGGCTTTTGGATGCAACGGCCCGAGGGGGTGTAGTAGCGCGCGGTCGTTATGCGGATGGCAGAGCCGTCGGAGAGGTCTTTTTGGGTTTGCACGAGGCCTTTGCCAAAGGAGCGGCGGCCGAGAATGATGGCGCGGTCGTTGTCTTGCAGCGCACCGGCAACGATTTCCGACGCTGACGCCGAGAACTCGTCGAGCAACACTGCGACGCGCGCCTTTTGGAACGTTCCGCTGCCGTCGGCAACAACCGCCTCGAGGAGCTCGCCGTCGCGGCCGCGGGTTTCAACAATGCCGTCGCCGGCCGACAGAAACTCGTTGGCCATGCGGATTGCGATGTCGAGGAAGCCGCCGCCGTTGCCGCGCAGGTCAAGGATGTAGTCTTTGGCGCCGTTGTTGCGGAGCATCACCATTTGGGTGAAGAACTCCGCAAAGGTGTTGCGGCCGAATTTGTTCACCTTAATATAGCCCACCTCCGGGGTTATCATATAGGAGGCGTCGATGGAGGTTACGGGGATGTCGCCGCGAGTAACGGTGTAGACGTTCGTTTCGCTGCTGCCGGGGCGCAGAATGGTCAGCTCGACCTTGCTGTTGCGCGGGCCGCGGAGTTTGTGTTTAACGTCGTCGGCGTCGATGTTCTTGCCGGCGAGTACCGTGTCGTTGACCGTTATGATTCGGTCGCCGGGGAGCAGGCCGACTTTCTCCGACGGACCGCCCGAAATGACTTCCAGAACCGTGATGGTGTCGTTCATCAGCTGAAAGGATATGCCAATGCCGGAAAACGAGCCGTCGAGGTCGGAGTTCACCTCCTCGAGGTCGCGCGCGGGAATATATGCCGTGTGGGGGTCGAGGTTGCCGAGCAGGTCGGGAATCGCCTCCTCGAGCAGCGAGTCGAGGTTGACTTCGTCGACATAGTCGCTGCTGATGAGCGAAAACAGCTCTTCGACCTTCTTTGCAGCCGAATCCGACGCACTCGGGCGGAACCTCAGGTGCGAGCCCAGCAGAATGCCGGCCAGGAGCGCAATAATTACTATGAGCGGAAGCCCGAACTGAAGGAATTTGTTGTAGGATGGTTTTTTCATAAGTTTTCAATATAGTCGACCTGAACCCCGGCGCGACGCAAAAGGTCAAGACCGTCGGTTATTCGATACATTTCGTTAAACACAACTCTCTTTATGCCCGACTGGATTATCAGTTTCGAACACTCCAGGCAGGGCGAGGCCGTTACATAGAGCGTTGCGCCCTGCGACGAGTTGTTGCTGCGCGCCACCTTAGTAATAGCGTTCGCCTCGGCGTGGAGCACATAGGGCTTCGTCACGCCGTCGGCGTCCTCACAAACGTTTTCGAACCCGGAGGGCGTTCCGTTGAATCCGTCGGAGATAATCATTGAGTCGTTAACGATAATAGCGCCTACCTGGCGGCGGGTGCAATAGGAGTTTTCGGCCCAGATGCGCGCCATTCTGAGATAGCGGCAGTCGGTCTGGTGTTGCTTGGAGTCCATAGGCTGCAAAAATCTGCTTTTTTTACAACACAAAAGTAGGCAAAAATATCGAAACAGCAAATTTAACATTAATTAAGAAACATAATTGTAACACGATTAAAATACAATATAATAATAAGTTAGCGTTTGTTGTTACAAAGTGTTACAACGGCGTGTTGCTTTGTTGTAACATGTTACAATATGAAATATCGCTTTGTAATACGCTGAGAATCAATGCTGACGTGTTACAAAACAAATAAATTTTAATTTTTCGCGAAAAAAAGTTGCAAATTTGTTTGGAATTAAAAAATTTTTGTATCTTTGCAGTGTCGAAAGACAACAGGACAACCTCCGAGAGCTCTCGACAACGATTATTCAAAAAATTAAAAAAACTCTTAAATACATTTTCATCATGACTACCTCCAACATCCAGACCCAACTGATGGCCCTCCAGAGCAACCTCCTCAACTTCGCATACATGCTCACCAGCAACCGCGACGACGCCTATGACCTGCTTCAGGACACCATGCTCAAGGTTCTTGACAACGAAGAAAAGTTCGCCGAAAACGTGAACTTCAAAGGCTGGGTGTTCACCATCATGCGCAACATCTTCATCAACAACTACCGCCACCAGGTTCGTTCGGCAACCATCATTGACCAGACCGAGGACCTCTACCACCTCAACTCCTCGCAGGAAAGCTCGATCGACTCCGTTGAAGGCACCTACGCCGCTAACGAAATCAACGCTGCCATCAACTCCTTCTCCGAAGAATATCGCGTTCCGTTCTCGATGCACGTTGCCGGTTACAAGTACAACGAAATCGCCGAAAAGATGAACCTCCCCCTCGGCACCGTTAAGAGCCGCATCTTCTTCGCCCGCCAGAAACTCCAGACCATGCTCGCCGACTACCGCGACCGCTATTAATACTCCTCCCTTTCTCCTCCCGCTCCCTTTCTCCTCCCTCCTCCGCAGAAGTCTCTCTACTACTACTTTCAACTATTTATATTTCAAAGAGAATGAAAAACATTATTCTAACATTAACGGTAGCGGCCTCGATGGCCGTTGCCGTTAAGGCCCAGAACCCGGCGACCGAAGAAACCAGAATCCCCCAGCGCGTAGTCGTTGTTAGCGGCGACACGACGAAGATGAAACCCGAAGTCGTTGCCGTTATCTACGATTCCAACGACCTGAAATTCCACGACCCCTCAGCTCCCCGCTTCCTCTTCCTTGACCGCAAGGGCAAAATCGCCTTCGGCATCGGCGGCTACATCTATGCAACGGCAGCCTATAACTTTGCGGGCAGCGAGCGCACCGGCTCCGACTTCATTCCCTCGCAGCTGCCGACTCCCGCCGATCCGACCGAGCGCGCAGCCCTGCAGTTCACCGCCCGCAACTCGACCATATTCTTCCAGCTCGCCGGCCATAGCGAAAAGCTCGGAACCTTCTCCGCCTTTATTCAAACCAACTTCGACGACAACCGAAGCCGCTTCATGAAGCTCGAGCAGGCCTACCTGAAAGTCGGCGACGTTACCGCCGGTCTGGCCCGCACGACCTTCCAGGACCCCGCCTCAGTGCCTACGGTCGACACCCAGGGCCCCTGCGGCGAAATCGACCGCAAGAACGTTCACCTGCAATATGCCCCGCAGTTCAACGAACACTGGTCGGCCGCCATTGCCGTTGAAGACCCCCACGCAATGATTAACAACGGCGACTTCACCCAAAGCATTTCGCAGCGCGTGCCCGATATTCCCGTCTACGTTCAGTATTCCTGGAACCGCACCAACCATGTGCGCCTCTCGGCCATGCTCCGCAACCTCTGCTATCGCGACCCGCGCCTCCAGGAGGTTAAGTACACTCAGGGCTATGGCGTTCAGCTCAGCGGCACTTCCGCCCTCGGCGCCGGCTTCACTCTCTTTGCCAATGCAGTCTATGGCCGCGGCATTACCAGCTACATCACCGACCTTTCGGCCTATGACCTCGACCTCATTCCCTCGGCAACCGAGCCGGGCAAGCTGATTGCGCCGCGCACCTTCTCCTATAACCTCGGCCTGCGCTACGACTATTGCAGCCGCGGCTTCGCAACCCTCGCGTGGGGCCAGGCCATTCTCGGCGACCGAGGCGACCTTGCCCGCGACACCTACCGCCAGGGTATCTATGCGTCGGCCAACGTTTTCTACTCCATCTTCTCCGACTGCCTCGTGGGCCTGGAATATGCCCGCGGCCAGCGCACCAACTTCAATGGCGACCGGGGCACCGGCAACCGCATCATGGCCGCCGTTCGCTACACCTTCTGACTCCCCTCTCTGAGTATTATCGTTTAATGGCAAGGAGCGTTTTAATGACCTGCATATTGGGGTCAGATAAACGCTTCTTGCCGAGCCATTTTTGAAATGACTTAAAATCGGTTTCGCGTGGCATTAGATTGATTAATTCGTCTGATGTCTGCGTTGTGTATTCCAGCGTTTGGTTCTCAACTGATGCAGTGCCGGAGAATTTCTTTGTAGAAAAAATAACATACAGTACGTTGAAATCCGTTGCCTTACGCGATTCCATGACCAGACCGGCGGCATAATCAACGCTTTCGGGCTCGGCGTGTTCCTTAGAAAAGAACAAATATTCTTTATTCGCTTTTATGGGGTATGCTCCGATTGTTTGCCTGTCGTAAGGAAGCAGGCATTGCATGGTTTGTGCTTCGTCGTCATCTCCCAGATAAACGGCAATCCAACCGTTGACCGGAGAGTTGAAATATAAGAACATTTCATCACCGGAATAATAGGTATTGTCTTTTAACTTGTCGCGATTTTTGTCGCAGCCGTTATTCAGCAACCGGCAGTCTATATCTATGTGGTCTGACTGTATTTGTCGCGCCCAGCCTGCCACCCGGATTGAATATACAATCTCCGTTGCCCGTTGCTCCACCATTTTGAACTCCGGATCGTGGATGTCGCTTAGCCAAGTGCCGTTGACGTCAAACTCGCCCAGACTCATTGCCTGCTGTCCGCGATCGGTGGTAATTATTAAGTCTTGTGCCCTGATAATGGTGCCGAACTGGGCCTCCAGCGCTGCTGTTTTGGCCATTTCGATGGCCTTATACCTGGCTTCGGCCGGAGTTTCAGTCAGCGGGGCTACGTATATGGTGTCGCAAGCAACTTTCACCTTGTCGGCGCCAATGGCCGACAAGGTGAAAGTTATGAGGGTGAAAACTACTGATAGTTTGTTCACTTGACGGTTATTTTGTTTGATTATCAAGTGCCTCCTGGGCGCGCTGGCGCAGATCGTCATTCCCTTCAAAGGCTTTACCGTAGGCCTCGGCGGCAAGCTGCTCGGCTTTTGCCCGGCTATAGAAAATAATAACGTTTACTTCAAACATATTGCCGCTTTTGCGATAGATTTTAACGATGGGCTGAATACCCGACAGTCGGCCCGAAACTATATCTTTGGCCGTGGAACGGTTTTTATTGACCGTGCTGGCATATTCACCTGCGCCGGTAGTTTCGTCTTCCATTTCCGATGCGGAAGCAACCTTTATGTCGATCTGTTCGGCAATATCCTGAATGGCGTTTTTGGTGGCATATTTCAGAGCCGATGCTTTGTTGTTTGAGGTGAATGTTCCGGTTCCTTTATAGAAATATGGCATCGCTTCATCGTCGGTGGCTTCGTCGTAGGCTATCTGATTGGCCATTTGCATTTCCATGGGGCTTGTGCCTTCAAAGGCCACCCATCCGGCTGCTTTTTTCTCTTTTGCGTCTGTTTTACCTCGTTTTTCGGCTTTGGATTTTTTTCTGCTAAGTTCAATAAGCTCTTTAATCGTCAGCTCTTTAGCCTGAATGCAATTGAATGCCGGTGTCAATGCAAGCGCAAGCACCAAAGTAATAATAAATTTCTTCATAGTGTGATTATAATAATTTATGTGTTAATTGTTCTTAGAATACGTAGCCAGCACCAATGTCTGCTCCAATTTTGTAGTCGTAGCCAAATGCCGTGGATAAGGTGGCACCAATAGAGAATGTAAAATGTTTAGATGGCTTAATAATGAATCCGAGATCGCATGCGGCTCCATTGTTTGTTTTGAAGTTAAATTTTTCAACACCATATTCGTCAGTACCAATATACTCCGGATCACCTGCGAGTGAACCGTAGCCTACTCCTAAATAAACGTAAAATGAAGGAGCGCATCCTTTAATGAGTCCTACTGTAGCAGTAATATCTGCATGGCCCTCTCTCTTCCCATAGGTGACCTTTCCATACGCTCCCCATTTTCCTAATACACCACCCATAACGCCACCACCGCCAATAGGAAGTGCGTGTCCGTAAGTGGTATATGCACCGTTAAATCCGAGGTTACCCATGAGGCAGATGAATCCGCGGGTTCTCCAGGCGGATTTCATGCGGAAAACCATGTCGTTGTCATAGCTTACTTTCAGTTTCTTGGAGCCCATGCCGGCGTAGGTGGCGGTGAGGGTTTTGAGGTAGGGGTGAACATTCATGGTGAAAGAGCCGTCGGCGTCAGTGATTGCGCTTGTGCCGCCTCCCGTGGGCATAACCTCAGCACCGGCAATCGGGTTGCCGTTGGTGTCGAGCACGTAGCCTTTAACGGTTTTATAATTATCCTGAGCAGTCATGGAAACAATTCCGACCAATGCGGCCGCAACAAAAGAAATTACTTTTTTCATAATGATTTGTGATTATGTTATGGTTGAATGTATATTATCAGTCAATAAGACGCCGTGATTTCCACGTCGAGCCGAGGCCGTCGGCCGCGCGCACGTTGGGCGTCTGCGATTTGTTTTTGAGGTTCAAAACCTTGACGCTGACGTCGTGGGTCAGCCGTTGGCCGAGTTCTTCGAGCGAAATGTCGCCTCGGGTGTCCTGTAGGATTTTCAGCAGGTGGTAGGTGAACATTCCGTGGCCCTGTTCGTCGTAGGGCAGTGCGGCTTCGTCGCTCGATGCGGCACTGAACACCACTGTGTTGCCCTTTGCCTTGACGTCGGCTTCTTTTTTATGAACGAATCGGCCGGCAGTGATCATTCCGTCGCCGCGGCGGCGCCCCGAGAAGCAAGCATCGAGGAACACCGTTACTGTCCGGGCTTTCATGCCGTCGAACTGTGCGTAGAGCTGTTCGAGGTCATAACAGGTTGAAAAGTCGCCGTTCTCGCCGTCGTATGGCAGCAGATAGCTGCGCGATTCCGTTGGATTCGGGAGGCCGTGGCCGGCATAGTAGAATATAACATCAATTTTGCCGGGGTCGGCGCTACACCTGCGATGCAGATAGTCTACCTCTTTTTTTATGATGCCCATAGGGGCGTCGCAACAAAAATGTATCTGTTCGTCGGGCACTCCGAACGTCTTGCGGCAGTACTCGCGAAATACTTCGCCGTCGCGTTTAGCATAGTCGACTTTGGGAATGTCTTGGTTATAGTAGTCTTCGTTGGCTATGATTACCACGCATGTGTTAGTCCGTTTCAGGCCCGTTTCGGGAATATTGATGTCCACGTCGGCAATAAGTTTTTCCTCCTCTCCCCGGGCAATTTGCTGAGTAACTGCCGCTGAAACGGGGTTGAGTTCCATGGAGGGGGTGTAGCTGCGCGTAAGGGTGGGGAGTGCTCCGAAATCCACTTTTGGCGAGTGAAGGGCAATTAGGGTATTGTTTGTTTCGTTGAGGCGTGTGGCGTCATTCGTAGCGCTGTAGCAGAACGCCAGCGCCCGGGCAACGTTGGCTGCATAGGGTTGGGTATCGAGCACTGTTTTGAGCAGAGGCGCCGCCTTTTGAAACAGCATCTCGGCTCGGGCAGTCGACGCGTTCGCTTCTTTTGCCTTGGAATACTCTAACGTTGCGGCGTTATAGTAGTTGAATGCCAGATGGCAGTGTTGTTCGAGCGTGAGGCGACCTGCTACACAGACCTTTTCAAACGCATCGGCGGCTTCGGCATATTTTTTCTGACGTTCATATAATTTGCCTTGATATTCCCATAGCCCTGCGTGGGTGGGATTTATAGCCAGTGCTTTGGAGAGCATTTGTCCCATCTCGGCATCGTTGCCGTTATGACCGGCAGCTTCTATGCCGACGATAAGTATATTCCAGTTGTGGGGATACAACTCCGATGCCTGATAGCAGATATTGGCGGCATAACCGTAGTCTTTTTTCTCGAAATAGCAACGCGCGAGTCCTTCGAATGCCCGTTCGCGGTTGGATAGATCTCCACTCTCCAAATAAGCTTGAAAGTATCTGATAGAGCGGTCGTATTCTCTACGGTTATACAGGTTGGTTGCCGCAAGACTGGCCAGTATTGGGAAGTGTGCATTGTGCTGAAGGCCGGCATTGTCAAGGCGCGGCGTCAGGGAAACATCAACGAAAGCGCAGGCGAATTTCAGTACCGTCTCGTTATCGTTCTGGCCTGCGTAGTAGTAGGCGGCATCGGCCAGTCGCGGGTATATTTCCAACAGGGCCTCGCGGCAACGTTGCTCTTCGGTCGAGTGTGGCTCGGTCCGGGCAATCTCTTGGGTGTATCCTTCGAAAGCCCGGTAGAGTGATTGGTAGGCGGCCGCTCCGGGGGCGCCATTCGAGGCTCCGCGGCGGAAAGCTTCGAGTTCTGCCGCATGACCGGTAGGAGTTTGCGCGTAAACGCCCGACGTGATCAGAACTGCGGCACAAAATGCTGTTATGAGTTTATAATATGTCATTGGAATCGGGTGGAGCTATTAGAAAGCGTCGACGAAAATAAGCGAAACGCTGATCCGGCGGAACTGACCTCCTTCTTTGTCGGAAACCTCGATGTTATAATCGTAGGTGACTTTCATCTCGTTGATTTCAGGTATGGTGGTCTCTATTTCGCGTTTAACGCCGCAGGCACGCATGAATGCAAGCTGTTCGTTGGTTGTCATTCCGGTCAATGGTGTGACTGTAAGGGTTGTCAGCACACCACTCACGCTGCATGGCTCATCGACATATTCTCCATATGCGTTGTCGTAGGCTAACGAGCCCGAAATCGGCAAAGCGTCGGCGCTACCGGTAATTTTAATGACAAGTTCCTTGCCCGGAACCAGATAGGACGCGAACTCACTGCTGAATGCCTTACGGATAATCTGCAACATGGACATGGCGGCATTGGAGTCCGGCGTTTTATATCTTCCGGGAGCAAAGTCTTCGGTAGCGGAACCTTCGGCTTCGACCTGATAGGCGAAATCAACGTGATAATTGCGGATGCGTTCTCCGGCCGGATTCATTGTCTGTTCAATGTGGGTGTCAACGTTGATTGAAGTATAGACCGACAGGAGTTTGTTCTGTATGGCTTCTTCCATGATGCGATCTTTTATGCCTTTCAATACCATATCCTCGCGCGAGGACTGCATGATAAGGTCCAGAGAAACGAAGCCTTCGGCCAGACCAAGAAAATCAAGGTTTTGGCGATCCAGATTGTCGAATACGTAAGTTTTGCCGTTAGTGGGATTGAATACCGACACATAGATTAGTTCAAATGTATTGTTTGGAGTCACGGTGTAAACCGGATTTGAAAACTCCAGGTTGTTGCCGTCGCCAAATCCGGCCATATCTTCCGGTGGAATGGTCAAGTATATATCCTGTATGCCGGGTAGAGAGATTATGAGTGTGCCGTTCTCGGGATTGTAGCGCCCCAGCACTGCCTCTCCGAAGCTTCCGAGCCCAGCTGTCAGGGCCAGTTCTGTTGCCGCCTGATTGGCGAAAAACTCGCGCTGCTTGCGGATGCTTTCTTCGTTTACGCGTTCGCGATATTCCAGCTCCGTTTCGCCGGGTCTCATCTTCATCCATTCACTCATGCGTTCCTCAATCATCAGGCTGACCAGATAAGAATAGTTCGGTGAAAAACCAGTTACCGTGCGGTATTTGATATTTTTACCGGCAACGGCCGTCAGATATAGATTGTCGCTGCCATCGCGCAGAAATCTAGCACAGCTTACCCCGGACTCGTAAACTACCGGACGATCGCTGTATTCATATATGTTTACGAACTGAATACGATTGCCGTCGGCAACCATTCCCGCATAGTTTTCGTCGGGATTAAAGAATAGAGACGAAGTTTTGCCGAGTCCGTCTATATTGTTGGTAGGCGCGAAATCGGAGGTGTTATATAAGGTCAGGTGTCCGTCGGGAGAAAGAATGCCAAGTGTTGACGACGTGCCGGTAAATGCTACCGAAGTTCCGAGTGTGGCGGGAAAGGATGCGCGCTGCTGTCCGGTGCTTACGGCTATGACATCCACCCGGTCTGGTAGCAGTGCTATAACGAAATGTCCGTTGGGACTTACGACCAGGTCAATAGGTTTTTCGTTTAGGTTAAATCCTTCATTCAGAGGATGCAGCGTCTTTGAATCGTAGAAGTTTACGCGGCCGTTGTCTGCGATAATCAGTTTGCGGCTGTCAGGAGTATAGGCTATGGTAGAAGGTGAAACCAGACCTTCTACCTCCCGTTTATCCTCTTTGCTACCGTTAATCGGATATATGTAAACTTTGGGTGTATTATCGTTTTTCCCGGCTAAGAGGGCATAAGAGTGGCCGGCGGGATTTACTTTAATGACTCGGATCTTACCGCCCGGAGAACTGATATCGAATCCGCGTAGGTTATATGCTTTTTTGTTGTTGGTGTAGTATGTCGCAAAACGATAGTTGTCAATGAACTCAGGCACGACCGGCTGCTCATATGTAAGCACCTTTCCGATTTTAATATCCGCATGGATATTTCCCGCGTAACCGAACAGTAATAAAAAGGTCAGTAAAGAGCATTTATTGCGAAGCAGCATATTGGAAGGGGTTTAATGTCATGTAAATCTGCTGCAAATTTACACATATTTTAAGAATTACCCCCCCGATTAGTTAAATTGTGTTAAAGCGGTTTCAGTAATGTATTTTTGCCATATGGTTGTGATGAGCTGGCGTCACTTGCGGTAGAGTTGAGTTGGTGACCCAATTTCAAAGACGTGTGAGTTTGTCGAGCAGGCGCGGTTTGATTTGGTAGCGCAGCGCGTCGGGCAGCAGGCCGACGAGGAGGATTGACAGGCGGTTGAGCGGGCCGTTGATATATTGCTTGCGGTTGCGGAGGGTGCGGCGCAGGGCGTTGCTGACGAAGCGTTCGGGCGACTGGGTGGCACCCAGGCGCAGGGCCAGGCGACGCAGGTTGGCCGGCAGGCCGAACAGGGACGTGTCGATGCCGCCGGGGCAGGCAACCGTGACGCTGACGCCGCGGTCGCGGAGCTCCAGACGCAGGGCACGCGAAAAAACGCGGATGTAGGCCTTGGTCGCGGAGTAGAGGGCAATGCCCGGCATCGGCATCCAGCAGCTCATCGACGACATGTTGAGAATCCGCCCGGAGCCGCGCTCGGCCATGAGGGCGCCGACGCGGCGACAGATGTGGGTCAGCGAACGCATGTGGAGGTCCATGTAGAGGTCAACGCGCTGCGGACTCAGGTCCGTAACGGCGCGGAAATCGAAAATGCCGGCATTGTTGATCCAGAGGTCGGGCAGCAGGGGCAGCGCGTCGATGAGGCGATCGGTGGCGTCGGGCTCGGTCAGGTCGAGGGTAATGGCGTCGGGGTCGCCGGGCTGCGGGGTGCGGTCAACGGAGATTACGCGCCAGCCGGCTGCGCGCAGCTGCCTGACGAATTCGGCGCCTATGCCGGAGGCGCCGCCGGTAACGAGGGCGGTTTGCTTCACGGGTCGGTTGGAAGGGCGTTATTTTTTGAGCTTTTCGAGTTCGCGGGCAAGCGAGGCGGGCAGGTCGCCGCAGCAGTGGTGGCAGGCCATTTCGCGCGAATACATGCGGGCAATGCAGTAGTTAACGTGGTCGCAGCCGGCGGTTTCCTCGCCTGCCGCAAGGCGGTTAACAAAGTCGGGTCGGCGGAGCAGGGCGCGTCCCATCTGAACGAACTCGAAGCCTTCGCCCAGCACGCGGTCAATGCCCTGGCGGGTCGAGCAGCCGCCAACGTAGACCAGCGGCAGCTTCAGGGCGCGGCGAAATTCGCGGGCGTCGTCGAGAAAGTACGTTTCGGAGTAGGGAACGGTCGGAATCATCATTTTTCCGAACATCTTAACTCCCCATCTGAGCCACCAGGGGTGCATGTAGTAGGTCATGGACTTGATGGGCATCGGGCCGCGCATAACATACATTGGCGCCTTGCTGACAAAGCCGCCCGAGAGCACCAGGGCGTCGGCGCCGAGCTGCTCCAGTTCGCGGGCAACCGTGATGCAGTCGTCGATTTCCATGCCGCCGCGGAAGCCGTCGCGCATGTTGGTCTTGACCAGCACGCCGACCTGGCCGTTGGCGGCTTTCATTACTTCTTCCATGCACATGCGCATGAATTTCATGCGGTTATCCAGCGAGCCGCCGAACTCGTCGCGGCGCCGGTTGGTGTAGGGCGACAGGAACTGCGAAATCAGGTAGCCGTGGCCGGCGTGGATTTCAACGCAGTCGAAGCCCGAGTCGATTGCCAGGCGAACGGCGTTGCCGAAGTTGCGCGCCATCGGGGCGAGCTCGTCGGCGCGCATTCCGCGCACCGGGGTCGGCGAGTAGAGGTTGAAGTCGGTCGTGGCTCCCAGCGGAATCTGGCCGGCGGTGGATTTATGGCTCATGTTGCCGCAGTGGCCCAGCTGAATGGAGGCCTTGGCGCCGGCGGCATGGATGTCGTCGGTAATGGCGCGCAGGTCGCCGACGATTTCGGGACGCATGAGCAGCTGGGACTTGAACGACAGGCCCGAGGGGCAGACAGAGGCGTAGGCGAGGGTTGTCATGCCAACGCCGCCGCGGGCAACGCTGACGTGGTAGTCGCGCAGCATCTGCGAGGGGTTATTGTCGGTTGCCATGCCTTCGAAGGCGGCGGAGCGGATGGTTCGGTTGCGGAGTTCGACAGGGCCGATTTTTGCGGGAGTGAAAAGCACGGATGAATGAGCGTTTTGGTTGGTGGATGGTAAGGGGATAGGTTAGCGTCAGAGGAGAGTCAGCGCGCGCTTGATGGCGGCTTCGACGGTTGAGTCGGGAGCGTCGGTAAACACGCGCGCGAGGGCCTTTTGGGCCGCGGCCTTCTGGTAGCCGAGCATGATGAGCGCGGCCATTGCTTCCTCGCGGGCGGCGGAGTCGCCGGGGGCGAAGGCTGCGGCGGCGCCTGCGTCGCCGGCAAGGGCGGCGAGTTCGGCGGCGTGGATTTTGTCTTTCAGGTCAACAATGATGCGCTGGGCGGTTTTCAGGCCTATGCCCTTGACGGACTTGAGCTTATTGGCGTCGCCGGCGGTTATGGTAGCCTGGAGCTGGGCCGGTGTCAGCGACGAAAGGATGATGCGCGCCGTGTTGGCGCCAACGCCGTTAACGCTGATCAACATTCGAAAAACCGAGCGCTCCTCGGCCGTGAAGAAGCCATAGAGGTCGTGGGCATCCTCGCGTATGATTTCGTGGACAAGAAGTTTAACCTCCTTGAGCGCCGAGATGGCCGAATAGGTGTTGACCGAAATATTGAGCAGATAGCCCAGGCCGGCGGCCTCGACAACTGCTTCCGTGGGCGCTACGCGCGCAAGAGTTCCTGAGATATATTCAAGCATCGGGGAGGGAATAAAGGTGGGTTAAAATGTCGATGTCGGCCTGCGACAGCTGCATGCCGCGGTGGCTCATGGCGATTTCCGCAACCTGTAGCACCTGTTTCAGCGGCGTGCGGCCGGTGGTTTGCAGTCCGCCGTCGGTAAACGAAGCCACGAACGGGCGCGGATAGCCGAAGCCGTGGATGTTGCAGCCCACGCCAACGACGGTTGCCGTGTTGAACGTCGTTGAGATGGCACATTTTGAGTGGTCGCCCATGATTAGGCCGCAAAACGTCAGGCCGGTGCGCTCGAAGCGGCGCGAACCGTAGTTCCACAGGCGGATTTCCGCGTAGTTGTTTTTCAGGTTCGAGCTGACCGTTCCGCCGCCGATATTGACCCAGTGGCCGATAACGGCGTCGCCCAGGTAACCGTCGTGTTGCTTGTTGGAGTGGCCGAGAAAGACCGTGTTGCCTATCTCGCCGCCAACGCGGTTGACCGGGCCGAGATTCACTCCGGGGAGCAGGCGGGCTCCGGCGCGCACGCGGCAGTCGGGGCCGATGGCCAGCGGGCCGCGGAGAACCACCGCTTCCTGAACCTCGGCTCGCCGGCCGATGTAGACCGGGCCGCCGAGAGTGTTGATAAACGCGCCCTCGACCTGCGCGCCCTCTTCGATGAAAAGGCGGTCGGCGGGTCCGATGAGCGTGCATGACGCCGACAGCGGCTGCGATTGGCGACCTTTGGCAAGCAGGTCGAAGTCGCGCGTCAGCAGCTCTTTGGAAAGGCGGAAAATGTCGGTCAGCCGCTGATATTGCAGGCAGTTGACCGAGCCGGCCTCGACTTCGGGCTCGCCTCGGCGGGCAACGATGTTGCCGCTGCCGTCGGTCAGATACTGCCCCGGGGCGAGCATGGCAACGCGGTCGGCCAGTTCGGGAGTTGGCAGAACGTTGGCGGCAACGGTCAGGTCGCTGTTGACCGCCGGGAACGCGGCGGCCAGATATGGCGCCGTCAGGTAGCCGACCTCGGCGCCGGGCAGCAGGCGCTGCCAGCGCTCGGCAACGGTGTCGGCAATGCCGCAGAGCAACGCGCCGACGGGGCGGGTCAGGGTCAGTGGCATCAGATTGATGCGCACGCTTTCAATATCTTCGAGATTCAGGGAAATCATAAACGTTTGCGTGTTTTGGGGCGGAATAGGGCGGCTATGCGGCGGGGCAGGGCAGGGGAGTTGATGGTTTCGGCGCCTGTCGGGTCAATGAACGACATAACGTCGTCGTTCTTGCCGCTCTGTTCCGGAAATAGAACAATGAGGTTCGCCTGGGTGAAATATTTATGGAGAAAGAGCTCCATTTCCTTGATTTCGGGAGTGTAGGAAATCGAGCCGGGGCGCGACGACACGGCCAGCAGCAGGTCGTCGTCGGCAATGCGGTTGGCCATCGGAACGAAGTCGTCCCACTGCTCCATCGGGCGGAACTCCAGCCGCAGGTCAATGCGTTCGCGCTTCAGAATTCCAACTATCAGGCGCGAAACTTCGTTGGAACACAGGAAAATAGCGCGGCAACCGAGCTTCGAGGCCAGGCGCCCTACGGTCGTTACCCACAGTCGGAAGCCGCTTTCGAACTCGGCCTGGGGCGGCACAACGACTACCAGCCGGCGCAGCGTGTTGATCGGGTTGAACAGGCGGCATATCAGAATCATGCGGTTCGTTGACTCGAGAATATGCTCCATCTTGGCGCCGAAAAAGCTGTCGTCGACCAGCGAGGCGCGGCGGTGCAGGCCCATGATGACGCAATTGACGTCGCGTTCGTTGATGGTGTTGATGAGTCCGGCGTCAACGTTGGAGTCGAAGCGCTCGATGGTGATCACGGGCAGGTCGACCGTTGCCGAGGCCTCTTTTGCCAGCTGCAGCGAGGCGTCGCTGTTGTTGCGGGCGGCAGCGGAGTTGGAGGTTCTGACGTGGAGGGCCATCAGGGAGCCATCGTTGTGTTCGCGCGGGTGAACGGTCAGGGCAATCTCCATGAGCGCCACCGACGTCAGCGGATTGTTGACCGGCACGAGCGTGTTGTTCGGGTGGTCGCTGTCGGGCTCGGGTGTTTCTTCGAGCATTTTCAGGCGAATACGCCCTGCGGCTCCGCTGGTAGCCATCGGGGCGATTGCGCAGGTAATCAGAATCATCAACACCGTTGCGTTGAGCATCGACGAATCGAGCAGCCCGAAGTTATAGCCGACCGAAACTACGGCCAGGGCAACGGCGGTGTGGGCCGTTGTCAGGCCGAACATGACCTGGGCGGAGTCGCGCCCCATGCGGTAGATTTTCGAGGTTATGAACGCGGGCAGCCACTTGCCGGCCAGGGCGACGGCGAGCATAACGGCGGCCAGGCGCAGGGTGTCGGCCGATGCAATGACGCGCACGTCGATCATCATTCCGATGCCGATCAGGAAGTAGGGGATAAACAGCGCGTTGCCAACGAACTCCAGGCGCGACATCAGCGGCGAAGTGTTGGGCACAAAGCGGTTCAGCACCAGTCCGGCAAAGAATGCGCCCAGAACTCCTTCGAGGCCTATGGCCTTGGCCAGCCATGCGGCGAAAAATACCAGCGCCAAAACGAACACGAACTGCGTTACGCGGTCGGTGTACTTGCGCAGGAAGGCGCGCGCCAGCCGGCGGTAAACGAACGTTATGCCAACGCAGAAGGCGGCGAGTTTCAGCAGCAGGAACGAAATCTGAGCTACCGAGAATACTCCGTTCTGGTGAACGTTAACGGCGGTTGCCAGCGTTAGCAGCGCGCCGATAACGGCAACAATCGTGCCGACAATCGCCATCAGAACCGCCGGCGCCTTGGTGATTCCGAAGCGGACGGCTACGGGGTAGCTGATAAGGGTGTGGGAGGCATACATCGACGCCAGCAGCAGCGACGTTACCATGTCGCACCCGAAGAATACGGTCGCGGAAAAGTAGCCCAGAACCAGCGGAATCGCCAAGGTGAGCAGGCCGAAAACCGAGCCGCGCTTGAGGTTGCGCTGAAGGTGGTAGAGGTCAATTTCGATTGCGGCCAGAAACATCAGGTAGAGCAGTCCGACCTGGCCGAAAATCTTGAACGACGCGTCGTCGTCGAGCACATGAAAGCCAAACGGGCCGACCGCCACTCCGGCGATAATCATGCCGATGATATGGGGAATCTTCAGCCTGTTCAGCAGCAGGGGCGCGAGCAGAATAATCGCCAGCACGACGAAAAATATCAGGGTCGGGTCGGTTATCAGTGCCGGCGTCATTGCTCGGGAGTTTTTTGGCGGTTATTTGATAATCCAGCAGATTTCGCCGCTCTGGGTCGGCGTTTTGGGGTCGGAGGAGTAGCGCAAGTTGCGCGAGGCGCTGACGCAGGCGGCACGCACCTCGGCTTCGCGGCTGCCGAAGCCGCTGGAGCGAACGAAGGTGGCGTTCGTAACGGTGCCCGCCGAGTTAACGGTTATGCGCACCCAAACGCGCCCCTGGGCATTCTTGATTCCGGGGTCGGGACGGTTCTGCAGCTTGCGTCCATCGAGTCCGAGGCCCGACGAGGTCGGGTTGTTGCCGGTCGATGCGTTGCCCGATTCGGCTGCGCCGGCGGCCTGAGTGTCGGTCGCTTTCAGGCCGGTGGCCTTTCCGAGCTTGGCGCGGATTGCGGCGCGCTTCTGCTCTTCGATTTCCTCTTTTGTCGGGCCGGCGGGCTTGGGTTCTTCTGGCTTGACGACCTGGGAATTGTCGGGCTGGGGTTCGGGCGTTGCAACCGGGTCGGGAGCCGTTTGGCCCGAGCCGGAATCGGTCAGGTCCATGCCGCCGTCGTTGCTCGCGGCAGCCGAGGCCACCTTGCCGTCGACCTGAGGAGTCGGGTCGGAAATAATCTGCTTATAGTCAATGTCGGCAAAAAACACTTCGGCCTCATCCTCGGCCGGAGCGTTTGGAATAAAAGCCGATGCCGGCGGCAACACCGTCAGCACCAGCGCGCTGAAAATCAGCAGCGCCAGCAGCAGGGTTGCGCCCAGGGCTATGAGCTGGTCTTTATTCATTTGGTGGGAGCGGCGGTTGCAAGCACTATGCGAACGTTGTTTTCGCTGCCTGCGTTGAGCATTTCAACTACGCGGCCATAGGGCACCTCGCGGTCGGCATAGAGAGCCACGAACGAAGTGGGATTCTCTTCCGTTTCCTGCTGGCGCACGATGGCGAAAAACGTTTGCAGCTGGCCTTCGTTGTCGATGGAGTCGAGCATTTGCCAGTCGGCGCCTTCGCCATACATGGTTGCCGTGTGGCCCTGCGCGTCGAGATAGATGCGCGCCGAGGGTTTGAGGGTTGTCTGTGTCGAGCTTTCGGGCAGGTTGACCTCCAGGGCGTTGGGGAAAACGAATGTGCTGGTCACCATAAAGAAGATGAGCAGCAGAAAAATAACGTCGGTCATCGAGGCCATCGAAAAGGTGGCCGACATGTCGAATTGTCGTTTCAGAGCCATAACCTCGGGCGATTTAGGCGGGTTCGTTGAGCATGTCCATGAACTCCATGGTCTTGCCCTCGAGCAGGGTCATCACGGAGTTGATGCGTGCAACCAGATAGTTGTAGGCAAACAGAGCGACGACGCCGACAATCAGGCCGGCAACGGTGGTTACGAGCGCCGTGTAGATGCCGTCGGCAAAGGTTGCGAGCGTGGCGGCCGAGCCGGCGGTTGCCATTGCGTGGAAGGCTTCGACCATGCCGACTACCGTGCCGAGGAAGCCGAGCATCGGGGCGCCGGCGGCGGTGGTTGCGAGCCAGGGCAGGCCTTTGCCCAGGCGGGCGATTTCAATGTTGCCCATGTTTTCGATGGTTACCAAAACGTCTTGCATCGGGCGGCCTATGCGCGTAATGCCCTTGGCAATCAGCGCGGAATAGGCGTTCGACGTGTTTTTGCAGAGATTCAGGGCGCTTTCAATCTCCCCTTCGTGGATGTAGTCGTTGATGCGCTTCATGAAGGTGGGGTCCTGTTTGTTGGCGCGGCTAACAACGATGAGGCGCTCAATAAAGATATAAATGCTGATCAGGGCGAGCAGCGCAAGCGGAATCATGATAAAGCCGCCTTGGAGGCAGAGTGACCAGAGAGAAAGTTCTTCCATGCTGATATGATGAATGCGGGGTTAGGGTTAACGTTCGGGTTCTGTTTACTATTATTTAAGGAGTGCGCGATAGCGCTTGATGGTTTCCTCGAGGCCGAGATAGAGGGCGTCGCAAATCAGGGCGTGGCCGATGGAAACCTCGTTGAGATAGGGAACACGCTCGGCGAAGAAGCCGAGGTTTTCCAGGCTGAGGTCGTGGCCGGCGTTGACGCCGAGACCCGACTTGCGCGCCTGGCGCGAGGCTTCGACGTAGGGCTCGACCGCGGCTTCGGGGTTGGCCTTGTAGCGGTCGGCATATGCCTTGGTATAGAGCTCAACGCGGTCGGCGCCGGCCTTGGCGGCGGCGATTACCTGCTTGGGGTCCGGGTCGATGAATATGCTGGAACGGATGCCGGCCTCGCGCAGAGTGTCAACGACTTCCGACAGGAATTCCAGGTTTGCTTCAACGTCCCATCCGGCCGACGACGTTATGGCGTCGGGGGCGTCGGGAACCAGCGTTACCTGCGAGGGCTTTACGCGAACAACCAGGTCGAGAAACTCTTTCGACGGGTAGCCCTCGATGTTGAACTCGGTGCGCAGCGCCGGACGCAGGGTCAGAACGTCGGCGCGGCGGATATGGCGCTCGTCGGGACGCGGGTGAACGGTTATGCCCTGGGCTCCGAAGCGCTCGATGTCGAGCGCGGTTTCCAGGAGGTTCGGACGGTTTTCGCCGCGCGCATTGCGCAGGGTGGCAATCTTGTTTATGTTTACGCTGAGCTGTGTCATTTGTTTTTTTGACGATATTTTTATATCTTTGCATCTGCAAATTGAGCGTTGCTGCGCTCAAAGAGCACCACAAATTTACGAAATTATTTTCAGAAAGGAAAAAATATTGTCTCAGGTAAATGATTTTTTGTTGACCGAGCCCATTGGCGACTCTTCCGCAATGGCCCGACTGATGCCGCCGATGCAGGAGTCGAGCCGCCTGGTCGTTGCCTGCCGCCCTGCCGATTTCAGCGCCTCGGCGATTGCCCGCGCTGTCGAGGACACGAACGCCCACCTGGTGAATCTCAACGTTACGTCGCGGCGCCTCGACGATGGCCGGCTCACGGTTGAACTGCGAACCAACCACCGCAGCGCCTCGGCCGCGGTGCGCTCGCTTGAGCGTTACGGCTACGAGGTTCTTGAGCTCGACTCCGCCGCCGACCCCGTCGCCGATGCGACCGACGAAATGCTTCGCAACCGCGCGGCAAACCTTCTTCACCTATTAGAAATATAGAAAAAGACTCAAAGCGATGCGTATTTTTCTTCATGGCTCCCGCCGCAAAGTTTCGATGCTCCCGCCCGAAATGTTTGGTCGCGTCTGGGCCCACCTTCTGCGCCTGACCCGCGGCGACCTTTGCATTTCGCGCCCTCTCTATGAAATGCTCGCGCGGGAAATGCATGTTCCTCCGACCGTCGGCGCCGTCGATAGCGGCGAGCCGGTTGTTGCCGACCTGGCAGTTTCGCTTGGCGGCGACGGCTCGTTTCTCCATGCCGCCCGATGGGTCGGGGCGTCGAGAGTGCCGATTCTCGGCGTCAACGCCGGCCACCTGGGTTTCCTGACCGATTTTACTATCGACGACTTCCTCGAGGCCGACGCCGAGCTGCTCGGTCGCCTCATTTTGCAGCCGCGAAAGGTATTGAAGGTCGAGGTGCCGGCCTGTTTGAACGAAGCGGTGTGGCCCTACGCGCTCAATGATATTGCCATGCTCAAAACCGACTCCGCGTCGATGATTTCGGTCGAGGCGTCGGTCAACGGCATTCCGCTGACCACCTACCAGGCCGACGGCCTGATCGTTGCCACCCCGACCGGCTCGACCGGCTATAGCCTCTCGGTTGGCGGCCCGATTATCGAGCCGACGGTCGATGCGCTGGTGGTGTCGCCGGTGGCGCCTCATGTGCTGGCAATGCGCCCGCTGGTAGTTGACGGTTCGGCGCGGCTCGATCTGACCGTCCGCACCCGTGCCGACCATTTCATGCTCAGCGTTGACGGTCGCAGCCATGCTCTGCCGGCCGACATGCCGCTGACCATCTGCGCCGCCGATTTCCCTATTATCGTTGCCCATCATCCGCTCCATGATTTTGCACGGACGTTGCGCTCAAAATTGCTGTGGGGCGAACGCCCTGTTCGACAGTGATTTATTGTCGGTGTTGAAAAATCGTTGAAAATTTTGGCCGAAAAATTTTGCACAGTTCAAAATTCCTTCCTAACTTTGCACTCGCAATCGGGACACAACGGTGTCCGCCAAACGAAAGCAAAATCAATCCTTACTAAACCACGGTGTGGTAGTTCAGCTGGTTAGAATACCTGCCTGTCACGCAGGGGGTCGCGGGTTCGTGTCCCGTCCATACCGCCGAGGAGAGAGGAGAATGAGTATATTAGAACTTCGGTTCTGGTTACTCATTCTTTTTTTATATTCTTTTAAAAAAAAATAAAAAAAGTTGCGAATAAATTTTAATATTCCAAAAATTAT
>JAAVDE010000035.1 GCA_014801955.1 Bacteroides sp. | reverse complement strand
GGAGAATGAGTATATTAATGGTTCGCCATTGGTTACTCATTCTCCGCCGAGGAGAGAGGAGAATGAGTATATTAATGGTTCGCCATTGGTTACTCATTCTTTTTTGTTTACACGAATTGTTGAACCGCAATGAGCGTAGAGACGAAAAAAAATTGAAGTTAATTTTATAGTGTGAAAAATTTTTCGTACCTTTGCCGCGCCATTACGAAGAGAAGGGAACTTACCAACCCGTCAATTCATCTTTATAATCACGATTAATTAACTGACTGACAATATGAAAAAAGATCTCCACCCCGCAAGCTACCGCGAAGTTGCTTTCAAGGACATGTCGAACGAAGAAGTGTTCATCACCCGTTCAACCGTTGCCGCTAAGGAAACCATCGTTATCGACGGCGTTGAATACCCCCTGGTGAAGCTCGAAATCACCTCCAGCTCCCACCCCTTCTTCACCGGCAAGCAGAAACTCGTTGACACCGCAGGCCGCGTTGACAAGTTCATGAGCCGCTATGGTAACCGCACCAAAAAGAACTAATCTTTAACGGCGGAATTTACCATCCGATCACCAAAAAACGGGCGAGATGCAGCCAACCAGGCGGCCTCTCGCCTTAATCATTATGCAACCTTTTAGATTCAAGCAATTTGCGGTTGAACATAGCGCCTCGCCGATGCGCGTCGGAACCGATGGCGTTACGCTCGGAGCCCTGGCGCCGGTCGCCTCGCGGGTGCTCGACATTGGCTGCGGATGCGGCCTGATAGGCCTGATGCTCGCTCAGCGCGGTGCATGCCGGGTTGAGATGGTCGATATTGACGGCGCTGCAGCCGCCGAAGCCGCCCTCAATGCCGCCGCCTCCCCCTGGAGCGACCGGGTCGGCGTTAGCTGCTGCGACTTCCTGGAGTTCAGTGCCGGCGAGCCGTTTGACCTGATTGTTTCCAATCCGCCTTTTTTTGCCAACGGCCTTGAGGCGCCCGACAGTCGCCGCGCTTCGGCGCGCCATGATTCAGCGCTCCCTCCCGAGGCCTTTATGCGTTGCGCCGCCGCTCTGCTTGCTCCCGGCGGGCGGCTCTGTGTGATCCTCCCCGCCGACTGCGAGGGGAAATGGACCGCCGCCGCGGCCTTCGCCGGGCTTTCGCTGCGCGAGGCTATTGAGCTCAAAACCAAGGCCGCCGCGCCGGCCAAGCGCGTAGTGCTGACCTTTGCCGCCGAGGCGCCCGCCGCCCCGGTGCGCCGCCAACTGGCTCTTAACTCACCGGAATATCGCGAACTAACAGATCCGTTCTATCTATGAAACTTTCCCTTTCCTTTTCGCAGCGCATAATCTTGCTGTTTGCGCTCTTTGTTCTCGGCGCAATGCTGACCGGCGGCATTCAGATGCTGTTAGGCGCACTGTCTGACAACCGGCTGGCGGTTACGCGCATAACCGTTGTTTGTCAGGACTTACTCGTGTTCGTTCTGCCGGCGCTGATTACCGCGCTGCTGCTGACCCGCCTGCCGGCCGACCTGCTTGGGCTGCGCTCCTTTCCGCGATTGCGCCCGATGCTCGGATGGCTCGGCGCAACGCTCGTTGCCCAACCCGTCGTTGAAGGGTTGAACTACCTGTGTCAGCAGCTGCCCTGGCCCGACGCCGTTTTGCAGCTCGAGGCTGCCGCCAATGAGAGCATCGTGGCTCTGCTGGGCGCCCCAACTGCCATGAATATCATTATCAGCCTGCTGATTCTTTCGCTGCTGACCGGTCTGAGCGAAGAATTATTTTTCCGGGGCGCTCTGCAAAACATTTTTCGAACGCGCCCCATGTCGACGCATCTTGCCGTGTGGCTGACGGCCATTATCTTCTCGCTCATGCATTTCCAGCCGGTCGGCTTCATCCCCCGCCTGCTGCTCGGCGCCCTGTTTGGCTACGCCGCCGTCCGCACCAACTCCACCTGGACCGCCGTTTGCTGCCACATCCTCAACAACGCCCTCGCCCTCTCCCAATTGTTAATTAGTAATTAGTAATTAGTAATTAGTAGTTGGAACGGTCGAAACTGTTAAAAAACAATAATTTGTATAAGAATATTTGCAATAATGTAAAGTGTAACGTAACTTTGTGGCGTTAAACATTACATTAATTCATCTAAATTTTACAAATTATGGACTTAAACAAAAGTTTTCTGTTGCCGCACAAATGGCAAATTGTCGGCGGTTGGTTAATCATTGCAGCAATTATTCTTGCTGTTGTGTTGATTATGTGCGATATCAATGGCTATAATGGTAATGTACGCGCGTTGATGGCATGGGTTCCTGTATATATTGGCTTGATGCTGATATGCCTTTCCAAGGAAAAGAACGATGATGAATATATCCGGTGCTTGCGTAGTCGCCTTGTGGGTATATTCGTCGCAATCGCATTTGCTTTCGAAATCTTAGATTTGATTTTTAAAATCTGCTTCATTAATTACGGATGGACCTCATTTGGTGGTACCGTAACCAGGATAATCTTGTATTTCTTTTCGTATCCGCTTCTGTATGCCATTGCATATATTATTTGTCTTAAACTGAATCTGTGGATTATTAATCGTAAAATGAAGAAAAATGCTGAATAATAATATACGTGTAGAAAGAGCCATCCGGCGAATTTCGCAGCAGGAACTTGCAGATGCAATCGGAGTATCGCGTCAAACTATTTTTTCAATTGAAAATAACAAATATATCCTCAGCACCGAACTTGCCCTAAAGCTCTCCGCCTATTTCAACAAGCCGGTCAATGACCTCTTTTGGCTCTCCGACGACCTCTAAAACACGGCTCTTCCATTTGAGATTGCCTACTGGGAGTGAGGGCGTCTCGCAATCGCATCTGCGGCAAATGTGTGGCTTCGCGACGCAGCCGAGGGCGAGACGCCCTCGCTCCCAGTCAGTCGTATCTCCTTAAATCTTCATCTCGAAGGCTCATTACTAATTACTAATTGCTAATTACTAATTATTTCAGTAAATTTGCGGCATGAAACGGATTCTTAAACTTTTGGTCGCTATGGCGGCTATGTCGGCAAATGCCGAAGACGTTACTGTTTTGCAGTGGAACATCTGGCAGCAGGGCACTATGGTGCCGGGCGGCGGTAAGGCTATCGTAGACGAAATCGCACGGCTGAAGCCTGATTTCGTAACGCTCAGCGAGGTACGCAACTATCAGGGCGTGGACTATACGGCTGCGCTCGTTGATTCGCTCCGCCAGCGAGGCCTGACGTATTACTCCTTTCCGAGCTACGACACCGGCATCCTCTCGGCCTGGGCTCCGGTCGACACGTTGACAACAATCTTTCCCTGCGTCAACGACCACGGCAGCGTTTATCGCCTCGTGGCGCGCAAGGGCGACCATGAGTTCGCCATCTACACGGCTCATCTCGACTATCTCGACGACGCATACTATAACGTGCGCGGCTACGACGGCTCAACCTGGAAGGAATGTCCAATTCCAACGAGCGTTGACGAAGTGCTGGAGCGCAACGTGAAGTCCCGGCGCGACGACGCTACGGCGCTCTTCATCGCCGCCGCCGATGCCGACCGCCGCGCGGGGCGCACCGTGATTCTCGGCGGCGACTTCAACGAGCCCTCCCATCGCGACTGGACCGAAGCCACTGCCAACATGTTTGACCATCACGGCCTGGTGATTCCCTGGACTGTGCCCCTCATGCTCGAAAATGCCGGCATGGTGGATACCTACCGAACGCTGTATCCCAACCCCGTTACTCACCCCGGCTTCACATATCCGTCGGATAATCCGGCCCTGCCGCCCCGAAAAATCACCTGGGCGCCGAAGGCCGACGAGCGCGACCGCATTGACTATATCTGGGTGTCGCCCGAAACCGGCGCCGACATCGTGTCGGCCGAGGTTTTCGGCCCCCGCACCAGTATTGTGCGCTGCGAGCGCGTTGCCGAAACCGGCCTCGATCCCTTCATCGAGCCGCTGGGTGTTTGGCCTACCGACCATAAAGGCCTGCTGGTCAAGCTCCGCCTTCCCGACTTAAACAAACAATAACCCATTGCCATGAAACGCTTTTCACTTCTTCTTTTAGCCCTTGTTGCCGCGATAGCCGTGCAGCCCGTCGCTGCGGCTCCGGCTCGTGTCTGCCGGCAGGTTAACTCGATGCTTCCCGGCCCCGTGACCATAAGTGGCCGAATCCGCGACTTCAAGCCCGACTCCATCGTAACGGCGATTATTGTCAACGTCCAAGATGCCTTTCTGAATCAGACGGGATCACGCGTTATTCCGATTAATTCCGACGGTACGTTTAGCCGCACCTTTAAGCTCCCCCACGCGCAGCTCACTTGGGCGCATTTCTATCCCGACAGTGATTTTAAGCTCTATCTTGAGCCGGGAGCCGACATTGACATCGAGATTGATAACAGCGTCTTGGCGCGCGATGCCCGCAGTTGCAGCAATGTTAACGATGACATTAAGTTCGGCGGCAAGCTCGGTTCGGTCAATGCTGAGCTCGCCTCCGCTCCGCCAACCAATTTTATATATGCCTTTGGTGTGGGTCCGAACGTAACTCCCAAGCAGTTTAAGGATAGCGTTATGGGTAATTATAACCGCGAAATCAGCGCATTGGAGCGCTATGCGTCAACGCTTCCCGCCAACAGCAAGGCGCCGGATCTGCTGCGCGCCGATATTCTTGGCAATGCGCTGTTTTCAATGTTTCAATATGACCATGCTGATCCCCACCGTATGCTGCCCCAGGAATATTACCGCGACTTCGTTGGCATGCTTTTGAATAGCGATTCACTGCTGATGACTACCGAGCACGCCGGAACGGTGCTGAATAATTTCGCATATTCAAAGCTGTTTCCCAATAACAGATATAGCATCGATATGGTCGCGCTAAAGCAGGCCGTTGAGTTTATCAATAGTCATGACGTAGAGTCATCGGCTTCGGATGAAAAGCGGATGAAAGGTAGTTTCGGAGCCTTTACCCCCGAAGAGTATGCGCGTATCTACTCCCCTCTCGACACTGTTAATGGCGCTCCTGTTCAAGATGTTAAGCAGTTTGATGCGATGCTGATTATGGATGCCCTCACGCGGGCGTCGGATCGCGTCGGGGTTAAAAAGGAGGTTGCCGAGCGATTTGCTTCTCTGTTTAGCGTAGGCAATCAGATGGAATCATCGAATTTTTATGCCGGAATTGCCAGACAGCCCGAGTTTTTGCGGGAGTACTTCGGACTGGAAAAATTGCCGCCGATATGGGATTATACTATTGGGGCGCGCGAATGGGAATCAATAATGACAAAGGACACGCTTGATCTTGACAGATACGGCATTGTTGACCCAACGTTGCGTTCGCGCCTGGCGGCTCAGCATGCCGAGTTGACCGGCGGCAACGAGGTCGACGAGCCGTCGCCCGCCATGGACTACCTGCAGCAGCTGATTGCGCCTTACCGTGGCAAGTATCTCTATGTTGATTTTTGGGATCTTTATTGCGGGCCATGTCGCAGCGAAATCCAAAACTCCGTTGATTTCCGTGCGAAATATAAGGATTCGCCCGATTTTGCCTTTCTGTTTCTTGCCTCCGAAAGCGGCTCTCCCCGCGACGGTTGGGAAAAATATTGCAAGGAATATATGCCCCACAACGTTTCGCTGCGTCTGCCGCAACTTCAACGCGATCTGCTTGGCGAATTGCTGAACTTCACGTCAATCCCCTTCGGCGTTATCATCGACCGCGAAGGCCGGATAGTGGAAGCCAACTGCATACAGTGGCAATTCCAACAGCTTTTGCGCGAAAAATCGCTCATCGACGAACAATAATCGGGAATTTTTGCGTAACTTTGCGCTTACGATATTGTAAACCCAATTTTATAGATTAATTCTCACATGAAAAAGAGTCCCCTGCAGCAGGCTCGCGCCGCTTATCAGCCCAAACTTCCGCTGACGCTCACCGGCGCTGTTGAAGCCAAACTGGGCAAACCGACCCAGTCGGTTGCCAACCAGGAAGAAATCAAAGCCCTCTTCCCCAACACTTATGGTCTTCCCGAACTGACTTTCGAAAAAACTAACCCCACCGTGGGCAAACCGCTCAACGTTGGCGTTATCCTTTCAGGCGGTCAGGCTCCCGGCGGCCACAACGTTATCTGCGGCCTTTTCGACGGCATTAAGAAAATCAACAAAGATTCCAAGCTCTATGGCTTCCTCATGGGCCCCGGCGGCTTCGTTGACCACCAGTATATCGAGCTGACCTCCAATATTATCGACGAGTATCGCAACACCGGCGGCTTCGACATCATCGGCTCCGGTCGCACCAAGCTCGAAAAGAAGGAGCAGTTCGACAAGGGTCTCGAAATCCTCAAGCAGCTCGACATCCGCGCCCTCGTTATTATCGGCGGCGACGACTCCAACACCAACGCTGCCGTGCTGGCCGAATACTACAAGGCTATCGGCGCCGGCGTTCAGGTTATCGGCTGCCCCAAGACCATTGACGGCGACCTGAAAAACGACCTCATCGAAACCTCCTTCGGCTTCGACACCGCAACCAAGGTTTACTCCGAAGTTATCGGCAACATCCAGCGTGACTGCAACTCGGCCAAGAAATACTGGCACTTCATCAAGCTCATGGGCCGCTCCGCAAGCCATATCGCCCTGGAATGTGCCCTGCAGGTTCAGCCCAACGTCTGCATCATCTCCGAAGAAGTCGAAGCCAAGAACCAGACTCTTCAGGACATCGTTAACTACATTGCCGACATCGTGGCCGCCCGCGCCGCCAACGGCAACAACTTCGGCACCGTGCTCATCCCCGAAGGCCTCATCGAGTTCATCCCCGCAATGAAAAACCTCATTGCCGAGCTCAACGACCTGCTCGCCGCCAAGGGCGAAGAGTTCGCCGCTATCGAAGGCCCCGAAAACCAGCGCAACTGGGTAATTGCCCAGCTCTCGCCCGCCAACTCGGCGATTTACGAAGCTCTGCCCGCCGGCGTTGCCCGTCAGCTCTCGCTCGACCGCGACCCCCACGGCAACGTTCAGGTATCGCTCATCGAAACCGAAAAACTGCTCGGCGAAATGGTCGGCAAGCGTCTGGCCGAAATGAAGGCCCGTGGCAACTACAACGGCAAGTTCGCTACCCAATATCACTTCTTCGGCTACGAAGGCCGCTGCGCCGACCCCTCGAACTTCGACGCTGACTACTGCTACGCTCTCGGCTACAACGCTGCCATGCTCATCAACGCAGGCGTTACCGGCTACATGAGCTCCGTTCGCAACCTCGTTGCACCCTCCGTTCAGTGGATTGCCGGCGGCATACCCATCACCATGATGATGAACATGGAGCGTCGCCACGGCGAAATGAAGCCCGTTATCCAAAAAGCCCTCGTTGACCTCAACGGCACCCCCTTCCAGCGCTTCGCTGCCAAGCGCGACACCTGGGCCAAGGAAACCGCCTACATGTATCCCGGTCCCATCCAGTACTTCGGCCCCTCCGAAGTCTGCGACCAGTGCACCGCCACCCTCCGCTACGAACACCTCGACAAATAACGCCCCCATCACCCCCCTTAATACCGCAGGCCGCGTCCCCTCCGACGCGGCCTGCCTCTTTCTCCCCCCCTCCGTTCACCCGATTGTATGAATTGTACCAAAATTATTGTATGAAATGTACCAAAATACGCCCTGCGGCGTATGGTGCAGAGACTGCTATGGCATTATCAATGGGCGATTCCAATGTTGGGCGCGGGAATCAGGATTATTTGGGAGGAGAGCGGAGGAGGGAGCCGCAGTTTGAGGCGACTTGGTCAATAATGCGGCGACAGGCGGTTGTCTGGCGTCTGCGACAGGGCGCCGACGCGGCGGGTGTCCAAAACAGATAACATATTATCTGAATCTATCATATTTTTCGTGATACTGATTAAATATTGTTTGTTGCAAAGTTACGAGTTTATATTTAATTGGCAATTGGAAAATGGTGATTTTTGGGGAGGGCGCGGCTCTATCATTTAACCTGAAAAAGCACTGTTCATTCTGTCTAAGCTCAAGGAGTGCAAGCCTGGGGCTTGTGTTTCAACAGTGATGCGAAGCTGGGAGCGAGGGCGTCTCGCCCTCGGCTGCGTCGCGAAGCCCACATTAGCCGCAGATGCAAGGACGAGATGCCATCACCCCCCGGTAAGCAATCTTAAATGAAAGAGCCGTAGGGGGAGCAGGAGTGAATAGAGGAGGACTTTTCGCGGTAATATGTGGTATAAAAAACTGCAGACTCCCGCAAAATCCGAGAGTCTGTGTTGTCGCATTGGTAAAATGAAATAATAAAAAACTCGAATACTTGATAGCTACCAATTCATCGGGTATTTATCCTTTTTACAATTGTTCCATCTTCCATGACAGAAATAACCATTTTTGAGGTGCTCGGATTTTCTACCGGAATTCCATTCAAATCAAATGTCATCTTTTTTATGTTTAGATGTGTTTTATAAATTATAATAATGATATGTAATTCTGCGAGATTTATAGTATTCTCGTGCGATATTCGTAATGGCTGAAATGCGATGTTGTTCAAGGTTATATTCTCTTTGCCTGTCTTTCTCTTCCAGGGCATAAGCACGTTTGGCTTCTCGTTCTTCCCTTGCTAAAGCCTCCTTTTCGCTATTGCGGATCTCAATTCCAGCCTTTTTAGCTAAAGCGGATGCGGATGCTGCACATTGACTATCACAATCTATTGAATCAAGAAGATATTTCATTTCATCATATCTTTTCAATGCGTACGCACTTTCTGCTTGTTTCATTATCATAGAACATTCGTAGTTCTGCTTTGTCAAATAAATATCACATAAAGCATTATGTACTTGGTGAGGAGTAGAGAGACTATTGGGGCAAGCCCAGAGCAATGCAATTGCTTCTTCGTATTGCCCGGTTTTACTAAGCGTATATGCTTTATTGATTAGTGCGTCGATGTTAGTTATATAGTATTCATGAGCTTTCGTTACTGCATCTGATATGAAAGCTTGCAGTCCTGAAGCGTTTGGATTTAGATGCTGAATAGCATCAGCGGCAGCTTTTGTTGAATCAAATCCAGTTCCCTTCAAAGGTATGACTGTTTGTCCAAATTGTAGATTCAATTGTGGTTGCTCAAGACGGAGAGACAGTTCGAAATTTTTAATATTAATCTTTCTCATACCAGTCTCCACAGTTTCTTCTGATGCAGGAATTAATTCTCCCACTAAATATAGACCGTTCTCTCCTTCTGAGTGTATACCGGCTGATTTAAGTGCTGTATTTAATCGTGTTTCAAGGCTTTTAGCTATATGGGGCACATCTACAGAACGATTGTCAATAACTGCTGTTATCGGTAAACCCTGACTTATTGCCGGAGTTATGCCCATAAGTAAGATGAGGGCAGAGATGATTGATCTTAGAAATAATTCTCGTCTCATATTAGGAAATTGTGATGATAAGCGAATTATTGACAACATTGCGAGTGATTTTCAAGCCGTACTTCCGAGCGAATTTCACAAATTCCCGACCAAAGGCAGCCACTGTAAAATTGTTGCCCTTAGAATCCTTTAATGGAATTCGAACATCGTCAACTATCATTTTTGTTGCCGTCGTGCCTTGTATATGAAAATTGCCTTGATGAGCATTTTCTTCAAGCCAAATTTCAATGAGATCAGCCAATGTGAGCATTTCATCTCCCATCTCTGAATTCATATTAAACTTAGATTCCTCGTCAAATCCGATAGTCATGTTGAGAGATTTTCCATTCTGAACCATATCATTGAATTTCATCTGCATCACATTGAGAAAATCATCAGCACAACTTTCAATAGCTTTTGATCCGAGTCGACCTAAATCTTCAGTATAAAATTTTCCACTGTCACCAACCTTGTTTGAAAGTGATCCTCCGGTGCTTATGTCATAGGCGGTAAGTATGACCTTCACAGCATTTCCAGAGCTAGACCGATTGATAATCATTTCTGTGTCAACATATATATCAGCACCAGAAGATGCGATTATCATCGACTTTAAATCAGACTGTTGTTCCTCTGACATACCGGACTGTATAGAGCTAGCTTTTAATTTTCCAAGGAAATCAACTGTAGTAAATCCTCTTGAATCAAAAGCCTCTTTTACTTTGGTAAGAACTATGCGTTTATCAGCATCTTCTTCTAATACGGTACGAATATCTTCCCCATCTTTTACAAATGGAACGACCATAATCTTTGGCTGAACGGTGACCTGTTCCGCCTTTACATGTAAGGGAAAAATGATAGGACTGATGATGAATGGAAGTAGAAATAGATTAATGAACTTTCTCATAGACCAAATTTTCTGATTACACCTATTCTTTCGAGTTTGTTTCTCAATGCTCTGATATTAACGGTTACTTCAAGTGTGATACTTTTCTGTTTGTTAGTGTCCTTCCCGAATTTTCTGACTATTACAGATTGTGTTATCTCATTCTGATATTCTTCGTCGAAGAATTTTTTTAAGGGCTTGTTATATTTATTAAGAGCTATCGTTTCGGTTTCGGCAACCATAGGAATATGCTGTTGAGAATTGGGAATACCTTCAAACATCAATGCCTTAATAACGTTTAGCTCAGCGTTGCGGGACGCGATTTTGGCATTCTTCCCGTATCCAACAACTCTGAAAGTCATGGTCTCGCCATTCGTGTCAATATAGTTTACCTGATACTGAGCATTAATGTTCAGACACCCAAAGATAAAAGATAGGAGTGACAGCAATAAAAAGCGTTTCATTTCTTGGAGTGTTTAAGTTCGCATATTATTTTTATCGCATTGTCGAAATATGATCGGAGTTGTTCCATCGTCTTTTTAGGAACCTCACATTCTGAGAATTTTGGACCGGCCACGGTCTTGATTTTTATCTCTCCCAATGCTTTGTGATAGGGCTGACCGTCTAACATCTCAACAGCTTCCACTATAAATATATTACCTGGTTTAACACCCTGTTCAGAGCCCGCATTTACAAGAATAGTCTTATTATCCATAATGCGACACACTGAACACGTTATAGGGAAATTCGTGCGGAACCAATCTTCTATTTCGTATTGAATAGATTGCATTGCCGTATTTACGGCTGCTTCCGGACTCATACATTCCTGCGAGGCCTTGCCTTGAAAACTGGTTGCTTCACTACTTAATCCCGTCGCGACATCCACAACTTTCATTTCAAAACCAACGCTGGCTTTGAATCCTCTTACAGAACCATCGGGGTTCTTTATACGATAAACCGGGATTTTGACTATGTGACCGGTTATCATTTTTTCAGCAGCGACCGCTATATCTTGTTCCACGCGATTCTTACTGTCAAGGAATGCTTCAGATTTTTGAAGTTCAAGCTCGGATTGTATTTTGTCGATACTGGTGCGATCAACAACCCTGAATCTTCTGGAATTGGTGAGCATTTCCACAACTTTCTCTGTAACAAGACCGGTATAGGGAGAATCCTCCTGACAAGAAAATTCTGCTACTCCCACTACGGGTCTGGCATCAACAGATTGCTGTGGGTAGGCCGAAAGACTACCCATAGCAATCACGAGACTGATGCAGACGGTTTTCACCGTATTTATCATAAATTATTTTCTGATTTGAGGAGTTTGATAATCTGATCAATAGCTTTAGCCTCTTCAGCGAGTGCTTCTCCGGTTATTGGCATTAGGTCGGTTGACCATTTCACGGGCTTGGCAAGTTTGATAGCTTTCATTTTGTCTGCCCCTTTTACTGCTTCAGCAGCATTTTTGCCGGCAATTCCGAGTTCTGCCATGCCGGCGGTCTGTGTAGCTACAGTTGCTGCAAGATTTGTCCAGTCCTCTAAAGTTGGTTTGGTAACTGTTACATCCTGCACACCATCTTTAGTTTCGCCAATCTGACGAGAATAGAGGTTGTGGAGTTGTTCTGCTGATGCGACTGCACCAAGCGCAGCTTTTACATTTCCATCAAGGAATGCATCAACTTCGGCAACGCCAGAGGGTTTCGGCGCTTTTTCACAGGCTTTTGCCAGTTTTTCCACCAGTTTATCAAGCGACGTGAAGTCTGCTGACACTGACTGCGCATTTGCGCTGAACGAGAAGATAGCGATCATTGCTACCATACCAAGAAGAAATTTCTTCATAGATAATGACGGGTGCCTCCGGACTCTCCTCATTGGCGTTTGAATATTGAACAAAAAAGCTCTAAGTTTGCAGTGGCCAAATAAGAGAGTGGAAAATTTATCTTAAAAAAGCCAAGAGAGGCGTATAAATTTTAACCGAGATCTTATGGAAGTCAGGTCAGTTTTTAT
>JAAVDE010000034.1 GCA_014801955.1 Bacteroides sp. | reverse complement strand
CCTTGGGAGAAGATGCTCATGAGGTTGTTGGTGTCGCCTCCCGTTTCAAATCAAAAAATGTTGGTCATCAGCAGGCAATCAATAATGCATGCATCACCTATGCTCAGCAAGCTGGTAGTAATCTAAAGGGTCGAGTTGTTAGTGATATGGCAGCTAATGGGGATGATACTTCCGCTGAGTTCGACCACTTTTATGCCGCTTACGAACGATTGGTTGAGAAAGAAATCAAAGGTGAGCTGGTGGAGTCGTATAGCATTATCCGAAATATTGATTATAGAGCGGGCGAATATGAGATGCAAACATATTTTATCGTAAATGAAAGTGCTGCAACTCGTGCTCGTATTCGTGCTATGGAAAATGCCTTGAAAGAATCAGAAGCTGCGCAACATTACGCCCAAAAGGTTAGCGACTTCGTAAAAGAAGGCTTTGCAACAGATTAAGACTATAAACCACTAGCATATATGGCTTATATGCCACATATTAATAATATAGTAAAAGATTATATACATCATTTGAATTAGGTAAGTCCATTGATTCAGAGAAGTTTAAGAAAAATTTATGTTAGACCATTAAATTTATGTAAATTATGAATATCCAATGTCCAGAATGCACTATGGAAGATGCGTATTTTGATGGGGTTTCTTATTATTGCCCCGATTGCGAATGCAGATGGAATGTCGATGATGATTAATATTCCAAAGTATGATTCTGTATTCTTTTAATAATATATTTATGTTAAACTTATAGCAACTAAGATATGCAAGCTAAAATTATTAATGTTCAAATACCGGGTATTCCACATTATCGAGGTGAAATTCGCGTAGGACAATTGTTTGAAGTTCTAACAGACAAGGGGACTTATAATTTGTCACGTCCAGAACTATTGTCTTTACTTGAAAACGTAGGAAAACCGAATGTAAAGAGGATTACCGAAGCATGTGTTAGATGTCTAGTCGGCACATTTATAAATATTAGCAAAATTGCTGATAAGTAACTATTCTTACGCATAATGATATCATTGGACTTACCCAACTTTTATTAAATAACGTGAGTTCGAGATAAGGAATCAGAATAAAGTTAACTGATTGTCTGTAACAAACTTCAGAGAGATAGATGGCTTCTTCGGAAAGAAGCAGTAGGCAGCAATCTCACTCAAGGCATTGGTAATAAAGTTAGTAAAAGACCGATGTCTTATTTCCAAGAAAATCAGCCACTTAGTTTTATGCTATATGGCTGATTATTTTATCGCTGAACGTAAGGTTTCTTATGTCGAACTCACGTTAATTAATTGGATATTTATGTTTGAAGGACTTATCGTATCGAAATTTGCTAACAAGGCATTCGAAAAAGATGTATTCAAAGTCGTGAAGCGTCATGCCACTTGGGGTGCATTGGAGTTGGCGTAGTGGTTAACATTGCAGTCGCTTTTGTTCTTGACTTTTTGTTGACTGCGGTTTTCTTCATTTTGCCTTTTATATTGTATATTCAATTCTATTTGTCGGGCAAATTCTTTGTTGAGTCGGTTAAGAAGCTCAAGTAAATCGGGAATTTGTAGACGTATGCGGCCGTGGCTTAGTTGCTGCGGCTGCTATTTTTGGGTGGGGGGAGAGGAGATGTAGCGGCGGTAGTAGGTGAGGAGGAGGGAGGTGGCGGGGAGGGCGATGATCATGCCGAGGATGCCTAAGAGGGTGCCCCAAACGGAGAGGGAAAGGAGGATCATGGCGGGGTTGAGGCCCATTTCTTTGCCCATGACGTGGGGGGTTATGAGGTAGTCGCAGATGGTTTGAACGGCGGCGTAGACGAGCAGGGAGGAGCCGAAGAGGTGGAGGAAGCCGGTTTGGCCACCGAGGGAGTAGATGAGGCAGATGGCGGCGACGGGGAGGAGGGTGACGTATTGGAAGTAGGGTATCATGTAGAGCAGGCCAACGAGTATGCCTATCGGTATGGCCAGCGGCAGGCGGATGATGGAGAAGCCGATGCAGTAGAGGATCATTGCGCAGAGGGCAACTTTGCCTTGGCCGCGGAAGTAGCGGTTCATGCGGGAGGCAACGTCGCGAACGAGGGTCATGCCCCGGCGGCGGTAGGCGGCGGGGATGATGAGTTCGAAGCCGCGGATGATTTGGGGGTAGTAGATGAGGATGAAAACGACGTAGATCAGCGTCAGGGCCCAGCTGAGGGCGTGGAGAATGGCGCCGAGCGACTGGCCGAGCAGCGCGCTGCCGCGGGAGATGATGTCGGCGAGGTGGTTGCCGTAGAGGAGCCGGCGCAGGGTGTCGGAGTCGGTGTAGGTGTGGATGAAGTCGATGACGGGGCTATAGGCCGGAGGGAGTTCGGTGTGGCCGGTGGCGAGGGAGTGGACTATGGCGGAGAGTTGGGTGAGTTCGCGGGTAACTCCGGGAAGGAAGAAGTAGACGATGCCGGCGACCAGGGCGGCGACTTCGGCCAGGGCGGCGAGCGACGGCAGGGTGCGGCGACGCGTGTGGAGCAGCCGCCGGTTGAGGTCAACGAGCGGCTGGAGCAGGTAGGCGATGAAGCATGCGGCAAAGAAGGGGAGCAGGGCGTCGCTGAGGTAGTTGAGGGCGTAGATCAGGGCGGCGGCGATGGCGAGCCCGATGATCAGGCGCATAATGCGGTCGGTGGTCCAGTAGTTCACTTTTCTCGGAATTAGTAATTCGCGCTAATTAGTAATTAGTAATTAGTAGTTAGTAATTAGTAATTTGGGCTCGTTCATTATAACTAATTACCGCTCTTCCATTTAAGAATGCCTACTGGGAGTGAGGGCGTCTCGCCCTCGCATCTGCGGCTATTGTGGGGCTTCGCGACGCAGCCGAGGGCGAGACGCCCTCGCTCCCAGCTTCGCGTCACTGTTGAAACACAAGCCTCAGGTTTACGCTCCTTGGGCTTAGACGGAATGAAATGCGCCTTTTAAGATTAAATGAAAGTCCCGCGTCATTAATAATTGCTAATTACTAATTACTAATTACTAATTGCTAATTGATAGCTAATTAAGGTTAGCGGTGGTATGACTCGAGGCGACGTTTTGCTTTGTGAACGTCCTGGGCCAGGTGGATGGTCGCAATGGTCGTTGCGCCGATGAAGGCGAGTTTTGCGATTTCGAGGGCGCAGTGGACTGCGCGATGTTTTGCGGAGTGGTGTTCGTGTGCCATATTTCTTTTAGTTAGTTTTGGTTATGGGTTTTGATTGTATAACCGATTTTGGCACAGGAATGTTCATCCGCCGAATCTCATCGGGCGCAGTGGAGGGCCTGGTCGAGGTCGGCAATGATGTCGGAGGGGTCCTCGATTCCGACGCTCAGGCGAATGAGGTCGGGGGCCACTCCGGCGGCGCGCAGCTGCTCGGGCGAGAGCTGGCGGTGGGTGTGGCTGGCCGGGTGGAGAACGCAGCTGCGGGCGTCGGCAACGTGGGTCACGATGGCAATGAACTTCAGGCGGTCAATGAAGGCGATGGCGTCGTCGTTGGTGCCGTTGAGGGCAAAGGCAATGACGCCGCAGGAGCCTGAGGGCATATATTTTTGCGCGCGCTCGTAGAAGGGGCTTGATTTTAGCCCGGGGTAGCTGACCCATTTGACTTCGGGCTGCTGCTCGAGCCATTGGGCCACGGCCAGGGCGTTGGAGCAGTGGCGCGGCATGCGCAGGTGGAGCGTTTCCAGGCCGAGGTTGAGCAGAAAGGCGTTTTGGGGCGAGGGGGTTGAGCCGAGGTCGCGCATCAGCTGCACGGTGGCTTTCGTTATGAAGGCGTTGCGGCCAAAGGTTTTCGTGTAGGTCAGGCCGTGATATGACTCGTCGGGCGTTGTCAGGCCGGGAAAGCGCTCGGCGTTGGCGTCCCAGTCGAAGTTGCCGCTGTCGACGATAACGCCGCCGACGCTCGTTGCGTGGCCGTCCATATACTTAGTGGTGGAGTGGGTAACGATGTCGGCGCCCCACTCGAAGGGTCGGCAGTTGATAGGGGTGGCAAACGTGTTGTCAACGATCAGCGGCACGCCGTTGCGGTGGGCTATGCGGGCGAATTTTTCAATGTCGAGCACCTCAACCCCGGGGTTTGAAATCGTTTCGCCGAACAGGGCCTTGGTGTTGGGGCGGAAGGCGGCCTGAATCTCCGCGTCGGAGGCTTCGGGGTTAACGAAGGTGGTTTCGATGCCATATTTTTTCAGCGTAACGGCGAAGAGGTTAAACGTTCCGCCATAGAGCGTTGAGGAGCTGACAACGTGGTCGCCGGCCTGGCATATATTGATAATCGCAAAGAAGTTGGCAGCCTGGCCCGACGACAGGAGCATGGCACCGACGCCTCCTTCGAGCGCACAGATTTTCCGGGCAACGGCGTCGGTCGTGGGGTTGGCCAGGCGCGTATAGAAATAAGAGCTGTCTTCCAGGTCAAACAGGCGGGCCATCTGCTCGCTGTTGTCATACTTGAACGTCGTTGACTGAACGATGGGCAGCACGCGCGGCTCGCCCTTTTGGGGCGTCCAGCCTCCTTGAACGCAAATAGTGTCGAGTTTCATTTTTAAGTGCGGAATGATGTGTTATGGGGGTGGGGTAGTGTAGTAGTGGTTATTTGACCAGACGGTCGGGATTCTTGGCCAGGAAGTCCTTCCATGATTTCGGCCCTGCTGCAGCTGCCGGGCGCGACGATTCATAGTAGTGACACAGGGCGGCGCCGAGGGCGTCGGTCGCGTCGAGCGCTTCGCCGTCGAGGCGCTCGCGCGGAATGTTGAGAATCCGGCGCAGCATTTCCTGGACCTGCTCCTTCGAGGCGGCGCCGTTGCCGGTAATGGCCATCTTGATTTTGCGGGGCTCATATTCGGTGATGGGCACGTCGCGACTCAGCGCGGCAGCCATCGCAACGCCCTGGGCGCGACCGAGCTTCAGCATCGACTGCACGTTCTTGCCGAAAAACGGAGCCTCAATCGCCATTTCGTCGGGCAAATATTGCTCAACCAGCGACTGCACGCGCTCGTAAATCCGGCGCAGGCGCAGATAGTGGCTCTCGAAGCGCGAAAGCTTAATGACGCCCAGCGCAACGCACCGGGGCGTGCGGCCGCTGATGCCGAGAATACCGTAGCCCATAACGTTAGTGCCCGGGTCGATTCCGATTATTATTCTATCGAAATCTTTCAGGTTCATAGGTCAATGATTTCCATCAACGTTGAAAAACAGGTGAAGGCATCGGCGCCGAGCTGCGAAAACAGGTCGGCGGCAATCGGCTCGGCAACTTCGGTTCGGAACCCTTCGGCCTCAGCCGGCGAGGCAAACGGCGTTTGAACGGCCAGGCGAACAATGCCCTCCTCCGGCGGCATGCGCAGGCACGTTGCCGGAGCCAGCCCGGCAGCGTTCGCCGCCGGCACCCAGCGCTCGCGCAGGGCAGCCTCAACGCGGTCAGCCACTGCGGGCGCAAAGAAAAACGAGGTGTTCAACAGGGTTTTCATGCCGACTCCAGAATTTGATTCTCCTCGGCCATGCGGCGCATGTTGCGCAGCGCATAGCGCATGCGGCCCAGGGCGGTGTTGATGCTGACGCCGGTTTCCTCGGCGATTTCCTTAAACGACATGTCGCGATAAATCCGCATCATCAGAACCTGGCGCTGAACGTCGGGCAGCTCGGCCACCAGGCGCTGCAGGTCGCGGGTCAGCTGGCCGCTGACCATAACGTCCTCAATCGACTCCTCGCAGAGCGAACGGTCGTTGAGCAGGTCAATCTCCTCGTCGGCATCGTTGCTGACGGTGTTTTCGGCCTTTGCGCGGCGGAAATGGTCAATAATCTTATTGTGGGCCACGCGGTTGAGCCAGGCGCCGAAGCGGCCGTTGTCCTCATAACGACCCTGACGGATAACCGTTATTGCCTTAACGAACGTTTCCTGAAAAATGTCGTTGGCAAGGTCTTCGTCCTTAACAATGGTGAGGATATAATTGAAAAGCGATTTTTCGTAACGCCCCAGCAGGGTGTCGAACGCCGAATTATCACCGTTGGCATAAGCCATCACCAACTCCTTGTCGGTGAGCTTAGTCAGAATTTGCTGCATTTCGTATATGTCTCTTATTTAATTAATTAGAGTAGCAGTATGCGATAGGCGGTAACGGTATTTTAGGGTTAATAATCGGTTAGTGGATTGTGTTTATTTACTGTCGTATATATGCAAAGTTACAAAAAAAATCTCATTCTGCAAAATATTTCGGAACTATTTTTCGTTGTCGGTTGTTTATAAGTCATAAAAATAATTCATTTTAACTATTTATCGTATGAAAAAACTCTTTATCGCGCTTTTCATGGCTGCTGCAGCAGCAGTCGGCGCACAGGCCCAGGAAATCACCGTCAGCTATGGTGCATACACTCAAATGGACGCAATGAATTGCCACAAAGGCTTCTCCGACGTCAACACCGCATGGGGTGGCGTTAACTTCGGCCTCTACATCCCCGTTGTTGAAGGCGTTAAAGTCGGCCCCAGCTACTCCTACTCCAGCGCCTTCACCCCCGCATCAGAATATGAAATCCCCGGTCTCGGAGCCTACGACCTCAAGAGCAAAGTCGGCTACCACACCATCCTGCTCAACGTAAAAGCCGACTACTACAAAAACGCAATTGTTAAACTCTATGGCCACGTTGGCGTCGGCGCCGTCATCTCCCACATGATGCCCAAATACCTCGAATCCTACAACAAAGGCTACTTCGCCTTCCAGATTTCGCCCATTGGCGCAGAAGTAGAATTCATGCCTAACGCCGCCATCTTCGGCGAACTCGGCTTCGGCGCACAAGGCCTCATCCAAGTCGGCGCCAAATACTCATTCTAACCCTCTCCTCCCCCTCGATCCTATCGCCCTCCCGCCCCAACGCCGGAGGGCTATTTTTTTAATTCCAAATCAACAAGCAAGACGGCATGGTCCTGCTCGCTCGGCGGTGCGTCTTTCGGCCGCCACGCAACGATAAAACGAATGATGGCGCTGTCGACGCGATAGCCTTTCTCCGCCCAGCCCTGCAGTTCGCCCTGCATTTTCTGCGACAATTGAGCCAGGGGCGTATTGCCCCCCGGTTCATAGAGATAGTTGTTGGCAAAGCAAAGAGTCTGACCGGCCCTGAGAGCGAGTATGGCATTTTTCCGGGCTTTGAAAAATCCGAGGTTAACGTCGCGGTGTGACAATTGTAGAACCACTTCGTCGGGCATGGCATATTGTTCCTGGCAGACACGATGTTCGTTGGCCGGCATGCGATCGAAGAGCGACGTGTCCGTGTGGATGAAAAGGCGCTCCTTGGCTCTGGTGGCGCCGACGTAGTAGCGCCGCAAATCTTTGTTTTCGATGGCCGCATGCTTCGTTATCAGCATATAAACATCGTCAAATTCTCGCCCCTTGGCCTTATGGATAGTGGAAACAACGACGTCCGCTCCCGACAGGTCACAAAAATCTTCGACAGAAGATTCATTGATAAACTCCTTGAAATCCGTAAGATACTTCGCTTTATTGGTTTGTTCGAACAAGGCTGTGCATCGTTGCAGATAGTGGAGGCTCGACGAGTCTGCATAAATTGCAAATGTTTTTTGTTTGGCCTGTTCCCATGTTTCATCAGAAATAATCGGGGTGTGAGTAGCGCTCACTATTTGCTTGAGAAACATGCGCATCTCAGCCATATTCCAGAACCGGAATCCATCCATGCTCTGCACCAGTTTGCTCGTTAACCCATGTTTACGCAGCATTGCAACCAAAATCACCGCCTCCTCGTTGGTTTGAGTCAGCACGCAGGTCGAGCCTCGGCCATGATGCGTCAGCAAATCGTCAACTAATGGTCTATATAGCGTGTTTGAAACATGGTGGCGAATAAAAACGGCTCCCTCGTGTCGGTTCATTGAAACGACAGGCTCGGTCTTCATCCGACCCTGAATCCGGTTCGCGAACGCGTTTGCAAAGGTCACTACGCTGCGGGAGCTGCGGTAGTTGTCGGTCATTTCAATGAATCGCGAGCCGGATTCGTTGAGCAACTGAGCCATGTAGCGCGAGTCGGAGCCTCGAAACTCATAGATATTCTGATCATCATCTCCAACGGCGATTACACGCATCTCCTCGTTGAACATCATCAGGGCGCGAAGCAAAGCATACTCCCCTTCGCTCATGTCTTGAGCTTCGTCGATGACCAGAACGGTTTTGGCTATACGGTTCGGCTCCACCTCTACGTTAACAATCATCTGCGCGGCCTGTTTAACAACATCTTTTGCGCCGTCGAGATTACCGATTCTGCCCAATAGGTCAAAACAATAGGAGTGGAATGTTTTTATTTCAACAAAGTGGGCGGCATTACCGATAAGAGCCAGCAGCCGCTGCTTGAACTCCGTTGCCGCCGCACGCGAAAACGTTAGCATCAGAAGTTGTTCGTGTTTAACGTCTTCAAGCAATAGCAAGGAGGCAAGTTTATGAACCAGTACCCTGGTTTTCCCACTACCGGGGCCGGCGGCCACTACAATGCACCGGGATTCCTTGTCGGAGATAATCTGCATCTGTTTTTCCGACAGCGCACCGAAAATCTGCCGATACTTATCGGGAGTGACGTTGCGCTCGATTTCCCTGAGACGTTCTCCGTGAAAGTATTTAGAAATAAACCGCTTGAAATCCATCTGAAAATAGTCGTGGACATACTGCAACGCCGCATTATAGTCGCGTACCATCAGATTCGCATATTCACCAACAATGTGAATCTGCTGAATTTTTTGTTTGTAGAACTCGCCGAGCATCCGATAATCATCCTGCTTATAGCGCGACCTGTTATCTTTTATCCGCCGGATGTCCATAGCGTTATAGAGCACGAGAAAACCGCCTTCAAGCTTTAGGGCTCCAATCTTCGACAGATAGAGCAGCGCTTCTTCAACGTCTTCCAGCTGCACGTTCTCCATCGAGTCCATCAGTGTGTTGCCCGCGGCTCTCAAATCATTCAGCAGCTCCACAACCGAGAAGCGGACGCCATTACTTTCAACGCCCTCTTTGCCGTCTTTGTCGGACTGCGATGTCAGATTGTAGAGCCAACCGATTGTGAACTGACATATTTCCATTCGTTTCTCGAACCGTTTCAACGTCGAGGCCATGTCAGATTGTCGGGTCAACGCAATGCAATGCGGACCTTCTTCTTTCTTGCGCGCATAACCTTTGACGGTCAGAAAATATAGCAGAGTACGGATGTCTTTTTCTGTTGCCGTTTCAATACCTTCTTTCAGTGCGTTGTCGTTGAGTTGTTTATATGATATGCGACAAGTTTCAGATGAAACATAGCTGAGAATGTAGCGCTCAAGTTTAAGAAAGCGCTCAAGCAGTTGCTTGGATTTGTTTTCCGAAACCCCGGTATCATGAAGATACGCCGAAATATCTTTTGAGTCGGCAAGAATACCCTCCTGGCGCATACGCACGACGCTGGAAACGACATCGCTCTTGCTCAACCCAAGAATGTCGGCCAGATAATCTATGCGCGATTCCGCTTCGGCATCTTGACCTCTGGAAATGTATTTCTGCGAAATCAGTGACTTTATTATGCGTATAGCTTTCTCAACCTCCTCTGCTTCAAAGAGCAGGGACTCAGTGATGCGTCGACGCGCCTCCTCCATGTTTTTGACGGTTATCCCGGTGGCATAGACATGCGGAACATTATTTCCGCGTTCCAGATAACCGGCCTGTTCCAAGGCCGCCAACGCCGTTCGCACTCGCGTTTCTATCTCCGTTACCGAGTCGTCCCAACCCGCTTGGCGGGCAATTTCCAGAGCCGAGCAACACACGCGCGCTCGCTGCCTGGTTAAGTCCTTAACGGCTTTCCAGATCTGTTGTATCTCGCTGATGCTGAGCTTGGTTTGATTGAGTAGGATAAAATGTTTGTCGAGGTCGGAATCGCTGTAGAGCACGAAGCAACGTGCCTGCAGATGGGGGTCGCGACCTGCGCGACCGGCCTCCTGAACGTAGTTCTCTAAAGAGTCGGAAATATCATAGTGAACAACCAGGCCAACGTCTTTTTTGTCTACGCCCATTCCGAACGCCGACGTTGCAACCATTATGCGCACCCGGTCATTCATGAAGGCCTCCTGGTTGGCAATCTTGTCGTCAACGGCCATCCTGCCGTCAAACGGCAGAGCCTTAAAGCCGTCGCGCGTGAGTTTTTCGGCTAATTGCCGTGTTCGCTTGGTTCGCGAAACGTAAACGATAGTCGGACAGGACGATTCAGCAATCAATGAGCGCAATTTTGCATATTTGTCGTCATCGGTGTCGACGTGGATCACCGAATAGCGCAGATTCTTGCGTGCTGCCGATGATGCAAAAATTTGCAGGTCAATATTCAGCGTATTCTTGAAGTAGTCGCATATGTCCTGAATAACCTTCTGCTTTGCGGTTGCCGTGAAGCAAGAGATAGGGATTGCTCCGCAACTTTTTTTCTGCTGCTGATATTGGGCGATAAACTTGCCGATATAAAGATAGTCAACTCTGAAGTCTTGTCCCCACGAGGAGAAGCAATGCGCTTCGTCGATAACAATCCGGACCAAATGGCGTGCGAGCAATATCCGTTCTATCGTTTTAGACCGGAGCATTTCGGGCGAGATATAGAGAATCGACGCATCTCCTTCCATTACGCGCTTGATTGCCTCGGAACGGCTGATCGGGTCAAGCAAACCATTGATGGTAACAGCATCTGTTATTCCCCTTTCTGCCAGATTATCCACCTGGTCTTTCATCAGGGACTGAAGAGGTGAGATAACGACTGTTAACCCATGAACCGACCGCCCCTCCATTAGTGCCGGCAGCTGGAAGGTCAGCGATTTGCCGCCACCGGTGGGGAAGATGGCCAGCAACGACCTGTGTTCAACAGCCGCCCGGACTGCATTCTCCTGCAGAGGCTCGCCGTCGTAGGTTCTGAATCTGTCGAATCCGAAGAAACGGGTGAGATTGACGTGTATGTCAAGTTCGTTATTGCAATACGGGCAACCGCTACTACATTTTGTATGGCGCAGTTGCCGAACCAGGTTCTCTACATTCGGATAATTATGCAGAACCCAGGCCGGCGTAATGGACCGATGGTCCGTAGTGTCAATCAGAGCAAGCGCATAGGCAAGCTCCTGCGGATACTGCTGAATTGCATTTTCAATATCGGCATGTTGACAAATCTTTCCACTATAATCCGCGCGAATATGCTGTGCTAAATCTTGTTTATGTCCGGCACGGGCATTGACGAAAGCCAGGAATCCCTTAAATTCGTCGAAACCCTGAAGAAGAGTGGCATAAATATATTGCTTCGAAGCAGAAAGGCTCTCCCAGCGGGCTACCTCATCCATTAGCAGGTCGCGAGCTTTCGTGCAATCGTTAACAGGGTTATTGACCTGCTCGCTAATCAGTTTATCATCCTTTACCAAATGGTGATACGGACGTTCAGGAAAGAGAAGCGGCGAAATAAACAGCGTATCAACAAAAAAAAATGAGTGAGAGTCGTTGCCAAACAGATACTTGGCGTCATGGTTGATTATATTGTGCCCGCAAATAAAGTCAACATTCCCCAAAAAGCTCATCAGCTCCTGCCTGTTGGCCGAATGAAAAACAGCGCCATCCCATCGTATGGCGCCAATATCGTGAATCCTCTTGTCGTGTACTCCAACCTCTATGTCAACGAAGCCATAGCGGGATGAATCCGCCGACACCTTCAACTCCTTTGCCGGCTGACTTTCCGCACCGTTATTTATTCCAAAAAATCTATTCCAAAAAGCCATTCGGCAAACAATGAGGGCGATATAATGTGCTAAAACACCAGCGATACAAACAAATCGTCGTTGTTTACATAGCTGGCGTTTAGTATTTTAAGTAGATTCGTGGTTTAGTATTCCTCTTCGTTGAAGAAGAAGTCTTCGTTGGAGGGGTAGTCGGGCCAGATGTCTTCGATGCTTTCGTAGGTTTCGCCTTCGTCTTCGATTTCCTGGAGGTTTTCAATGACTTCGAGGGGGGCGCCGGAGCGGGTTGCGTAGTCAATGAGTTCTTCGCGGGTTGCGGGCCAGGGTGCGTCTTCGAGCTTTGAGGCAAGTTCAAGTGTCCAGTACATATTTGCGTATCTTTTTTTGTTTTTTATTTTTTGGGGGGCAAATATAGCGATTTTTTTTGAATTTCCTATTCTTTTTGCCAAAAGTTTTCGGGAACTTGGGCCTGGAGGTTGGAGTAGCGGGCAAAGGTGTAGAGCCAGTCGCTTAGGCGGTTTATGTAGGCGAGCAGGGCGGGGGGGAGTTGAAGGTCGGCTGCGGCGGCGAGAATGCGGCGTTCGGCGCGGCGGCAAACGGTGCGGGCAATGTGGGCGCGGGCGCCGATAATGGAGCCGCCGGGGAGGATGAAGTTCCGTAGCGGCGGAAGGAGCCGATCCATCGTGTCGATGGATTGTTCGAGGGCTTGGGTGTCGGAGTCGGGGAGGTTGAGCTCGGGCATGCCGGCGAGGTAGCCGCCGATGTTGAAGAGGGTGTTTTGGGCGTGGAGCAGGATGGTGCGCTCGGGGGCTTGGGTCGCGGGGTCGGCGGCGAGGAGGCCCAGGTGGGAGCTGAGTTCGTCGATGGTTCCGTAGGCTTCGATGCGGGCGGCGGTTTTGGGCAGGCGTGCGCCGCCAACGATTGAGGTTTGGCCGGAGTCGCCGGTGCGGGTGTAGATTTTCATTGGCGTGAGAGGAGTTCGAATTTGTCGGTTACGATTTCGGTTACGGTGTGTTTGAGCGTTGCGCGGTCTTCCCAGGTTCGGGTGCGGAGGCGTCCTTCAATGAACAGGCGCGAGCCTTTGCGAACGTATTTTTCGGTGAATTCGGCCTGGGCGTCCCACATAACGATGCGGTGATATTCAACGCGTTTGATGGGTTCGCCGCCGGTTGGGTTGGCGAAGGTTTCGTCGGTTGCGAGGGTAAAGGTTACCAGGGCGCGTTTTTCAACGTAGCGCAGCTCGGGGTCTTTGCAAACGTTGCCTATCAGTATGACTTTTTGGTATGACATTTGTTGTTGGGTAATGGAGTGGGGTGGGGCGGTTATTTCAGGAAGTCGGGGGCGAGGGCGAATATGCCGATGGTTAGTCCGACGTGCCAGCCGTGGTCGTTGCGGCGGCCGGTGCGGTAGTTGGCATAGGCGCAAACGTTGACGTACTTCAGGTTGGCAACGGCCTGAACTTCGCCGAAAAATTCCGGGGAGGGGACTTTTGAGGATAGCCGTGTTGCTCCGAACGGGTCTGATTCGAGTCGTTGCCACGGGGCAAAGGTATGAAAAGTTCCGCGAAGTTGCAACTGTTGGGTGATTTTATAGACCGGGGTCAGGCCGGCGCCGAGAAAGGAGTAGGCGTGGAAGGAGGGATTGAAGGAGTTGTAGCAGGAGGCGGTCGGCATGTAGCCCGGGGCTTCGGCAATGGCTATTTCATAGATTTTCGATGGTTTGCGGCCCGAAACGAGCAGCTCGCCTTCGAGGCCGAGGGCAAAGTGTTTATGGAGCGACCAGTATTTGCGCGCTTCTGTTCGGAGCTGGAGCCAGCGGTTTGGTTTGGCGCCGAGCAGCCCCATTGCTGCGGCGTGGATTTCGAGTCCTTTGGTCGGGAAGTCGAAGGCGTTGAGCGTGTTGAAGTCGTAGCGCAGGGCGAGCTGTCCGAGCTTCACGGAGTGGCGCATGATGGCACCGTTTTCAACGGCGAATTTAACGCGTTCGTAGCCATAGCCGGCCGAGAGCGACGCCGCGGCGTGGGGGCCGCAGGCCACCTGCATCAGGTAGGCGCGGGCGTAGGCCTGGAAGTTCTTAACGAACTTTGGCTCGTTGAGGTTGAAAAAGACCTTTTCGTTTTGGTTATAGATGTGTTTGCTGATAACGCCCTGGAGGCTGAGCGCATAGGGGAGCGACGCGCCGAAGCGGATTGTTGCCATCAGCTGCGCGGCCAGGTAGCTCTGGCCGACCCAGACGCCCAGGTTGCCGTTGAGCGCGCGCTGGTTCAGCGCCTTGTAGCCGATGGAGCCATAGAGCATGCTGGTGGTCGACGACGAAATGTAGCCGCCGGCGCCGGCGCTCCAGTTGGATTTAGGGTAGGCTTTCAGCCGCAGAACGTAGGCCGAGTCAACGTAGTCGGCCGTGGCCATCAGGTTTTGCATCGCACCGCCCGAAATGGCGCGGTAAAAGCCGTTGCGCGCGCCGTTGATGTCGAACTGCTTCGACGGGAACTGAGCTTCTATGAAGGAGTTTTGGGTCGGCTTGCCGCCGGAGCACTCGACCTTTGCGAACTCCAGCGGTTTGAACGTTGACTTAAAAGCCTCGCGGCGCAGCTCAACATCTGCTGCCGGGCGGCGGGCCGAGGTTCGGCGGCAGATGCTGTCGACCATCTCCAGGCCGCGCCGATAGCCGATTTCATAGATTTGTTTGGCTTTCGCAAAGTCGAGCAGCGAATATTCGTGGAGGTCAATGTGGATTCGGATGCCATCCTCGTCGGGCACCGAATATGATTGCCGGCGCGTAACGAGGTCGTTAATCTGGTTGATTGCGTTGGGCGCGGATTTAACGTCGGTGTGGACGTCAACGCCGATAATCAGGTCGGGGTTGAAGTCGCGGCGCATGGTCGAAACCGGGAAGTTGTCGAAAATGCCGCCGTCGTAGTGGAGAGTGTCGTTGATTTCAATCGGGCAGAAAACGATTGGAAACGACATCGAGGCCCTGACGGCGTCGGCCAGCTGACCTGAGCGGCTGACTTCGGGTTGCTGGGCTTCGATGTTGGAGCTGACGGTGCGCAGCGGCACGAAAAGCCTGTTGAAGTCGCCGCCACATGCCTGGGTCGCCTCGGCAAATACCTCCATGAACGCAAAATTCATTGGCAGCGACGAAATCAAACTATAAGGCACGCTCTTGGCCACCGCATTGTTGCCCAGCGAAAAACTGAGCAGTTGCGGAGTGGGCTGCGGTGCGGTCAGATAATAGCGGTAGTCGGGGTTGATTTCGCCGGCGGCGGCGTTCATGAACATTTCGCTGCCGAGCAGCTCCATCATCTCGTCGGGCGAATAGCCGGCTGCATAGAGGCCGCCGACGATGGCGCCCATCGAAGTTCCGGCAACATAGTCGATAGGAATATTATTCTCTTCCAGCGCGCGGATAACGCCGATGTGGGCAACGCCCTTGGCGCCGCCGCCGCTAAGGACCAGGCCGATGCTTTCGCGCGCGCCGGCGGTCAGCGTGCAGAGCAGAACTGCAAGAATAACGGTGAATTTTCTCATAAGCTGAAATGTGATGTTTACGCCTATATAACGTATAAATATTGCATTTGGATTATTTAATTTGCAGAATTATGAAAAATTTTTTGTAATTTTGTGGTTATGTTAGAGCCGGCATTATATCTTTTTCCGGTGGGGCTGAGCGAAGACTCGATGACCGCCGTGTTGCCGCAGGTCAACATTGACCTGCTGCGCCAGGTGCGCCATTTCGTTGTTGAAAACCTCCGTTCGGCCCGTCGCTTCCTGAAAAAAGTTGACCGCAACATCAATATCGACGAGCTGACATTCACCGAGTTGAGCGAACACACTCCCGCCGAAGCCGTCGGGCCGATGCTCGCGCCGCTGGAGCGGGGCGAGGCTATCGGCGTTATCAGCGAAGCCGGCTGTCCGGCCGTTGCCGACCCCGGGGCCGACCTGGTTGCCGCCGCGCAGCGCCGCGGGTTCAAGGTGGTTCCGCTGGTTGGTCCGTCGAGTATTCTGCTGTCGCTGATGGCATCGGGCTTCAACGGCCAGCGCTTTGCCTTCGAGGGCTACCTGCCAATCGACGAAGCCGCCCGCACCAGGCGCCTCCACGAAATGCAGCAGCGCATCCAGCGCGAGCGCCAGACCCAGATTTTCATCGAAACCCCATATCGCAACAATAAGCTCCTTGCCGAGCTCTGTCGCCGCCTGCCGGGCAACATGCTCCTGTGCGTGGCGTCGGACATCACGGGCCCCGCGCAGTCAATAATCACCCGCCCGCTCAGCGCCTGGGCCAAGGCTGCCTACGACTACAACAAAATCCCGACCATATTCCTCCTGTTCAGCTAACCCCCCCGTTTCACCACCATCCGACAATGGCCATCCGCAAACCCTCAAAACAACAGTTCGACTCCCCCGGGCTCTTCACAGAAGAGATGCTGGGCGAGCAGCTCGTTGAAGCCGAAGCTCCGCTGGGGCCTCTGGCGCCGGTGGCCGACGGCGACGACGCCATACGCTTCATGAGCTTCGGCAGCGGTTCCAGCGGCAACTGCTCCTATGTCGGCGACAAGTCGGGCGGCTTTTTGATCGATGCGGGCGTTGACCCCGCAAAGGTTGAAAAGGAGCTCCATGAAAAGGGAATCGAAATGACCAAGGTGCGCGGAATTTTGCTGACCCACGACCACGGCGACCACGTTCGCTACGTCTACACCTTTTTGCGCAACAACCGCCACATGCTCGTTTACTGCACGCCGAAAATCATGAACGGCATTCTGCGCCGCCATGCGATTTCGCGCCGCATCCGCGACTACCACCGCGCAATCTACAAGGAGTTCGAATTCAAAATCGCCAATAACTTCATTGTGACCCCCTTCGAGGTCAGCCACGACGGCTCCGACAATTGCGGCTTCTACATTACCCACGGCTCCCTCTCAATGGCCGTTGCAACCGACCTGGGGTGCATAACCGAGCGCGTTGCCCACTACATGAGCCGCGTGAACTTCATGGTTATCGAGAGCAACTACGACCTTGAAATGCTGATGAACGGCAGCTATCCCGACTACCTGAAGGCGCGCATCGTTGCCGAGCGGGGCCACCTGGACAACACCGTGTCGGCCGAGTTCGTTGCCGGCCTCTGGACTCCGAAGCTCTCCCACGTTTTTCTCTGCCACCTGAGCAACGACAACAACCGGCCCGAAAAGGCTTTCGGCGCCTATCGCCAGGCGTTTGCAAAAAAACACCCGGAGCTGACCGTCGGCGACGGGCTCCGGGAGAATCTGAGCGATGTTCAGGTAATTGTTATGCCGCGCTACGACGCCACGCGGTTATTCGTTCTGCGATAGCGCGCGAACCGTTTCGGGGCTCAGGAAGCGCTGCAGGTCATAGCGGTTGACAGGAATGCGCACGATGCCGGTCGAGTAGGGGGCAACGTCGTAGGGCTGATAGATGAAAACAACGTTGTCGGCCTCCAGCTGAACCGAACCCAGGCTCTTGATCGGCTCGGCAAAGAGCGCGCCCTCCTCGGGATACGAAACCTTTGCCTGAGCGTTAATCAGGTCCAGAATAGCCTGCTCGTTGCCCGGCTTGAAGATGTTGTCGGCTGTGAGCATCTTGCTGTCGGCAATCGAATAGTTCATGAATCGTTCCGACTGCATTCCGTGGGCGCTGCCATAGGAATACTGGTAGTTGTCGATTTTGATAACGAGAATATTCGGTGTCAGCAGCGTAACCTCGCTGACGACATAGGCAAAATTCTTGTTGTCGGCATTGTTGGCTGTGTCGTAGGGCACCTTGATGTGGGTAAACGCCGAATCGGCCTCTTCGCGCATGGAGTAAACGCCGTCGAGCATAAACCGGCGGGCAGCGTCGCTGAAGTCCTTGGCGTCGGGCTGGCCAAACGTGTAGGCCAGCAGCGAATCGCGCATGGCGCCGAGATCGTCGCGCCCGATGCGTTCGGGCCAAACGACCGAATACTTTGCGGCGGCGAAAACAGTGTCGTTGTCAATAAACGGCATCATATAGCCGATAGAGTCAACGCGGGTGTCGAACTCGATGGGAACTTCCGAATGTTTCCCACACGATTCTGCGGCGATGGCCGCAACGGCGACTCCGGCAACGGCGACGGCCGATTTCAGGGTTTTAAGGGTCATTTCTGATTATTAGAGGTGAAAAACAGGTTTGAACGGGGTTGTTGGTTTCAGCAGGTCGTTGACGCAGCCAATCTGAGAGCCGTCGGTTGTCAGCGTAACGGTCAGCTGCGGCGCACCCTTTGAGATGTTCAGCTTCGTCAGGTCAACCCAAACGACGCCGGGGCTCTGGGTCAGCTGAAAGTAGTAGCGGATGTTGGTTTGGTCGCAGAGCGAGAACCACTGGGTAGTTGAGATTTCAGGCTGGTCGGGCAGGGAGATTCCCATCGGCACGGCGCAGTTGCGTATAACGCCGAACACGCCGGCCAGGCCCTTTTCGTGGCTCAGGTTCTTGGGGAGCAGCGACGCATAGAACGAAGCGCGGGCAAAGCGGTCCGACGACCTGTTGGTGCCGGGGAGCATGTGCATTCCGCCAACGTTTTCCCAATAGTCGCGGACGGCAAGCTGCTGGGCATAGAAGGGAGCGTTGGTCAGCACTGCATATTGCGGGCCCTCCGTGATTTCCAGGTTGCCCTGGTTATACTCGATAACGGCGCAATTGCCGGTGGGGTCGGAGATGGCCATGTGCAACGTGGCCGACGAACCGTCGGGCATCTCGGGCGCGTAGATGTAGAACTGGTCCTGGCGCAGGGCGGCAACGGCTTCGTCGACCGTTGCGAAATTATCGAGAACATATTGCGGCCATACGCTCGACGCCATTTTTTTGCGATACTCCTTGCCGGGGCCATAGGAATAGACCGAGCCGGGAAGATAGAGAACGTTGGCGGCCAAGCCCTTCTCGTTCATGCCTTCGGAGTAGCCCATGTTGTAGCTGACGGCCATAACGGTCGCATATTTCGACGTCCATTCAATATTATCGGTCGGGTCGTCGAAGCTGATATGGTGTTCGCCGCGCGGAATCACGCGCAGGGCCGTTGGAATCGGAGTTTTCCAGTCAAGGGTGCGTCCGGTGGCCGTTACGCTGTCGCCGTGGTAAACTACGCGGGTACATGCGTCGGCCTCCTGAGGGGCAACGCAGAGCATCATTGCGCCAAGCGCCAGCGCTGAAACGAGTTGAGTCTTCATAATGGAAAAGTAGAGTAGATAGTTGAGCGTTAAAAAATATTGTTTACCGTTAAAACGCTCCGTGCCCTCAAAAAGTTTACAGCTGCCTCCCGCGCTTCGGAGCGGGGAGGCAGCTGAGAGAGGATTAGCGCTGAGGAAGACTGCTTACTTTTCGATCAGAACAACGTCGACTTCCTTGGGGTCGCCGGCATCGCCCAGGTGGAGCTTGCCTTCGCGCGAGAGCCAGCCCAGGGCAGCATAGATTTCCTTTTCTTTCAGCTTGGTAGCTTTCTTAATGGTTTTAATGGAGTTTGCGTTCTGTTCTGCAAGGGCTTTCCAGACTTCGCCTGCGAAAGTTCCGATTTCTTCAACTGTCATAACGAATAAGGGGTGTTTAGAGGGTTTTGGTTATGGAGGTTAATTATATAAAGGTGTGGTTAATAAGTTTCGCGAGTTAGCGTTTGCGGCGCACGAGCCCCGTAACCTTCGAGCCGAAGCGCAGGGCCAGCAGCCCCATGTCGAGCCACGACAATCCGCTCAGCATCCGCCCGATAATTGACCTCGATTCGGCGCGGGCAACCTTGCCGCCAAGGGTGTTGTGGAATCGGGAGCCGAGAATTTCGCGGCTGATAAGTATGCGCGTTTCGGTCAGCGCGCGGGCATAGCGGATTTCGTCGAGCGTCAGCCCTTCCCACTCCGTTTCGGGGCGTTTGATTGAATATTTGCTTTTCATTCTTCCTTGTGGGTTGGGTTATGGTTGTTGCCGGTCAATGTTGAATCGGGCGAGTTGGCTGCGGGCGGGTCGAGCAGAACGCGCGAAATGAAGCGCGCGATCGGGTCGGTAATCAGCCGGCGGCGCATTGAGGCGGCAATGATTATTATAACAATATAGAAGGCTGCGATAATCAGATAGGTCCAGCAGGGAGCCAGGCCGCGGAGCAGAAAATCGGCCACCGACATTGACAGGAACACCAGCGCCGTTGCGCTGACAACGAAGCAGACCGCAACCAGAGCTATGCGCCCCAGCAGCAGCGTCAGTTTTTCTGCGGCAATCAGGCGGGCGTTTTCGACTTCGAGCGAAACCAGCCGCTTGACTTCGGAGTAGAGCCGCGAGTATGCGTTGCCTTCGTCGGTCGATGGCTGAGTGTTGAAAAAGTTCATAAATAAATAACGTGCGCAAAGAGGAAACGGCGCGGCGGTTCATGCTGACGCGCCGCCCTCTTTTTGTTGTTAGACGGGTTGAGTGAAGTTAATGTTCCGAATTTCAAAATAGCTCCTCATCATCGGCTTCGAGGCGGGCAATCAGCTCATCAACCTCCGTGTCGCTGAGAATGATGCTGTGCTGGTTGAGTCGTTCAATCAGTCGGCGACGCAAATCTCTGCCCGGTTTCGGGGCAAAAAGGATTGCGGATGTTAAACCAATAAGAGCGCCGCCGAGAAAGGCGCCCATGATGCCGGCGTTGGAATTGTTTGCCATGATTATTTTCTTCTGATGAGGATAATGTTAGTGTATATTCGGGATGTTAGCTTATTTGGAGGCGAGTTCGTCGGCGATTTCTTCAACCAGTTCGTCGAGCTTGCTTTCGTTTGCGGGGCAAATGCCTTTTTCGCGGAGGTAGCGCTTGATCTGTTCACGGGTTTTTTCGCCGCTTTCGGGGGCAAAGAGTAAACCTGCGGCAGCGCCGATTGCTACGCCGCCGATAACTGCGAGAAAAATGCTGAAGTTCTTCATTGTTCTTAATATACGTTTTGGTTAGATGTTTTTTTATTGTCAGTTTACCTTATCAACGCTTCGGAGAACTGAAATGTTCGCGAACGTACTCACTGACAATGCGCAAATTTAATAAAATCCGCCGTAATTGCAAAATTTTCGGGAAAAATCATTAACTTTGCGATGATGAAACGCCTATTTTCACTTCTTATCGGCGTTGCCGCAACAATTTGCGCAACCGCCCAGACCGCGACGTCAACCCGTCAGACGGCCGAAAACATTGGGCGCGCAAACCCGCCGCGCCTGAATTTCAACGCGGCCGACATGCCGGCCGACAGTTTCCCTAAATGGCAGGCCGAAATGAGCGCCGCAATGGCCGCGCTGATGAAGCATCCCTCCGCCCAGGCCGCCGCTCCGACCCTGGAGTCGTCGACCCGCAAGGAGGGCTACACTCTTGAGCGCTGGCTGTCATATCCGCTCGAAGGCTCGGTGGTTCCGTTCTATGTAATGATTCCCGACACTCTTTCCGGCCTCTCGGTGCTTTGTATTCCCGGCT
>JAAVDE010000033.1 GCA_014801955.1 Bacteroides sp. | reverse complement strand
TCACCCGAGAATCGAATATTTTCCAAAAATCCTCAAAAATCAGCCGCCTGAGAAATATCGAAACCTCAGAACTCATAAAAAAGAGACTGCGCCGTAAACCTTAATTACGACACAGCCTCTTCGCTCATAAATATAGATTTTTTGGGGGAGGTAGGGGCGGTTTCGGAAAAAATGCTTAAATTTGTGGCTTATTAGACCCAACGGATATGACACAACAGAATCTCTCAACTCCTGACCTGCAAGAGGAAGACCGCATGATTGAAGCCGCCTTTCAGGATGTGCTTCAGGGTTATTTGAATTCCAATCACCGCAAGAAGGTGGAAATCATTGAGCGCGCTTTTCGGTTCGCAAAGGCGGCTCACGCGGGCGTTCGCCGTCGCAGCGGCGAGCCGTATATTCTCCACCCCATCGCGGTTGCGCGCATCGCGTCGCAGGAAATCGGCCTGGGGTCGACGAGCATCTGCGCCGCGCTGCTCCACGACGTTGTTGAGGACACGGACTATACCGTTGAGGACATCCGCTCGAATTTCGGCGACAAGATTGCACAGCTGGTCGAGGGCCTGACCAAGATTTCGGGCGGCATTTTCGGCGAGCACGCTTCGGCGCAGGCCGAGAATTTCCGCAAGCTGCTGCTGACGATGAACGAGGACATCCGCGTCGTGCTCATTAAAATGGCCGACCGCCTCCACAATATGCGCACTCTCGGCTCCATGGCTCCGAACAAGCAATATAAAATCGCCGGCGAAACGCTCTATATCTATGCGCCGCTGGCCCACCGCCTGGGGCTGTTTGAAATCAAAACGGAGCTGGAGGATTTGAGCTTCAAGTATGAGCATCCGGCGGCCTACAAGGAGATTGCCGACAAAATCGAGGCCACCGAGCGCGCGCGCCGCATGGTCTACGACGATTTTGCGGCCCCAATCAGTGCCAAACTGGCTGAAATGGGCATCGAATTCCAGGCAAAGTACCGGCTCAAGAGCGTTTACAGCATCTGGCGCAAGATGGACACGAAAAAGATTCCGTTTGAGGAGGTCTATGACCTCTATGCCATGCGAATCATTTTCAAGTGCGACGACCCGTCGCAGGAAAAGGCGCTGAGCTGGCGCATCTATTCGGCGATAACGGATATTTACAAGCTCCACCCCGACCGCACCCGCGACTGGATCAGCGTTCCGAAGGCCAACGGCTACCAGGCGCTGCACCTGACCGTTATGGGCGCCGACGGCAACTGGGTGGAGATTCAGATTCGCTCGGAAAGGATGGACGACATTGCCGAACGCGGCTTTGCGGCCCACTGGAAGTATAAGGACGGCGAAGGCGACGAGGAAACCGAGCTGAGCCAGTGGCTTGAAACCATCAAAGACATTCTGGAAAGCCCGGAGCCGAGCGCCCTGGACTTTCTCGACACCGTTAAGCTCAACCTGTTTGCCAACGAGATAGTGGTGTTCACCCCCAAGGGCGAGCCCATCACCCTGCCCGCCAAGGCAACGGTTCTCGACCTGGCGTTTACGCTCCATAGCCAGCTGGGCATCCGCTGCATTGCCGGCAAGGTGAACCATAAGCTGGTTGCCCTGTCAACCCCGCTCGAGAGCGGCGACCAGGTGGAAATCATAACCTCTCAGAGCCAGCAGCCCCAGGAGGAATGGATGAAGTTCCTGGCCACGGCCAAAGCGCGCACCCGTCTGCGCCAGGCCCTGCGCCGCGACCGCCAGCCGCTGATCGAGGAGGGCCGCACACTATTTGAGGCTGCCCGCAAGGAGGCCGGCATTGAGGAGAGCAACGAGCTGTTCACCAAAATGATGGGCCACTATCGCGTTAACTCGCGCGAAGACATTTTCATCGGCATCGCCAAGGGCGAAATCAACCCGGCGGAAACGTTTGCCGTTCTGCGCAAAAACGCCAAACCCGCCGGCGCAGCTGCGCAAACCACCGCCCTGTTCAAAAAGCTGCTCAACCCGTTCGGTCCGGCAAAGAAGAAACCGATGGCCCAATGGAAGGCCGACGACGAGGAAATTCCCATCAACGTTAAGGAAACCTATATTCTGCGAACCACCGAAGGCAAGGAGAACTATCGACTGGCCGAATGTTGCTCGCCGCTGCCGGGCGACGACGTTATGGGCTTCATCGAAGACGACGGCACCGTTACCGTTCACTCGCTGACCTGCCCGCGCGCGGCGCTGCTGAAGGCAACCTACGGCCACCGCATCCTGGTTACGCGCTGGGAGGAGACCACCGAAACGCGCTTCAAGGCCGAAGTGCAGCTCGAGGGCATTGACCGCAGCGGCATCCTGCAGGAAATCAGCGCCATTGTCAGCGGCGTGCCCAACATTGACCTGCGCCAGTTCGCCATCGAGGCAACCAACGAGGTCTTTACCGGCCATTTAACCGTTAAGGTAACCGACGCCAAAGCCGTTGACACTCTCTGCTCCCGATTGAAAAAAATTTCAGGCGTAACCGCCGCTACCCGCATTTGATTCAATGAAACAGAAGCGTTACTACACTTCCCAGATTCTCGTTCTGCTGCTCGGCATCGCCTTCGTTGTTTGGCTGATGCCGCGCCGCTCAACGTCGAGCTACATCTATCAGGTCAACCGCCCCTGGAACTACCAGCTGCTAACGGCGCCGTTCGACCTGCCGATCCGCCCCGACTCGCTGTCGGCCCAGGCGGCCATAGACTCTATTAACCGAACGTTCGTGCCGGTCTATAAACGCCGCACGGCGGTTGAAGACGACGTTCGCTCGCGCCTGGCCGGCGCGCTCGAAAAGGTCAGCGTTTCCTCGGCGACCCGCTCGCAGCTAACGGCGCGCCTGCGCGACGTTTATGCCGCCGGCATCGTTGACGAAGACGTTTATAACGACATCTCGACCGGGCGCCTGCCGTCGGTGCGCGTCGTTAACGGCAACTCGCTGATACGCAAGTCAACCGCCCAGCTCCGCTCGCCCCGCCGCGCCTACGAGTGGCTGAAAGAGCAGCTGCCCGGCGACGAAGCCCACTATGCCATCGAGCAGTCGAAACTGGCGTCGATGCTGACGCCAAACGTTGTTCTCGACACTGTTATGACCAACCGCATGCGCAGCGACCTGCAGCAGCGCGCAACCGCCCCCATCGGCGTTATTCAGCAGGGCGAACGAATTATTGACCGCGGCGAGGTCGTAACGCCCCAGCTGTTCACCATTTTGCAGACCTACGAAGCAATGCAGGCCGAGCGCGGCAACGGCCCCGGCGGCAACAGCTTCTATGCCTGGATGGCAAAGAGCATCTACGTTGGCCTGCTCTTCATGTTGCTGGGCATATTCCTCTACTACTTCCGCAGGCGCCTGTGGTGGCAGCCTAAGGTCGTTGCCTTCCTCGTCGGGCTGATAACCGCTTTCAGCATCTTCGCCTTCCTGGTTTCAACAAACATCGATTCGGGGCTCTACATCGTTCCCTTCTCGATGGTTGCGATAATGATAATCGTTTTCTTCGACGGCCGCACGGCAATGTTCTCCACCCTGATAACGACTCTTATCTGCGCCGTTATCTCCCCCTTTCCGCTGGAGTTCATCGCAATGCAGTTCGTCGCGGCATCCATCGCCATCAACTCGCTCAAGGAACTGAGCCGCCGCTCGCAGCTGCTGCGCACCGCGCTGCTCATCTATCTGGGCTACACGCTGATGTATGTTGCCGTCAACGTTATGCTGACCGGCAGCTTTGCGTCGCTCGCCCCGCGCATGTTCGGCTTCCTGGCAATCAACGTAGTGCTGGTTTCGTTTGCCTACGTTCTGGTATTCGTTTTCGAGCGCTGGCTCGGCTTCACCTCAACGGTTGGCCTCGTTGAGCTCAGCGACATCAACCACCCGCTGCTGCGCGAGCTCTCGCGCGAATGTCCGGGCACGTTCCAACACGCTATGGGCGTCAGCAACCTCGCCGCCGAAGCCGCATCGAAGCTCGGCGCCAACGTGCAGCTCATCCGTGCCGGCGCGCTCTACCACGACATCGGCAAAATCGAAAACCCGGCCTTCTTCACCGAAAATCAACATGGCGTCAACCCCCACAACGCCATTGACCCCGAACAGAGCGCACGCATCATCATCAACCACGTCAACGACGGCCTGCGCCGCGCCGAAAAGGCCAAGCTCCCCAGCGCAATCCGCCGCTTCATTGCCGAACACCACGGCGCCGGCATGACGAAATATTTCTACGTCACCGCCTGCAACACCCATCCCGGCAAGGAAATCAACCCGAAGCCCTTCACCTACCCCGGCCCGAATCCGAGCACGGTCGAAAGCTCCATCCTGATGATGGCCGACGCCGTTGAGGCCGCCTCGCGCTCGCTGACCAACTATTCGCCCGAAGCGATTACCGGCCTGGTCAACAAGATTATCGACAGTCAGGTCGCCGAGGGGCTCCACAATGATTCGCCCCTGGCCTTCCGCGACGTTAAGATAATCAAGGAATCGTTCATTCAGCGCCTGCTGACCATCTATCATTCGCGAATTGCCTACCCCGAAAAGAAATGACCCACTCAGCGCTGACCAAGGAACTCATCGGCGACACTTCCGCCATGCGGCTGATTCTCCGCATTGAACCGAAACGCCTTTCGGCTCTCATCGTGGGGCCGGAGAGCGTTGACCCAACGGTTATTGCCCACTCCGAGGAGATAGCCGACGAGTCGGTGCGCGCGCTGGAAAACGCAATCTACGATAACCCGCTGCTGCTGGGCGACTTCGCCGCAATCGACATTATTTTCGCCGACTCGGACTTTTTTCTGCTCCCCCGCAGCGCCGAACCGCTGCTCGACGAGCTGGCCGAGGCCCTGCTGCCCGACTGCTGCTGCCAGCGAACGGTTATGATGGAGCCGCTTCCGGGCGAGGCGGCAGTCGGCTTCGCCCCCGACTCCGACAGGCTGAACTTTCTGAGCCGCACCTTTGCCTGCGCGCGTTTCCACCACTCGCCCGCCATCGTAGCCAACCGGCTGATGACCCTGCCCGACGCCGGCGGCCTCTACGCCCTGGTCAACTCCGCGACCGACGTTTGCCTCTGCTCGCTCGGCGCCGACGGCTCGCTGCGCTACCTGAACCGCCCCCAAACCTTCGGCGCAGCCGACTGCGCCTATTATATATTGGCCGCCGCCGAGGCCAACGAGCCGATAACGCTCATTACCGCCAACAACGACCTGCGCGCCGCCATTACCGACACCATAACCAAAGTTAAACCCGCCGCCCGCATCCTTCCGCCCGCCTTCGGCCCCGAAATGCTCGCCCTGCGCCGCATGGCACCGGAAGCCGCGTCCGACATGTTATTTCTTGCCCGATTATGAGAATTATCCGCGGAAAATTCGGCCGTCGTCGCTTCGACGTGCCAACCAACATAACCGCGCGCCCGACTACCGACTTCGCGCGCGAAAACATTTTCAACGTACTCGATAACTACCTGGACTTCGACGGCATCACGGCCATTGACCTCTTTGCCGGCACCGGCGCCATCTCCCTGGAGCTGGTCAGCCGCGGAGCCGCATCGGTCGTTGCCGTTGAAAAAGCGCCCACCCAGTTCCGGTTCATTGAAAAAGTGCGCCAGCAGCTCAATTGCAATGAACTGACGGTTGTTCGCGGCGACGCGCTGAAATATATTGAAAGCACCGTGTCGCCCGTAGGCTTCATTTTCGCCGACCCGCCCTACGACATGGAAAACTTCGAGCGCGTGCCCGAAACGATTCTCAGCTCCGGCGCCTGCGGCGAGGAAACAATCGTCGTTGTCGAGCACTCCAAGAAGCAAGATTTCTCGCACCTGCCCGAATTTCGCCAGCATCGCGCCTACGGCTCGGTCAACTTTTCAATCTTCTGCAAAACGGAACTGTAAATGAAAGAATATAGCCCCGAGTATCTTCAGCAGATCCGCGAAATAATCGCCGCGGGCGATGCAGCCGCCGCCCGCCGGGAGCTCAACGAACTCCACCCCGCCGACATTGCCGAGCTCTATCAGGACCTCGACATCGAGGAGGCCGAGTTCCTCTATGAGCTGCTCGACGAAGAAACCGCCGGCGACCTGCTGCTCGAGCTCGACGACGACGAACGCCACAAGCTGCTCGAAGCCCTGCCTAACGACGTCATCGCCAAGCAGGTCGACCACATGGACACCGACGACGCGGCCGACCTTTTGCAGGAACTCGACAAGGAGGACCGCGAAGAGGTGCTTGCCAGCCTCGACGACGTCGAGCAGGCAGGCGACATCATCGACCTGATGAAGTACCCGGAAAACACCGCAGGCGCCCTCATGTCGAAAGAAATGATCGTCGTTAACGAAAACTGGTCAATGCCCGAGTGCATCAAGGAAATGCGCCTGCAGGCCGAGGAGCTCGACGAGATATATTATGTCTACGTCGTTGACAACGACGAGCGCCTGCGCGGCATCCTGCCGCTGAAAAAGATGCTGACCCACCCCTCGGTCAGCAAAATCAAACACGTTATGGAAGCCGACCCCGCGTCGGTCAAAACCGACACCGACCTCGACGAAGTTGCCCAGGATTTCGAAAAATATGACCTTGCGGCAATGCCGGTAGTCGACGCCGTCGGGCGCCTGGTTGGCCAGATAACCTTCGACGACGTCATGGACACCGTGCGCGAAAGCGCCGAACGCGACTACCAGCTGGCATCGGGTCTGAGCTCCGACGTTGAAACCGACGACTCCTGGTTCGCCCAAACCAAGGCGCGACTGCCCTGGCTCCTCATCGGCATCGCCGGCGGCATCGGCAACTCGCTGATTCTCGGGAACTTCGAAGCCGGATTTGCAACCAACCCCGCAATGGCCCTGTTCATTCCGCTAATCGGCGGCACCGGCGGCAACGTCGGCATCCAGTCGTCGGCAATCGTGGTCCAGGGCCTGGCCAACGGTTCGCTCGACATCCGCCACGCCTCCAAGCAGATATTCAAGGAAATCGGCGTTGGCCTGCTCAACGCAACCATCATCGCCGCCCTGGTGTTCATCTACAACTGCTTCCGGCTGGGAGCAACGCAGGTAACGACCATCGCCGTGGCCCTGAGCCTGTTTGCCGTCGTAATCTTTGCCAGCGTGTTCGGCACCTTCGTGCCCCTCACCCTCGAACGCTTCAAAATCGACCCCGCCCTCGCAACCGGCCCCTTCATCTCCATCACCAACGACATCATCGGCATGGTCATCTACATGTCCATATCCGCCGCCCTCCTCTCCGCCTTCGGCCTCAACATCTAACCCCGCCTACCGGGAGCGACAGCCGGTTACCTGTTATTTCTGTCAACAATTTGCATAGTTCAAAAGAATATCGTAACTTTGCGGGCGTTAGACCGTTTGCAGAGGCTCGGTTACGGGTTTAGCGGGCGGGATGGCAGACATTTTTTTTCAGAAAGCGTATATCTTGCGCTCTTTCTTGACGAATCGAAACTTCGCAACTTTCAATTAGAGTCAGGATCGAGACAGAGATAGACGCCTTATGTGGTTATATGTTGTATAATCCGCGTGAGGCCTCTGCTCTGTTCGTTCTACTCTAATGGGCAATGCGAAGGCCTCGATTCGTGGAACGAACAGAAAGATATGGTCCTCACGTTTTCACGTTTTAACCAATCATTATTGCCAACGAAGTGGGCCCCGCGGCAATCTTTCAGATATGAAGCAGCAACTGCTTATCGCCTTATTGGGTTCATTGATGACTTTTCCGTCCTTGGCCCGCGATTTCACCTACTCCCACGAAGGTCAAACCCTTACCTACACCGTTACCGACGAAGCATCCAAAACCTGCATGGTTGCGGCCGCAGATGACTATCCGACAAATCCTATCGTAGGGCAGCTTGTCATTCCGCAAACAGTAAGCGATGGCTCATCCAACTATCAGGTAACGGCCATAGGCGAATACGCTTTCAGCAACAACCGCGAGCTAACCTCAGTGGAGCTGCCGGCTTCTATCGCATCAATCGGTAGCCGCGCCTTCCGTTTCTGCATCAGCCTGAATGAATTTGTCGTACCTGATTTGGTCGAGGAAATTAATGAAGAAACTTTCATGCATTGCTACGCCCTAAAATCAGTAAAATTCGGCAGTTCAGTAAAAACCATAGGTAGATCTGCTTTTGACTCATGCAGAAGCCTCGCAGCCATTGATCTTTCCGGTTCGATAAACACAATCGGCATGAGTGCATTCAGCAGTTGCGAATCACTGGCATCAGTTACCCTCGGCAACTCAGTGACCACCATTGACGCACGTGCTTTCAGCGGCACCGGCCTAACCTCAATAACTATCGGCGCCTCGGTAACGACCATTGGCATTGGGGCGTTCGGCAATAAACTGACTGAAATCAATGTCAGCGGGGAGAATACGAATTTCAGCTCCTTGAATGGCGTTCTGTTCAACAAAGACCAATCTACCCTTTTATTATTCCCCTCCGAAAATAATACCAGCGAGTACACCATCCCCGCTTCAGTAACCGCAATCGGCCCGGGTGCATTCAGCGTATGCCCCAACCTGACCTCCGTTGAGATTCCGAACTCGGTTGAAACTATAGGCGATCAAGCATTCTTTCAATGCTCCGGCTTAGAAACAATCGAACTGGGCAATTCCGTTACGGAAATCGGCCGTCAGGCTTTCCAGTCCTGCTCGTCGTTGTCGTCAATCACACTTCCGGCTTCCGTCACGACCTTAGGTGCTTATCCGTTCCTCCTTTGCAATCAACTGGAAGCAATCAACGTCAGCGCCGACAATAACTCGTTCAGCTCGCTCAACGGAGTGCTGTTCAACAAGGAGCAAACCGTTCTGCTTCAATATCCTTTTGGCAAGAAGGATAATACATATTCAATTCCCTCCACCGTTACGGAAATCGTAGACCAAGCCTTTGCTAATTGCAATTTGCTGGAGTCAATAGAGATTCCGACACCGGTCACGACCATCGGCATTGAAGCATTCGCCGATTGCCAAGGGCTGAAATCCATCACAATCCCCAACTCCGTAACGTCTATCGGCAACAGAGCATTCGTGGGCTGCCCCGCATTGACAGAGATTGAATTTCCCGAATCCGTTACATCCATCGGCGCTTTTGTATGCTATTATTGCTCCGGGCTTGAATCCGTAAAACTGCCTGACGGAATAACCGACATCGGGCAGAGCTCTTTCGCTAATTGCAACGCTCTTAAATCAATCGATATTCCCTCTTCGGTCGTAACCATCGGCGAGAATGCCTTCAATTCCTGCACCAGCCTTACCTCTATTGAGATTCCTAATTCGGTTACAACCATCGGCGACTATGCGTTCTCAAGGTGCGACAACGCTACTACACTGAAAATCGGGAACTCCGTTCAAGCCTTAGGCCTCCGGGCATTTTACTGCTCCGCGCTGACTACCATTTACTCATCGGCCGCTGTACCGCCATCGTGTACCGACCCTTATCTCCTTATGTATCTCTTTGCTGACGAAACATATCGAAATGCCACGCTCTATGTTCCGGAAGAATCCGTTGAGGCCTACAAGTTAGCCGACGGTTGGAAGCAGTTCCTCAAAATTGAAGGCGACCCGAGCCTCGGAATCGAAGAAAAAGCCATGACGGAAACGGTAACAATCGAGTGTCTCAACGGCTGCATAAGAGTCAGCGGCGCCGAGAAGGTCAACGTTTACAATCTCAGCGGCACTAAGGTATATAGCGGCGCATCCGCCACAATCTCCCTCCCCTCGGGAGTTTATATCGTGCGCGCCGACGCTATTACACGCAAAGTCAATATTTAATACACATTCCAATTAACACACACTCCTCCGAAGGTTGCGATGTTTCAGACATTGCAACCTTCGCCGTTGTTGTCACAATGCGGGAATTTACTCTGTTTAGGGTATTGCGCGGGTGCGAAGAAATGGCGAACTTTGCACTCGTTAAAGATTAGAAATATGAGATTGAATGAACTTCCGGAAGGACGTGAGGCGTACGTGGTCAAGATTCTTGGTCACGGCGCTTTTCGTAAACGACTGACTGAAATGGGCTTCGTTCGCGGAAAGCTTATCCGCAAGGTGCTGTCGGCGCCGATGAAGGACCCGGTAAAGTATTCAATATTAGGCTATGAGGTTTCGCTGCGCCGCTCCGAGGCCGAGCTGGTAGAGGTTGTTGACGCAGCCGAGGTTGAGCTGCCGCCCCACGCCGACGGCAAACGGCTCACCGACCCCAACGAGTCGGACGAGCTGCTCCCCGACGTTCGCAACGTTGCCGCCCGCGAAATCAACATTGCCCTTATCGGCAACCCGAACTGCGGCAAAACGTCGATGTTCAACTCCCTGAGCGGCGCAACCGAGCACGTTGGCAACTATTCGGGCGTCACGGTCGAGGCCAAGAAGGGCTCGTTCACCTACGGAGGGTATCACTTCAATGTAGTAGACCTGCCGGGAACGTATTCGCTGGCGGCATACTCGCCCGAGGAGCTGTATGTTCGCCGCTATCTGGCGTCGGAAACGCCCGACGTTATCGTCAACGTTGTTGTTGCGTCGAATCTGGAGCGCAACCTGTATCTGACAACGGAGCTTATCGACATGGACCGCTCGATGGTCGTTGCGCTCAACATGTTTGACGAGCTCGAGGAGTCGGGCGCGCGCCTGGACTATGAGCTGCTGGGCGCCATGACCGGCGTTCCGATGGTTCCGACCGTCAGCAAAACCGGCAAGGGGCTCCACGAGCTGCTCGACACTATTATACGCGTCTACGAAGGGCGCGAAGAGAAGGTGCGCCACGTCCACGTTGCCCTTTCCGACGACCTGCGCTCGGCGCTCGACCCCATCAAGGACCTGATCAAGGCCGACGCCGACATTGCGCCGAAGTTTGCGGCGCGCTATCTGGCGCTGAAGTTCCTCGAGGGCGACTCGGAGGTTGAGCAGCAGCTGGCAGGCCGCCCGCAGTATCAGAAAATGGTTGAGCTGCGCGACTCGGGCCGCAAGATGATCGAGGAGCGAACTCACGAGGACATCGCCGCTGTCATCGCCGCCGAGAAGTATGGCTTCATCGACGGCGCCCTGGCCGAAACCATGAGCGGCGAACGGCGGTCGTCGAACCGCTCAACGTCGATTATCGACGCATTCGTAACGAACCGCCTGTTCGGCATTCCGCTGTTTCTCGGAATCATGTTCGTTATTTTCTGGCTCACGTTCCAGGTCGGCCAATACCCGATGGACTGGATTGAGAGCGGGGTTGAATGGCTGTCGGAAACGGTTGCGACCCTAATGCCCGAAGGCCCGCTGAAAGACCTGCTGGTCGACGGCATCATCGGCGGCGTCGGCTCGGTAATCGTTTTCCTGCCCAACATTCTGATTCTCTATGCCTGCGTGTCGTTCATGGAAGACTCCGGCTACATGGCTCGCGCGGCCTTCATCATGGACCGCTCGATGCACCACATCGGCCTGCACGGCAAGAGTTTCATTCCGCTGCTGATGGGCTTCGGCTGCAACGTGCCGGCAATCATGGCCACCCGAGCCATTGAAAGCCGCTCGTCGAGGCTGATAACCATTCTGATAAACCCGTTCATGAGCTGCTCGGCGCGCCTGCCGATCTACGTTCTGCTGATCGGCACCTTCTTCTCCACCCACGCCGCACTGGTCTTTTTCGGCATCTACGCCCTGGGCGTAATGGCCGCAATGCTGACCGCCAAGCTGCTGCGCCGCTTCGTTTGGAAGGTCGATGAAACGCCCTTCGTCATGGAGCTGCCCCCCTATCGCGTTCCGACGGCCAAGGCCATCGTTCGCCACACCTGGGCCAAAGGCGAGCAATATCTCCGCAAAATGGGCGGCATCATCCTCGTTGCCTGCATCATCGTTTGGGCGCTGAACTACTTCCCGCTGACCGGCGACTCCTATCTCGAAATGCTCGGCAAGGCAATGGCTCCCATAATGGAGCCGATCGGCATGGGTTGGCGCGCAACAGTTGCGGCAATCGCCGGCGTGCCCGCCAAGGAAATCATTGTCAGCACCCTGGGCGTGCTCTATACCGGCGACGAAGCCGTTGCCGACGCCGCTCTGGGCGCACGCCTGGCGGGCGACTTCACCACCGCGTCGGCGCTGAGCTTCCTGGTGTTCGTTTTGCTCTATTGCCCGTGTATCGCAACCCTCGCCGCCATTGCCCGCGAAACCAACTCGTGGCGCTACGCCGCCTTCAGCGCCATCTACAACACGGTGCTGGCGTGGCTGATGGCCTTCGTGGTCTACCGCGTTGCGCTGCTGGTGATTTAACGAAGCAGCGCGTGGAGCACGGCGGGCGACTTCAGCCCCGTCAGCGGCGCATAGTGAATCGTGTAATACTCCAGAATCCGCTCCAGGGCCTCGCGCCGCTCGGCCCCGCTGAAACGGAAACGTCCCTGGTTCTCCCAGGTCATGCGCAGCAACCGCGCCGCCGCCGCCGAGGCTGACGCCGAAAGCGAGTGGCCGTGAAGGGCGGCCGAAAGGCGAAAGCGCCCGTCGATCATGTCAAACAGCATTCCGGGCCGGTAGTCGGTCAAGTCAGGCTCGATTCCGAGCATCGTCGATAAGCCGCGCAAAAACATCAAAGCAAAATTCCCCACCCGGGTCTGCGGGTCGTTGAGTCGCTCAACGGCCCGCTCTATATAAATATAGGTGTTGGCATCCGGTTCGGCCTGGCGCAGCAGATTCTGGAGCACCTCGGCCAGAAACATGGCCACCGCCGAGCGCTCCGGCGACATCAGAATAGTGTGGATCTGCACCCGCGCGCGCGGCTCGCGAAAGGTGTGAAGCTCCCGTCCGGGCCTGAGCGACGCCTCAACCTCCAGCGGAGTGAGCGGCTGAAGCAACGCGCGGCGCCTGGCCGCTCCCGGCCCTGCGCCGGCCGGCACAGCAAAGCTAACCGCCCCCATTTCAAGCGAATAAGCCTGCAAAATAGCCGTGCGGTCAGAGTGAGGCGTCAGCCTCAGCGGAAGCATGTTCAAAATTTTTTGCATAAATTTTACGCAAAATTACAAGAAAATTTGCATAGTTCAAAATAATATCGTAACTTTGCACTCGCAAAACGCTCCAAGGCCCATTCGTCTATCGGTTAGGACGCAAGATTTTCATTCTTGAAAGAGGAGTTCGATTCTCCTATGGGCTACTAAATAATTAAAGACACTCTAAAAGAACCAACTATTAGAAATGGCAAACCACAAGTCATCGCTCAAGAGAATTCGTCAGACCGAAAGCCGCCGCCTCCGCAACCGCTACTACGAGAAAACCGCTCGCACTGCAGTTCGTCGCATTCGCAAAATGACCGACAAGGCTGAAGCTCAGAAGGCTCTTTCCGCCCTCGCCGCTCTGCTCGACAAGCTGGCCCGCAAAAACACCATCTCCAAAAACAAGGCCGCTAACCTCAAGAGCGCGCTCCAGAAGCACGTAAACTCTTTGGCCGCCTAATTTCGGCCAGTCATCCGGCCCATTCGTCTATCGGTTAGGACGCAAGATTTTCATTCTTGAAAGAGGAGTTCGATTCTCCTATGGGCTACCCTTCCCCAAGCCTCGAAGCCACCGGCTCCGAGGCCTTTTTCATCCCTACCCCAAGACAAACACACCCTGGCGCAACAACCCGGAAGCGACAAACTGGGGGCGACGGCGTCTCGCCGTCGCGCGCGCGTCAAACCTCGCGACTCATGCTTCGCGACAGCGATGCGACGGCGGGACGCCGTCGCTCCCAGAGCCGCCTCTAAACTACAGCAAATAATTTGGGAGCGAAAGCCTGAGGGAAACAGCATGGACGCGACAGCATGGCAGCGACAAACCGGGAGCGACGGCGTCTCGCCGTCGCCCACTAATTGGACTAATTAGTCTAATAAGACCTATAAGACTAATTTGCCCCTCCCTCAGACCGGCTGCAGCTTGCCGGTGACGGAGTCCATGATGTAGCCGCCGACGCGGACGTCGCGGGCCATCAGCGGATGGTTGCGGATGAGGTCTACGGTTTCGTTGACGGCATCCTCAGTGTCGGTGAAGCCGTGGAGCCAGCTGTCGAGATCAATGCCGCAATGGCGCATAAGCGAAATGTGCTCATCATCGATGCCGCGCGAACGCATCAGCTCGAGCATTTCATCGGCGTTCATGCCCTGAACGCCGCAACCCGTGTGGCCGATAACCATAATCTCGTTGACGCCAAGCTCATAGACGGCGACCAGCAGCGAACGCAAAGTAGAGTCAAAGGGGTTGGTAATCGTGCCGCCCGCATTCTTGATCATCTTAACGTCGCCATTCTTGATGCCGAGTGCCGCCGGAAGCAGCTCAACGAGGCGCGTATCCATGCAGGTAACGATGGCAATCTTCTTGTCGGGATACTTCGATGTCTGAAACTTCTCATATCCTTTGTTTTCAACAAATTCGGCGTTGAACTTGAGTATTTCGTCAATCATAGTCAGTGTTATTTTTATCGCTTGGTGATATTTCAGAGATTAACAACCGTTATGCCGGCGCCGCCCAGGCGCACGTCCTCGTCGGCAAACGACGCGATGCCGGCCACGGTCGACAGGTAGCCGCGGATTGCCTGACGCAGAGCCCCGGTGCCGGTTCCGTGGAGAATACGCACGCGACCGGCCGAAAAGCGAATGGCGTCGTCGATGAAATAGGTAACGGCCTGCAGCGCCTCGTCGGCCCTCATGCCGCGCACGTCTATTTCCTGCTTGAAATCGAGGCGGCGCGAATGGTGCTGGTCGGCAGTTGCGAGGGCAACCTGCGTCGGCGCGTCAACGCGCGGGCGCTGAATGGTCGGGCGCAGGCGCGAGAGCTTGACGGTCGTTCTCAACATGCCGAAGCTGACGGTCGCATTCTTGCCCTGAATGTCAAGCACCTGACCGGGCGTTTCCTGGCCCTCGAGCTTAACGTAGTCGCCGACGGCGATCGGCTTCTGGGGCTCGGCGACCTTTGGCTTCGGCGCCTTTTTCGGCTTGGGAGCCTTGGCCAGCAGCGGATGCTCGGGCTCGGCGTTCTGAACGCTCTGCTGCTCGGCGCGCAGGTCGGCGCGCAGGCGGCGCGTTTCGTCGCGGTCGGCCTGGGCGCGGCGGATTTCGTGGATTGTGCGCTCAATCGCCGCGTTGGAGCCCTCAACAATGCGGCGGGCCTGCTCCTTGGCGTCGGCCAGGATTTCGCGGCGGTGGGAGCGGAGGTCATTGGCCTGCGCTTCATAGTCGGCCAGCACCGACTCGATTTTCTTTTCTTTCTGGCGGATTGCCAGGCGCTTGTTTTCCCAGTAGCGTCGGTCGCGGGCAATGTCGAGCAGATACTTGTCGATATTGACGTAGTCGGTGCCTACGATTTCCTTTGCCTGATCAACAATATCGGCCGGCAAACCGATTTTGCGGGCGATTTCGATGGCAAACGACGAGCCGGCAGTGCCTACAACGAGCTTAAACATCGGCTCCATGCGCTGGCGATCATAGAGCATCGAGCCGTTGACCAGCCCGGGAGTTTCCTCGGCCAGCTGCTTGAGGTTCTGGTAGTGGGTCGTTATGACGCCCCAAAGGCCGAGCGAGGCAAAGCGCGCCAAAATCGCCTGAGCGATGGCGCCGCCGATGAGCGGCTCTGTGCCGGTTCCGAACTCGTCGATGAGCACGAGGGTCGATGCCGAGCCGTTGGCCATGAAGTGCTTCATGTGGGTCAGGTGCGACGAGTATGTCGACAGGTCGTTCTCAATACTTTGGTCGTCGCCTATGTCAACGAAAATGCTGTCAAACAGCCCTAAGTGGGAGTTCTCGTAGAGCGGCGGGAGCAGGCCGCACTGGGTCATGTATTGTACGATGCCGACGGTTTTGAGCGTAACCGACTTACCGCCGGCATTCGGGCCGGAAACTATCAGCAGCCGGCGTTCGGGGGTCAGATGAATGTCGAGCGGCACGATTTCCTTGCCCTGGGCGCGCAGCGACTGGAGCAGGCCGGGGTGGCACGCATGATACCACTCGATTTCCGGCTTCGGCGAAAGGTGGGGCAGCCGGGCGTCGATATCGCGCGCATAGAGCGCCTTGGCGTGGATGAAATCGAGCTCGGCGGCAACGACGCAGGAGTCGAGAATCGACGGAATGAACGGGCGCAACTCGGCGGTCAGCGCCATCATTATGCGGGCAATTTCGCGGCGTTCGTCGATTTGGAGCTCGCGCAGCCGGTTATTGGTCTGCACAACCTCGGCCGGCTCGATAAAGAGGGTCTTGCCCGAGGCGGACTCGTCGTGAACAATGCCGGAGATTTTGCGCTTATACATCGGCGAAACGGGCAGGACCATGCGGCCGTCGCGCACCGAAGGCGTTGCGTCGGCTTCGACATAGCCCTGGGCCACGGCCTGAGCCATGACGCGGCGCATGGCGGCGGCAATCGAGCCCTGCGCACGCGAAAGCTCGCGGCGAATGTCGGCCAGCTCGGGCGAGGCGGAATCGAGCACGTTGCCATAGCGGTCGACCACGCGGTCAATCATCCTGACCAGCTCGGGAAATCCGCCCAGGGTCGACGCAACGGCTGCCAGGCGCGGATAGAGGGCGGCGCGCTCGCCGTCGGCGAAAAACGCCGCTATGGTGCCGAAGGCATTGAGCGCGTTGCGGGTAGCGGCAAGGTCGTCAACGGCCAGGAAAGTGCCGTCGATGCGCACCGCCAGCAGGGCGCGGCGAATGTCGCCCACGCGCCCCAGCGGCAGGTCGTCGGCGCCGGAGGTAATAATCGTGAGCATCTCGGCGGTGGCCTCCAGAGAGGACCTCACGGCGCCGAAATCGCTCGAAAAAGCAATGGCCTCGGCGGCAAACTCGCGGCCGGGGGCGGTCAGGCAGCGCTCGGCAACCGCCGCGCGCACCGCGCCAAACCCAATTTTTTGTTCAAAAGATTCGGGATATACCATTCAGCAAAATGTCTTATAACACACGCGATGCCATTGCCTTGTCCGATTCCGACAGCTGAGCGCGGAAGGCGTTGATATAGGCGTTGGCGGCGAGGGAGTCGCCGTTTTGGCGCAGCTGCCATTCGCGCGACTTAACGGCCAGGAGGGCGGCGTGGATGTCGCGCTCGGTCGTGTAGTTCGCGTCGCAGAAAGCCTGCGCGTCGGCGCGGCCCTGCTCTTGGGCGTCGCGCGGAATTTCGGGTAGCTCCGACCCGCCGTTGGAACAGGCGCCCAGTGCCAGAGCCGTAACTATCAGGGAGAGAAGTTTACGCATAAGATTCATTAATGATGTCGCGCACCTGCTCCATGAGCCAGCGCGGGGTTGACGTTGCGCCGCAGATGCCGATACTCGCGGCTCCTTCGAGGAGCGCGGGGTCCAGCTCCGCGGCAGAGGAAATGAAAATGGTTCGGGGGTTCTCGCTGCGGCAGCGCTCATAGAGGAAGTGACCGTTGGAGCTCTTGCGGCCCGCAACGAAAACAATGACGTCGTGGGCGCGGGCGAACTCGCGCAGCTTGTCGACGCGGTTGGCAACGGAGCGACAAATCGTGTCGAACGAGCTGAACTCCACTCCGGGATTCATTTTCCGGGCCAGGTGGTCGCTGATCTGGCGCAGGCCGTCGAGGCTCTTGGTCGTCTGGGAGTAGAGCAGCGTCGGGCGCGAGGGGTCAACGGCGTCGAGGTCGGCCGGAGTTTCAACAACGCGCGCATTGCCGTCGGTCTGGCCCAGCAGTCCGTTGACTTCGGCGTGGCCGTGCTTGCCGTAGATAACGATCTGGGGCTGGCCGGGAGCATCGTAGGCGGCCTTGATGCGCTGCTGAAGACGGAGCACAACCGGGCAGGTCGCATCGATTATCTCGATGCCGTTGCGGCGGGCAACCTCGTAGGTCGACGGCGGTTCGCCGTGGGCGCGCAAAAGAACCTTAACGTTGCGCAGCTCGGCCATCTGCTCGTGGGAAATGGTTTCCAGGCCGAGGCGGCGCAGGCGCTCAACTTCGTCGGAGTTATGAACAATGTCGCCCAGGCAATAGAGCTTGCCGGAGCCGCGCAGCTCATCCTCGGCCATAGAAATCGCGCGCGTAACGCCGAAACAGAAGCCGCTGTCGGCGTCAATCTCTACTTGCGGCTTTCTCATATTGTTCAATGAGCCAGGCGTTCTGCTCATCAATCGTCATGTTTGAGTTATCGAGGTCAATGGCGTCGGCAGCGCGGCGCAGCGGGCTTTCGGCGCGGGTAGTGTCGATATGGTCGCGGTGTTCAACGTTGGCCAGAACTTCGTCGAAGGTGGTTTGCTCGCCTTTGGCGGTCAGCTCCTTGAAGCGACGTTCGGCGCGCACCCGGGCCGGAGCGCTCACAAAGATTTTCAGCTCGGCGTTAGGGAAAACCGTAGTGCCGATGTCGCGGCCATCCATAACAATGCCCTTCTGCTCGCCATAAACTCGCTGACGCTCAACCAGGTCGCGGCGAACTGCGGCGATGGCGGCGATAGTGCTTACGTTGGCGCTGACCTCCATGGTTCGGATGCGGTCCTCAACGTCGTTGCCGTTGAGCAGCGTGCGCTGGCCGGCGGAAGTCACCGCAAAATCGATTGTTGCGCCGGGGAGCGCCTCAATCAGCTTCGGCTCGTTGACCCGACCGTCGGAGTCGATGAGCCCCAGGCTCATAGCCAGCAGGGTCACTGCGCGATACATCGCGCCGGTGTCAACATAGCGGTAGCCAATCTTCAGGGCCAAGGCCTTGGCCATTGTGCTTTTGCCGGTCGAAGAATAACCGTCGATAGCTATAATTATAGGTTTCAGCGATTTAGAACTCATAGAGGTTAGTGGTTATGTTAAGCATGAATGTTGCGGCGCTCTTGTGGGGCTGCGCAAAGGCGATGCCAACGCCGAAAGCCCTGACCTTCAGGCCCGCGCCGATTGAAAAGCCGGAAAAGAAGTTGCGGTGATAGGTGGCCATGTCGGTGCGCATCTTGTGGTTATACGCCAGGTCGAGATAAAAACGGTCTGTCGGCTTCCATTCCAGGCCGAAAATCAGGTGACGGAAAAGGTTATTGCCGAAGTTGTCGACCTTTTCCGAGCCGGTGTCGGTCGTTGTGTGTTTCCAATATGGCAAATGCCACTTGGTGAGGTTCCAGGCCGTTATGTTAAGATAGATTGGCGAGGTTCCCAGGGCCTTTGTCCAGCCCAGGCGAACGTCGATCGGCATGCGGTCGGAAACGTCGTTAAACTTCTTGACCTGGCCGCCGAGATTGCTGATTGTCAGCGACAGCGACGAATCATAGTCGGGATTGAAATAGTTGACGCCCAGGTCGGTCGCAATAGCCAGCGCGCTATATCCGGCATAGTTGCTATAAAGGAAGCGCAGGGAAATGCCGCCGCGCCAATATTCGCCGATATTATGGGCATAAGTGCCGGAAAAGGCCAGATCGCTCGGCGAGGCGGTGCCGGTAATGGTGCCGTCGGGCAGCGCGGTCTTAATCGAGCCGTAGCCGAAATAATGGATGCCGACGCTCCAGGCGCCGTTTTCGCCCGCAGCCGACGCGAATTTGGCCGACGCGAAATTCGAGCCGCCAACATAGCGCATGTAGCCAACGCCAACGTTGCGCGACATTTCCGGCCCCAGCAGCGCCGGGTTCTGGTCGGTTGTCATAACGTCGTCGCCGTCAACGGTCGAGATATTAACCCCGCCGAGGCCGTAAATACGCGTCGAGCCGCTGATGTCCATAAAGTTATAGGCCGACTTGCCTCCGATTTGCGCCCGAAGACCAACAGCCGCCGTCATGGCCAGCAGCAACAAAAAAATTCTGTATTTTCTACTGTTCACACTCTACTAACGCAACCCGCCCGCCTTTTATTGCCCGGGACGGAGCCCGCAAGAACTTTTTGGCGCGCAAGGGTGTTATAACATTTGAAAAATAACAACAATTCATCGCTAACAGAATTATGCAACCACAAAAAGAACTTTTGCCATACATCGCGCAATCCATGCGCAACAACTGGGAACGCCCTGCCCTGGCCGACTTCGGTGGCGATTCGTTCACCTATGGCCAAGTCGCCGAAACCATTGCCCGCCTCCACCTGCTGTTTGAACAGGCCGGCCTGCGCCGCGGCGACAAAATTGCATTCTGTGGCCACAACAGTGCCCGCTGGGCCATCGGCGCCCTGGCCGCGCTGACCTTCGGCGCCGTTTGCGTGCCTATTCTCCGCGACTTCAAGCCCGAAAGCATCCGCGAACTGGTCGGCCACGCCGAATCGCGCCTGCTCTTTGCCGATGAAGGCATCTGGAAATCCCTCTCAAACCGCGAGATTCCCCATATCGAAGCCGTCGTTTCGCTCGCCGACTACTCCCTCTACTTCTCCCGCCATAAAAAACTCGACGACGACGCCCGGCGAATCGACGAACTCCTTGCCCAACGCTTCCCCGACGGCTTCGCGCCCGACAACATCAGCTACGCCCCCGAACCCCCGGCCGAACCCGCCCTCATCAACTACACCTCCGGCTCAACCGGCCACCCCAAAGGCGTTATTCTAACCTACGGCAACCTCTGGAGCAACATCCAATACTCCATCGACGGCCTCGACTTCCTGCGCCCCGGCGACGGCATGGTGGCCATGCTTCCGCTGGCCCACATGTTTGGCTTCACCGTTGAAATGCTCCACCCCTTCGTCAAAGGCTGCTACACCCGCTTCATTACCCGCACCCCTGCGCCGAAAATCATTCTCGGCGCCTTCGCCGAAGTCCACCCCAAGCTGATCGTAACCGTTCCGCTGATTCTGGAAAAAATCGTTACTACGAAAATCTTCCCCCAGCTCGAAACCCCCAAAATGAAGCTCCTGCTCCGCCTCCCCATCGTCAAAGGCAAAGTGCTCGCAACCATCCGCCGGCGCCTGATCGACACCTTCGGCGGCGCCGTGCAGCAAATCATCGTTGGCGGCGCCGGGCTCAACAAAGACGTTGAAACCTTTCTGCGCCGCATAAAATTCCCCGTAACCGTTGGCTACGGAATGACCGAATGTGGCCCCCTGATTGCCTACGCCCCCTGGGACCAACGCCGCCCCGGCAGCTGCGGTCGCCTCGTTGACCGCATGGAACTCAAAGTCGAATCGCCCGACCCCGCCACCATTCCCGGCCTGCTGAAAGTCCGCGGCGCCAACGTCATGAAAGGCTACTTCCACAACCCCGAAGCCACCAAAGACGCCATCGACCCCGACGGCTGGATGAACACCGGAGACATAGTAACCGTAGACCCCGACGGCTTCATAACCATCAAAGGCCGCGACAAAAGCATGATACTCGGTCCCTCCGGCCAAAACATCTACCCCGAAGAAATCGAACACCGGCTCAACAACCTCCCCTACGTTGCCGAATCGCTCGTCGTTGACCGCGAAGGCCGGCTCGTGGCCCTCATCCACCCCGACCTCGACGCCACCCAAGCCGCCGGACTCGACACCGACGCCCTCCAAAAACTCATGACCGCCAACCTCGCCAAAATCAACGACCAGCTCCCCTCCTACAGCAAACTCCGCTCCGTTGAACTCCGCGACCAAGAATTCGAAAAAACCCCCAAGCGCTCCATCAAACGCTTCCTCTACCACTAACCCCCTCCTCCTAATATATATAAATAAGTATCCTATACGGCAAAAATCAGCGCGGGCCTGAATGGTCCGCGCTGATTTTTTTTGGTGGATTGGGGGATTTTTGGGAAATTTGCGGTAGCGTATGTTGCAAATCGAGGTTTGCGGCGTATATTGTGTGTAAGGCTTCCGTTAAATGAATCACGATATTCTGACTTCGACGTTTCTCAGGCTCCGCAGCCGGCTGCTGGCTTCGGCGCGCGGTCTGCTGGCCAACGACGGTGCAGCGGACGATGCGCTGCAGGAGGCGTTCTATAAGCTGTGGGCCAGGCGCGAGTCAATCGTGAGCCGGTCGCAGGCCGAGGGGCTGTCGGTGGTGGCGGTGCGTAATACTTGCATCGACGCGCTGCGCCGCAACAGCCACCTGGCGGAGCAGCCTCTGGACCAAACGGCTGAGTGCATCGAGGATTCCGACGGCAAGGATGCGCGCTCGGAGCTTTACGATGCGGTGAAACGAATTATCGACAGCCGGCTAAGCGAGCGCGAGCGCATGGTCCTTACGATGCGCGACTCGCAGGGCATTGCGTTCGCCGATATTGCCGATGAGCTGGGAATCACCGAAGCTAACGCACGCATGATTTTGAGCCGCGCACGCAAATGCGTTCGCGAAACATATCTCTCGTCTATTAAATGAGTAAACTAATGAAACCAACCGAATCAGACATCAGGCGAATCGACCTTTTGATTGACCGCTATTTTGAGGCTGAGGCAACCGAGGCCGAGGAGCGGGAGCTGCGCCTGGCTTTGGCCGCAACGAAGTGCCGGTCAGCGAAAATCGACGAGGCACGCGCCGTTTTGGGCTATCTTGCCATAGGGCGCAATGAGGCTCGGCGCCGCCGGATATTCACTCTGCCGCACGTCGCAGCAGCGGCAGCGGTGGCGGCGGCAGCTTGCGCGGCGGTGGCTTTGCCGCTGATGCAGCGCGCAGATTCCGGCGCAGACCGCTGCGTGGCCTACGTTGGCCGGACGGAAATCACCGACAGCCGCCGCGTGTTGCAAATGATGCATAGCGACCTGGCTCTCATGGGCGAGGCGTCGCAGTCGCTTGAATCCGACGTTGCGTCCCAGCTATCAACCCTTTTTAATTCCGCTCTGCAATGAAACGTTTAATAATAATATTGGTCGCCATATGCGTTGCCCTCGCCGCGGCGGCTCAGTCCGCTACCGACATCCGGCAGCTCTTTGCCGACTTTGCGAGCACCGATGGGACTACGACTGAAACCATTATCAGCGGCGACGCGCTGAAAGGCACTCATCTGAGCCTCTATCGCAGCCTGGTGATTACAGGGCCGGTGAGCAACGCCGACACTATCGCCGCGCGCGTAGTTAAATGTGCCGCCAATGCCCAAAGCCGCGAAATCACATATGTCAACGGCAAAATCTACTACGCGCAGTTTGCCCTGGGGCCGATGCCGGGCGAAACCGACAACCGCTATCTTTTCTATCTCAATTCCGGATTGAAAGGCAAAAAGCGCCTGATGATTATTTACATGAGCGGCAAAGCGACCCTCAACCAAATAAAAAAACTTATAAATCAGTAATATGAAAGCGATTCAACTATTTATGCTTGGCCTGCTTGCCGTTTCGGCAACGGCCGGGGCCACGGAAAAGACCGACTCGGTAACGATTATTACCAGCCCTACGATTATAACGATAAAAAATACCGACAGTGGTAGCACTATCACCGTTACGGGCTGTAAAGAAAACCCAAACTTCCGGTTCAAATCTGAAAGCACATCGGCCAGCAGCAGCGACGGATTGGAGGCCGAGAGCCTGTGGGCGTTCAATGAGCGGTTTACCAACCGCCCGAACAAAAAGAAACGCAATCCGTCGGCCGACGGATTCTGCGACTTCTATGCCGGCGCTGTTATCCCGTCTGACGCCGACGCCGGAATCAGCCGCGTAGGCTGGGAAATCGGTATGCTCAACGTTGCAAAGCTGCAATGGCGCCTTTCGAACTGCGGAACCGAAATATCGTTAGGCATAGGCTGGGACTACCGCCATTTCACCATCGGCGACGGGCTCAGGGCCTATCGCGGCAGCAACGGCTCTTATGACCTATCGCCCATCCCCGACGATGATTACAACAGCAAGTCAACGCTGCGCAACTTCGCCGTGCAGTTCCCGCTGGCGCTCCGCCAAAAGATTTCGGGCAAGTTCACGCTGGAGGTCGGAGGCATCGCTATGATCAACTCCTACACTACCGGCAACAGCTCGTGGCGCACCGATGATACGTCGTCAAAACTACACATCAAGAACCTCCACCAGCGGATTCTGACCGCCGACATCCTGGCCCGCATCGGCTGGCGAAACACCTTCGCTTTCTATTTCCGCTATTCGCCCATACCGCAATTCAAAAACAGCTTCGGCCCTCAGTATAAAAGCTTCTCGGTCGGCGCATCATTAGGCTTCTAACCCTCTAATTCACAATTAAGCAATGAACTGCAAAACATTTATCATAGCGCTGCTCGCCTTCGTAACCGGAACTGCCGCCGCCCTGGCCGACGAATCCGTAACTAATATCACCGGGGCCAAAAAAGTAACCATCACCGAAATCAACCACAAGTTGGTAGCATCCGTTGAGACAGAAAACGAAACCATGGTTTTCGTGCAGCCGATACATCTTTATTTCTCAACCTCATCCATAATAACCGGCGAGGGGCTTTCACTGTTCCGCTCCCCGAAAAACCGCAAATCGTCAACCTCCTGGGGCTTGACCTCCGGCGGCTTGGGCTTCGGATTCTGCAACGCACTCAACTCGCCGGGCAACGCCGGCATAGAAATGGGCAAATCTTTTGAACTCTCCTGGCTCAACATTATGGGCATAGAGGCAACCAACGTTTACGGCAACAAATTCTCGCTCGGCATCGGCATTAACTGGCGCAACTACCGCACTACGCTCGGCAACTGCTTCTCCATTGACCACGGCCACGTTACCGTAGCCCCGTATCCCGACGGAGCCGAGCCGCGCCTTTCGCGCATCAAGATTTTCTCCCTCCAGTTCCCGCTGCTCTACCGCCAGCAGTTCCCCTTCGGCCTCAGCAAAAACAAGATGAGCCTCACTTTCGGCCCGATATTCAACTTCAATACCCACGCCTCCGTATTGACCGCATGGCGCGAAAACGGCAAAAAATACGAACGTAAAGCCAACGACGTCAACGCCCGCCCCTTCACCATCGACCTGTTTGCCTCGCTCCACGCCCTCGACTTCTGTAGCTTCTACGTCCGCTACTCCCCCTACCGCGCCCTGACCGGCCGCTACCCCCTCAACTTCAACCAACTCTCGGCCGGCCTCCTCTTCCTTATGTAAGAATCCCTACCGCTATAATGCCCAAAGTCCCAAGGTCCTGTTCCGGGCCTCGGGACTTTGCATTTATATCTGCGAGGCTAATCTCTCAGGCAAGCGAGCGGAACTACGTGAACACCGTCAGGGCGCGTATAGGCCATCGGCCCCGCAGTTATAACCATCAGCAAATCCGGCTCGCGGATTAAAATCTGTTTCTCCTTATTGTTATACTCATTAATGAGTTGCTTGATTTCGAGCAAATGAGCGGCGCCCTTTTCAATCTCCTCACTGCCGAGCTTGAACTCCAACAACGCATACCGGCCATCGGACAAATGTAGAACTCCGTCAGCCTCCAAGTCATATCGGTCATGGTAATACGACATCTTGCCGCCAAGAGCCTGCGAATACGCCCTCAAATCACGAATACACATACATTCAAACAAAAACCCGAACGTCTTCAAATCAACCTCCAGCATTTCGGGCGACAAACCGAGTATGGCAATCGGAATCGACGGGTCAACGAATCCACGCTTCTTACCCCGGCGTATTGCCGAAGCGGACCTGACGGCCGGTGACCACGCATCAATATCCTGAATGACAAACAAACGCGTAAGCGCATCCACATAATCGTCAAACGTGTTTGGCGAACAGGTTTCAGTTATGGCTATGACATCCTTAATCATCGAGGATTTCTTTGCCAGAGTAGAAACGTTGCGCGCATAAGACCTGAGAATCGCCTCGGCCGTTGCCGGGTCGCGTCTGACCTTGTCTATCCGCGATATATCCTCGGCCAGCACTCCCTGAACATAAACCTGAGCCACACTTAGCCGGGCCGCGCGGTCGGTGGCAACGAGCGACGCCGGCCAACCGCCCCTGCAGGCCGCAAAGATTATATCATTAACAGTCATCGGCGAGATTTCGCCGCCGAGCTGATAATCCTTAGCGGCAAACAGCTGGCCGAGCGAAACTTCGCCGGTCGACTCCCCCGACTCAAAAAGACTCATCGGCAGCATTCTTATCCGCGCGATTCGGCCGGTTCCGCTATGGCGGATCTGCTCGCTGTCAACGGAATTACTCCCGGTAAGAATAAACTGCCCGGCTTTTTGGCGGTCATCGACCGCAACCCTGACGGCATCCCATAAAACGGGCGCATCCTGCCATTCGTCGATAAGTTCAGGTGCCTCCCCTCTGAGCAGGTTCGACGGACGCGCCTGCGCCGTTGCCATATAGGCATCGCGCAAGTCGGGGTCTTGCAACCGTATAACGCTCCTGGCCTGCTGCATTGCGGTAGTTGTTTTCCCACACCATTTAGGTCCCTCGATGAGCACTGCGCCAAAAGCATTCAGTCTGCTTTTTAATACCTTATCTGCGATTCTCGGTAAGTAATCCATAATTAAATTTTCTGCAAATATAGCAATTAGAATTTATCCGCGCAAATTGCTGAGTATTTTTGCGCAGTTTTATTGAGTATTTTTGCGGTATTTCGCTGCATTTTTTTGTGTACGGGGCGATTTTTCGGAAAAAATCGGGAAAAGTTTGGTGGTTTGGCGGGAAAGTGCTAAATTTGTGGGTACATTTCGGCAAATTATGGCTCAGACTATTCAGGACATATCGGCGAGCATCCGTGCTAAAGTGACGGTCATTGCCGACCGCCAGAAAATGTTGGTCGAAACAATTGAACGCCAACGCATTGAAGCAGAAGCACTTCAACGCCGCATCGGCGAACTGGAGGCGGAAATCAACCGCCTCAAGACCAACAACGAATACCTGACGGTTGTCCGGGCCGCAGCGGTAACCCCGCAGCAGGCAGAAAAGAGCCGGGCCATGTTGGCCGGACTGGTGCGTGAAATTGATCGATGTATTGCTGAACTTAAAGCTTGCTGATAAGTCTTGGCAGATAAACAAAACATAACAATTCAGCTCGCGGGGCAACCGAAAATCCCGCTTGCGGTTGAACGTAGCGACGAAGAACTTGCCCGCCGCGCCGAAAAGATGGTCAACGACCTCTGGCATCGTTGGGCAACGCAAACGTTTGCCGCCGAGCCGCAACTGAAAGTAATGGCCCGCGTGGCCTTTCAGTTCGCCATGCTCTACCTGCGCAACGAACGCAGCGCCGACGAGCTGACCAAACTCAACGACGAGCTCAACAACCTCGTTAAAAACCTGCCCGGACTGGAGCAGCATTGATTGAAACCAACATAAGGGACTCCGAGCGAGGAGCCGCCCACGCACCAACCCACCGAGCCCGGCTCGCAACCAGCGATGCCCTCCGGACTTCGGGCGGGTTGCTTTCGTTTAACCATCCCCGGGCATCGCGCAACGCTAATCATCATAACAAACCAATAACCCATAAATCAACCCCTTAGTCAACCATTATTCACATAATTCACCCCCTATTCACCCTTTCATGATAATACCCATTATAGTTGCGGTCATTGCCCTGGCGCTCGGCGCCGTTGCCGCAGTCATCGTTGAGCGCTCAATGGCCAACACCCAGGCCAAAGCCATAATCGCCGAAGCCCAGCTGAAGGCCGACGGCTTGAAGAAAGATAAAATCCGCGAAGGCGAAAAAGAAGCCTCGCGCATAACCGCCGAAGCCGAAAAGACCGCCAACCAGCGCCTGCAAAAGGTCCAGCAGGCCGAATCGCGCGCCAAGCAGCGCGAACTCCAGCTGAATCAGCAGCAAAGCGAAAACCAGCGCGCCAAAAACGACAACGAGAACACCCGCAACCACCTCGAAGCTCAGCTGGCAATCTGCGAAGAAAAGAAACAGGAACTCGACAAGATGCACCGCTCGGCAATCGACACTCTCGAGCACCTCTCGGGTCTCAGTTCCGAAGAAGCCAAGGAAAAACTCGTTGAGAGCCTAAAGGACGAAGCCAAAACCGCCGCCCAGAGCTACATCAACGAAATCATGGACGAAGCGAAGCTGACCGCCAACAAGGAAGCCAAACGCATTGTTATTCAAACCATTCAGCGCGTTGCAACGGAAACCGCCGTTGAAAACAGCGTTACCGTTTTCCACATCGACAGCGACGAAATCAAAGGCCGCATCATTGGCCGCGAAGGCCGCAACATCCGCGCCCTGGAAGCCCACACCGGCATTGAAATCATCGTTGACGACACGCCGGAAGCCATCGTGCTCAGCGGCTTCGACCCCGTTCGCCGCGAAATTGCCCGCCTGGCCCTGCACCAGCTCGTTGCCGACGGCCGCATCCACCCGGCGCGCATCGAAGAAGTGGTTGCCAAAGTGCGCAAACAGGTTGAGGAAGAAATCATTGAAACCGGCAAACGCACCGCTATCGACCTCGGCATCCACGGCCTGAACCCCGAACTCATCCGCCTGGTAGGCAAAATGAAATATCGCTCCAGCTACGGCCAGAACCTTCTGCAACACGCCCGCGAAACCGCCAACCTCTGCGCCGTCATGGCCGCCGAACTCGGCCTCAACCCGAAAAAAGCGCGCCGCGCCGGCCTGCTCCACGACATCGGCAAAGTGCCCGACGAGGAGCCCGAACTGCCCCACGCACTGCTGGGCATGAAGCTGGCCGAGAAATACAAGGAAAAACCCGACATCTGCAACGCCATCGGTGCCCACCACGACGAAGTGGAGCCCACCACCCTGCTGGCCCCCATCGTTCAGATCTGCGACGCCATTTCCGGCGCCCGCCCCGGCGCCCGCCGCGAAATCGTTGAAGCCTACCTCAAGCGCCTCAACGACCTGGAGCAGCTGGCTCTGAGCTATCCCGGCGTTATCAAAACCTATGCCATCCAGGCCGGTCGCGAGCTGCGCGTAATCGTTGGCGCCGACAAAATCGACGACGCCGAAACCGAAAAGCTCTCGGCCGAAATCGCCCAGAAGATTCAGGACGAAATGACCTATCCCGGCCAGGTTAAAATCACCGTTATCCGCGAAACCCGCTCGGTTGCCTTTGCTAAATAATGGAACCCGACGATATTAACCTGATTCCCGACAGCGAAGCGCGCCACCACCGCGACTGCGGCGACAGCCCGCGCGGCAAGCTGCGATGCCACGACTGGCTGGGCGACATTCCCGGCGGCATGGAGCCGTGCAACATAGTTGAGGTGCAGTTCAAAAACACCCGCAAGGGCTATTATCTCAACTCGCTCGGCCTCGACGTTACGAAAGGCGACATGGTCGCCGTTGAATCGGTGCCCGGCCACGACATTGGCCAGATAACGATGACCGGCCCGCTGGTGTTGCTTCAGATGAAGCGCGCCGGAGTGCGCCGCGACGCCGAGCTCAAGCGCCTGTTCCGCCTGGCCAAGCCCGCCGACATCGAAAAATATGAAGAAAGCCGCGCCCGCGAGGAGGAAACGATGATTCGCGCGCGCAAGATTGCCGACAGCCTTGGCCTGAACATGAAAATCGGCGACGTCGAGTATCAGGGCGACGGCCAAAAGGCTATCTTCTACTACATAGCCGACGAGCGCGTTGACTTTCGCCAGCTGATTAAAGTCCTGGCCGACACGTTCAAGGTCCGCATTGAAATGCGCCAGATCGGCGCTCGCCAGGAAGCCGGCCGCATCGGCGGCATCGGCCCCTGCGGCCGCCCGCTGTGTTGCTCAACGTGGATTAATAACTTCGTCAGCGTGTCGACCGGCGCCGCCAGGTTCCAGGACCTCTCGCTCAACCCCCAGAAGCTCGCCGGCCAGTGCGCAAAGCTGAAATGCTGCCTAAACTTCGAGGTCGACGCCTACATCGAAGCCGGACGCAAGCTGCCGCCGAAAGACGTTCACCTGGAAACCGCCGACGCCACCTGGTATTTCTTCAAAGCCGATATTTTCAAGGGCGAAATCCTCTACTCCACCGACCGCAAGATTCCGGCGAACCTGACGACCATCGACCGCCGGCGCGCCTGGGAAATCATTGAAATGAACAAGGCGGGCGAAAAGCCCGTTAACCTGCGGCGCGACGAAGACGTTGAAGCCGAAGCCCGCGAAAACCGCAAAGTCGACCTGCTCGACCAGGACAACATTAACCGCTTCGACAAAAAGAAGAAAAAGAAAAAACGCAAAAAGCCCGCGCAGCCCAAAAACCCCGGGCAGTCAAAAAACGATGAGCAAAAACAGTAGCAGCGCAATCGGCCTGCTCCTGCTTGGGGTTGCAGGCTTCGGCTCGTGCAGCTACTCGCCCGACAGCTACAGCTGCTTCTCCGCCATAGACCCCGCCGAAGGCTGGGCCTATGGCGATAGCTTCGTGTATATGCCCGAGATTCAAGACTCGCTCTGCAACGGCAGGCTGTCGCTGCTGGTGCGCCACACTAACGACTACCCCTTTGCCAACCTCTGGGTCGAAGTCAAAAGTCAGCAGCCCGACAGCAACGGCCTGAAAATCGTTACCGACACCTTCTGCATCACCCTGGCCGACATCTACGGCAACTGGCAGGGACGCGGCTCGGGCGCAACTATCGAGCGCCTCGACACTCTCTATGCCGACTTTCCGCTGATAAGCGGCGCCCCGCTGCGCCTGCGCCACGTCATGCGCCCCGAGCGGGTCGAGGGCATCGAAACCGTCGGCTTCATTTTTGAACCCAACTCACTGAAATGAACACCTCAATTTGCCTCCTTTCGCCCGCCGAGCAGCAGCTGCGCCTGCAGAAGCTCAACCCCGCGGGACCGATGATTTTCTGCGACCCGGCAAACCTGTTCTATCTGACCGGACGCATCTTTGCCGGCTACCTCTATGTTTCATCAGACCTCAAGCCGGTCTACTACATAAAACGCCCGCTGGAGCTGACCGGCGGCGACATTCGCTATATCCGCAAGCCCGAAGACATTGCCGCCGATTTCCCCGACGGATTCGACACCCTCGGCCTGGAACTCAGCTCAATGCCCGCAGCCGACGCCATGCGCCTGCAAAAGGGCCTCAACGCGCGCGAGCTCGTTAACGCCTCACCGTTGATAATGGCCGCCCGCGCCGTTAAAACCCCGCTCGAAATCAGCCTGCTGGAAGAAGACGGCATTAAGCAAGCCGCCTGCTACGGGCGTATTCCCGGCCTGTTTCAGAGCGGCATGACCGACATTGAACTTCAGGCGGCGATTGAATACACGCTGCGCCTGAACGGCTGCCTGGGCATCTTCCGGACCAACGGCCCGATGGAGCTCCACATGGGTTCGGTGCTGACGGGCGAGAATGCCGACGAGCCGTCGCCCTACGACTTTGCAATGGGCGGCCACGGCATCAGCCCCGCGCTCCCCGTGGGCGCCAGCGGCGAGGAAATCAAGCCTGACTCTGTTGTTATGGTCGACATGAACGGCTGCTTCAACGGCTACATGACCGACATGACGCGCATGTACTGCAACGCATCGTCGGCCTCGCAGCTCAACCCCAGGGTGTTGGCCGCCTGGGAATGTTCGCGCGAAATCTGCCATGCCCTGGCCCAAGCCGGCCTGCCCGGAACCGAAGCCAAGCGCCTCTATGAGCTCGCCGTTGAAATCGCGGAGCGCCACAAACTGACCGCCTACTTCATGGGCCACCGCCAGCACGCCGGCTTCGTTGGCCACGGCATCGGAATCACCGTTAACGAACTCCCCGTAATTGCCCCGCGCTCCAAGGCGGTGCTCGCCGAGGGCAACGTGATTGCCCTGGAACCGAAGTTCGTAATTCCCGGCTTCGGCGCCATCGGCATCGAGAACACCTACGTCGTAACCCCCGCCGGCCTGCGCTGCATAACCCCCGCGCCCGAAGAAATCACCCCGCTGATATGAACATTCCCGAAAAGGACATAAACACCCTGCGCCTGGTCGGCGAAGCCGCCGACTCGCTCGGGCTCGAAGCGTATGCCGTTGGCGGCTACGTTCGCGACTGCCTTCTGCAGCGCCCCAGCAAAGACATTGACTTCGTAACGGTCGGCTCCGGCATTGAGCTCGCAAAGGCGGTTGCTCGCAAGCTGGGTCGCGGAGCGCACCTGAGCGTGTTCAAGAACTTCGGCACCGCGCGCGTCAACTCCCGCGACCTGGAGCTGGAGTTCGTTGGTGCCCGTCGCGAAAGCTACAGCCACGACTCGCGCAAGCCGGTTGTTGAAGACGGCACTTTGGTCGACGACATTTCGCGCCGCGACTTCACGGTCAACGCCCTGGCCCTGCGCGTCAACGCCGAAGGCTTCGGCGAGGTGGTTGACCTCTTCAACGGCCTGGCCGACATGGAGCGGCGCGTTCTGCGCACTCCGCTCGACCCCGACGTTACCTTCTCCGACGACCCGCTGCGAATGATGCGCGCCGTTCGCTTCGCAACGCAGCTGCGCTTCGCAATCGACGGCAACACCTACGAGGGCATCTGCCGCAACGCCTCCCGCCTGGAAATCATTTCGCGCGAGCGCATCGCCGAGGAGCTCAACAAAATCATGAAGGCCCCCAAGCCTTCCATCGGCTGGCGCCTGCTGCTCGAAACCGGCCTGCTCCACTATATTCTGCCCGAGTTGGAGGAGATGCAGAAGGTCGACGTTGTCAACGGCCGCGCCCACAAGGATAACTTCGACCACACGATGAAGGTGCTCGACAAAGTCGCCGAAAAGACCGACGACCTATGGCTGCGCTGGAGCGCCCTGCTCCACGACATCGCCAAGCCGCGCACCAAGCGATGGGACCCGAAAATCGGCTGGACGTTCCATAACCATAACTTCGTCGGCGCAAAAATGGTGCCCTCGATTTTCCGCGACCTGCGCCTGCCGCTGGGCGAGCCGATGAAGTTCGTGCAAACAATGGTGGAGCTCCACATGCGCCCGATCGTTCTGAGCGAGGAGATCGTTACCGACAGCGCCGTGCGCCGGCTGCTTTTCGACGCCGGCGACAACATTGACTCGCTGATGACCCTCTGCGAAGCCGACATTACGACCGGCCGACCCGAAAAACTCAAAAAATGCCTCGACAACTTCGCCCTGGTGCGCCGCAAACTCGTTGAACTCGAAGAGCGCGACCGAATCCGCAACTTCCAGCCTCCGATTACCGGCAACGACATCATGACGATTTTCAACATCCCCCCCTCGAAACCCATCAAGGAACTCAAGGAAGCCATCAAAGACGCCATTCTCGACGGCCAGATTCCCAACGACCGCCTCGCCGCCTATGAGTTTATGCTCCCGATTGCCGAAAAAATCGGCCTAACTAAAGTTAATGATTTGCCCGACGTATGTATAGAGTCACAAAAAGATTAGAAATCTCCGCATCTCACTCCCTGCGGCTCGACTACCCCAGCAAATGCACCAACCTCCACGGCCATAACTGGATAGTCACCGTTACCTGCGAAAGCCCTACGCTCAACGCCAACGGCATGGTCGAGGACTTCACCCACATAAAGGAAAAAATCCTTTCGCGCCTCGACCACGCTAACCTAAACGAAATTCTGCCCTTCAACCCCACGGCCGAAAACATTGCCCGCTGGATCTGCGACCAGATTCCAACGGCGGTGCGCGTCGACGTTCAGGAATCGGAGGGCAATACCGCCAGCTACTTCAAAGACTGATGCGCGTCAACGAAATCTTCTATTCGCTTCAGGGCGAGGGCGTTCATGCCGGCTGCCCGGCGGTTTTCGTGAGATTCAGCGGCTGCAACCGCGCCTGCGAGTTTTGCGACACTGACTTTGCCCGCTTCTCGGAAATGACCGAGGAGGAAATCATTGAGGCAATCAGCCGCTATCCCGCCGAAATCGTTATCTTCACCGGCGGCGAACCCGCCCTGCAGCTGACCGACTCGCTGGTGCGCGCCGTTCAGGCAACGGGGCGCCGCGTCCACGTTGAAACCAACGGCTCGCTGCCGCTGCCCGACTCCGTCGACTGGGTAACCTGCTCGCCCAAAACGCCCCCCTACTCCATCGGCCGCATCGACGAACTGAAGGTGCTGCTCACCCCCGGCGCCGACCCCGAGGCCATTGCCGCGCAGCTGCCCCGGGCCCGCGCCTACTGCCTGCAGCCGCTCAGCTGCTCCAATACCGACCTTTGCGTCGACTGGCTGAAAGCCCATCCCCGCTGGCGCCTCTCCCTCCAGACCCATAAGCTCATCAACATCCGCTAATCCCCCCCGACCCCGACCCGACCAATGGAAGCCGCCCGGACACCCTCAATCAGCATAGTCATGCCGGTCTATAACGCCCGGACCTACCTGCCGTTCACAATGAAAAACATTGTCGTCGACCAATTCGCGGCAATGCATCCCGAACAGTGGGAGCTGATTGTTGTTGACGACGGTTCGACCGACGGTTCCCACCTGGAAATTGAGCCGTGGGTGGAACGCTATCCCGGCTCCGTCAGCCTGCTGCGCGTTGAGAACCGGGGAGTTTCCACGGCCCGCAACGTCGGCCTCGCCGCCGCCCGCGGCGAATACGTTATGTTTATCGACAGCGACGACATTCTGCTGCGCGACTCGCTCGGGCAGCTGCTCGGCCTGACGGCGGCGGCCAAGCCCGACGTTATCAAATTCATGTTCCGGCAAATTTCGCCTGAGGAATACTCCGAGCTGAGCGGCAATGTTCCCGCTGCCCGGCTAACCGCCGAGGATATTGAGCTGATGAGCTGCAAGGAGTATCTGGCAAAGACCCACGGCATGTCGCTCCCGATGATTCACACCAGCACCTGGCAAACGATTTTCCGCCGCCGGCTGCTGACCGACAACGGCCTCGGTTTCGACCCGGCGCTGACTTCCGGCGAGGACGAGGCGATGACCTGGAGCGCAATTCCGGCTGTCAACACCGTTGCCTACACTCCCGCCGCGCTGCTGCTCTACCATCAGCGCCGGGGAAGCATTTCCCACCCGACTCAGCGCGAGCGCATTGAGCGCTACCAGTTCGAGCGCATAAAGTTTGCCGGCACTATGATTGAACTGCTGAACCGGGTTGAGCGTGCCGGCCAAATGGAGCCCCAAACGCTTGCCGACATTCGCCGAAACTATCAGTTCGGCTACTACCAGGCGGCCATCACCCTGATAGTCATGGGATTCCCAATGCGCACCATTTATCGGGCAATGAAACTATATCGCAGCTATGGCGGCGACGTCCACCCCGGGCGTCCGCGCTTCACTCCCTTCTATGACTCCTCGCAGATGAACCGCCGGACCAAACTGCGCCGCTTCATCGCATCCTATCTGCTCACCATCCTAACCCGCCTCGGACTCTGACCAAAACCTCTATGCAGCGTATAATCGTAATCATCCCCCAATATCTCGGGGGCGGCGCGGAAACCGTTACCGACTCAATCGTTAAGGCTCTCAAACCCGCGGGTTTCGAGTTCATTCTGATAACCGAGAAGGTTATCGAAAAATGTCGCGAACGCGTCGAGGCCCTCTACTCCGAAATCATATTCGTTGACTTCGAGCTGGCCCGCTACTCGCCGAAAACGACCGCTGCGCTCTGCGACGTCATCGGGCCGCTGAAAGGCAACGTGCTCTGGATGATCAGCGACGACCTGGCCGACATTTCCAAACTGCGCGCACGGCTCGCTCCGGGAGGCAAGGTTATTTATCATCACCATAACGTTCCGCTCTTTCAGGCAATTATCAAGGATAGCTACCGGGGAAAGAAGTCGGACCGGGCGGCATATCTGAAATGGTTCCTGCTCAAGCACCTGCGCGAAAAGCTGTTTCGCTCCTACACGCGCCGCTACATCAAACGCGCCCTCCAAACGGCAACCGACGTCGACGCCTACATCACCCTGACCAACGGCTTCCGCTCTCAGCTAACGGCTCTCCACCCCCGATGCGCCGATAAATTCCGCGCCATCTATAACCCCGTCGCCGCGAAGCCCGATGAAGTCAGCCTCGCCGACAAGCGGCGCGAGGTAATCTATCTTGGACGCCTCTCCTATCCCGACAAGCGCGTTGACCGCCTGCTGCGCATCTTCGCCAAGGTCGCCGGCTCCCACCCCGGCTGGAAGCTCCGCCTCGTTGGCGACGGCCCCGAGCGCGCCAACCTCGAGCAGCTGGCCGCCGATCTGAAGATTCAAAACATCGAATTTTGCGGTTTCTCCAAAAATCCCGCCGAATATCTCAAGTCAGCGTCAATCATCTGCCTCACGTCGGAATATGAAGGTTGGCCGATGGCGCTGGTCGAAGGGATGCTCTATAAGGCAGCGCCCATTGCCTTCGGTTGCACGTCGGGCGTCAGGGAGCTGCTCACCGACGGCCGCGGAATCGTTATTGAGCCGGGCGACGATGCCCGGTTCGCCGCCGAGCTGTCGCAGCTGATGGCCTCGCCCGAAGAGCGACGCGAAATCGTTGAGGCCAACGCCTCATTTCTCAACGAACTATCAATCGAAAAGATTGCCGGTCAATGGAGAGAGCTGTTCCTGAGCTGAGCGTCGTAATGCCGGCCTGCAACGTAGGCGAGTTTCTCGACTTTGCCATAACCAACGTCGTTGACCATCAGTTCGCCGCAATCGACGCCGACCGTTGGGAACTGATTATTGTCGACGACGGCTCGACCGACTCCACTCTTGCCGTTGCCGAGCGCCGCAGGCAGCTTAACCCGGACTCCATCCGGGTTGTCCACACCGAAAACCGCGGGGTTTCCGCCGCGCGCAATCTCGGCCTGAAAATGGCGCGGGGCGAGTTTGTGTATTTCATCGACAGCGACGACATTCTGCTGCAGAACTCGCTGATGCCGCTCTGCCTCGAAGCCGCGCGCCGCAACGCCGACATCGTGAAATTCACATTTCGCGAAATCGACACTCCGGCCTACCTTTCCATGCAGGCCAACGTTCCGCCGGCGAATCTGACAGCCGAAGATTTCCATGACTCTTCGGCTGCCGACTTCATTTGCCAAACAAACGGCCTCGCCGGGCCGCCGCTCCACCACAACGTTTGGTCAACCATCTATCGCCGCCGGTTCCTGACCGACAACCGGATTCTTTTCAATCCGGCTCTGACCATCGGCGAGGACCTGATTCAAACCTGGCACACGATGCTGGCCAACCCGCGCGTGCTCTACACCGACCGCGCCCTCTATCTCTACCACCAGCGCAGCAACAGCGCCATGCACGTCACCGACCCCGCCAGGCTGACAGCCATCGGCCAAGCCTACGCCGACTATCTGGCCGAACTGCTCGACGTTGAGCGCCGGCTCGCCGCCGCCGGCCAAAGCTCGCCCCGGGTTCTCGGCGGACCTGAGCTGATGTTCAAGATCGGCTATAACCGCGCGCTCTGCTCAATGATTCTCGGCGGCGCCTCCCTGGCCCGCATTTTCCGCACCATGCGCCGGCTCAGGGCCCTGGGCGGCGACGTTCATCCCGGGCGTCCGCGCTTCGAGCGCGCCATTCGCCGCAACATTGGCCGCCGCTATAAGTTGCGCCGCTGGATTACCGCCTACATTTTAGCCCCCCTCTGCCACCTCTGATGCGCTCCAAGAAAATCAAACGCTTTATTCAGTGGTTCAAGGATTTGCCCGACACTATTTTCTGGCAGCTCTACGACCACGCGATTATGCCGGCAAGGGTGTGGCGCCTGCGCCATAAAAAAAGCATATCGGTAGTTTTCGCCGTTTCGAACCTCGCCTCCTGGAAAACCGAGCGGCTCTATCGCCAAATGGTCGATCACCCGCGCTTCAGCCCGATGCTCGCTATCGTTATTCAGCCGAGCGATGACTCCAGGGCCGAGCTGCGCCAATACTTTCGCGAGCAGGGCTATCCCTTCCGCGAACTCGCCGAGGATGAAACCATTTGCCGCACTCTCAGCCCCGACATCATATTTTTTCAGCACCCCTACGAACACTATTACGTTCCGGCCCATTCGTTCGAACGCAACCGCAACGCCCTGTTCTGCTACGTTATCTACTCCATGCGCAGCTCAACCGAATGGTGGGCCACCGACATTCCCCTTATCGGCCACTGCTGGCAGGTCTACTACGAAAACAGCCTGAATCTCGAAACCTACCGCCGGCTGAACAAAAACCACGCGGCAAACGGCCTGGCCACAGGCCTGCCCGTAATGGACGAACTGCTGACGCCGGCGCAGCAGGTTGCCGACCCCTGGAAGCCGTCGGCGGGAAAGAAGCGCATAATCTACGCTCCACACCACACGATAACCGACGTTGACTGGATGCAGCTCTCAACTTTCCTGACCCTGGGGCCGATAATGCTCGAGCTGGCCGAAAAATATTCCGACCGCGTTCAGTGGGCCTTCAAGCCCCATCCGTGGCTGCGCGGAAAACTCGAAACCATATGGGGCAAAGAGGCCACCGACCGCTATTTCGACCGCTGGAGCCGCGTAGAGTGGAGCCAGTTCGAGAGCGGAACCTACCTGGGTCTGCTGAAACACTCCGACGCGATGATCCACGACTGCGGCTCCTTCACGATGGAATATCTCTTTACCGGCAAGCCGGTCATGTATCTGCTGCGCCCCGGCGGCGACTACTCGACCGGCCTGAACGAAATGCACCGCCGCGCCTTTGCCCTCCACTACCACGCAACAACACGCGCCGACATCGAGCAGTTCATCAACGACGTTCTGAGCGGCAACGACCCGCTGAAGGAAGGGCGAGAACACTACCTGCAAACCTACCTGATTCCGCCCGCAACCGGCTGCGCAACGACCAACATTATTTCTGCCCTGCTCAGCGGCAAAAGCGAAAGCCGCTTCCGTCAGTGAGGCGGAGGCGGCTTTGCAATGCTGTTATATGTGAGGGAGGGGGAGATTAGTCGGATTCGACGTTTCGGGTCTTTGCTTTGCGTTTGTTTTTGGTTGCGGCCGAGGAAGTGTCTTTTTCCTCGCGGAGGTCAATTTCCTGCTTGTCGGCGCCTATGACTTTATATTGCAGATAGGCCAGCGACTGGTCGGGAACGATTTTGAACTTGTTGCCATACTCCTTGCGCCATTTGCGATAGAGCGAGTTGAAGAGTCCTTTCTTTATATAGGCATCGACAAATGGATGCACATAAACGGTGAAATCGCTCTTTTGCAGGTCGTTGATGCAGTAGTCGAGCTTGGAATGGAGAGTGTCGGTAAAAAGCAGCGACGACTCGACGGTTCCCTTGCCTGCACAGGAGGGACACTTTTCGGCGGTTTCGATTTCAAGGTCGGGACGCACGCGCTGGCGCGTTATCTGCATCAGGCCGAATTTACTCAGCGGCAGAATGTTATGGCGGGCGCGGTCGGAGGCCATCAGCTCGCGCATGTGGTCATAGAGCTTCTGGCGGTTTTCCTGGAGCGACATGTCGATGAAGTCAACAACGATTATGCCGCCCATGTCGCGCAGGCGCAGCTGGCGGGCAATTTCGTCGGCGGCGCGCAAGTTAACTTCCAGGGCGTTGCTCTCCTGGTCGGCGCTGGCCCGCGAGCGGTTGCCTGAGTTAACGTCGATAACGTGGAGCGCTTCGGTGTGCTCGATAATGATATAGGCACCGGAGCGGAAGCTAACGGTTTTTCCGAAAGAGGTTTTAATCTGGCGGGTAATGCCGAAGGTGTCGAAAATCGGTTCCTCTTTGGTGTAGAGTTTAACAATGTCGGCCTTTTCGGGGGCAATGAGATTAACGTAGCTCAGGAGCTGGCGATAGACTTCGGGGTCGTTGACGTGGATTGCCTCGAAGGTTTCGGGGTTGAAAATGTCGCGGAGCACTCCAACCGAGCGTCCGGCTTCTTCGTAGACCACCGTCGGCGCCTTGTCGGCATTCTTGCGGGCATTTTCGAGCGTTTCGTCCCATCGGCGGGCAAGCTCGCGCATTTCATGGTTGAGTTCTGCAACTTTTTTGCCCTCGGCGGAGGTTCGGATAATAACGCCGAAGTTTTCGGGCTTAATGGCCTCAACAACTTTTTTCAAGCGCTGTTTTTCGGCGGCGGTGCTGATTTTGGTGCTTACGGAGATTTTGTTGCTGAAAGGAACGAGCACCATGTTGCGCCCGGTAAAGGTGATTTCGGTCGTGAGGCGCGGACCTTTGGAAGAAATCGGCTCTTTAACGATTTGAACAAGCAGGCGCTGGCCGGGCTGGAGCAGCGAGGTTATGGAGCCGTGTTTGTCAATGTCGGGGAGGAGTTGGAATTTAGCGGTTTCGGGCAGGGCTTTCTTTGGGTCAAGCGCCTGATCGACTTCGCTGATATAGGATGCAAAGCTGGGCCCGAGGTCGAGATAGTGGAGAAAGGCGTCTTTCTCATAGCCAACGTTGACGAACGCGGCATTCAGCCCCGGCATCAGCTTTTTAACCTTGGCCAGGTAAATGTCGCCGACAGCATAGCTGACGCTGCGCGATTCCTTCTGGAGCGACACCAGGCGGGAGTCTTCCAGCAGGGCAATCGACACGTCGTCGGCAGCCACGTCAACAATTAATTCACTTTTCATCGTTCGTTCGGGTTAATTTAACAGATAATAAAAAAATAGATAAACTTTTGGGCGCCGGGGCAAGCGAGCTTGCGTTCCCCTATGACCCAAAAGTTTCTCTATGTCTTTAACAATTCGTCGGTCGAAAAAGATTACTTTTTCTTATGACGATTCTTACGCAGACGCTTTTTGCGCTTGTGCGTGGCCATCTTGTGGCCTTTGCGTTTTTTTCCGCTGGGCATAGTAGTTAGCTTTTGGGGGTTAAAAATGATTGGGTTGAAAATGCGTTGGGAGATGAATTACTTCTTTACCTCTTCCACGAACGACTTGGCGGGCTTGAAAGCGGGGATTTTGTGTTCGGGGATAACAATGGTGGTATTCTTGGAGATATTGCGAGCGGTTTTTTCGGAGCGCACCTTGATAATGAAGCTGCCGAAGCCACGCAGATAAACGTTTTCGCCACTGATCAGTGAGTCTTTTACAACTTCCATGAACTTTTCAACGGTTACGAGTACGTTTGCGCGGTCAATACCGGTTGTCTTAGCGATTTCGCTAACGATGTCTGCTTTGGTCATTGTTGGGTCGGTTATTATTTTGATTTATTGGGAATAAATGTTGTTTCTTTTGCATTCAACGCCCTTATTGGGCTGCTAACGCGACTGCAAATATCCGAATTTTTCGGGAATTAAGCAAATTTTCTGCAAAAATAAATCATGGCTTTCAGGCAGTTACATTTCGAGCAGCAGTTAACTCGCTGATTTACAGAATAAGAGCAACTGTCATCATTGCCGAACCATCTGCGGGCGAAAAGGCCGGCACAACAACTGCCGCCTCGCCGCGGCGGCGATTCAGGCCGAGCCAGCGGCGATTGAACGGCAGCAGCCACATGGCCGCCCGGGCGCTCAGAATGCCGATTCCGGCGCCGGCAAGAACGTCGTTGAGCCAGTGGCGGCCATTGAGAATACGCATCGCGCCGACGGTCGACGCGGCCAGGTAGCCGCCCGCGCCAACCAGCGGGCCATAGTCCAGGCGCAGGAGTTCGGCGCCGAGAAAAGCGGTTGTCGTGTGGCCCGACGGAAAGGAGCTGCGGCCCGCTCCGCCGGGGCGCGCCTCGTTGACGCAGAGTTTAAGGCCGCCACACAGCGCGGTTGCAATAATGGCGCCCGTTGCACCCGCAACGAGCCTGTCCATGAACGGGCGGCGAGCCCTGACGCCGGCAAAGTCCAGAGTCAGATAGCCGGCCAGCGGCAGGTATCGGATAATATCGTCGGCGGGAGAGCAATTGTGAACCCCGATTTCATTGTTAACCCAAATGCGCGCCTGCCTGAACGGCTTGACTCCGACGCCGAGCGCGCCAACGGTTATCAGCGCGCCGGGAACAATCAGCTGCCCGGGAGTGAAGCGAACCGAATCGGTCGCCTCCCGCCGGATAGAATCGGGATTCGCAGCCACGGGGCCGACAGCGGTCAGCAACACTATAAGGATAACAAAGAGGCTCTTCATTTTTTCAGAGCGCAAAGTTACACATATTTCTTCTATTCGGCAAAATTTGGCGGTTCGCATTTTTTTTCGGAAATTTGCAAAAGCTATGACACCGAAAATTAAGATTATCGCAGCCGTCTGCACCAACCGGGCCATCGGGCGCGGCGGCGACCTGCTGTTTCACATTTCCGACGACCTGCGCCGATTCAAGGCGCTCACGCTCGGCCACCCGATCATCATGGGGCGCAAAACCTTTGAATCATTCCCCAAAGGGCCGCTGCCCGGGCGGCGCAACATCGTTGTTTCGCGCCGCAGCGACTACGCTCCCGCCGGCGCCGAGGTCTACCCCACTCCCGAGCAGGCACTGGCCGCCTGCGCCGATGCCGGAGAGGTGTTCATCATTGGCGGCGGTGAAATCTATCGCCGATTCATTGAGTCGGCTTCCGAGCTGCTGCTCACTGAAATCGATGCGTCGCCGGCCGATGCCGACACTTTTTTCCCCGACTTCTCCCTGCCGCTGGCCGAGGCGTCGGAGTGGACGCAAACCGTTCCCTCCTATCGCTTCGCAACCTATCGCCGCGACTGATCAGCAGAGAATCAGAGTGCGTTGCGGCGCCGACGCCAGGCGTTCGGCAGCTTCGCGGAGCATGTCGGGCGTAATAGCCTCCAGGCGCTCGGCGGTGGCTGCGAGCGATGGGGGCGTGAGGCCGTGGAGCATGGCGCGCGCCGAATTGATTGCGCGCTGCTCCTTGTTGTCGAGCGCCAGGGTGAGCTGCCCCAGATATTGCCGCTTATAGGCCTGCAATGCGCGAAGGGTCAGCGGCTTGTCGGCAAAGCGATTGAGCGTCGATGAAACCAGCCGCAGGCAGCGGCGGAGGTCGTCGTGGTCGCATCCGAAGTAAATCGTCATCAGCCCGCAGTCGGAATAAAGCGCCGTCGAAGCCTCAACGGTGTAGACCAACCCGCGGCGCTCGCGCAATTGCAGATTCAGCAGGGCGTTCATCCCCGGACCGCCGAGAATATTGACCGCCAGAGCGTTGACCGCGCGATTATCGTCGTGGAGCCCGCCGATGGGAACTCCCAGCAGCGCATGGGCCTGATGGCGGTCGGCGTTGAGCCGCTCGCTGAACCCGGCGGCCAGCTGCGGCGCAGTGCGCGCGGCGGGCGCGCCGCTCAGAGGCAGGTCGGCCAAAGCGCGCTCAACCGTTGCCGCAACGCGCTCCTCCGATTCCGGGCCCAGATAGAAGTAAACCGAGTTGCTGCGCGTAAAGGCGCGCTGCAGGTAGCCGCAACAGGTTTCCGACGAAATTCCGGCAATCGACTCCTTGGTGCCGAGAATGTTATGGGCCAGCGGATTGCCGGCAAACATCAGCTCGTCGAACGAATCATATATAGCCTCGGCAGGCGAGTCGAGATATGAGTCGATTTCGTCGGCAATCACCTCGCGCTCCAGCTGCATTTTGCGCGCCGGAAAGCAGGCATGAGCCGCCAGCTCGCCGATGAGGTCAGCCGAGCGGCGGTGGTTCCCGGCGGGAGCGGCGGTGTAGACCGTCGTTTCCTCCTTGGTCGTGAAGGCATTAAGCTCGCCGCCAACGGCCTCCATGCGATTCAGTATATAGGCGTCGGAGCGGCGCGGAGTGCCCTTGAAAATAGTGTGTTCCACCATGTGGGCCAACCCGTAGACGTCGGGCGTCAGCTCGTCGCGCGAGCCGGCATTAACGGTCAGGCCGGCAAACTCCGTCGAGCCCGGAGCGTGGGTATAAGCCAGCCTGAAACCGCCGGGCAAGGTCAGCAGCCGGGTTCCGTCCATTGGCCGTTCTGCTTAATGAGATTTATGAGGTGGTCAATAGCCTGCTCCTGGGGAATGTTCTTTTCAACGCAGCGGCGGCGATGGTAGAGCGAAATGTGGCCGGCGGCGGCGCCAACGTAGCCATAGTCCGCATCGGCCATCTCGCCGGGGCCGTTAACGATGCAACCCATGATTGCAATTTTCAGTCCGGGCAGATGGGAGGTCGCAGCCTTTACGCGCTGCAGCGTTGACTGGAGGTCAAAGAGCGTTCGGCCGCAGCTGGGACAGGAAATGAACTCCGTTTTTGAGATTCGCAGACGCGCGGCCTGCAGAATGTTCAGTCCCAGGGCAGAGGTATCGGCGCCGGGCGCATCGATGAAAATGCCGTCGGCCAGGCCGTTGAGCAGCAGGGTTCCGAAGTCGGCAGCCGCGCGGAGGCTCAGGTCCGGGTCGTCGGCCCGATAGCTCAGGCGCGGAATAACAGGATTGTCAATGCCGGCGCGCAGCAGGCGATGGCGCATGGCCTGAATGAGCCCGACGCGGTTTGGAGCGTCGGAGCTGAGAATAATAACGGCGTCGGAATCCACCTCGGGCAGCGGGGCCTGCAGGTCGGCTTGGAGCTCGACGGTCTTGGCGTCGATCGGGTCGAGGCCCACGACTACCGGCAGTTGCCCGCCGCCAACGTTGCCGACTGCGCGCGAAGGCAGCGGCGCCGGGGCAATGGGGTCGAAACCGGCGGCATAGGCAACCTCGATTTCGGGAGCGTCGGCGCTCGGAGCGATATGGTCGAGCAGCGCGCGCGCAACCGGCACTTCGCGCTCGGGGTCCTCGCTGAGGCTGACGCGGATGGTGTCGCCGATGCCCTGATAGAGCAGCGCGCCGATACCAACGGCCGACTTAACGCGGCCATCTTCGCCGTCGCCGGCCTCGGTAACGCCCAGGTGGAGCGGATATTCCAGTCCTTCGTCGGCCATCGTCCGGACCAAAAGGCGAACGGTCTGCACCATAACGACGGTGTTGGACGCCTTGATGCTCACAACGATGTTATGGAACCCGCGGCGGGCGCATATGCGCAGGAACTGCATGGCGCTCTCGACCATGCCGGCAGGCGTGTCGCCATATTTTTCCATTATGGCCGGCGACAGAGAGCCGTGGTTAACGCCGATTCGCAGCGCAACGCCGCGCCGCTCGCAGATTTCGAGCAGAGGAATGAGGGCTTGCTCAATGTCGGCGCCGGGGCGCACGAAGTTGCCGGGGTTGATGCGCACCTTGTCGACCACCTCGGCGCAGGCCAGGGCGGCTGCCGGATTGAAGTGGATGTCGGCAACCAGCGGCACGTTGACGCGCGGCCTGATTTCGGCCAGGGCCTGCGCCTCGCGGACGCCCTGGGCGGTCAGGCGCACCAGGTCGGCGCCGGCGGCGGCGATGCGTTCCACCTGGTCAACGGAGCCGTCAACGTCGGTTGTCGACGTGTTGGTCATGGACTGAACGGCAACCGGCGCGCCGTTGCCTATACGAACAGTGCCGCCAACGAGCGCTCCGCGGCAGTTGCGGCGGCGATTATTGAACAAGTCAATCATTCTCTATATCAATCAGTTGGTTTTATGCGTGTATTTGATTTGCGAGAGTTCTTCGTTGGCCTTCACGATTTTTGCCGACAGGCCGGCGCGATAGTCGGCCAGGCGCGCGGCCAGCTCGGAATCAGACAGGGCCAGCATCTGAACGGCCAGCACTGCCGCATTCAGTCCGGCATTGATGCCGACAGTTGCAACGGCAACGCCCGGAGGCATCTGAACGATGCTCAGCAGCGCATCCTGGCCCTGGAGGGTGGAGTCGATGGGCAGGCCGATAACGGGCAGCGGGGTCATGGCGGCGATAACGCCGGGCAGAGCGGCGGCCATGCCGGCGGCGGCGATGATAACTTTCAGGCCGCGGGCTTCGGCGCCGCGCGCAAATTCTTCGACCTGGGCCGGAGTGCGGTGGGCCGACAGGGCGTTCATTTCAAACGGAACGCCCATCGAGTCGAGAAAATCGGCGGCCTTGCGGAGAATGGGCAGGTCGGAGGTCGAGCCCATTATGATGGAAACTTTCGGGGTCATATATCTTGCATATTATCAGGTTCGGAAAATAAAAAAGGTTGCAGCCACAGGCGCAACCTTTAAGTCTTACTTCGCAGCGTTCAGAGCGGCTTGCTCGCTGGCTTTCAGGCGGCGTTCTTTGATGCGGGCCTTTTTGCCGGTGAGTTTGCGCAGGTAATAAATTTTGGCGCGGCGAACCTTACCATATTTATTAACTACGATTGAGTCGATGAAGGGAGACTCCATGGGGAAGATACGCTCAACGCCGATGTTGTCGCTCATCTTGCGAACGGTGAAGCGCTTCTTGGCGCCTTCGCCGGAAATTTTGATAACTACACCGCGATACTGCTGGATACGCTCTTTGTTACCTTCCTTAATGCGGTAGGCCACGGTGATGGTGTCGCCAGGTTGGAAACGGGGATAGTTCTTTTCCTGGGCAAATGCCTCTTCGGCAATCTTAATCAAGTCCATTGTGACTAATTGATAATTAAGAGTTTATACTACCCGCAACATAACGCGCACCTCTTCGTCGCGCCAGCGATTACGGAATTCCGGCTGCAAAGTTACGAATTTTTTTTGATTCATAGAATTTTCCGGCAAAAAATTTTGCAGTTTCGAAAATAGTGGCTACCTTTGCGGTGTAGTTAAGCGCACCACTACACCACATCCATTAATCCCTACCCTATCAATTAACTTATTCCGATTATGTTAAAAAGATTCCTTTCATTCGCAATCATGCTCGTTGCGGTTGCAGCGGGCGCTCAGGCCCAGCTGCTCTGGAAAGTGTCGGGCAACGGCGCCAAGGGCGAATCGTTCCTGCTCGGCACCCACCATCTCGCCCCGATTTCAATGCTCGACTCCATCAAGGGGTTCAACGAGGCGTTTGCCGCGGTTGAGGCCGTTGGCGGCGAAATCAACATGGCCGACCAGGCCGCGCAGGCCCAGCTGATGGTGCAATATATGATGGCTCCGGCCGACTCGACGCTGAGTGTTTTGCTATCGCCGGCCCAGGCCGACTCGCTGGTGACGGTACTGGCCAAATTCATGGGGCCGGCAGCGAGCATCGATGCCGTAGGCCCGCTGAAGCCCGCGGCGCTCTCAACCCAGCTGGCGCTGATGGAAACGATGGCGACCATGCCCCCGGAAATGGTGCAGGCAATCGCCTCGGGCGAGCAGCTCGACAGCCGGGTGCAGGCCATGGGCCGCGAAGCATCGAAAGAGGTTATTGCAATGGAAACCATCGAGCAGCAGCTCGACCTGCTGATGGGCGCCCCGCTGACCACCCAGGCCCGCGAGCTGATGGAGGGCGTCAAGCAGATTCTCGACGGCAAAGCCGCCGAAAACGCCAAAACGCTGACCGACGCCTACATGACCCAAAATATCGCGGCCATTGAAAAGGAGATTTCCGACCCCGACCAGATGGATAAAGAGACCCTCAAACGACTGATTTCCGACCGCAACACGGCCTGGACGGCCAAGCTGGCGGAGATTTTGCCCTCAAAAACCATTTTGCTCGCCGTTGGCTGCGGACATCTGCCCGGCAACGACGGCCTGATTGAACAGCTACGTCGCGCAGGCTTCACGGTTACGCCCTACTATGGAAATTAAGCTCGAAAATCTCAGCTTCAGCTACGGCAAGCGCACCCGGGCGCTGACCGACGTTTCGGCAACGTTCGGCCCCGGCGTGCACCTGCTGCTGGGCGCCAACGGCGCGGGCAAAACAACGCTGCTCCACCTGATCGACGGCCTGCGCTTCCCCTCCGAGGGCAAGTGTCTGATCAACGGCGGTCCTACGCGCCACCGCCTGCCTTCGGTATTGTCGAAGATATTCTATCTGGGCGCCAACATGGCGCTGCCGGCGGCCAACATCAATGAGCTGGTCAGCATCCACGGCCAGTTCTACCCGAGTCTGTCGGCTGAGCTGCTGGCCAAGAATCTGGGCGAGTTCGGCATCGATCCGGCAATGAAGTTCACGGCAATGTCGATGGGCATGAGGCAGAAAGCCGCGCTGGCCTACGCCCTGGCGCTCCGAACGCCGATTCTGCTGCTCGACGAACCCGCTACCGGCCTCGACATCGAGTCGAAGCAGGCTTTGCAGCGAATAATGGCGCGAAGCATTGACCCGGAAGCAACGGTCATTATCAGCACCCATAATTTCAGCGACCTGATGCCGCTCTATGATTCACTGCTGGTGCTCGACCGGGGGCAACTGCTACTGAACGCTTCGGTCGACGAAATTACCGAGCGCCTGGCTTTCGTAACCACCAGCGGCGCCGCTCCGGACCAAGCGCTGTTTTCAATCAACCGCAACGGCCAGACTCACAGCATCATCCCGAACCCCGGTCTGATAGAGAGCGCCATTGATTATGAACTATTATATCTCGCATTGAAGAACAATCATGAACTCCTCTGAAATACTCTCCAACACGGACCGCACCAGCTGGAAGCGCGTAAAGATGGTGATGAAATACTTTTGGCCGTCGCTGCGCCCGATGGTGATAATCTACCCGCTGCTGGCGGTGGCAATGGTGCTGATGATGCACAATCTCGGAGCTGACCCCGCCGGGTTGAAGGCAAACGGGCTGCTGGAGATAGTGGCATGGGCGTTCATGCTTGCGCCATGCTTCCTGACCCGCCAACCTAACGGCGAGGCTTTTTACTCGCTGCCCGCCCTGGGCTGGGAAAAGTGCGAGGCGATTTTCCTGATGATGTTTATCGGCGTTCCGTTGCTGTTTCTGCCGCTCGACATTTATGGGGTCATCGTTGGCAGGGAACCGACCGTGTCGGTCATGGCGGTGCCGATAAGGGTCGAACTGACTTCCCCGTTCATCTTAATGACAATCCTATCGGCACTGACGAGTCAGTGTGCTGCCCTCTGGGCCGTGTTTGCCGCCCGGCGCCATCGCGCGCTCAAGGCCGTTGGCGCAGCCCTCGGGTTTATGTTTATCAACGGCATTCTCGGCTTCATCGTCGGGCTGCTGTCGGCGCTGACCGATCCCCACTCCATTCCGGTTGAAGCAACAATGCAGAGCTATATGGCAATGTTCGTGCCCTATTTCCTTGCGTTCTGGACCGTTGCGTTCATCTTCGTAGCCTACAAGACCACACGCGCCATTTGCCGCAAACAGCTATGAAGGAATTTTCAGCCGACAAACCGATTTTCCGACAGGTCGCCGACCATTGCATCGCCCGGATTCGCAGCGGTGCATGGGCGGCGTCGGAGCGGATTCCGTCGACCAAGGAGCTGGCCGTTGAGCTGGCGGTCAATAACCGGACCGTTATGAAGGCCTACGACGATTTGAGCGATTCGGGCATAATTTTTCAGCGCCGCGGGCTGGGCTACTACGTTGCGCCCGACGCCTCCGAGCGGATTACGGCCTTTTTTCGCCGCGAGTTCATCAATTCAACGGTTCCCGAGCTGCGACGCAAGCTGGAGCTGAGCGGAATTTCGCCCGAAGAGTTGCTGGAATTGCTGAAATAGAAGCAATTCAGCGGTTGGAATACATTTCTTCGTAGTAACGGCGATAGTCGCCGGAGGTTACGTTGTTGACCCACTGTTCGTTGGCCAGATACCAGCGAACGGTCTTTTCAATGCCTTCCTCGAACTGCAGCGACGGTTCCCAGCCGAGTTCGGACTGGAGTTTGCGCGAGTCGATTGCATAGCGCATGTCGTGGCCGGGGCGGTCGGTAACGTATGTTATCAGGTCGAGCGAATAGCCGTCGGGGTTGCCGAGCAGGCGGTCAACGGTTTTGATAATAACTTTAATCAGGTCAATGTTTTTCCATTCGTTGAAGCCGCCGATATTGTAGGTGTCGGCCACCTTGCCCCGATGGAAAATCAGATCGATGGCGCGGGCGTGGTCCTCAACGAAGAGCCAGTCGCGAACGTTCTCGCCGCGGCCATAGACGGGCAGCGGTTTGCGTTGGCGAATGTTGTTGATAAAGAGGGGAATGAGCTTTTCGGGGAACTGATACGGGCCGTAGTTATTGGAGCAGTTGGTAACGATGGTCGGCAGGCCGTAGGTGTCGTGATAGGCGCGCACGAAATGGTCGCTCGAGGCCTTCGACGCGGAATATGGCGAATGGGGATTATAGGCCGTCGCCTCGGTGAAAAAGTCGGTGCCGAAGGCGAGCTCGCGTTCCGATGAGGCGCGGGTGCTGAACGGGGCCTCGACGCCGTCGGGGCGGTTGAGCTGAAGGGCGCCGTAGACCTCGTCGGTCGAAATGTGGTAGAACAGCTTGCCGTTGAAGCCCTCGGGAAGCGATTCCCAATATTCTTTGGCGGCCTGGAGCAGCGAAAGGGTGCCCATAACGTTGGTGCGTGCAAACGTGAAGGGGTCGCGGATGGAGCGGTCAACGTGGCTCTCGGCGGCCAGATGAATAATGCCGTCGATGCGGTGGTCGCGGATAATGCTGCGCATCAGGTCGAGGTCGGCGATGTCGGCCTTCACAAAAGTGTAGTTCGGGCGGTTTTCAACGTCCTTTAGGTTGGCGAGGTTGCCGGCGTAGGTCAGCTTGTCGAGGTTAACGATATTGTAGTCAGGATACTTGGTAACAAACAGCCTGACAACATGACTGCCAATGAAGCCTGCGCCGCCGGTTATCAGAATATTTTTCATCGGTCAGAACGGAGAATCAAAGTCGCTGAACAGCGGATTTTTCATATCTTTTTCGGAGAGCACGGCCTGTGCCGGGTCAATTTGCCAGTCAATGCCGAGCGATGAGTCGAGAATGGAAATTCCCGCCTCGGAGGCCGGCGCATAGTAGTTGTCGCACTTGTAGTGAAACAGCGCCGAGTCGGAGAGCACGGCAAAACCGTGGGCAATACCGCGCGGCAGAAACAGCTGGCGATGGTTCTCGCCCGAGAGTTCAACGGCAACATGGCGGCCAAAGGTTGGCGACGAGCGGCGCAAGTCAACGCCTACGTCGATTACACGCCCCTGGAGGCAGCTGACCAGCTTGGCCTGCGCAAAGGGCGGACGCTGGAAATGCAGCCCGCGGATAACGCCGCGCGTCGAGAGCGAAACATTGTCTTGCACAAAGTCAACGTCGGCAACCTGCTCGCGGAAGTCGCGCTCACAAAAGGCCTCGAAAAAGTAGCCGCGCGGGTCGGCAAACACACGCGGTTCCAGAATAACGACGCCGGGGATTTCGGTTTTGATAATCTGCATGTGTCTGTGTGTCGTCAGGATAGGTTCTGAAGGCCGGTGCGGTCCATTTCGTCGATAACCTTCATCAGGTATTGACCATATTGATTATTGAGCATCGGACGCGCCAGTTCGGCCATTTTTTCTTTGGAAATCCACCCCTGGCGAAAGGCAATGCCTTCGAGGCAGGCGATTTTCAGGCCCTGACGTTTTTCGAGGACTTCAACGTAGATGGAGGCGTCGGCCAGCGAGTCGTGGGTGCCGGTGTCGAGCCACGCGAAGCCGCGGGGCAGGGTCTGAACCTTGAGTTGCCCGGCGGCGAGATATGCCTGATTAACGGAGGTTATTTCCAGTTCGCCGCGCGCCGAGGGGCGAATGCCGGCGGCGATGTCAACAACGCTGTTGGGATAGAAATACAGCCCGACAACCGCATAGTTGCTGCGCGGATTCTTCGGTTTTTCTTCGATTGAAAGGCAGTTGCCGTTTTCGTCGAACTGCGCGACGCCATAGCGCTCGGGGTCATTGACCCAATAACCGAAAACCGAAGCGAGATTGCGGGTCTCGGCGTCCTCAACGGCGTTTTTGAGCATCGACGAGAAGCCTGCACCATGAAAAATATTGTCGCCGAGAACCAGACAGACTGAGTCATCGCCGATAAATTCGCGTCCGATAATGAAGGCCTGGGCCAGGCCGTCGGGGCTCGGCTGCTCGGCATAGGTGAAGTTAACGCCGAAGTCTTCGCCGTTGCCCAGTAGTCGGCGAAACGAGGGGAGGTCGTCGGGGGTGGAGATAATGAGGATGTCGCGGATGCCGGCGAGCATCAGCGTGGAAATCGGGTAGTAGACCATCGGCTTGTCGTAGACAGGCAAAAGTTGCTTCGACACGCCCTTGGTTATCGGATACAATCGGGTTCCGGAGCCTCCGGCAAGAACAATTCCTTTCATAGGGCAAAAGCTGTTGTTACCATTCAAAGTCGAAGCGCTCAATGTCTTCCTCAACGAGGTTGGTGCCCGACTGGACTTCGATGAACGTCAGCGGCGTAATGGCCCGCAGGCCGTGGAGCATCCCCTTTGGAATGGTGAAAACGTCACCGCGGTTAACGGGGCTGCGCCGGCCGTTGAGAACTATCTCGCCCTGGCCGCTGAGAAAGGTCCAGACTTCGGTCCGGCAGTTATGGCGCTGATAGCTGATGTTTTTGCCGGGCTGAAGGGTCAGGCGCTTGGTCAGGGCGCAGTAGCCGTCGGGGTATTCAACGGAGTCGATGACTTTATATTCACCCCAGCGGCGCGTTTCATACATCGGGCGCTTGCCCAGGCCGTCGACCAGGTGCTTGAGGTTCTCGGAAAGGCCGCGCTCGGTAACTAAAATGCCGTCGGGCGAGGCGGCGACCACCATGTTTTTTCCGCCAAGGCAAACCAGCGGAATTTCGAGTTCGTTGATAATATAGGTGTCGTCACAGGCTTCGGACTTAACGTTGCCGTGAACGCGCTCGCTGAGTTCTTCGGTCAGCGAGTTCCAGGTGCCGATGTCTTTCCAGCGCCCGCGATAAACAACGGCTGCAATCGATTCCGACTTCTCAACAACGGCGTAGTCGAAGCTGCTTTTGGGCATCGCTTCATAGTTGGCACGCAGGGTGCGGTAGTCGGCGCCGGGCATCATGCGCTGAAGAATGTCCATCAGGTAGCCGAGGCGGAATGCAAACACGCCGCCGTTCCACAGGGCGCCGGCGGCAATCAGCCGCTCGGCAACTTCGGCCGAGGGTTTTTCAATGAAGTTCTTAACGGCAACGGGGTCTGAGCCGGAATGTTCGGCGGGAAGGATGTAGCCGTAGCGGGTCGACGGATAGGTCGGCTCGATCCCCATCAGAACCAGGTCGGCAACGCGGCGAGTAACCGCATCGGCCATTTCCCGGATCGATTGGAAGTAGCTGTTGTCGGTAAACGTGTCGGACGGAACAACGATTATCGGTTCGTCGGCCTGTGTTCCCTGCTCGGCCAGATAGCTGCACGCAAGGGCTATGGCGGGAAACGTGTGGCGGCTGCTCGGCTCGGCAACGATGGTGATTTCGTCGCCCAACTGCAGCTCGATAGCGTCGCGCTGCTTGGCGCCGATGGCAACGACGATTTCGTCGGTCAGCCCGGTTTCGCGAATCTGGCGCACAATACGCTGAATCATCGACTCTTTTTCGCCGCCGGGGGCGCAAAGCACCTTGAGCAGCTGTTTTGAGCGGGCATCGTTTGACAGGGGCCATAGCCTTTTGCCTGAACCTCCCGAAAGAAGTATAATTTTCATTGTTGTGCGCGCGGTTTATTTAGTTATGGACGCAGAAGCGGTTCGAGCTTATCGAGAATGCGCGACGGGAGTTTCATTGTGCGGATAATTTCGATATGCTCGCGGCGATGAAGGTCAGTGCCGCAATGGTCAATCATTCCGGTGTTGAGCAGTTTAATGGCTTTTTCCTTGACCATCGGGCCGTAGTGGCCACAGAGCGACAGAAGATTCATCTGAAAGCGAACTCCCTTGTCTTTGAGTTCGCGATAGGTTCTCATGTCGTTTATGTAGTTATAGCGCTCGGGATGGGCCAGCAGCGGAAAGTAGCCTTTCGACTTGATTTTGTCGAGGGTCTGGTGGAATCGGTATGGAGCGGAGAAATATGAGGTCTCTACCAGCAGGGTGTTGCTGTTGCCGATTGGGAGCACGTCGCCGGCCTCGAGGCGTTCGGAAAAAAGCGAGTCGAGCATGTTCTCAGCCGCCAGCCGGAGTTGAATCGGCCCGGTGTAGGCCTGCTGCAGGCGCTCATAGGTGCGGCGGAGGCGTTCGGTCGTGTTTGGAACGTCTTCCATGATATGCGGAGTCAGCCAAACAGTCTTGTAGCCGGCCTGCTCGTACTGGCCGAGTATGGCGAGCGACTCCTCGAGATTGTCTACGCCGTCGTCAACTCCGGGGAGTATATGGCAATGCCAATCCGTTGCCGCGGCGAGCGACAACGGTTTGGCACTTTGGAATAGGTTCGATAGAAATGACATCGAGAATTAGCGGGTTCACGATTTCTGGGACGATTTACCCTTGTCGCCCGACGAGTAGTTGTAGCCATAGCCGTAACCATAGCCGTAGCCGTAGCGATAGGAATAGCCATAGTAGCCATAGCGGCCATAACGTCCGTAGCGGCCTCCGGCGGCCTCAGTGCCGTTGAGAATGGTGGCCATATTTTTGAATTTCTTATCGTCGAAGAGTTTTTCAACCTGAGGGAGCATGGAGCGCTCGAGCAGTCCGGCGCGGAGCACGAACACTGTTCGGTCGGCCAGCTTGTCGATAATCTGCGCGTCGGCAACCACCTCGATAGGCGGGCAGTCAATAATGACGTAGTCATATTCCTTGCGCAGCTTGGCCAGGATTTCCGACAGGCGCGGGGTTTCGAGCAGCTCAGTGGGGTTCGGGGGCACGGTGCCGACAGGAATCACGTCGAGGTTCGGGTTGTTTTCGGTGTGAACAATAACGTCTTCAACGTTAGGAATCGAGCCGTTGAGAACGTCCGACAGACCGGTCTCGGGCGAGCCTATGTAGGCCGACGAAGAGCCGTGGCGCATGTCGCCGTCGATAACAACAACTTTCTTGTTCTTGAGCGAAAGAACGGTTGCGAGGTTCATCGTAAGGAACGACTTACCGGAACCGGGGTTAAACGATGTCAGCGCAACGACGTCGGCCTCATCCTTGTGAATCTTCATAAATTCAAGGTTGGTGCGCAAAACGCGGAACGCCTCATTGATAACGTCGCGTTTGCCGCCCTTGACAACGATGGCCTTGGTCAGCTTGTCACGACCATATTTGCCTTTCTCGCGGTTTTTGCCATAAAGGGGGATTTCGCCGAGGAACGGAATAGTGAGGTCTTCAATATCCTTGCGGCCGCGAACGGTAGTGTTGAGCGCCTCTCTGGCGTAGGTTACGCCAAACGGAATCAGGAGACCGATCAGGAATGCGATGCCCAGAATCTTGCCTCGGTCGGGAGTGGTAGGCACGGTCGACGGACCCGGGCGGTTGACGATGCGGGTATTGTAGGCGGTAAATGCCTGAGTCAGCTCGTTTTCTTCGCGCTTCTGGAGCAGGAAGAGATACAGGGCCTCTTTAACCTTCTGCTGGCGCTCCACTTCGAGGAGTTCTTTGGCCTGCGTCGGGTTTGCCTGGAGTTTCGCGGTGGTTTTAACTTCGTTTTTGCGCAGCGACTCCAGCTGGGCGCTCAGGGCTTCAATCTCGCCGTCAACGGTGCGGATAATCAGGGCGCGCTGACCGGCAAGCTGAGTGTTGAGTTTCTGAACCAGAGGGTTGTTTTCCGATGAGCTGGCCAGCAGTGAGTTGCGGTCAAGAACTGTGCGGTTATACTCGTTAATCAGGCCGCCAACAGTCGAGCTCGACAGGCCGGAGCTGGAGGGGAGCAGCTGATCCTTGCTCATGTCCGACATGAGATAGGAGCGCATGTAGCGGGCGAGCGAAAGCTGATTGCTCAAATCAAACATTGCAGCCTCGTTAGCCTGGTTTTGGCTCATATAGCTTTGTCCGGCAGCCGACACGTCAGTGATCATATTTGCCGATTTATAGGCAGATATATCGGAATCGACGTGGCTCAGTTCGCGCTCGATAACATCAAGACGCTCGTTGATGAAGTTCGTTGTCGAAACGGTAATCTGGTTCTTGTCGTGAATCCAGTTTTCGTTATAAACATTAATCAGAGTGGCCAGGACATCATCGGCGCGCGGAACCGACAAATCGGATAGCGACAGTCGAAGAATCGACGCGTCGGTGCTCGACAGAACAACCGACAGACGGTCGTTAAAATAGTCGCGGGCAACCCAGGTGGGAATCTTGGAGATGATAAGCTCTATATCCTCGCCTTTCTTATAAGCTATCGTAGGCTGCACAACAATCTTACCGGCCGGAGTCGAAATCGAATCATTGAGCTTGCCGGTAAATTTCGTTTTGAGTTTTTCGCCCTTGTTGACGCTCATGTCGGAAATCGTCACCTTGCCGTCGCCGTTAACATCCAAATCGAACGAGAGGCTATGTTCCTTGGGGAAATCAACAATATCAACTTTTACGGGAACGGTAACGCCATAAACAATATCGTTATGGAAACGTCCGGGCTTGAGGTAGTTAACGTCGAGTTCCAGACGGTTAACGACCTCTTCCATCAGGTCTTTGGCCTTCAGGTTCAGCACTTCGTTCTGAATATTGGTATTGCTCTGATAATTAAGACCGAAGGTGCTCAGGTCAACGCCGCTAACGCCGTTAACCTGCGTTTCTTCCTTAATGAGAATTTCGGCGGCACGCGTATAGATATTCGGCGTCACCATCAGATACATATAGGCCACACCAACACAAATGAACACCGAAAGAAGAATCCACGGCCAATGACGAAGCGTCATAAAAAATATGTCGGTCAACGGCACTGTCCCTGCGGCTGAAATTGCCTTTTTGCGGGTAGTCGTTTCTTTACTGATGTTTTCCATAGATAAATTATTTAGCGAAAGTGAGAACTAACGTTACCAAAGTGATTGCAAACGAAGTAAGCGACATCCAGAACGACGGGGTATAGGGAGTGTTGCCGTTCGGAGTGGTTTCGCGCTTGGCCTTAGCATTCGGCTGAACATAGATAATATCATCCTGCTGCAGGTAGTAGACCGGCGAATTGGCCAGCTGCTGCATATCCAGCAGGTTAATTCGGTAACCCTGTTGAACGCCGTTGCCATCCATGCGCATAACGAGAATCTCGGTGCGGTCACCGTTCATCTTCAAATCGCCCGCCATAGCAATTGCATCAACAATAGTCAGGTTGGACTTATTGAACTCATAGCGTCCCGGAGACGAGACCTCGCCGAGAATCGAAATTCCGGTATTCGAGAAGTCAACGATAACAATGGGATCCTTAATCATACCGCCCTCCTTGATTTTGTCAGTAATCAGCTCGGCAACCTGATAACGGTTCAAACCGGCAACGTGGATAGTGCCAAGCACAGGGAAATTGATATTACCCTCGCGGTTTACCTCATAAGACATCATTTGGCCGTTGCTGTTGATCGAACTGGTCGACTTGGTTGTGCTTGTCGTGGAACCAAGACGATTCTGAACCTGAACCAGGTTAAACTGCTGGGCAAGGGCAGGCTCCGACGAAGAAACCATAATAGTCAGCTTATCTTCGGGCTTGAGCTTGATGTCGAGCTGCTGCTCAGTCGTAACAATAGTTCCATTCTGAACATCCTGGAAGTAGGATATATTCTTAGGAGTCGAACAGGAACCTAAAAACAAAGCGGTTCCTAAAAGCAAAACTCCAATAAATTTTATGCGCATATGATATGATTGGATAATATTATCGTGAAAAAAATCTAAAATATGATATCATGAATGCAAAGTTAATAAAAAAAAAGCAATAAACAATGTAACTTGCCAAAATATCTCCCGAAATCCGCAAAAAATAGTCCAATTTACCCAATTTGCCTAATTAGTCTTATTAGTCCAATTGGTCTAATAAAAAAAGAAAGAGCCGGACTCGGTGTGAGTCCGGCTCTGTGGGAAGGGGCGGTTACCTACTCTCCCG
>JAAVDE010000032.1 GCA_014801955.1 Bacteroides sp. | reverse complement strand
GTTTCTGCGTAAAGGCGCAACACCTCGTCGCGGATAGCTTGCCGTTTCTGTCTCGGCAGACTTTGAAATTTAATCATCTTGTGACTCTTTTAGGAGTCAACTTTTTTCAGGGCGAGACAAACGCCCTCGCGTCAAGAATCGGGGTTAAATGAGTTTGATTATCTAGTTTTGTCTTTGAATCTATTTCATAGTATAATCAGTATTCATAGAGCCTGCTATAATTTATGAGATATATCATATATGTTTACAAGAAAGCTGACTACATATGCAAAGTATAGCCTGTGGCGTTTTTGCCTATACTATATATGAACTATATATGATACGGAATGTGAGTTAATAGTGTGTGTTTGACAGACATATCCGACTCCTTAAATTAGTAAAATTTGATACATTTATTCTTCAACTATCTCAAAATACCGTGGTAATCCACTTTTTAGAAACTTAGAAGAACACCCTATTGGGACATATATTCGTGGACGTATACCATAGAATCTTAAAAGATCAAGATTATCTACGAGTCTCTTTGTTGGATTATCTGTCCTAAAATGAATTTCCTTTAAATTATAGCATAAAGAAAAACAATTATTCCCTAATTCTTCTACACTTTCAGGGATGGTGATCGTTTTAAGTGCAGTACATTCTGAAAAACAGCCATCTGATATTGTTTTTAGTCCACAATTTAGGTTTACATCAACCAACTGTTTACATCTTGAAAAGGCATGTTTGCCTAAAAGCATTGTATTCCTTGGCAAGGATAATTGTTTAATAGGGGTTCCTGCAAATGCTCCTTCTTTTATATCCTTAATTTTCACAGGAAAATCTATTGATTTGAGGTTTGTATAAGCTAAAAACGACGGGGGGATCTCCTCCATATCATTGGGTAAACGGATTTCTTCAACCGCAGAATATTCAAAATGACCCCACCCATAGAATGCCACGCAATCTGGGATGTATACGAACTTTAAATCCTTGCATGCTTCAAAAGCACACTGCCAAATTGATTTAACCGTACATGTGATGTTAACGGTATGAATATTAGAATATGCAAAAGCTCGTTCGTTAATGGACTTAACACCGTTGGGGATGGTAATATTCCGATTTCTAAAATTCTTAATAGCACAGATTATTTCTGTTCCATTACGATTTAATATTATGTCATTATATATACGATATTCAATGCAATTGGGGTGTACATATATTTTTCTTAAAGATGTACATCTATCAAAAATATTAGTACCTATTTTCATTAAAGTAGAGGGTAAATAAATACTTTCCATTAAAGTGTTTAAAGCGAAGGCACAGTCTCCTATCTCTTTAACTCCTTCAGGTACATATAAGTCAATTATTTTATCTAATCCAAAAAGTCCATGTTCCTTAATTATCACTAAACTTGATGGAAGATTTATGGCTTGGATAGACTTACATCCTGCCAAAATTCCATGTTCAATTGAAGTCAACCCCTCGGGTAGTTGAATACTTTTCAATTTATGACATTCTTGAAAAGCATCTTTTTGTATTTCTATTACTGAATCGGGGATATTAATTTCTTTTAAGTTCTTATTATCAGAGAATGCGTTCTCTTCTATCACCCTTACACTTTCTGGGAGAACAACTTTTTGAAGTATCCAAGAATCATTAATATTTGCAGCAAAGAAAGCGTATTTGCCAATTATTTCTATCCTATCTGGGACAATAGCAATACTATTACAGAAATCAAATTTTACCAATTTCTTTCCATCCGCTGATGTGGTAAAATTATTATTACTTCTCTGATTCCAGTCCATAATGAATGATTAAAAGAAGATAGTTGGAGATATAACTCACTTTATATTAATAATTGTTAAAGAATTCAGTTTCGACTTATTCAGGTCGGTTGAGTACCGTTCAGTAGGGTTTAGAGGGTGGTGTTATAGGTAACTTTATAGGGAACTCGTCCGATTTGGGTTGAATGAAAAATCGCTAACAATCTGCAAATTAGATCATTAGCGATTTTTACTGTGGTGCCACCAGGAATCGAACCGGGGACACAAGGATTTTCAGTCCTTTGCTCTACCAACTGAGCTATGGCACCTTGGTTGTTTTGAACGGTGCAAAGTTAGGAAGTTTTTTTGAGGTGTGCAAATTTTTTGAGGATTTTTTTTGATTTTTTTTCGTTTGGGGCGTTTTTTCGGATTTTTTGCGTACCTTTGCATTGGATTTATCTTATTGAGTCCGTCCTTATTATCATTAATTTATCACATATGAACCTTAAATCAATCGTTTGTTCATCTCTTTTTTTGTTGTCGGGTCTGTCGGCTTCGGCGGTCGTTGACCTTGTTGACGGAGGGGTGTATAGAATCACTAACCGCTATAATTCTTTGGTTATGACGGCTTCGTCGGGTACGACGAATGTTACTATCGCCCGCGCCGATGAGTCGAATCCTTATCAGCTGTGGCTGGCCGAGCGCAATGCGTCGGGGTCAGGTTATTATCTGCGTGCGTTGGAACGCGGAACTTATATGACGTCGCCGATCGTTAAGGGCGGCTATTGGGAAATGTCGCTGACGTCGGAGCCCGACGAGGATACTATGTCGTTTATTTTGAATGATGAGTTGGATAACACGTCGATTCAGGCTCATGGTTATAGTCCTGAAACTCATTCGGTGATTCAGGACGGTTATGCCCACGGCAATGGCGGGGCAGGCACTAAGGTCAGCTGCTGGGGACCGGCGGCTGATGCTTCGCGCTGGAGTTTTTCGCCGGTTGAGGTTTCCGATGACGCAATGGCTGAATATCGCCGGCATTGGGAGTCGAAGCCGATTGAGCCGAACCGGGTGTATCAGTTTGTGAATTATGCCAGAGGCACGGCTTTTATGGCTACGGACGGCGCGGGCAATGTTACTTGCGTTGAGCCTGACGCTTCGGCCAAGGCTCAGCTCTGGGTAACGGAGCCGACGGCTGACGGCAGCGGTTATTATTTCCGTAATCTACTAACCGGCAATTATTTGAACTCGCCACTGCGCACCGGCGCTTTTTGGACTTGCACGGAGTATCCCGTCACGGGGAGCACGGTTTTGAATTTCGAAGCCGAGGTTGAGAATTCGAATCTGTTTTTGATTTGGCCGCAGGGTGTTGATCCCGATTCGCGCAATTATGCCCACGGCGACGATAACAATCGCCTATATTCCTGGGGGAAGGCGCATGATAATTCCAAGTGGTATGCTAATCTCGTTGATGAGTATGACGCGGCGGCTGTTGAGGCCGAGCGCGCGAAGTGGCCGAATCCTAATTATACGATTGAGGCGAACCGCGTTTATCATATAACAAATGTTAGCTACGGCCACGCGCTGACCCACAATGCGATGAACAAGGCTATCGGCGCGACGGCCAATGCCGGCGACGACAGCCAGCTCTGGCTGGCCGAGGCGGCGCCCGACGGTAATGGCTTCATTTTGCGTAACTATGAGAGCGGCAGCGCTTTGATGAGCTCAATGGCAACCAGCGCGCAGTGGAGCGTGGTTAATTCGGCGACTCCCGACCCCGACCGTTCCATCATGGATTTCCGGCTGATGGACCGTGGCTTTGTTTTTGAGCCGCTGAGCGTCGTAGACTTCACCGATGCCCGCAAGACCTACGGCTACGCCCATGAGGCAGCCGGCGGCTCGGTTGTTTGCTGGAACACCAATGCAGTGCCGACAATGTGGGTCTTCTCCCTGCAGTCCGACATCACCGAGGCCGACATCGCCGCCCGACGCCAGGGGTGGCAATACGTTGTTCAGCAAGGCATCGAGGGCCCGCTGGGCGAGATTTTCGCCGACAAGACCTGCACGATTCTCAATTCTGCCTACGAGTCGATGAGCGTTGAGCAAATCGAGCAGAGCGCGGCCTACCTGGCGCTCCCCGAGACTCTGCGCCGGATGGTTCTGAAAGTGCGCACCGGCGACTGGTCGGAAACCAACCCGACCGACCCCGACATTCACTGGGACAGCGACCACGCCAAGAAATTTCGCGTTCAAATGATTGAGCCCTATTCGGAATGTGACCGCGTTTCGAACATGACCTGTATTCAGGCCTATACTAACCTCAATAACCCGACCGGCATTGTTGCCGACGCCGGTTCGACGCTCTACGTCATGGTTGAGAAGGGCGCGGCCGACGGCTCCACGCTCTACATGGCTCCGCGAACGTTTGCCGACAACGTTGACAAGCTCAACGTCTACACCGACGGCATTGAACTCCACGAGGGTCTCAACATCGTTCCCTGCGCCGAAGACGGCTCCCAGATGGTCGTTTACTACACCGTCAGCACCAACCAGGGCCGCACGCGCCTGCGTCCGCTGACCGATTTCGACGACATTAAAATCCACATAGAGGGCGGCTCGATCAACGGGTTCTTCAACTCGGCCGGCGACGCGCTCTACACGCCCGACACGAACGACGACTGGTTCTACTACCGCGAACGCGCCCGCCATCCGCGCTTCTGCCTGATTTCGCAGCACTGCCTGCTCTATCTCCACTTCCTCAACGTTCTCGACGGCGACAACAACGACCACGACGGCCTGATGAACCTGCTGTCGCCCGAAGAATATGCCGCCGGCAACTTCGACCTGGTGGCCACGATGAAGGCGTGGGACGACATGTTCGTTGCCGAACAGCTGGTCATGGGCCTGATGAGCGACGACGTTATCCGCGCCGAAAAGGCCGCCGGACGCGACTGGTATGACCCGCTGGAGGGCGACAACGTAGCTCCGTCGGACTACTCGCTCTACTTCAACAACCGCCTGATGGGCATATCGACAACCACCGGCTTCATGAGCGCCACCTGGTATCGCACGACCTATAACGTCACCACCCTTCGCTCCATCATCATGGAGTTCCCGACCATGGACCTCTGGGGTCCGGCCCACGAGTTCGGCCACATGAACCAGGGCCCGATGAAAATCGTCGGCACCACCGAGGAGAGCAACAACGTGTTCTCCAACATTGCCCTCTTCTATCGCGGCGACAAAACCTCGCGCGCGTCGCTCCCCTCGGTTCAGACCGACTTTTTCAACAAAGGCTACAACTTCCACCAGCACGACACCTGGGGAACGACCCGCATGTGGTTCCAGCTCTGGCTCTACTACCACGCCACCGGCCACAACAAAAAATTCTATCCCCGCCTCTATGAGCTGCTGCGCGACAACCCGCTTCAGAAAGGCAACTCCAGCCATGTCAACGCCAAGGACGACCTGCTGCACTTCGCAAAGATGTGTTGCATGGCCGCGGGCGAAGACCTGACCGACTTCTTTGAATCATGGGGCTTCTTCATTCCTCAAGACGGCTTCTTTATCGACGACTATAACACCTATTATACCTACCTGTCGGAAGAAGACGTTGCCGAATGGAAAGCCGAGGTCGCTACCCTGGCCGAAGAAAACGGCTGGGAAAAGAACACCTCCATAATCTTCATCGACGACCGCGTCGGCTCGACCAAGCCCGGCTATGCCAACTGGTGTGAGCCCGCCGACGCCGGCACTATGGGCGCCCTCAAAGACTTCGCGCCCGGCGCCGACACCGTTAGCGGCACCTATCAGTTCACCCTTACCGGCACGACAGTCACCGTCAGCGGTGCCACCGGCGGTGTAGGCTTCATCATCTACGACAACGCCGGCAAGCTCATCGGCTTCGCCAACGACACCACCTTTGAGGTTTCAGCTGAAGCAGCCGACAAAATCGCTGCCGGCCAGGCCACCTTCAACGTAGTTACCGGCAACAACGAAGAAATCAAGGTTCTCGACGCCGTTCGCGAAGGCTCGCTCAGCACCCAGGCCGCAATCATTGCCGAGCTGCTCGACCGTGCCGACTCCATGCTGGCAAAGGCCGACTTCACCAACCGCAAAGTCGGCTACATCAAGCCCGAACTGGTTGCCGACCTGAAAACTACCCGTGACTCCGTCAAAACCATCGCTGACAACGGCGAGCTGACCGCGACCAACGCCCCAGACCTGTTCCTGATGCTCAACAACCGGGTAACATCGGCCGAATCCATCGCCATCAACGCCGACAACACCATCGGTCTGCAGCCGGGCGGCATCTACGTGTTCACCTACAACAAGCTCAAGGGCGCCTACGGCATTCAGCCCGCCGCCAACGCCCAGACGGCAGTGCCGGTAGCCGGCGCCAACGTTGACATCGCCAACGAGTCCCAGCAATGGAGCTTCATAACTCCGGCCGACGGCGACACGACCGCCTTCTACATCCAAAGCATCTCGACCCACAAATACATGCGCATCCCCTCGGCCGACGTTACTCCGCTCCCCCTCTCGGACGAACCGCAGAAGTTCACTCCCCGCGTTTTGGGCGCCGGCCTGATTTCGCTGGCCGCCGACATCACCGACAACCACCGCGCAATCCACGCCGACGGCAACAACCGCATCGTTCGCTGGACAACCGATGCCGACGCCTCGCAATGGACCCTCGAGCTCATCGACGACGCCGAGCAGAAGGCCCACCGCTTCGCCCTGACCGACATGATTGAGCGCTCCGAAGCGCTGCTCAGCCAGGCCGGCACCATCAACATTTCGCCCAACGGCCAGTCCGAACCGATAGTCGCCGCCTTCCCCGCCGAGCACTTCACCTTCGTTGAGCCCGAAATGATGCTCGAGCTCTACGACCTGGTTCAGCAGGCCAAGGAAGTTCTCGAAGCCGAACCGACTATCGAACAGCTCGACGACGCAACCGAGCAGCTCCGCGCAAGCTACTCAACCCTGTTCAACGCAATGAACCGCACCACCGAGCGCCTGCGCGAACTCATTGACCAGACGCGCAACCTGGCCGACGAAATCGGCTCCAACAGCGAAGAGATAACCCCGCTGGCGCTGACCGCTGACCACTACTCGACCAACGCCGAATATACCGGCGGCAACACTGTTGACCGTCTGTCGAGCTGGGAAGTGCTCTTCGACAACGACCCCAACACCCACTTCCACAGCACCTACAGCGGCAACACGACAGACGGCCTCGACCACTACATCACTGTCCGTCTCCCCGAGCCCACCGAAGCCGAAGCTACCCACCTGATTCTGACCTACCAGACCCGCAACCAGGACAACAACATCTACGCCCCGGTCGAAGCCGTTATCGAATACTCCGCCGACGGCCAGACCTGGACCACGGCTCAGGTGCTCGACGCCGTTCTGCCAACGACCCGCGCCGCCAGCTTCGAATCCGAAACCTTCGAAGTTCCCGCCGCAACGGCCTTCATCCGCTTCACGGTCAACAAAAACCGCCGCTCGCCGGCCGACGAAACCTGCGGCACCAGCAACAACCACGCCTACTTCGTTGTCAGCGAATTCGGACTGGCCACCTACAATGCCACCTCCGTTCCCAACACCGAATACTACCCCGACTCCAACGAGCCCGACATCGCCGCCGCCCTTCGCCAGAGCCGCAACTCCGAAATAGTGCTCAACGCGCAGAACACCCTGCCCGTCCACTACAACCAAGCCTACGACGCCCTGCTGCCCCACTACCAAACCCTGCTGGCAATCAAGGAAAACCCGTCGGAATCAGTTGCCATCGACGAAATCAGCGCCTCAGGCTCCGACGCCGCCCCGGTAATCTACAACCTCCAGGGCCGACGCGTGAGCCGCATCTCCTCGCCCGGCATCTACATCGTCAACGGCAAAAAAATCCTGCGCCGCTAACCCCCGCCCCACCCCGCTCCTCATTTTCCCCGAAGAGGCTGTGTCAAAATAGGCATAGCCTCTTTTTGTAATATGCTGTAAAACATAAAACAAAGCCCTGACTTTCACTGAACTGCACCCCAAAAGTTGGACACAAAACTTTTGGGGTGCTTTATGTATAGACACCATAACTTTGAAGAACGGCTGAAAATAGTCAGTCGCCTACTATCAGGTGAACCATTAGAGT
>JAAVDE010000031.1 GCA_014801955.1 Bacteroides sp. | reverse complement strand
TTTCTGCGTAAAGGCGCAACACCTCGTCGCGGATAGCTTGCCGTTTCTGTCTCGGCAGACTTTGAAATTTAATCATCTTGTGACTCTTTTAGGAGTCAACTTTTTTCAGGGCGAGACACACCCAATCAAAAAGTTGCAGGAATCTCGGGAAATTTTCGTAACTTTGCAATCAGCGAGAACCTTATCTAAACGATGACCGATTCATAATCGCATTTACCCTATGTCTCAAGTAAATACCATAAGGATTGGTGGCAGTGCCACCTTGAAAGTTGCACCTGACACGCTGCGCATACGCATTGAGGTCAACAGCCACTTTACTTCTAACGAAGCCGCATACGAGCAGGCTAAGGCTAACAGCCTTCAAGTGTCAGCATCGCTCAAAAGTGCTGGTCTTGACGAAACGCTCGCCAAGACTATCAACTTCGACATATCGGAAGATTCAAAGCCTGTCTATGAAAAGGGACGTTGGGTCGGTTATATAAAAAACGGCTATGACCTAAATCAATTATTCTACATAGACCTGCCGGTTGGAAACAAGGAGGCCAACGATATAGTAAAATACTGCACTGAAAACGTGCCTTATGCCGAAGTAAAACTCGATGCTTATATTGCCGAACCGCGTAAACATAAGCTCGAAGCCATTTCTCTTGCCGTCAAAGATGCAAAAGAAAAAGCTGAGATAATCGCTCAATCGCTTGGTTGTAAACTCGGCCCCATTTTGGAAGTTAATTACGGCTGCGCGGAGACTCGCAGTATCTGCTACGATGAGCGCGATTACAGCGTAAGCGCTGCTACCTGCGGGGCCCCTCTTGCCTTCAACGGTCAGGAGGAAGAAATTGAGGAAGCCGTTATCGTGATTTGGCAACTACAGAACCCGCTGTAAAATCACTGACGAACACGACGAATTACTTAACTCATGAAGATACTTAGCTGGAACGTAAATGGGCTGCAGGCGCGGTTGGATGCAGTGAATCGATTGGTTGCCGATTTGCAGCCGGAGCTTATGTGCTTTCAGAAAGTTAGGAAGAAAGGTGCTTTTCTTACCCCCATCGACAACTATTTTGGATGGCTTGGTATTATGGACGACGGCCTGTTTGGTGGCGTCAGCTCCTACATCCGTCGAGGTTTCCCTTTTGAGTTCATGGCCCAACGGAACGATATGCCTCAGTGGCTGCTGGAAACGGGCTGCCTCAACGTGATTCGATTCGAGCAATTCATTCTGGTCAATGCTTATTTTCCATACGCCAATAAGTCGAACGCGGAATTTGTTAAAACACGCCAACGCTGGGATTATGAGCTGCATGACTATCTCGAAAAACTCGCCGCCCAAAAGCCCGTCATACTCTGCGGAGACCTGAATATTGTCGCTGAAGACATTGACGCCTGGAACGGAATTTCGGTCAAGAACGACGGATGCTTCTCGGAGTGGGGACATCGGAATTTCAACTCAATGATGTCGCAAGCCGGTTTAGTTGACACATACCGCCGGCTGCACCCCGCTGGCAAAGACTATACCTACTTCTTTCAAAACAATCCCGAATATCGCCTCAACAATCAAGGATTCCGCATCGACTACTTCATGGTCAGCCGGGAACTGATGCCCTATGTAAAAAAATCCGAAATTCTGACCAACATAGCCGACACAACCAACAACCCCATCCTCCTGGAACTCGACCTGCCAATCAACCCCGCATAACATGAACAAGACTGCCATTCTTATATTACTGACGCTAATCCTCTCTTCGTGTAGCATCGCCCGACATTCGACAGACGACCCGAAACAGTCGGTCGAAAACACAATAGGCTTACTACAGGAGAGGTTGAACGCATATATTAAGCAAAAAGACGCCCGGATTGGAGTAGCCGTAATTATAAACGGCAACGACACCGTCGGTGTGAACGACGCAAAGGAGTTCCCGATGATGAGCGTTTTCAAGTTTCCACTGGCATTAGCCGTTGCCGACTTCTGTCGGACACGGGATATTGACTTATCTGACTCAATCACAATCAGAGCCGACGAAATAAAAGAAAACACCTGGAGTCCGATGCGGGATAAATATGGAATCAAAAACCTGAAACTTCCCGTTTCAGAATTGCTTGATTACATTCTCCAACAAAGCGACAATAATGCGTGTGACATACTAATCCGTTTTATCGGAGGTACCTCAGTCGCTGACAGCCTGATGAAGAAATTGGGATGCGGGGATATTCTAATTTCTCAAACCGAAGATGATATGCACCGGAATCCCGACCTGTGTTATCTGAATCGAACAACCCCTATCGCAATGGCCCGACTATTTGACTTATTCTACCGTCAGGGAATGTGTCACGATAGTTTATTGCATGAATTTATTGCCAAGAGCATGATGGCATGCAAAACAGGATTCGACCGACTTCCCGCACCGTTGGAGTCCACTGATGCCAGGATAGGACACAAAACCGGAACCGGCGACAAGAACTCACAAGGACGAATAATCGCAGTAAATGATGCCGGCCATATATTTATGACCGATGGAAACGGATACTCTATTGCCGTTTTCGTAGCTGACTCGCCCTATGATATGAACGAGACCTCAAAAATAATAGCCGACATATCGAAAATCATTTTCAGCTCGATACATCAATACCCATAGCTATGTCGCTGACTACCGCTCAAATGAACAACGCCCACCGAACAGCACGCCACGGATACCCCAAAGCACATTTCAGCTTCTGACATTTTTAACATTGAAATATTATTTAAGTAAGTCAACAAAATTAAGCTGCATGATTTCTAAAATTAATCATAAGACCGTCACCCATTGTCGCCAACGCCCGGTTGGCGACATAGAACAGCATGGGATGTACCGTTGCGATATCCGTTTTCCAAAGCTTCTTGCTGCTTTGATGTCAATTCTATAGTCTTGATTTTGCCCATGTGGAGAGATTATGTATTATATGGGTATAACGGAAAATCGCCTCATACATTATCGTTCAAACTATTTTTGTGAATAAACTTATGATGAGAAATAATACTCTTAAAAAATTATTGTCAAAGGACTATAATGACATTAGGGATTATGATAACTATTTTGCCGAGATAGCTCAAGAATTGATGTGTAACTACATAATCGTAACGGGCAAAGCAGAATATGATATTATCGATATTGAATTCTACCTTTATACACCTGAACATCAAGACGTGATTACTTATCCACGCGAAATGGATGAAGGCAGATGGTTCTTTCATGCAAGCGGTGTTGATATTACCTTTAGGAGTACAAAATCTGTATTTGGTGGCATCTTAATTAGAGGGCTTCGAAAGAATAAAAACGAATATATAGGAGGCCCTCAAAAATGTGTCAATGAACTGTGGCATGACTTTGATGCATTTAGCACAAGCGGTTACCCTATACTAATTTATCGACCTTGCCAATTTGATTCAAATAAATTATGGCGCGGAAAACGTTGGATTAAAATCAAAGAAGCAGATCGTGTAACACTAGTTAAAAAGTGGAGTGGTCGAATTGGACCTGATAATAAGGATTGGGATTTTGAGGAATATATTTATGATGAGTTTAGTAATCAAGCAAGACATCTATATCGATACATCCATCTTTCAGAAGATGAAATAAAAAGTCTTATTTCTGCGTACTCAGCTCGCCCTCAATTAGAGACATTATCACAAGTTTGCCGAAATGAGTAAGGTGTGATGTTTTAATCTGTCGTAACTTTGCAGTGTGATTAAAAACAATACGGCAATGAACAACGAATTAAAACCCATACACTATTTCTCTCGTTGGGCAAGAATAATGCCCAAGTATGGAAAGATTATGGCTTTGATAGAGAATACTATCAGAGTCGAAAATGAATTAGTTGGCATAATCCCAATTACAAATGACATCTGGGTAAAAGATTTCATGCCCTTTCAAAGGAGAGATGGCAGATTCATCTTTTACAAATACACTCCCGATTATTTAAGAGGTGGGAAGGAAAAATATATGACTGATGGATTAACAGCCTTCAATTCATTGTTTGGAGAGATAAAAGATTTGTCAGAATTCTGTGTATATACCAACCTTATTATTGATGGAGGTAATATAATCCCTTGTATAGATAAATTTGGTAAGGAATGTGTCATTATGACCGATAAGGTGTTTAAAGAAAATCCTGAATGGCGAAAAGAAGATGTAATCCTTGAACTTCGCATGATTTTTTTGGCAGACATAGTATTTATACCGTGGGATACTGAAGAAGAATATGGCCATGCTGATGGCATGGTAAGAAGCTTGGGTAATGGCAGACTTCTATTGAACTGTTATCAGGATATGGATGAAAAGTTCGACTTCATGTTGAAGGATGCCCTTTCTGATCGCTTTGAACTGTGTCAACTAAACTATGGCAAGCATTGCAGAAATCTAAGTTGGTGCCATCTTAACTACTTGGAGTTGGAAAAATCTATACTTGTTCCTACTGTCGGAATAAAGTCAGACGATATTGCGCTGCAACAAATAAGAGAGTATACCGACAAGAGAGCTATACCACTCAAAATGAAAGAAATTGTCAAGGAAGGAGGCGCATTGCACTGCATTTCATGGACGATGAAAGAGCCTCATCGCGATGTCATCGAAATATTGAGCGATACGAGTAGAGACATATACATAGAACACTAAAGATATGGATGAAATGACAGAAGCACTGCAAAAGGTCCTGCGCAAGAAAAATGGAAGTTCAAATATCTGAATAGGATTGAATTGATTACTGTTTAATCGGAATCCATAGCTCCGTAATAAGTTCCTCGGCAGGAGTATCTGTTGGGGAATTTAAATATTTTTCAAAAATAGGCATACCCAATTCGACATCAAGTTCTGTTGTATTTTGAAGAAAAGCTATTACTGAATTGTAAAATTCAGATAATAATGAATATGAGCCTTTGTGAGTAAAAACGGCATATTGTCCCCTATTTATTATTCTAACTCCAAATTCTTTGGGTACTTTGACTATCTTATGGTCGTATATAACTCCAGCCATAAATGTACCGGAATTTTCGTCATCTTCAATATAATTGTCAATAGCGATACCCACATAGCCTGAAGGAGTAGCGTCGGAGATGGAATTTTCAATCAACTGCCAATTATTCTCTTCAAATTCAATGCTGTTGCAATCGTTATACTGTCCATGCCTAAGTTTGAATACCATATATGACGTTTCATGTATCTCTTTGCGGAATTCCAAGTGAATATTGAGTTGAGTGGGTTTTCGTAAATCTGAAGGTTTATAGACACCGTACTTCTTAAGGAATAGGTAGAGAGCCGGAGGATTAAAAAATCCGTTAAGCCTTGACACCTCAGCAGTTGAAATCCGAGGAAAAAGTCTAAAAACTCGCGCGGCATATTCAGCACGTCGAGATGCGATGTATTTGCCAAGAGATTCTCCGCTGTATAGTTTGAAATATGATGTTAAACTGCGCACGGACATATTCATTCTCTTAGCAAGTGCTACAATAGAAAGGTAGTCATTGATATTGTCAACACTCCAATCTTTTGCTAACTGGGTTTCAATATAACGCAATAAATCACATAATTTCAAGACAATTTCTTGATGGATGATTTTACGATTATCCATTATGTACTATTCTGTTAAGTTAGTCAACAAAATTAAGCTGCATGATTTCTAAAATTAATCATAAGACCTTCACCCATCGTCGCCAACGCCCGGTTTGCGGCATAGAACAGCATGGGATGTACCGTTGCGATATCCGTTTTCCAAAGCTTCTTGCTGCTTTGATGTCAATTCTATAGTCTTGATTTAGCACATGTAGAGAGATTATGTTTATATGGGTATAACGGAAAATCGCCTCAAACATTATCGTTCAAACTACTATTGTGAATAAACTTAATTCAGTTAATTTTTCTTGCCGATCTTCTGCCGAAGTTGTAGATGAATAATCAATACTTCTTTCCGGATCTGCCTTAATATAAACGTTTATAGTATAACGAGTGGAATTTAACGGTGCATTCAGAATAATCCGCACATCAGGTGAATTTTCTTTTTGCATTAAAACTCCCGGGTGCTCACTTCCAGGGTCTTCATAGCTAATTATTTGATAGTCCTTTTCCTTAAAGAAATCAACTTCTGTTGACACATGCCTTAAGTAATCTAATGGAAACCGATTTCTAAATCCACTTTCCAATCCCATTCCTAATAGATATATACATCCACCGTATAAAACAATTCCAAGTATTATAAGTCCCAACAAAATCCACTTTTGAAAATATATGGAGAAGGCTATACCTCCTACAATTAACGAGATTAATGGTATCCAGTCTAATATATCACGAAGTTTTTTCATAGTTCGTTGAATAGAATATTTTGAGCCCAAACGGGAATAATCTCAGTGTATTGCTTGGCTAAAACTCCCTCTGAAAGACGGAAGAGAGGGCGCACATCAACATCATCAATTGAGTTATCGTAGACGTAAAGACGGTCAATAATGGGTGCAACTATTTTACAGTTCTGAATTGACTTATTGTAGCGTGATATAATTTTAGCTATGGGTACGTCGTGACCACCTTCCATTACTCTTTTTGCAATACGGGAAGCATTAATAGCAGGATTTGATGTAGAAATGAAAAATATCCTGATAAAGAAACCGGCTTGCTTTGCTCTGATTACAAAGTCAATTTTATCCTGTGCGGAGAATACTGTTTCAAAAACGAAACTCGTCTTTTCTGCAAGACATCGCTCTCGAAGTTCAGAACAATAATTAGCTGCCTTCAGAATGGCCTCGGAGTTGTTCCAATCACCAAACATATCTTTGGCAATCTGGTCGGGATTTATATACGTTGTACCCTCAGCCCACTCGTGATGAAGAAACTTTTGGGTAATAGAGGTTTTACCTGACCCGTTAGGCCCGGCAATTATAATCAGTTCCGGTTTATGCTCAGCGTTTACCATTTCTAACTTCGTTTATGCGGTCTGCCCATTTGGCTTGTTGCTCTTCAGCACCCTTGCGTAGTTCTTCAAAATACCTCTTTAAGGCCTCCTCATTGCGCTGTTTGGCTTCGGTGGCGGCCTCGTGCATAATTTGTGCGAGCATTTCGTCGGTTGGTTCGCGGCCGGTTCCGAACCGGTAGGAGTTCATTTCAGCTTCTGACATTTTTAGAGAGATTAAAGAAGGCCGAGATGCCGGTTTTCCGACGTCTCGGCCTTGTTATAGAATTGTGTGTTCAGTCGACTATTAGTCTTCGATGGCTGCCTGCGCCGCAGCTACGCGGGCAATGGGCACGCGGAAGGGCGAGCAGCTGACGTAGTTCATGCCGAGTTTGGCGCAGAACTTAACGGAGCTGGGTTCGCCGCCGTGTTCGCCGCAGATGCCTACCTTGAGGTCTTCGCGGGTTGCACGGCCTTTCTTAACGCCCATTTCAACGAGCTGGCCAACGCCTTCCTGGTCGAGAACTTCGAAGGGATCAACCTTGATGATGCCGTGTTCCTTGTAGAATTTGAGGAACTTGGGAGCGTCGTCGCGGCTGAAGCCGAAGGTCATCTGGGTGAGGTCGTTGGTACCGAACGAGAAGAATTCGGCAACGCTGGCGATTTCGTTGGCGGTCAGAGCTGCGCGGGGAACTTCGATCATGGTGCCTACCAGGAAGGGGAGCGATGCGCCCTTTTCGGCGAATACTTTAGCAGCGGTTTCGCGGATAACGGCGTTCTGGTTCTGCAGTTCCTTGAGCGAGCCAACCAGAGGAATCATGATTTCGGGCTTAACGTCGATGCCACGGGCTTTAACGGCCAGAGCAGCTTCGATGATGGCGCGGGTCTGCATTTCGGTGATTTCGGGATAGGTGATACCCAGGCGGCAGCCGCGGTGGCCAAGCATGGGGTTGAACTCTTCGAGGGAGTCAACTTTTGCCTTAACTTCTTCGAGGGTAAGGCCCATCTTTTCGGCGAGCTCTTTCTGAGTTGCGGTCTGGTGGGGTACGAACTCGTGCAACGGGGGATCGAGCAGGCGGATGGTAACGCCGTAGCCGTCCATAGCTTCGAAGATTCCTTCGAAGTCGCCGCGCTGCATGGGCAGGAGCTTGGCAAGAGCAGCCTTGCGGCCTTCAACGTCGGAGGCGAGAATCATTTCGCGAACGGCGTCGATGCGGTTGCCTTCGAAGAACATGTGTTCGGTGCGGCAGAGGCCGATACCCTGAGCGCCGAAGTGGCGGGCCTGCTTGGCGTCGCGGGGCGAGTCGGCGTTGGTGCGAACGAGGGTTTTAGTATATTTGGCGGCGAGGTTCATGATTGCGCCGAAGTCGCCGTCGAGTTCGGGTTCGGTGGTGGGCACCTGGCCGTCATAAACGTCGCCGGTCGAGCCGTTGAGCGAAATCCAGTCGCCTTCCTTATAGGTTTTGCCACTCATGGTAACGGTGCGTGCTTCGTAGTCAACAACGATTTCGCCTGCACCGGAAACGCAGCATTTGCCCATGCCGCGGGCAACTACGGCTGCGTGGGAGGTCATGCCGCCGCGCATGGTCAGGATGCCCTGGGCAACAGCCATGCCGCGAAGGTCTTCGGGCGAGGTTTCGATGCGAACGAGAACGACTTTCTTTTTGCGTTCGGCCCATGCTTCAGCGTCGTCGGCGAAGAACACGATCTGGCCGGTGGCAGCGCCGGGGCTGGCGGGCAGACCCTTGGCAACAACCTTGGCGTGCTTGAGCGATGCTTTGTCGAACACGGGGTGGAGCAGCTCGTCGAGCTTCTGGGGTTCCATGCGGAGCAGGGTGGTTTTTTCGTCGATTTCGCCTGCGCGGAGAAGGTCCATAGCAATCTTCACCATTGCGGCGCCGGTGCGCTTGCCGTTACGGGTCTGGAGCATCCAGAGTTTGCCGTCCTGAATGGTGAATTCCATGTCCTGCATGTCCTTGTAGTGGTCTTCGAGCTTGTGGGCGATAGCGATAAGCTCGGCGGCGCAGGTAGGCATGGATTCTTCGAGCGAGGGATATTTTTCGGCGCGAACTTCTTCGGAGATGCCCTGAAGAGCGGCCCAGCGGCGCGAACCTTCAACGGTGATCTGCTGGGGGGTGCGGATGCCGGCAACCACGTCTTCGCCCTGGGCGTTGATGAGGTATTCGCCGTTAAACATGTTTTCGCCGGTTGCAGCGTCGCGGCTGAAAGCAACGCCGGTAGCGGAGTTATCGCCCATGTTGCCGTAAACCATGGCCTGAACGTTAACTGCGGTGCCCCATTCTTCGGGAATCTGGTTCATGCGACGGTAGAGGATGGCGCGTTCGTTCATCCAGCTGTCGAACACGGCGCAGATGCCGCCCCAGAGCTGTTCCCATGCGGAGTCGGGGAAGTCTTTGCCGGTAAAGTCCTTAACGGCAGCCTTAAATTCTTTTACGAGAGTCTGGAGGTCTTCAACGTCGAGTTCGGTGTCGAGCTTAACGCCTTTGGCTTCCTTCATCTTGTCCATGATGGCTTCGAAGGGGTCAACGTCGGTTTTCGATTTGGGCTTCATGCCGAGAACCACGTCGCCATACATCTGAACGAAGCGGCGATAAGAGTCCCATGCAAAGCGGGGGTTACCGCTCTTTTCAGCCAGCGAAGCAACGGTTGCGTCGTTCATGCCGAGGTTGAGAACGGTGTCCATCATGCCGGGCATGGAAGCGCGGGCGCCGGAGCGAACGGAAACGAGAAGGGGGTTCGAGGGATCGTTGAATTTACGGCCGGTGAGTTCTTCAACGTGGGCGATAGCCTGTTCAACTTCTTTTTGGATGCGTTTAACGACTTCGTCGCGGCCATACTGAGTGTATTCGGTGCAAACTTCGGTAGTGATGGTGAAACCGGGAGGCACGGGCATGCCCAGGAGGTTCATTTCGGCGAGGTTAGCGCCTTTGCCACCGAGCAGATTGCGGTCGGAGGCGTTACCTTCGGCTTTACCGTTGCCGAATGTATAGACTCTCTTCATAGGTCTTGAATGGTTATTACTGAGGTTAATTTTATAATGTTGTTTCAAAATTATTCTGCAAATATAGTAACTTTTTCGCTATTTGTCAACAAAAGCGGAAATTTTTATATGTTTTTTGTGTTCGCTAACAAATAGAAAAGCCTGCCGTTGCGGGCAGGCTTTTCATATTTGATAATGTTACAGAGTTAATTAGCGAACCATGGTCTTAACACCGTTGATGATGTAGATACCCTTGTCGGCTTTGTTTACGCGACGGCCCTGGAGGTCATAGATGCCGTTTGCCTTAACAGCGTTGTCGGCAGCAACTTCGGAGATACCGCCCTGTTCGAGGGGTTCAACGAGGAATGCGTTGGTGTCGGCAAACCAGTTGTTATAGGTGTTACCCCAGTTGATGAACTTGTAGTCAGAACCTGCGGAACCACGGTGGATGTTAAACACATAGTCGGTGGTGGTGGGAACGCCGGCTGCGCTGAGGGTGGTCTTGGAGTACTGAGCCTGCAGGCGAACTTTGTTTTCGATGTCGGTGTCGAGGCCGGCAGCAATCATCAGTTCGATGTCTTCGTCGGTGGGCTGAGCCTGGGCTTCTTCGTCCTGGCAAGCAATGAAGGTGAAGGGGCAAGCGTCTTCGATGTCGTAGGTGGTGCACCAGGAGAACTCGGAGAGGCCTTCGGTAGTGCCGATGGTTTCTTCGCCGCCAACGTAGGTGAACATGTCGTCATACTTGCGGATGTAGCTTTCGGTTGCATCATTGTAGAGCAGGAAGGTTGCGGTGCCTGCAACGGGGATGAGTTCCCATTCGGCTTCGGCGGTCTGTTCGAGCACGGGAACAACACCGGTGCCGAACCAGTCTTCGAAGGTGTCGTCGTCGTCGAGATAAACAACGGTCGAACCATCCTTATAGGTAATGGAACCGCCGGCGGTCAGATATGCGTTGCCGAGATTGAGTTCGGGGTCAACGGTTTCCTGTTCGTTAACATACTTGTTGAGGTCGCGGAGAGCGAGCTGGTTCTTGAAGAGGACTTTGCAGCCGGTGCCAACATAGGTAGCAGCCTCGGCGAGCTTGGTCTGGGCGAACTGAGCGGCTTTTTCAACATAGGCGTCGCGGGTTTCAACGTCAACGATGGTGTTAACATCAACGCCTTCGCCGTTCCAGTTTTCGCAAGAAGCCTGGAGGGCAGCGAGCGAAGCGTGAACCTCGGGATACCAGATAGCGGGAACGTTGGTCCAGGCCTGGATGGTCTTGGCAACATCTTTGAAAGATTCCTTGGCTATTTCAACGGCACCGGAACGAAGAACCGCAAGAATGTATGCTTCATAGCGCTTTTTGGCTTGGAGAGCTTCAGGGGTAGGAACTTCTTCAACGAAGAAGAGAGTACCGTTATTTTCCCAGTGGTTCTTGTTGCTGGTGGTGGTTACGGGCGACCATGTGCGGTCAACGCCTGCGAAACCATAGCGGTAGTATTCAACATTGCCGTTGTCATCGCGAACAGTATCACCGTTTTCGTCGAGTTTGGCCGACATGCGGGTGAAGTTGATGTAGTTGTTCATGTCGAGACACTGGTCGCGATAGCCTTCTTCGTTAGAGATGGTGTCTTTCAGCGAAAAAGCGAAAGCCTTGTCGAAGTCTTCGGGAGTGAGGTGCTCGAGAATGGCTTCACACCAGTCTACGGTGTCCTGAGTAGCTTCGAAAGCGGGTTTAACGGGCAGAACGTAGTAGCGGTTGGTACGACGGTTGTTGAAGTCCATGTTGGAGCGGCTGTAGCCTGCAACGTCAATCTGCTTTTTGGCGCGGTCGGAAACGTAGCCCTTGATAACGGCGTTCTGAATCAGAACGGAGCCGGGATAGGCAGCACCGCCGCTGGTGAAGAACCAGTATTCTGTGTCGGGGTGCTTAACATTTTCCTCGTTGGAGAAGGAGAGCCACCAGTTGCCACCGAGTTCCGACAGACCCATGTAGGGGCGATCGGAGATTTTCGGGGTCGGGGTTTCGCCGTCTTCAAGGGTTTCAGACAGGAAGAAGCCGCCGCCGCCACGGTCAGTATTAACTGAGTCGCCGGCCATGTTGCGGAGGGTACCGTTGTTGTAGTCCAGACGCATGGCACGCATGTTGCGGATACGATAGAAGTGGAACTGCGCGGTATCCCTGCCTTCGCTGATTTTCAGGCCATTGATTTCGGTCTGAGCAAAAGCGCTACCAGCACACATCGCAGCCACTGCAAGAAGAGTAGATTTCTTCATAATGGATTGAATGATTGATTGATAAGTAAAATATTAGAGTTTTTATATTCCGGTAAGGAGATGTTTTTTCATGGGGTTAACCACGCACAAAGTTACAAATATTTTTGGTTTTTGCAAATTTTTCACAGAAGAATTTAGCGACCGCCAACAATTTTAACAACTTTAACAATCTCTTTATTAAATTCGCCGGCTTCAAGCAGTTGCTCGAGCGTGAGGTGCATTCGGTAGCGCCAGTAGTGGTTAGGATCTGCGGGCACGTTGATCTGCTCCTCGGAGGCAACGGGTCGGCGAAGCTCATTGCTGACCGACAGCCAGTCCTGAATCGGGAGCACGGCGAGCATTGCGGGCGACACAGCATGAACGCCCACGAATTCCTCGCAGGCGGCCGCCGAGGAATCGGCTCCGCTCTCCTCGAGCCAGAGGCGCAGCGGCGGCATGTCGTGGGTCGACGTGGTTGCAACGTTCATCCACCCATACATTGCCGGATTCGCAACCTCAACGCCAAATTCTTTTGGCATCCGCTGAACTTCGAGCGCAAGAATCCGCTCGCGATCCAACACTTCGGGCACGCAGGCCGGAATCATGCCGAGGTCCTCGGCGCAGGCCAGCATCGGCGTTGCGTTAACGAGCGCGGGCAGCTTCATCAGCGCCGAGTCGCGCCAGAAATCGTTGTGGCGCCGATAGAAGAAGTCCTCATATAAAGCCCGATAGGCATTGCGGGAATATTCATCGAGCCGGCCAAACATCGGCGCCTCGAATCCGAGAATGCGCGGGTGGTAAAGACCGGGATTGCGCGGATCTTCAATGAAGAGCAGGTTGATTTGGTCGCCGTCGGCCAGAGCCATCCACGGTTCGAAGCGGAAGCCAAAGGCGCTTTCCATTTCGGAAGGCGACAGGGGCAATGCCGGCGAAAAATGGCCGAGCAACCCGGTTTCCACCCCGGCGGGAATCTCCCAAATGCGGAAGAATCCGAGGATATGGTCAATGCGGTAGGCGTCGAAATATTGCGCCATAGCCGCTAAGCGGCGTCGCCACCAGCGGAAACCGTCGGCGGCCATCCGCTCCCAGTTATAGGTCGGGAAGCCCCAGTTCTGGCCGTGGGCGGCAAAGGCATCGGGGGGAGCGCCGGCAGAACTGTCGAGATTAAAGAGTTCCGGGTGCTGCCAGGCATCGACACTCATCGGACTGACGCCGATCGGAATGTCGCCCTTAACGGCTACTCCGCGGGAGCGCGCATAGCGGCAGGCGTCGAGCAGCTGGCGGTGGAGGTGGAATTGCAGCCAGGCATAGAACAGGAAATCGCCGTTGCGGTTTTCGATTGCCAACTGCGCTACCAGTCCGGGCGAATAGGGTTCGCGGCGACCGGAATCGCGCAAAACCGAAAACGCACAATAAGGGAGCAACCACTCGGCATTGGCGGCCATGAAGTCGCCAAACTCGCGCGTAGCGGTTTCGGCGGCGCCGTTCACCTTATATATATCGCGCGCGTAGGACTCCTTCAAGGCAACCACGGCGGGATAATCGACATCGGCCATCGCATTGAGCCGCTGGCGCTCCCGGTCGAAGCGCTTGCGCGCCTGCGGGTCGGGTAACTCGCCGAGCAGCTGCGGGCGCAGATAGAGCGGATGGAGGGCAAAGGAACTGACGGCGCTATAGGGATATGAATCGGACTTGGTGCGCGTTTGGGTCGTGTCGTTGACCGGAAGCACCTGAATCATCTGCAATCCGGCCTCAACAGCCCAGTCTACCAGCAGTTTCAGGTCCTCGAAGTCGCCGCAGCCGCAGTCGCCGTCGGAACGCAGCGAAAACACGGGAACGGCAACGCCGGCCGCACGCCATCGCTCCGCGCCGCGAAACTCCAGCGGCCCGGGGTTGGCAACGGTGCGGTTCTGACCTTCTTCCCAAATGTAGTCGCCGCCGCGAACAATAACGAACTTAAACTCCGCTTCGGCGGCAACATTGACCGTCGCAGTCCATAGCGGAATGCCCGAACGCTTCATATCGGGCGCGCAGGCCGGATTCCAGCCGCCCAGCTCCGGGGCGGAACCGCAGACCACTACCCTATCCTCGCCCGACAATCGCGGGGTCAGCACTCTCAGCAGATTCATCGTTGCCATCAGCCGCATTTGCTTGTGCCACACGAGGTGCAAACCAGGCACCCTTCCTGATAAACCAGAGTTTCCTGGCCGCAGTTAGGACACTTGTGGCCGCTGGCCGACGTTCCGCTGGGAACATATTTTTTCAGCGCGCGCTCAACGCCGGCTTTCCAGGTGTTGATGCTCTCGGAGTTGAGCTGCAGGCCGTCGACCATCTTGATTACCTGGTCGATAGGCATGCGATAGCGCAACACGCCGGAAATCAGCTTGGCGTAGTTCCAGAACTCGGGGTTGAACTTGTCGGAGAGGCCCTCGATGGTGGTTTTATGGCCGCGTTTATTAACGAACTGGAAGTCGTAGCGCTTGTTGCCTTCGTCGTCAACGGTCTTGATAATGCAGCCGCGGGTAACCGACTTCGGCAGGAAAAGGCCGTCCTCATCGTCGTTCAGACCTGTAAAGATTTCATAGGGGCGACCGTCGACGAGGCCAATGAAGGCAATCCACTTTTCCTTGTTGTTCTGGAACCGAACAACGTCGGCTTCGAGCGACGTGGGGCGCTTTTGCAGCATCGGGCCGGCGGCCTCGGTTTTCTTCTTATCTTCTTTAGCCTTGGGAGTGATGGCGGTCAACACTCCCGAGCGGCAACCGTCGCGATAAACCGTGCAACCCTTGCAGCCGACCTTCCAGGCGCGCATATAGAGTTCGTTAACGGTTTCTTCGCTAACGTTGGAGGGGAGGTTGATGGTCACCGAAATGGAGTGGTCCACCCACTTCTGAACGGCGCCCTGCATGTTAACCTTTTCGAGCCAGTCAATTTCGTTGGCACTGGCGCCGGCATAGGGCGATTGGGCAACGAGGGCGGCAACCTCCTCGGCAGTCATGCGCTGCGAAGGCTCCAGGCCGCGGGTTTTCATCCAGTCAAGGAACTTGGGGTGATAAACCATGTATTCTTCGAAGGAGTCGCCCGATTCGTCAACATAGTCAACGCGAACGTCCTTATCGTTGGGGTTCACCTTGCGGCGTCGCTGGTAAACTGGCATGAACACCGGCTCGATACCCGACGAAGTGCGGGTCATCAGCGAAACCGTGCCCGTAGGAGCGATTGTCAGGCAGGCAATGTTGCGGCGGCCTACGCGGGTCATGCGCTCTTTCAGCGCGGGGTCAGCCTCAAACAGTCGGTTGATAAACGGATTCGCAGCTTCGCGCTGAGCGTCGTAGACCTCGAATTTGCCGCGTTCTTCGGCCATTGTGACCGACGAGTTAAAGGCGGCGAGCGCAACTGCCTTGTGGACCTCGACGCTCATTGCCGTAGCCTCCTTGGTTCCATATTTCAGGCCGAGCGCGGCAATCATATCGCCCTCGGCGGTGGTGCCCAGGCCGGTGCGGCGCCCCATGAGGGTTCGGGTGCGGATTTTTTCCCAGAGGTGACGCTCGGAGTGCTTAACGTCGTCATCCTCGGGGTCGGAGTCTATCTTATTTAATATGGCGTCGATTTTTTCGATTTCGAGGTCGATGAGGTCATCCATGAGGCGCTGGGCCTTGGCGGCATGGTCGCGCAGACGCTCGAAATTAAAGCGGGCGGAGGGAGCGAACGGGTCATCGACGTAGCTATAGAGGTTAATCGCCAGCAGGCGGCAGCTATCGTAGGGGCAGAGGGGAATCTCGCCGCAGGGGTTGGTCGAAATGGTTCGGAAGCCGAGGTCGGCATAGCAGTCGGGGAGCGATTCGCGGGTAATGGTGTCCCAGAAAAGCACGCCGGGCTCGGCCGATTTCCATGCGTTATGAACAATCTTTCCCCAGAGTTTGGCGGCGTCGATTTCTTTAACAACGACGGGGTCGTCGGAGTTGACGGGGAACTTCTGAGTGAACGGTTCGCCGTTCTCGGCGCAGCGCATAAAGTCGTCGGTGATGCGCACGCTCACGTTGGCGCCCGTGATTTTGCCTTCGGTCAGCTTGGCATCGATGAAGGCCTCGGAGTCGGGGTGAACGATTGAGGTGGTGAGCATCAGAGCGCCGCGGCGTCCGTCCTGGGCTACCTCGCGGGTGGTGTTGCTATAGCGCTCCATGAAGGGCACGAGGCCGGTCGACGTCAGAGCGGAGTTCTTGACAGGCATACCCTTGGGGCGCAGCTGGCTCAGGTCATGGCCAACGCCGCCGCGGCGCTTCATCAGCTGAACCTGCTCTTCGTCGAGCTTGAGAATGGCGCCATAGCTGTCGGCGGGGTCCTCAAGGCCGATAACGAAGCAGTTGCTGAGCGAAACGGTTTGAAACGGATTGCCGATACCCGACATCGGCGAGCCTTGCGGCACCAGATAGCGGAAATCTTTCAGCAGTCCATAGATTTCATCTTCGCTCATCGGGTTGGGATACTTGGCCTCGATGCGGGCAAACTCGCGGGCCAGGCGCCGGTGCATATCGTCGGGCGTCAGCTCATAGAGGTTGCCGAAACTGTCTTTGAGGGCGTATTTCGACGCCCACACGCGCGCGGCGAGCTCATCGCCGTTGAAATACTTCAGAGTCGCTGAATGAACCTCTTCGGGGTCCACCGCGGTGAATGATTGCTGTTGTTCCATAATGAGCGCAAATTTACGCAAAAAACATTAAACGAAAAAAGGCAAACTGCAAAAACATATCACCAAGTTTTCAACAATCGCAGCCCGGAAGAAAAATTTTCGGAGATTCAAGACCGAAGTGCAAAATTTTGGTCGAGAAGAACTCATTCTCCACTCTCCTTCTGGAGGGGGATGCCCAAGCGGCGGGGGCGGCCTAAACCGCACCCAAGAGCGTACTTT
>JAAVDE010000030.1 GCA_014801955.1 Bacteroides sp. | reverse complement strand
AGGTAATAAAAACTGACCTGACTTCCATAAGATCTCGGTTAAAATTTATACGCCTCTCTTGGCTTTTTTAAGATAAATTTTCCACTCTCTTATTTGGCCACTGCAAACTTAGAGCTTTTCTCGTATTAACCAACTAATTAAGCCAACGAGAGGACGACCACGGCACAATTCATCGCAATGAAACTACCACCATTTTTCAAGCAAACCAACAACAATACAGTCAATATCGTGGTCAGTTTAAGCCTGATAGTGGCGTTTATGGTTCGCTTTTTATCAACAAGCTATAGCTACACCCACGATTATATAAACTCTTTTGCATATACCGAGTTCTTAATCAACTTTCAAGGCGGTTTTGTAAGAAGAGGTCTATTAGGGGAAATATTATACCAGATATATACGATTTTCCCATATTCTTTATGGTGGGTTATAACAATTTTAAGTTATGCCGCGTTCGTATTCGTTTTGCTCTTCTTTATCAAGCAATTCAAAAAGAACAACTACTGTTGGTGGATAATTTTTTCACCGCTATTCTTGGGAATGACAGCATTTATTGTGCGCAAAGACTTCATATTGTACACATTACTGATAGGTTGTCTCTTCTTATTGAGAAACTCCTCTGATTCACTATTAAAACGAGTTTTAGCCTGTCTACTTATAGTATTAGGATTGTTCCTTCACGAAGCTTTCATCTTTTTTGGATTCCCGATATATGCAATGGTATTGCTTTCTTTTAAGAATAAACGAACTATAAATTATACGTTGATTCTCATACCGATATTGATATTCTTGATTCTTTGTAAGTTTAAGGGAAACTACGAGACTGCTGTTGCGATTGTGAACTCTTGGAACAATATTTTGCCAGGTACACCATTAGAGTATAACTATTACAACAGCATCGGAGCGATCGGATGGGAATCAATCCCAACGTTCATATTTCATATCAGAATCAATGCCAATTTGATAGACGGAGGTGTAGGTATTATTATGCTACCGGTCTCGATTATTGCTATATACTATCTCGTAACAAATTTTCTAATCACTTTCAACCAAAAGAATCAAGCAAATTCGGCAACTGTAAAGCAAGCACTATCCTTACTATATTCCTTTGCCATTATTTGCCTTATCCCAATGTTCACCATTCTAAGCTGCGATACCGGCCGCGTGGTTCAATACTCAACCGTTACAACATTTGCGACTCTATTTATTTTGTCACCTCAAACAGTTATAAAACTCTTTCCCAAATGGTATAACAAGAGTATTACTTATATCAATAACAAGATTTATGAATTTCTTCGCCCTTCAAAGGGTCTTCTCATTATAATGCTCTTATTTTTGGGAATGGCGCCTTTTTATTTTTCTCTCCTAATGTGTTGGCGGTATAGCATTATTGGAACCCTATTCGAAAATTTTATAAGCATAATCTTATGGTTGGCTCACTTATTTCTTTGATTCGCCCGCAGCAGTGGGTTAAGAATGGCTTTGTTTTGATGCCGCTGTTTTTTGGCGGCCAACTGCTCAACGTTTGGTGTTGGCGGCAGGCTATAATCGCTTTTCTCGCTTTTTCACTGATGGCAAGTACAATTTACTGCCTCAATGATTTGCGCGACGTTGAGGCCGATAGAGCTCATCCGCGTAAACGCAACAGGCCTTTAGCCTCGGGTAAGGTCAAGCCAATCCATGCTATCGTATTGATGGGTGTGCTCGCTATCTCGAGCCTGGCTATCAGTCTTTTTACTCTCGGCCCGGCGTCGGTCAAGGTTACTCTCTCCCTAATCATATATCTTATTCTAAATATCGCCTACTGCTTCAAACTAAAGCAGTTTGCGATAATCGACGTGTTCATAGTTTCGTTTGGGTTCGTTTTGCGGCTGATGGTCGGCGGCTTCGCCTGCTCAATTTGGCTGTCGCCCTGGATAGTGTTGATGACGTTCCTGTTAGCTCTATTTTTAGCATTCGCCAAGCGACGCGACGACGTGGTTCTATACGAAAACGAAAATATTGTTACACGCAAAAACGTCGTTCGCTATAATCTTCCATTCCTCAACCAAACTCTCGGCCTAATAGGCGCAATAACAATTGTGTGCTATATAATGTATAGCGTTTCTCCAGAAGTAATTGACCGATTCAATACCGGCTACGTTTATATTACCTCAATATTTGTATTGGCGGCGATATTGCGTTATTTGCAAGTAGCGATAGTTGACTTGCGTAGTGGCAGCCCCACCAAAGTCCTTCTTCACGACCGGTTCATTCAAATGTGTTTATTCCTTTGGGTGTGTACTTTTGCTGCTATCCTTTACCTATGAAGAAGATTGCATTTTTTGATTTCGACGGAACAATCACCGATAACGACACGTTTATTGAGTTTGCAAAATTCAGCGTAGGGAAGAGTGCCTTCTACAAGGCATTCTTCCAGTCAATACCCATTCTCTGCCTATGGAAACTTGGCCTGAAATCCAATTCCGAAGCCAAACAGAAGCTATTCTCCCGACTATATCGGGGCATGGATTACACCAAATTCCAGGAACTATGCACCAAATTCCGCTCACTAATTGATTTGCAAACCCGCTCAGAGATTATCGATGCTATTATGCAGCATAAAAGCTCAGGTGACCAAGTGGTTATAGTGTCAGCCAGTATCGGCGACTGGATCAGACCCTGGGCAGCCGTAAATGGTATTGATAACGTTATCGCTACCGAAGCAGAGATTGATCAATCAAATAGACTAACCGGCAGATTCGCCACAAAAAACTGCCATGGAAAAGAAAAGGCAATCCGCATACAACATCAATTCCCGAAAATCGCCGATTACGAAACCTGGGGGTATGGAGACTCATCGGGCGATAATGAAATGCTATCTCTTGTCAATCACCCCAAGCGCGTATGAAAGATACAACACGGCATTTGCTTAATGCAATCGGCAAATCAGGAAATCGAAAAGCTGAAATATGTCGCTTTATAATTACAGGCGTAATTGCCACAGCTATTCAATATAGCTTCTACCTGCTCTTTATTGAGGCATGTAGCTTCTCGGCTGTTTTCTCAACGATAATCAGCTACTGCATCAGCTTCTTAGCGAACTACATTATCTCTAATATATTCACATTTCGCACACGTCCGACCAAGCGAAATGCCGTGTTATTTCTATTAAGTCACCTGGTAAATCTCGGAATGCAGTCCTCATTAGTAGCCATATTCAGCCGGTATCTGACTCCTGCATATGCTTTGCTCCCGGCAATGGCAATTTGCGTACCCTGTAACTTCCTGATGGTAAGATTCGCCCTGAAATCCAAGGAAACTATGTGAAATAAATATGGTATGATGGGTTAGTAGCCGCGGTGGGAGCGGCGGGCAGCGGTCATGGCTTCTTTGATTCCGCCGGATGCGATGAAGTCGGCTTCGACTTTTTTGAGGACTTTGGCAAGCATGGCGTCGATTTGACGGATTTGCGTAATCATGATGTTGGCAACGGTTGCGTCGGTTCGTTCGCGACATTTGGCCACGAAGTCGGTAGGATTATCGTTTTTGATGCAATATTGCCTGGTAGAAATTGTTCGCGGATCGTCAGATGCCCATGTTTCGAGGTTGCGCTGACGGAGAAAGTCACCATAGTCTTCAAGGAGCTCGCGAACGGAGCCACGAGCCACTCCGAGCAGTTTGATGCACATTTCGGCTGATACGGTGCCGTCGCCGGTGCCCTCGACTATGTTTTGTTTGCATGAGCGGGCTGCCTGTCGCATTTGGTCAATTGTACGGGAGCCTCGCGGTAATGCCCTGTTAATGAACATCTCAGTAACGTCACTAATTATTACGGCCTTTTTGTAGACGTTCCAATTGGTGTAATCGCCTGCGAGTTTTAGAAATGCGGGCATGTTTTATAAGATTTATAAGTTTTATAAAATATATAATTATGATAGGAATAATTTTTAGAAAAGCGGAGCGCCGGGGGCGCTCCGCTTTGGGGGTTTAGTTGATTTCGGCGAGGTCGGGGTCGAGGATTTCGAGCATCTTGATCGCTGAGAGGGGGATTCGGGTGCCGGGGCCGAAAATGGCTGCGACGCCGGCGCGGTAGAGGAAGTCGTAGTCCTGGGCGGGAATAACGCCGCCGGCGGTTACGAGGATGTCTTCGCGGCCGAGTTTCTTGAGTTCTTCGATTACCTGGGGCACGAGGGTTTTGTGGCCTGCGGCAAGGGAGCTGACGCCGAGGATGTGAACGTCGTTTTCAACTGCCATGCGGGCTGCTTCGGCGGGAGTCTGGAACAGCGGGCCCATGTCAACGTCGAAGCCGCAGTCGGCATAGCCGGTGGCAACGACTTTGGCGCCGCGGTCGTGGCCGTCCTGGCCCATTTTGGCAATCATGATGCGAGGCTGACGGCCTTCGCGTTTGGCGAATTCGGCGGTGAGCTTGCGAGCACGTTCGAATTCGGGGTCGTTTTTGGTTTCGTCGGAATACACGCCTGAGATGGTTTTGATTTCTGCTTTGTAGCGGCCAACAACGGCTTCGCATGCGTCGGAGATTTCGCCGAGGGTCGCGCGGTGGCCGGCGGCCTTAACGGCGAGGTCGAGGAGGTTGCCCTTTTTGGTGCGGACACATTCGGTAATGGCTTCGAGGTCGGCTTTGACCTGAGCTTCGTCGCGGTGGGCCTTAACTTCGTTGAGGCGTTCGATTTGCTCTTTGCGCACCTGGGTGTTGTCGATTTCGAGGATGTCGATGGGGTCTTCGTGGTCGAGGCGATATTTGTTGATGCCAACGATGGTCTGGCGTCCGGAGTCGATGCGGGCCTGGGTGCGGGCGGCGGCTTCTTCGATTCGGAGTTTGGGCAGGCCGGTTTCGATGGCTTTTGCCATGCCGCCGAGTTTTTCGATTTCCTGGATGTGGGCCCAGGCGCGGCGGGCAATCATGTCGGTCAGAGCCTCAACGTAGTATGAGCCGCCCCAGGGGTCGATTTCCTTGGTGATGAAGGTTTCTTCCTGGATGTAGATCTGAGTGTTGCGGGCAATGCGGGCCGAGAAGTCGGTCGGCAGGGCGATTGCTTCGTCGAGAGCGTTGGTGTGGAGGCTCTGGGTGTGGCCCAGGGCAGCGCCCATAGCTTCGATGCAGGTGCGTCCAACGTTGTTGAAGGGGTCCTGTTCGGTGAGCGACCAGCCGGAGGTCTGGGAGTGGGTTCGCAGGGCGAGCGATTTGGGGTTCTTGGGGTTGAACTGCTTAACGATTTTTGCCCAGAGCATGCGTGCGGCACGCATTTTGGCGATTTCCATGAAGAAGTTCATGCCGATGGCCCAGAAGAAGGAGAGGCGCGGAGCGAAGCTGTCGATGTCCATGCCGGCGTTGACGCCTGCGCGGAGATATTCGAGGCCGTCGGCCAGGGTGTAGGCCAGCTCGATGTCGGCGGTTGCGCCGGCTTCCTGCATGTGGTAGCCCGAAATCGAGATTGAGTTGAATTTGGGCATGTTTTGCGAGGTGTACTCGAAAATGTCGGCGATAATGCGCATCGAGAATTCCGGCGGATATATATAGGTGTTGCGCACCATGAATTCCTTCAGGATGTCGTTCTGAATGGTGCCGGCCATTTCTTCGAGTTTCGCGCCCTGTTCGAGGCCTGCGTTGATATAGAAGGCGAGAACGGGGAGAACGGCGCCGTTCATGGTCATCGAAACGGACATCTTGTTCAGAGGAATGCCGTCGAAGAGCACTTCCATGTCGTCGAGCGAGCAGATGCTCACGCCGGCCTTGCCGACGTCGCCAACAACGCGTTCGTGGTCAGCGTCATAGCCGCGGTGCGTTGCAAGATCAAAGGCAACGCTGAGGCCCTTCTGGCCCGAGGCGAGGTTGCGGCGGTAGAAGGCGTTGGACTCGGCAGCGGTCGAGAATCCGGCATACTGGCGGATGGTCCAGGGACGCATGGCATACATGCCGCTATACGGGCCGCGCAGATAGGGGGGCAGACCGGCAACGTAGTCGAGGTGTTCCAGACCCTGGAGGTCCTCTTTAGTGTAGATGGGTTTTACGGCGATGCGCTCGGGGGTCAGCCACTCTTCGCCGGGGTTGGCGGCAGCCGCGGCCTTGGTTTCGGGAGCGGTTACTTCCGCAATGTTGGTATGTGAAAAATCAGGTTTCATGGCTTATCGGAGAAGTTTGGCGTTAAACTCGCGCAGGGTTTCGAGAACGTTGCTGCGCACATGGATAAAGTTCTGGATGCCCTGGGCTTTCAGCTCTTCGGTGCAGGCGGGGGCGCCGGCAACCACGAATTCGGCGCGACCGCCGAGGAGCTTGAACGCATCGGGGGCGAACTCGGCATATTCGTCGTCGCTGGAGCAGAGCACAACGATGTCGGCACCGGCCTTGACGGCGGCATCAATGCCTTCGGCAACGGTTGCGAAGCCGTTGTTGTCGATAATCTCGTAGCCGGCACAGCCGAAGAAGTTGCCCGAGAACTGCGAGCGGGCCAGACGCATGGCCAGGTTGCCGATGGTCAGCATGAACACCTTCGGACGGTTGGCGGCGCGCTCGGTTGCCAGGCGCAGCTGCTCGAAGTCGGAGGCCAGGCGGGTTGCGAGGATGCCGCCCTGGTTTTCAGCGTGGCAACCGCAGCCGCAGCCGCCATTTTCGTCGTGTTCGATTTTCGCGGCAGCCATTTCGTTAACGTTGGGGAACTGGTTGGTGCCGAGCAGGATTTCCTTGCGGCGGGCCATGTCGCCGTGGCGCTTCTCGTTGCTGGCGTTAACGGCAGCCTGAACCAGGCCGTTTTCAAGAGCCTTTGCAAAGCCGCCCTGAGCTTCAACGTCGAGGAAGAGCTTCCAGGCTTCGTTAGCGAGGCTAACGGTCAGCGTTTCGATATAATAGGAGCCGCCGGCGGGGTCAACAACCTTGTCGAGATGGCTTTCTTCCTTCAGGAGCAGCTGCTGGTTGCGGGCAATGCGTTCGGAAAATTCGTCGGGGGTCTTGAACGGTTCGTCGAAGGGAACAACCGTTATGGAGTCAACGCCGGCCAGGGCAGCGCTCATCGCTTCGGTCTGGGAGCGGAGCAGGTTAACGTGGGCGTCATAGATGGTCTGATTGTAGCGCGAGGTCGAGGCGTGGGCCATCATCTTGGCCGAGCAGAGACATTCGGGCTTGTATTGCTCAACAATCTGAGCCCAGAGCATGCGGGCGGCGCGGAACTTGGCGAGTTCCATGAAGTAGTTGGTCGAGATGCCCATGTCGAACTTGATGCGCGATGCGACTTCGTCGGCGCTGAAGCCGGCGTCGGTCAGCGAGGTCATCCACTGTGCGCCCCAGCTCAGCGCGTAGCCGAGCTCCTGATAGATGTAGGCACCGCCGTTGGTCAGCATTGCCGAGTCAACGCTCAGCAGGCGCAGGCCCTTAACGCCGGCAGCCTTGCGAATCATTGCGGAAGCGGCGGCAACGCCGTCGATGGGAGCCTTGGTGCCATGTTTGAGCTCGCGCTTGAAGGGATTGAACTTGATTGAGCCGCGGAAGGCTTCGGCAGCGCCGACGCTTTCAACGTAGTCGACCAGCAGCGAGGTCAGCTCCTCGGCCCGGCGCATGCAGCAGCTCAGGTTGATTTCAACCTTTGTCAGATCAATGCCGGCGAGGAAGGTGGCCAGCGCTTCGGCGGTCACTTCGGGCATGTGCCAGCCCAGCGAGGTTGCGCCGCGCTCGAGAGCGTCTTTCGCCTTAGTGTTGGCGTCGACCGCATTGTCGGCAATAATTTCCTGGCGGATAAACCAATCGTTGTTGGTTCGCGTGCCGCGAACGTAGGGGAACTCGCCGGGAAGGCTTTCGGTGGTTTTCAGGTCGGCGATGTCCTCGCGACGATACATGGGGTTGACATTAAAGCCCTCGTTGGTGCGCCAAACGAGCTTTTTTTCAAACGGAACGCCCTTGAGGTCGGCATCGACCTTGGCGCGCCATTCTTCGGCGCTCACCGCGGGGAACATGTCAAAGAGTTTTTCTGTATGTTCTGCCATGTGTGATAGAATTATTAGTAGATGATATTATATGGTGCAAATGTAGCAACAATTTTTGAGAAAAAGAAATTTTTCGTAAATTTGCGCCGCAATGTCGGAAAGGGAATCCGGAGTCAGAAGCCGGAACAGTACCCGCTGCTGTGTGTTCCAGTTACCGGCCGCGAACATTTTGCCACTGGCGCCATTTCCTTTAGCCAAAGGAAGCCGGGAAGGCGTTCGCCGCCGAGGAACGAGTCAGAAAACCTGCCGCAACATTCGCATCCGATTCAACTAACTGACCGCTTGCCCGCGGGACTACGGGCCTGACCGAATGACGCTTACTCTTACCGCCCTGATTGCGGCCGCCTCGCTGGCCGCGCCGCTGAAAACCGACACCCTGCGAACCGTTGAGGTTCTGGGGCAACGCCCCGTTGAGCCGGCGGCGCAGGTTATCGGCGGCAAGGACCTGCAGCGCCTGAGCAGCCATTCGGTTGCCGACGCCATGCGCTATTTCGGCGGAGTGGAGGTCAAGGACTATGGCGGCGTCGGCGGCATAAAGACCGTTAACGTGCGCTCGATGGGTTCGAGCCACGTCGGCGTTTCCTACGACGGCATCGCACTGGGCAACGCCCAGAACGGCCAGATCGACCTGGGGCAGTTCTCGCTCGACAATCTGGAGGAAATTGCGCTGACCAACGGCCGCCAGCCGCGCCTGTTGCAGCCGGCGCGCGAGTTCGGCGCCGCAGCTCAGGTCAGACTGAAAACGCGCCGACCGGTTTTCAGCGCCGACGAGCGTCCGTGGCGTCTGCGCGCCAGGCTCGCCGGAGGCTCGTTTGACTTCATCGGCGGAGGCGCAACTTTCGAAGCGCGCCTGTCGAAGCGGGTTAACGCCTCGGTGAGCGCCGAGGTGCTCAACGCGTCGGGGCGCTATAAGTTCCGCGTCAGAGCGCTGACTCCGTCGGGCGCAGTGGCCTATGACACAACGGCCACCCGCCATAACGGCGACATCTTTGCCTGTCGCGTCGAGGCGAATCTCTATGCCACCCTGCCCAACGGCTCATGGTCGGTTAAGGCCTACACGTTCAACTCCAACCGCGGCATTCCGGGGGCCATAGTGGCCAACGTTTGGCGGCGGGGAGAGCGCCAGCGCGACTGCAATTCTTTCGTGCAGGGGCGCTACCGGGCGCGTTGGGGCCGATGGCAGCTGCTCTGCAACGCCAAATATGCTTTTTATGATACCCGCTATGCGAACCACGACGTTCAGACCCTGACCGTTGACCATCGCTATCGCCAGCACGAGGGCTACCTCTCGGCGTCGGCCTCGTTTGAAATCCTGCCCGGCTGGACTGCGAACATGGCCTATGACCTGCTGCTGAACCAAATGAACGCCGACCTGACCGGCTTCAGGAGTCCGTTGCGCCTGACCAATATGCTGGCCGCGGGTTCGGAGCTGCGTCTGCGGCGCGTAACGGTGCAGGCCGCAGCATTGGCAACGCTTGTCAGCGACCGCGTCGGCAGCCGCCACACCGAGCGCAACGCCCTGACACCGCAGGTCAGCGCCACCTGGCAACCAGCGCGCGACTGGCAGCTGCGCGCAATGGCCAAGAGCAGTTTCCGCATGCCAACGTTCAACGACCTCTACTATACCGACGCCGGCAACGCGGCGCTCCGCCCCGAGCGCGTCAGGCAGGTGGACCTCGGAGTGACCTATGGCCGCCAACGCCCGGGCGAGCTGCTCGAAACGGCAACGCTCAGCGCCGACGCCTACTATAACCGCGTGTCGGACAAAATCATAGCCTACCCTCGCGGGCAGCAGTTCCGCTGGACCATGTTGAATCTCGGCGAAGTTGACATTCGCGGCATTGAGTTCGGCGCGCGAACGGTTATCGTGCCTGCGCGCGACTGGCGCATCGGCCTGCGCGGGCAATACACGCTGCAGCGCGCCATCGACATTACCAATCCCGACAACACGTTTTACCGCCACCAGATACCCTACACTCCGCGCCATTCCGCCTCGGCCGCAGCCTCGCTCGGCTGGCGCGAATACTCGGTCAGCTATTGCTTTATCTACGTTGGCCGCCGCTGGAATCAGCAGGAGAACATTGCGCGCAACCTGATGCCGAAGTGGATGACGTCAGACCTGTCGCTCGCAGCCGACTTTGGCCGCTGGAGCGCCAGGCTCGAGGTCAATAACCTGCTGAACCAAAACTACGCGGTTATTCTCAACTACCCGATGCCGGGACGCAACTACCGCCTGACCCTGACTCTCAATCTGTAGTCATAACCGAGCGACCCCAGTCGTAGACACGGTCGATGGTCGGGCAGGGAACGCCGTGTTCATGAGCCAAATCGCGGATATAGCTCAGGCCAAAGGGAAAATCTTCGGTGAAATAGCGGCTTGCGAAATCGGGCACCCATCCTTCGGGAGTCTCCTTCATCGGCGCAAGAATTGACTTAAATGCGGGAATCGATGCAATTTTCCGCGTGAGGCTCGCGGCATCGCTGCTCTCGTAATATTCGAGCAGCGGCGGAATAATTCCCTCGCGGATTCCCATAACCTTCAGCAAGGTCTGAAACTCAGCGTCCATCGCAATCAGATAGTTCGATGCCTCGTCGGTCCAGCCGGCATAGAAGAGAGAACATTCAGGCAGTGGTTCAAACCCGTTGCCCCACATTGCATAGAGGCGGCCGGTATGGAGAATCGGATTGCTGTTTGTCAGCGACGCCTCATAGTAGTTGTTCAGCAGGTTGACCGGGGTCATGAACAGGCGCTCCAGGGTTTGACAAACGGCCTGCGGGTCGGCAACGTTCTCGATGGCTACGTTAAGCTGCGGCTTGTAGCCCAACAGAAGCCCTACCCTGCCATATTCCTTTCTGCGGGCGATGTAGGGCACACGCTGAAATCCAAACAGCGGCGTTACGGGTACAAGAACCTTGTGGGCCTCAAAGAAGAAGCCGGTGCTGGCAACGATAGAACCGACCAGAGCGTCGGACTTCAGATAGGGGCGCACGTCAACGAGTGTTTTTTCAATAAGATAGCCCGGAACGCAGAGCAACACTATATCCGCCGGACCAACTGCGTCACGGGCACTACCGCTGACAAGATTCAGCGAACCTTCGAACCTGCGCCCATTCATGTCCTCAACGGAAATTTCGCGGCTCCAGCTATCGGGATGGCCAGTTAGAATATTAACCTTAACACCCTGAGAGGCAAAAACTCCGGCACAAACGAGCCCAAGGCTGCCGCCGCCACAAATGCATATCGTCAATTCTTTCATAGCAGATTAAAACGGGAAAAAGATGGGGATTATAAAAATCATCAGCAATCCTAAGAGAATCTGGAGCGGAGCGCCGACCTTAACGTAGTCCATAAAGGAGTATTGTCCGGCGTTCATTACCAGTGCGTTCGGTGGAGTTGCGAAAGGAGAGATGAAGCAGAGCGAAGCGCCGAACGTTACGGCAAACAGCATCGGCAACGCACTGACTCCCGCAGCCGCCGCACATTGAACCGCTATCGGAGCCAACAGAACGGCCGTAGCCGTATTGGAAATAAACAGGCTCAGAACCGAAGTGGTCAAGTAAACGCCTGCGAGAATCCATTGCGGCCCGAGGCCTCCGACTACGCTGACTAACGCCGACGAAACCATCGCGCTTATGCCGGTCTTTTCCAGAGCGAAGCTCATCGGCATCATCGCGGCAATCAAAACGATACTCTCCCAGTTAATGGTTTTATACGCATCGGCCACCGAACGGAAACAACCGGTCAAAATCATTGCTATCGACGCAATCAAAACCGCAATAACGGCGGGCACGATGTCGAGCACCAATGCAACAATCATTGCTATCATAATCAGCGCTGCGACAGGAGCCTTAAAGTCGAGCGTAACCTTCGAAGCCTCCGCCTCGGGCTGGCCGATTACTACCCAGTTCGATGATTCGCGGCCAAGCTCTCCGATAGATTCCCAGGTTCCCTGGACCAGCAAAACGTCGTCTTTCTTAATAACGAGGTCGCGCAAATCCTCGGTGATATACTTGCCGTTGCGGCGAACGCCGAGAACGTTGACGTTGAAGCGCTTGCGAAAATCGAGCGCCCCGAGAGTTTCTTTTAGAATGCTCGAGCCGGAAAGCAACAGAATCTCGGCCAGGCCAATATCATAGAACTGCAAGTTGCGGCGCGCCTGGTCGGCATCGTCGGCAATACGCAGCCCATAGTCGGCAACAAAGCGGTCAACACCCTCGCGCGGCCCGCGGAGAAACAAAACGTCGCCGGCATCAACGGTCGAGGCCGCCGTCGGAGCCTCCTGACTGACGCTACGCAGCAGTCGCGGGCCATTCTTCCCCTCGCCCATGCGAAGCTCAAGAACATCCAGCCCGTAGTTGGCACGCAATGCCAACGCGCCGAGCGACAGGCCGGCAATCGGCGACGACCCGGGAACATGAACGCGCCATAGGTCATGGTTCAGGTTATATTCCTCTACAATGCTGGTCAGCGAGCGGTCGGCAACGCCGTCCCGGCCGCGGTTCTGCCGGCCTTTGTCGAGCCAGCGGCTCAATGGGATCAGAAGCAACGTGCCGGCGGCCAGACATATGGCGCCGGTGGGGAGAAATGAAAACATTGTCAGCGGTGCGCCTCCGGCTTCTTCCCAAACCTCGGCAATAACGAGGTTAGGCGGAGTGCCTATGAGGGTCAGCATGCCGCCCATGCTCGATGCAAAGGCCAGCGGCATCAGAAAGCGCGACGGCGAGGCGCCTGAAGCGGCAGCCATCGAAACTACGATAGGCAACATGAGGGCAACCGTGCCAGTGTTGCTGACAAATGCGCCGATTAACCCGGTAGCGAGTACTACGACCAGAAACAGCCGCGTCGGGCTGCCACCACCAAGATGCGCCAACCGCGCGCCGAGCATCTTGGCGAGCCCGGTATTGAAAATCGCACCGCCAACAACAAACAGCCCGACCATCATGATTACTATTGGGTTCGAAAAGCCCGACAGGGCCTCCTGGGTTGTAAGAATACCGCCGACGGTCAGCACCACCAGCGCAATCAGCGCCACGACGTCGGCGCGCACGCGGCCCCACACAAATCCTGCGGCAGCCAGCAATAGAGTCACTAAAGTCAACAACATAGCGCAAAATTACGACTTTTTCAACAATCCACCAAATCCCACGCGGCCAATGAACATTTTATTGCGAAAAAGCGTTACAACGACAGAACCTAATATTCCGAAACTTTTTTTACGATAAATGACTATGGACAAATACGTTTGTGATGTATGCGACTGGGTTTATGACCCCGCAGTAGGCGACCCCGACGGCGGTATCGCCCCCGGAACTAAATTTGAAGACATTCCCGACGACTGGGTATGCCCTGTCTGCGGCGTAGGCAAAGACCAATTCTCCAAAGCCGAATAACCCTCGTTAACGAGGTTTACAGCTATGTCTCAACACTGACGCGAAGCTGGGAGCGAGGGCGTCTCGCCCTCGGCTGCGTCGCGAAGCCTCTCGTCTGCCGCAGATGTGAGGGCGAGACGCTCGAAACTCGCTTTTTATTTTTTGACCTAAAGCGACAATAACAAAAAAATCACCAAAATCTGAGTGCGGATTACTGATTTATCAAAAAATTTTCGTAACTTTGCGCCCGGTTTTCCACTCGTGTGATGGGAAATTAATGAAATATTTTAATTTTGAGTAACACAATCTTTTAACAATCAAACCAAAATGAAAACTTTCCAGCTTTCCGCCGAACCCCGTACTGACCTCGGCAAAAAGGCAACCAAGGCCCTCCGCGCCGAAGGTAAAATTCCCGCAGTTATCAATGGCGGCGAAATCGTGACCCTCCCCTACACCGCAGCTCTCAAGCCCGGCGAAAAACTCGTTGAAATCGAAGACGGCAAGGGCATCATCACCCGCGACATCACCGTTACCAACGAAGCCGTTCGCAAGCTCATCTATACCCCCGACATCTTCGCTATTGAAATGGACGTTAACGGCGAAAAGCGCAACGCCATTCTCAAGGAAATCCAGTTCCACCCCGTTAAGGACAACATTCTCCACATCGACTTCCTCGAAGTTAACGACCAGAAGCCCGTTGTTATCGAAGTTCCCGTTCAGCTCGAAGGCCACGCCGAAGGTGTTAAAGCCGGTGGTAAGCTCCAGCTCAACATGAAGAAACTCCGCGTTCGCGCTATCTACAATGTTGTTCCCGAACGTCTGGTTATCAACGTTGACAACCTCGGCCTCGGCAAGACCATCCAGGTCGGCGACCTCCACTTCGAAGGCCTTGAACTCATCAACGCCAAGAACGCCGTTGTCTGCACCGTGGCTCTCACCCGCGCAGCCCGTGGCGCCGCCGCTCAGGCCGCTAAGTAATAACGCCGCCTATGAAATACCTGATTGTTGGGCTCGGAAATATTGGTGCGGAATATCACCAGACGCGCCACAACATAGGATTTATGATATTGGACGCCATGGCTTTGGCGTCCAATATCTCTTTCTCAACCCAGCGCTATGGCGACGTTGCTCAGGCCCGCCTGAAAAACAAACAGCTCGTGCTGCTCAAGCCGTCGACCTACATGAACCTCTCGGGCGAGGCCGTGCGCTACTGGGCCCAGAAAGAAAAGATACCCGTAGAAAACATTCTGATTCTCGTCGACGACCTGGCGCTCCCCTTCGGTGCAATCCGAATCAAAGGCTCCGGCTCCGATGCCGGCCATAACGGCCTGAAAAACATTGCCGCCATGCTCGGCACCCAGGCCTATCCGCGTCTGCGCTTCGGCATCGGCAACGATTTCAGCCGCGGCCACCAGATAGACTTCGTTCTGAGCAAGTTCTCGCCTGCCGAACTGACAGAGCTGGCGCCGCGCATCGACCTGGCCATCGACGCCGTCAAAACCTTTGTTCTGGCCGGCATCCAAACCGCCATGTGCCAGTTCAACAACAAGTAACCCCCACCCCCACACATCGCCTCTCTCGTATGGAAGCTCGCATTGACAAATGGCTATGGGCAGTGCGCATTTTCAAGACGCGCACAATAGCCACCGACGCGGTTAAGAAAGGCCGCGTAATGATTAACGACGTCCTCGTTAAGCCGTCGCGCACGGTGAAGCCCGGCGACATCGTAAAAGTCCGCAAGCCGCCGGTGACCTACTCCTTCCGCGTTTTGCAGTGTACGCAAAACCGCCTCGGAGCCAAACTGGTTCCCGACTACATGGAGAACATAACGCCCCAGAGCGAGCTGGACCTGCTCGACGTTGTTCGCATCAGCGGTTTCATTGACCGCCGCAAGGGCCTGGGCCGCCCGACCAAACGCGAAGGCCGCGACCTGGCGTCGTTCACCTCCGACCTTTGGGCCGACGATGGCTTCGATTTCGACGACCCGGACTTTGAAGATGACGATGACGACGACCTCAACGACATATGATTAAACGCATTTTCTCTGCCCTGCGGGCCAGCCTGCTGCTGCGCTGCCTCGCCGACCTGGCGCTGATTGCCGTGCTGATGATGCTGACGCGCGCAGTGTTCTTCTGCGAGAACGCTCCGCTGTTTACCCACTCGCCGCGAGCCTATTGGCTAATGTTTATAGGCGGGCTGAAATATGACGTCGCCGCCATTATGTATGGCAACGCCCTATGGCTGCTGATGGTGCTCTTTCCGCTGCGGCTGAAGGAGCGACGGAGCTGGTGGAAGGCCCAGCGCGTGGTGTTCACGCTCTGCAACTCGCTGCTGCTGTTGGCCAACCTGTGCGACACGGTTTTCTTCGCCTATCGCCAGTCGCGCACAACGGCCTCCATTTTCCGCGAGTTCGGCGGCGAGAGCAATCTCGCCGGCATCATCGGAACGGAAATCGTTAGTCACTGGTATCTGGTGCTTCTGTTCGTTGCGATGACCTATTGCCTCTGGCGATTCTACATCCCTCCCGTGACCGCAGGCTCGCGCCGCTTGGCCGCTTCCGCCCGACGCTACTACGCAACCGGGGTGCTTGAGCTGGGCATAGTCGTGTTCTGCTTCATTTCAGGGGTACGCGGCTCTTTTCCCTCGCGCTTCCAGCGCCCCATGTCGGTCAACTTTGCCCAGCGCTATGCCGTTGCGCCCGCCGACGCCGCCGTTGTTCTCAACACTCCCTTCACCATTATCCGCACCCTCGGCCACTATGCGCCGATAATGCCCCCGTTCTACTCCTCCGACGAAGAACTGCTGGCCGTTTACTCCCCGCTCCACCCCGCCGCCGACGCTCCCGGTCCGCTTGCCGGCAAAAACGTTGTGGTCATCCTCCTCGAAAGCTTTTCGCGCGAGTTCTCGGGACTGCTGAACCCCCAGATCGACGGAGGCGAGTATAAAGGCTACACCCCCTGCCTCGACTCGATTATCGCCCGGTCGTTTCGCTTCGAATCAACGTTTAGCAACGCCGGTTTCTCGATCGACGCCATGCCGGCGGTGTTTGCCTCAACCCCGCGCATGGACGGCTCCTTCGTCGTTAGCCTCTACGGCCAGAACAAAATCGAAGGCCTCCCCGCAATCCTCGGCGAAAAAGGCTACGAAACCGCCTTTTTCCACGGCGCCGACAATGAATCGCTCGGCCTCCAGGGCTTTGCGCGCCATTGCGGCTTTCAGCGCTACTACGGCCTGAACGAATATTGCGCCGACCCGACGACCGGCGGCATGAACGACTTCGACGGCTCCTGGGGCATCTGGGACGAAGAGTTCCTGCAATACTTCTGCCGAACGCTGTCGACCTTCAGCCAGCCGTTTTTGGCCGGAGTATTCACCCTGTCGTCACACCATCCGTTCGTCGTTCCCGAACGCTACAAAGACCGCTTCCCAAAAGAGCCCGGCCTCGAAGTCTACCCGACTATCCGCTACGCCGACATGGCCCTTGGCCGCTTCTTCGACGAAGCCGCCAAGCAGCCCTGGTTCCGCAACACGCTGTTCGTCCTCTCGGCCGACCACGCCTTTCTCCACCCGACCGAACACGCCGAATACAACACCCCCGTCGGCCAGGCCCGCATCCCGGTCATACTCTACGACCCGTCGGGCGAAATCGTTCCCCCAGGCGTCAAACCCGGAATGATGTCGCAAATCGACGTAATGCCAACCCTGCTCGCCCTCATGGGCCACGACAAACCCTTCTTCGCCTTCGGGCGCAACGCCTTCGACTCCGAAGCCGAGCCCTGGGCCATTCGCTGGACCAACGTGCCCGAACTGATGATGGACAACCACGTTATCCAGCTCGACACCGACTCCTGGAAAACCCGCGCGCTCTTCGACTACTCATCCGACCCCCTGCTGCAAACCAACCTCCTCGACTCCGGTAATCCCCGCCAGGCACCAATGGACTCCCTGCTGCGCGCAATAATCCAAACCTACCAAACCCTCGAAGGCCAAAACCGAGTGTCGGCCTCGACCTACAACACCTCCACCACCCCTCAAAACCCCAGCCACTGACATGAAATACATCGGAGCACACGTTGCCGTTGACGGAGGAGTCGCCTCCGCCCCCCTCAACGCCCGCCAAATCGGCGCCGGCGCCTTCGCCCTCTTTACCCGCAACCCCTCGCGCTGGAAATCAGAGCCCCTGCTCCCCGCCGACATCGAAGCCTTCAAGCGCAACTGCGCCGACTGCGGCTACACCCCCGACCGCATCCTCCCCCACGACAGCTACCTCATTAACCTCGGCGCCAAAGACCCCAAGAAACTCTTCATGAGCCGCGCAGCCTTCCTCGACGAAATGCAGCGCTGCGAACAACTCGGCCTGACGATGCTCAACTTCCACCCCGGCTCGCACCTCAACGAAATGACCGAAGAAGAATGCCTCGACCGCATCGCCTCATCCATCAACAAAACCCTCGCCGCCACCAGCGGCGTAAAAGCCGTTATTGAAAACACCGCCGGCCAGGGCTCCAACCTCGGCTACTCCTTTGAGCAGCTCGCCCACATAGTCAGCCTCATCGACGACAAAGAGCGCGTTGGCATCTGCATCGACTCCTGCCATGCCTTCGCCGCCGGCTACGACCTCTCGACCCCCGACGGCTACGAACAAATGTGGCACCACTTCGACCAAACCATCGGCCTGCAATACCTCAGCGCCATGCACCTCAACGACAGCAAAAAAGGCCTCGGCTCCCACGTTGACCGCCACGAATCGCTCGGCCTCGGCGCCATTGGCAAACCCTTCTTCGAAATGCTCATGGCCGACCCCCGCCTCAACAACATTCCCCTCATCCTCGAAACCCCCAACCCCGACCTCTGGCCCGCCGAAATCGCCTGGCTCTCCTCCCTCCCCGGCGCCCGCTAACCCGCAACCCCACGTTATCCCGCTCCCGACATAATCCCGCCACCGATATAAGGATATTGAAGCGGCGCGGAGATTCAAGACCGAAGTGCAAAATTTTGGTCGAGAAGAACTCATTCTCCACTCTCCTTCTGGAGGGGGATGCCCAAGCGGCGGGGGCGGCCTAAACCGCACCCAAGAGCGTACTTT
>JAAVDE010000029.1 GCA_014801955.1 Bacteroides sp. | reverse complement strand
GATTGAGTAAGATAGGCGCTCTTTCTGTTTTGTAGTATCTGCTGATACGGCAAGCCGCCGTATCTCCACATACGCAATGCAGAGGGGCAGTTTATTCTACCCTCATATAATCATTCAGCGTGTAGGCTTTGGCGAGCCTGTCTTACTATGATTGAGGTGCGATGAATTCCCCTCTTTTCTTGTACCCATACCAAACCGCCAACTCAGGGAATCAGGAGGCACGAAATTTTTATATATGCGAATAATATCTGTAATCATTAGCGCGCTTTTACCTTTAGGAGTTTTCTCTGCCTGCAAAGGCAAAGATGTACTAAAATCAGAATCAGCGATAGCCACAAATGAGGTAGAACTAGAAGATGAGTACTTCTACGATGGTGACTCAAATGAGGCTGATACTCAATATGGAGAATGGGAAAAGTCTTATTTTAATGATGAATTTGGTGAACCTGATTATGCCAATCCATTTATATCGCTTTTTGTTCGTGAAAGGTCCAATGATATTGATCTTGGTGTATCATACAGACCTTCCGGCACTTTTTCTTTTATTTTATTTGAATATAATGGAAGATTAGTTCATAATATCTATAGTTCAACAATAGTTATGACAATTCGTGTTAATGGACAAGATATAGGTCCTGTGTCCATCCCGGTTGAGAAAAATGAGTTTTTTATCTCCGGAATAGATAGCCAAATTATTTCTACTATCTTTAATCAAGGCTCTTTTTCCATCTCTCTTAGGGATAAAGGTTATTTGGATGATTACCACTACATATTCCATATAAATGAGCCTAAAGGATGCTTTGAACAAGCAGTAACTCATCTCCTGAATTCCGAATACTATGGTGAATAATATTTTTCATCAAGGCATTTGCACAACACCCTAAACTCTTTATAATAATAGGCTTTAAATAAATAACCCATATAATATAAGACAATTACTTAATATTCTAAAAAATTCTCATGAAAAAGTTACTACAATTTTCTTTAGCTGTATTAATGTTATTAGCCCATATGGCTTGTAGTAATCGACCCAAGGTCGTTTCTCCTATCGAAATCCCAAACTTGGACTCTCTGAAAATCTATGTTGACAAAGCTGGCCAAACAGAAGATGCAACAGACCAGTATTTCGCCGCACTATATTATCTCGACCAACACTCATCTTCGGACACAACTAAGGCTATAGAATTGCTTACAAAATCGGCTAAACATGAATTCCCTTTTGCGGCAGTTGCATTAGGAAATATTTATTCGACCGATTCAATGAATAGTCTATATGATATCAAAAAAGCGGTTGAATATTATGAAGTCGGCGTTAAGAACGGGTCCGACCGAGCAATGACCAAACTAGCCAATCTCTACATTGACGGTAAAGGAGTTCAGCCTGATTATAATAAAGCACTTCAACTTCGCTCTGATGCCATATTAGGCCTTTTACAGCTTGCCGAAAAAGGAGATATGGCTGCCCAGTGGCGATTAGGCTGCAACCTCATCGATGGCATAGGCGTAGCAACTAACGCCTCTGCTGGATTACAATGGATCAAAAGAGCTGCTGACAAAGGTTTTACGCCTGCGTATTACAGTCTCGGATTATGCTATGCTAATGGTATGGGTGGCTTAGAAAAAAATCCTAAAGAAGCGTTTAACTACATCAAAAAAGCGGCTGACAAGGAACACCCCGATGCCTTATACCGCCTTGGCAAATATTATGACTCGGGATTTGGCGTTGAACGCAGTGAATATTCTGCATTTAGAAGTTTCAAGAAAGCTGCAGAACTGGGTAATACCGATGCTATGTTTGACGTTGCTCTAGCATACCATAACGGCAATGGTACAATCACTGATTATCAACAAGCCTTCAATTGGTACAAGAAATTAGCCGATATGGGTAATACATCTGCACAAAATAATATTGGTTCCATGTATGACAATGGCCAAGGAGTGGTAAAAGATAAAACTGAGGCTTTCAAATGGTTCATGAAAGCAGCCCAAGGAGGCGCAGCCTTTTCAATGAGAATTGTGGGCGGCTGCTATTTTGAAGGCAATGGTGTTGACCGCGATATAACAAAAGCCTTTGAGTGGTGGAAAAAGGCAGCAGAAGCAGGCGACATTACCTCTATGGAGAATCTTGCAGTATGCTATGGAAATGGTCTTGGCACTACCAAAGACACTGGAGCAGCTAATTATTGGAGTAACCGTGCCAATACAGGCATCTAAGATATCTTGGCGAATTATCGGTGCGTTTCTTTTATGCGCACCGATAATTCATCCTTTCAGCGCCTTAGCTCAGAGTGTATATATGCTTAATGGAACAATCGGAGGTAAATACACAGTTGTCATAGAGTTAGAGGAGCACGAGGATGATTATATCTCTGGCCGATACGCCTATACGTCAACTCTACGAAAGAACGGCGATGTAGAATGCTCGTGGCCATCAATTAACCCAAGCTACAACAATCCCGAAACACAGTGGACAATACGCGACTGTAAGTCTGATGTAGTGGAAGAGTGGTTCAACGTTAATTTCATCGATTACAAGCATCTTACCGCGCGTATGAAAAAGAATAACAGAAAGAGCTACGACATCTCAGCCACGGTAGTTGAGACACGTTCGAATATAGAGCGATTGGATTCATATTTGAAGATGCATATTGGTGAATATGCTTTTGAGTTCCGCATGTTTGACAATCCTAAGATTAAGACTCGACTAACAAAACTTTTGGGAGCCAAGAACTTTCAGTTTTTTAAGAGTATTTATGAAGTTACGATTCCTCTGGAGTATAATGCCGGAATGGTTTGGGCCTCAGGATTCAAAGCACATCAATGTTGCGATCCGGCAACACTTTGGGCCTACAATACACACTCGGACTCATTCTTCATATGGATAAGAGTCGACGAACGAGATTATTGGTGGTCTGAGTCCGGAATAATCCCCGTTGAGTTCAGAGAGTTAGTCGACATTCGTTTTGAGTGAGTGCGCCAGTAAACATCCCGAAGGTATGTCCCTACAGGATGAGGCGGAAGTTGACGATGGTTGGCGGAGGAGGGGTATGGTGGAGTTAGAGGGAGGTGAAGGCGAAGGGGAGGAGGGAGCGGATGGAGGGGAGGCGGTAGATGGTGTCGCGGCCGACGAGGAGGACTTCGACGGGGGAGCCGGCGAGGACTTCGTATTGCATCAGGGACTGGCGGCAGGCACCGCAGGGCGAGATGGGGTCGGCAAGTGGTTGTCCATCGGTGCCGCGGGCGGCGATGGCTATGGCTTCGAAGCGGGCGTCGGGGTGCTCGGCGTGGGCATAGAAGCAGGCGGTGCGCTCGGCGCAGGTGCCGCTGGGATAGGCAACGTTTTCTTGGTTGGCGCCGGTAACGATGGCGCCGTCGCTGAGGCGAATGGCGGCGCCGACGCGGAAGTTGCTATAGGGGGCATAGCTGCGGAAGGTTGCCCGGCTGGCGAGGTCAACGAGCTGCTGCTCGGCGGGGGTGAGTTCGGAGGGAGTGAGAACTTCGTAGTCAGTGGTTATTTGTTTTTTCATGGCGTATTTCAATTATTCGTTTGGTTCGGGTGGTTACTGGGTAGAGGGCGGAGGCGCGAACGTCAACGGCCCAGACTATGTCGTCGTTAAGGGTCAGGACGTAGCTTTGCGGGCGGTGTGAGGCGGGAATGCCGGCCCGGGCGAGCAGGTCGCTGACGAGCTTGGTGCCGTTCATTCCGAACGGGCGCATGCGGTCGCCTCTGCTCCAGGGTCGCAGCTGCCAGCGCGGGGTCGCGGCCTCAACGGCATCGGCGTCTAAGTATAAAACGCCCGAGCGGGGCGAAAAGTCGGCCGGACGGTCAATTATTCTGCCTTTCAGTTCGGGGCGCCCGGATTGGGCTCCAAGGGGTTCGAGAACGTAGCGCCCGCCGGGGCAGAGGGTGAGGCGATGGGTCGGCGAGCAAAACACGGCGCCCGAAACCGACTGCAAAATCCGTTCGCACTGGTCGGAGTTGAAGCCGAAGGGGGCGAGCCATTCGTGGAGCAGCGTGGTCGACACTCCCCGCAGCGAGTCGCTGCGCTCGGGAAGCAGCGCGTTATAGAGCTCCTCGTTGCCCCGCAGGTTCTTCATTGACCGTTCAATGGCAGCGATCGCGCCGGGAAATGCTTCATTCAGTGCGGGCAGAAAGCGGTTGCGCAGCAGGTTGCGCTTGAAGTCATCGGAGAGGTTGGTGGAGTCAGTAACGTAGCCGATTCGGTTTCTGCGAAGATAGTCAAGGATTTCGGTTCTTGAAACCGACAGCAGCGGCCTGACAACGGCGCCGCGCCGGGGCAGCATGCCACGCAAGCCGTGGAGCCCCGAGCCGCGCAAGAGGTTCAGGAAGAAGGTTTCAACGTTGTCGTCGCGATGATGGCCAACGGCAATGGCTTCGGCGCCGGTTTCGACGCGCAGCCGCTCAAAGTAGTCATAGCGCAACTCGCGGCAGGCCATTTCGGCCGAAATGCCGCGGGCGGCCATGTAGGCGGTCGTTGCGAACCGAATGCTGCGAAACTCCGCACCGAACCGCCAGGCCAGTTTTCTGGAATAGGCCATGTCGCCGTCGGCTTCGTTGCCCCGCAGTCCAAAGTTGCAATGAACGGCAACGCACTGATAGCCAAGCTCCGTTAAAACGGCAAGCAGCGCCGCTGAATCAGCGCCGCCGCTCAGCCCCACGACCACGCGCGCTCCGGGCTGCAACAGCTGCTCGGAGGCAATGTGGTCGGCAATGCGTTGACTGAAAGGGTCCATTTACTTGACGCCGCCCTTGGCGCCCTTGACTCCGCCTTTGACTCCGCCGCCCATCGCAAAGATGTTTTGGTCGTAGCTAACGGTTTTCAGCTCCATTGCGCGTTTGCGCTTAACGGCCAGCTCCACGAGGCGCTCCATCAGCTTGGAGAAGCTGATACCTGTAGCCTCCCAGAGGTAGAAGCTGAGCGAGCCGGGAATGGTGTTGATTTCATTAACGTAGATTTGGCCGTCGGTGCGGTCGATCATAACGTCGACGCGACTAACGCCGTGGCATCCGAGCTGACGGAATGTTTCGCCGGCCAGGCGCTGAATCTCGGCAGTCGTGTCGGCGGGCAGTTCGGCGGGGATGCGCTTCATTGAGCGCTGCATGCCCTTGGCGCCACCTTTGGAGCCGCCGCCGCAATATTTTTCTTCGTAGGTCAGGAACTCGGTTCCGCGCAGGGGCTCTTCAAGCACCGAGGTCTGGTAGTCGTCGCAGTCGCCGAGCACCGAGCAGTTGATTTCCTGCATGTCGGCCAGCAGGTGTTCAACAATGATGCGCGTTGAGTAGCGCTCGGCGTCAGACACCTTTTCGAGCAGCTCTTCGCGGTTGTGGGCGGTTGCGATGCCAACGGAGCTGCCCAGGTTGGCGGGCTTGACGATTACAGGATAGCCGAGTTTCGACTCCACCTGCCCGATGAGCTCGTCGCGGCGGGCGAACCATTGCTTGTCGGTGAACCAAACATAGTCAACGACGGGCACTCCGCCGGCGGCCAGAATCATCTTCATGGTTATTTTATCCATGCCGTTGGCCGAGGCAAGCACGTTACAACCGGCATAGGGAATGCCGATGCTGTCGAGCACGCCCTCGAACGTTCCGTCTTCGCCGTTGGAGCCGTGGAGCACGGGGATAACGACGTCGAGACGGCAAACGATGCCCTTTCGGTCAAACAGGCCGCGCTTGACCCTATAGAGGTTATAGTCGCCATAGGTGGGCTGCATGTAAACCTCCTCGCACTTTTCGAGCAGGGCCTTGGGGTTGCGGTAGTTGGCAACGTCGAGCAGAGCCTCGCCGGTGTACCAGCGGCCCTGTTTGGTTATATAAACAGGCGTAACGTCGAACTTCGAGCGGTCGATGGCGGCCATTGCCTGCGACGCGGAGATAACGGAAATTTCATGTTCGGTGGAACGTCCGCCGAAAAATACGCCAATATTCGTTTTCATTTCTTGAGGTTATGATTAAAAGTCAGTGGTTTGGCAGCTTTAACCGGGAGCACACCACGGCCATGTTCATAGGCCAGAGTGCCGTTAACGTAGGTTGCCTCAACGACGTGGCCCGTCGTCAGGCCGGCGGCGGGAGTCCAGGCGCAGCGGCTCATCGAGTCGGAGTCGGAAATCTCGTGGCTCCGGCGGCCAACGCGAACAACGTCGGCAAACGCTCCGGGGCGCAACACTCCGCGCCCTTCAATTCCAAAGATTTCGGCCGGGCGCGAGGCGGCGAAACGGGCAACCTCGGCGGGCTTGAACAGGTCGAGCAGCAACGGCAGCTGGAACTGCATGTTGGGCATTCCGCTGGGCGCCGACAGGGCGTCGCCCTGCTTTTCGCTCAAAAGGTGGGGAGCATGGTCGGAGGCAACGACGTCGATAACGCCATCTTTCAGCGCCTTGCGCAGCGCGGTTCGGTCGGTCGACGATTTAATCGCCGGGTTGCACTTGATTCGGGCACCCAGCTGCTCATAGTCGGCATCGCTGAATGTCAGATACTGAATGCAGGTTTCGGCGGTTAGCCAGTCGGGCTTATCGGCGCGGAGCAGGCGCGTTTCGGCTGCGGTCGAGAGATGGAGCAGATGGAGACGCGCCCCACCCTTGCGGGCCATTTCAATGGCGGCCAGCGAGGCGTCGACGCAGGCGCGCGCGTCGCGAATCACCGGGTGGAACTCCATCGGCACCGGCTCGTCGCCGAAAATTTCGCGGGCCATGCGCGCGTGCATGGCAATGCGGGCATTATCCTCGGCGTGGACGGCGATAGGCACCTTAACCTCGCTGAAGAGGCGCGCCAGGGCCGAATCGTCGTCGACCAGCAGATTGCCGGTCGAGGAGCCGAGAAAGAGTTTCACCCCCGGAATTTGCGAATAGTCGGCGCGCAGCAGCTCAGAATCAAGGTTGGAGTTGGTCGCACCTATATAAAAAGCATAGTTCGCGAGGCTGACCTCGGCCGCACGCTTCATTTTCGCCTCCCAGGCTTCGACGGTAACGGTTGGCGGAACGGTGTTAGGCATGTCGATAAACGACGTTACGCCTCCGGCCAGCGCCGCGGCGCTCTCCGAGGCGATGTCGGCCTTTTGGGTCAGGCCCGGGTCGCGGAAGTGAACATGAGTGTCGATCATGCCCGGCATCAGCAGGTCACCGGCCATGTCGAAGGCCTCGTCGGCCTGCGGCGGGGTTCCCTTGCCGACTGCGGCAATGCGCTCGCCGTCGATGAGTACCCAGCCGCCCTTAATGGGTCGGGAACCGGGTTCGCCGGTAACGACCTCGGCATTATAGAGCAGCTTACTCACGGCGTTTCGGCTTCTTAAACAGCGAACGGAGCTTCATGCTGAGAACCCCGAAGAATGCTTCGCCGAAAATTCCGGAACTCATCTTCGAAGTGCCGAGCACGCGGTTGGTGAACACGATGGGCACCTCGCCTACCCTAAAGCCGAGCTGATGGGCGGTGAACTTCATTTCGATCTGGAAGGCATAGCCCTTGAAGCGGATGTTGTCGAGGTCGATTGCGCGGAGCACGTCGGCTTTGTAGCAAACGAAACCGGCAGTCGTGTCGGCAACGGGAATGCCGGTAACCAGGCGAACATATTTCGAGGCGAAATAACTCATCAAAACGCGACCCATCGGCCAGTTAACAACGTTGACACCGCTCTTATAGCGCGAACCGACGGCAACGTCCGAGCCGTTTTCCTCAACCTCCTGAAGCAGGCGCACCGTATCGGCCGGGTTATGGCTGAAGTCGCAATCCATTTCAAAAATCACGTCATAACCATTGGCCAGCGCCCACTTGAATCCTGCGATATAGGCAGTGCCCAGGCCGAGCTTGCCGGCGCGGTTAATCATGTGGAGCCTCGAGGAAAACTCCTGTTGCAACCCGCGCACGAGGTCGGCAGTGCCGTCGGGCGAGTTATCGTCGATAACCAGCAGGTCGGGGGCAAAAGGGAGAGCCATAACGGTGCGAACCATCGCATCGATGTTCTCCTTTTCATTATAGGTTGGGATAATTATCAGCTTCTTGCTCACTTGGCGGGCTTATAACGGCGGTTAAGTTCGGCGAGAACTTCCTGCGTCATGTCGAGGGCGGGGTTGAAATAGAGGCCCGATGCGCGGTCGATAACAGCGTCGAGCTGATATTTCGCGCTCAGGTAGTCAACAACAGCCTTAACAGAATCGTGGAGTTCCTGCTGTTTGTTCATCAGGTCGGTAGCATAGTCGCGCTGGCGCTGGGCGAGCTTGTTTTCGGCATCCTGCTGGGCCTTTTGCAGAGCAGCGACGTCGGCGTTATAGCTGGCTTCAGACAGGTAGCCGTTGCGCTGCATCTTTTCCTGAATCTGCTGCTGGCGGCGCTGCAGGCCTGCACCGAGCTGGTTCTGATAAGATGCGAGCTGAATCTGGGCGGCACTGTCGGCCTTGGCAACTTCTAAGGCAAGCGCGTAGTTGGCCAGGAGCTCCTGGCTGTCTATATAGCGGATATATGCCGCCATCGGAGTATCATGCTTACCGCTGGAATCGGCGGGAGCCTCGGTTTTCACTGCTGCGGAGCCGGCAACCTTCTGGTTGCCCTGGTTATCATTTTTGCAGCCGGCAAAAACGGGGAGCATCATCGCTGCCACGGAAGCAAGATAGAAAAATTTTCTCATTTCAGAGTTGTTTTAGTGATTGGATTGGGACTAAACTATTTTTTTGTAGTGCAAAAGTAAGAAAGTTTCCTGAAAGTTACGCATGTTTCAAAAAAAATTTGTAACTTAGACCTCGTAAAATAAATAATTTTAACACTCATAATCATTTTTTTACTTTGATATGACCATTAAAGACCTAAAACCGACCCTCGTTTGGGAAATTTTCGACGAAATCACTAAGATTCCGCGTCCCTCGAAAAAAGAAGAAAAAATCCGCCAATATCTGCTTGACTTCGCTGCCAAACATAACCTGGCCGTTAAAACCGACCCCATCGGCAACGTTGTTATGACCCGCCCGGCAACCCCCGGCCACGAAGATGCACCCACCATCATTCTCCAGGGCCACATGGACATGGTCTGCGAAAGCAACAAACCCTTCGATTTCGATAACAACCCCATCACGACCATCATTGACGGCGACTGGGTTCACGCCGACGGCACCACCCTGGGCGCCGACAACGGCATCGGCATGGCCGCAGCAATGGCCGCGCTCATTGACCCCGAAATCGTTTGCGGCCCCATCGAAGCGCTCTTCACCATGGACGAAGAAACCGGCATGACCGGCGCCAACAACCTCGGCGAAGGAATGATTTCAGGCGACATTCTGCTCAACCTCGACTCGGAAGACGACGGCCAGATTTTCATTGGCTGCGCCGGCGGCGTTGACACCGTTTGCACCTTTAATTATAAGCGCTCGCTCGCTCCGGTTGATTTCACCTATCTGAAAATCGCGGTCAGCGGCGGCCTCGGCGGCCACAGCGGCGGCGACATCCACCTGGGCCACGCCAATGCCAACAAGCTGCTGACCCGCTTCCTCTGGGAACAGAGCCAGAAACACGAAATCAACCTCGTTGAAATCGACGGCGGCAACCTGCGCAACGCAATTCCCCGCGCCGCCCACGCCGTTTTCGGCATCAACCCCGGCCATAAACACCAGCTCGTCGCCGACTTCAACGACTACTGCGCCCGAGTTGCCAACGAATACCAGGGTCTCGAAACCACCCTTAAAATCGAACTCGAAAGCGCCGAAAAGCCCGAATACGTTATCGACGCCGCAACGTCGGTCAACATTGTTCGCGCAATCTACTCCGCCCCCCACGGCGTAGTTTCCATGAGCCGCGAACTCGAAGGCCTGGTTGAAACCTCAACCAACCTCGCATCCGTTAAGATGAAAGGCAACGACGAAATCGTTGTTACGACCTCGCAGCGCTCCAGCGTTGACTCCCGCAAATGGGACATCGCAAACCAGGTTGAAGCCCACTTCCAGCTCGCCGGCGCCAAGGTTGAACATGGCGAAGGCTACCCCGGCTGGCAGCCCAACATGAACTCGCGCATCATGCACATCATCGGCGACGCTTACACCGAGCTCTATGGCGAAAAGCCCATCATCACCGCCATCCACGCCGGTCTGGAATGCGGCTTGCTGCTGGAAACCTATCCCAACCTCGACATGGCCTCGTTCGGCCCCACCCTGCGCGGCGTCCACTCCCCGAGCGAACGCATGCAGATTTCAACCGTGGCCCGCTTCTGGGATCAGCTCAAGCTCATTCTGAAAAAGGTCGCCGACCTGAAAAAATAAACTCTGTGAAGGATTCTCAGATCCGACATACCATCAACCGCCTTTGCGCCTCCTGCCTGCTGGGAGGCGCAGCGGCGGTTTTCTCATCTCCCCCCCTCTTAGCCGGCGAACCCGCCGACTCTGCCGCAGTCGAGTGCGACTCACTGCGCTACCGAACGCTGACGCCCGACGACTATAAAACCGTTGCCGCCGAACTCGACATTCCCGTCGCCGCCATACGCGCCGTGGTCGAAATCGAGGCCGGAGCCCGCGGCGAAGGCTTCAACGGCGACAACACGCCGATCATTAACTTCGACCTGACAATGTTTCGCCAGGCCGCACGCCGCCGGGGCATAAACCTCAGCAAGTACGAGAAGAAATATCCGGTAGTCTTTCAACCTCTCAACAGAAAAAAATACGGCTCCACGCAGGCCGCACAATATGCGCGCCTCGACGCGGCAATGAAAATCGACACCGTCGCCGCCCTCGAGGGAACCTTTTGGGGAATGTTTCAAATCGGAGGCTTCAACTGGAAAATCTGTGGCTGCTCATCGGTCAAGGAGTTCGCCCACCTGATGGGCCGCAGCGAACTCGACCAGCTCGAGCTCTTCGGCAAATTCCTGCAAAGCCGCGGACTCGACAAATATATCCGCAACCGCCAGTGGTCGCAATTCGCCCTGCGCTATAACGGCCCCGGCTACCGCAAACGCTCCTACGACTCCCGCATCGCCGCCGCCTTTGCCCGCTACTCGAAGTAACGTTCAGAGCATCAGGCGGTAGATTTTTTCAGAGGCGGAGGGGTCGGTGGGGCAGAAGTTGCCGATGAGGGGGCCTTTGGTGTCGTGGAGGTTGGAAACGAGCAAGGGGATGTCGGGGTCGGTTATGCCGAGTTCGGCGAGAGTTATGGGCATGCCGATGGCGCGATTGAAGGTGCGCAACGCCGCGATAGCCTCCGCGGAGGATTCAACGCCGAATACGCGGCGACCGAATTGCTCGATTTTGTCGCTGTTGAATTGCGCAACGTAGTCAAGCCAGGCGGGGAACACAACGGAGAGGCCCGCACCGTGGGCAACGCCGTAGAGGGCCGACAGTTCATGTTCCATAGCATGGGAGGTCCAGTCCTCTTCGCGGCCAACGCCGAGAATGCCGTTATGGGCAACGGTTCCGGCCCACATGAGATTGGCGCGGGCTTGATAGTCGGCGGGATCGGCCATTACGCGCGGAGCGAGGTCAACGATGGCCTTGAGGGCGCCTTCGCAGAGGCGGTCGGTCAGCTCGCAGTCGCGGGTGTTGGAGAAATAGCGCTCCATGATGTGGGCCATCATGTCAACGATGCCGCAGGCGGTCTGATATGCGGGCAGCGTCTCGGTCAGCGCCGGATTGAGAATGGAGAATCGCGGGCGCAGCACGTTGGTTCGCAGCGACACTTTTTTGCCACCATCAATCTTGGTAATCACCGAGTTGCCGGAGCCTTCGCTGCCGGCTGCCGCGATGGTCAGCACAACTCCCACGGGCATAGCCTCGGTCATTACGGCCTTGCCGGCCCAGAAGTCCCAGAAGTCGCCGGAGTAGGGAACGCCGCCGGCAATGGCCTTGGCGGTGTCGATAACCGAACCGCCGCCAACGGCGAGAATACCGCTGGCGTTTTCGCGACGACAGAGGTCAATGCCTTCATAGACGCGGTCGTCGGTAGGATTCGGTTTGATGTCTCCGAACTCAACAAACTCAACCCCGGCGGCGCGCAGCGAGGTTTCAACGCGGTCGAGCAGGCCGGAAGCCTTGGCGGAATGACCACCGAAGCAAAGAAGGATTTTATTTCCGAGACAGGCGGCGGCCAATTCGCCGGCGCGGAGTTCGGTGTCACGGCCAAACACATAGTTGGTCGGCGTGCAGAAGTCAAAGTTGTTCATAAGGGTTATAGGGCAAATCTTCAGGGTCAATATCGTCGGGATCGGTTTCGGCATTAATTTCGCCGGCGGCCTTGCGGGGCTTGTTTTTCTTAATGGCGTCGGGTTTTTGCATGTCAACGGCCAGGGCGTTGATGTCCCAGTCTTCGGAGCGATCCCAGTTCTTTTTGAGAGCGAGTTTTTTAGGGAAATAGTAAACGTCTTCGGGCTGGCGGCGCAACTTCAGGTCGCCGTTGGTCCAGAGGCCGTTGCCGTCGGCGTCGATAAACAGGCGCGCATAGTAGGTCGCTGGTAGCAGATATTCAAACTGGGCCGTGGAGCCGCTGACGGGCACTGCCCGAACGGGTTTATCCTGCTCGTCGAGCAGCTCAACGATTGCCGCAACCGAGTCGGGCAGGCCGGAAACGGTGAACTTAACCGAGGAGTATTCGTCGAGGCTACGCACGTTGAACTGCGAGTCAATATTGCGGGTCCAGAGGCCCTGAACATCGGTAACGGCCAGCGAGTCAACGGCAATGCGATATTTTCCGCCGGGAACCCACTTAACGTCGGCCACGAAGTTGACATGCGAGCCGGAATCGGCCGGCAGAATCAGCGGCTGCGGCTCCAGCGCAACGAACACCGAGTCCGGGCAATACTCAATCCTGACGGCGCCTGCCGGCAGCGAATCAATCGGCGAACCGAAGGCGAAGCGCAGCGGGCGGTTAACGTCTTGAGTGCCGCCGAGAATACTGAGCCCCAGAAAGCTCGATGGCTGGAGCAGGGCAAAGGTGTCGATCGGAATCGTGTCGTTCTTTTTTCGGATAGAGTCGATTTTTTCCTGAAGCGTTTTCGGAACGTAGGCGTTCTTGGGCGTTCGGAAGTTGAATTTCAGGGTGTCGGTCGCCCAGGTTAGCTCGCCGAGGGTGTCGACGCGCCGATAGCGCGTTTCAATCATCATTGTGTCGGCGGCAATGACAGCCGAGTCGCGCAGCCAGTAACGGATAGTATCGAAACGGGCCGAATGGGTCAGCAGCGCAACCCGGTCGAGCGGGATGCGCAGGGCAGTGTCGGAATTGAGCTGAACGATTGTCAGCTCGGCCATTGAATCGGCGGGCGCAGCCATTTCGAGCGAAATCTGGTTGCGCTTTTCCCGCTTGTAGTTCTTCAGATATTGCGCCTGATACTCTTCGTTAAACCAGGTCAGCAAAACGTTGTTGGGCAGATGGTCAACGACGGTTCGCATAACTATGGAGTCATCGGCAACAGTGTCGCTGACCTCACGCAACGCCGCCGACGGCGAGAGCATGACGCTGCTGAAGGCAACGTCTTCGGTGCGGTCCCAGAAGTAGTCGCGGTTAACGTCGGTCAGCGCAAAGAGCTGATATTCGCCGGGGGCGAGGTTGCGCACCGTGAACTGGCCGTATTGATTCGTGCGGGCAATTCGTTCGAAGCGGCGGGTCATAATGTTGGAGTCAGCCGGCGTTGAATAAACGCCAACGAGCATTCCCTGGGCCGGTTCGAGGTCGCGGGCATGGAGAACCATGCCCGAAATCTGGAGGGTGTCGATGCTGTCGCCGGTCGAGAAGTCGATTGCCAGGCCGTCGAGAACGTTACCCTCGTTGAGGTCCTTAACGGCGTCGGCCAGGTCAATGGTATAGGTCATTCCGGGAATCAGCGAGTCGCGCAGCGTTATGTCGAGCCGGTGCCCGTTGGCAAACAGTTCGGGCATCTCCTTCTGGGCCGGCGAAATGGCAACCTTTGAGTTGGGGTCGTCGAGCTGAACGTTTTCGTCGAAATAGATACTGATTTTGTTTGACTTGACGTTTGTTGCCCCGGGCCGCGGATTTGAGCCCACATAGCGCGGCGGAGTAACGTCGCGCGGGCCGCCGGTCGGGTGGCCGATGTTGGCGCAGGCCGCCAGGGTCAGCAAAGCGGCGACTATGATTGGCAGATAGCTGAGTTTATTCACGCTTTCGGGTATATTTCATGAAATAATAAAAGAAGAGGCCGCCGGCCAGAAACAGGCTGACCGAAAAGCTGTAGAACACGCCGACTATGCCGCCGCCCAGCATGAAGCCGAACAGGTAGGTCGACGGCAATCCGATGAGCAGATAGCTGACAAAGGCAATCCAGAGCATGGGCATCACCTTCGAGGTGCCGCGCAGGGCATTGGCGAAGTTAACCTGGGTTGCGTCGCCGAGCTGATAGCAGAGCACGGGTGGAATCAGGGTCATGGCAACGGCGATAACGTCCTGGTCGTGGGTGAAGAGGCCGATAAGATGGCGGCCGGCAAAGAGGAAGGTGGCCGACGCGCAGAGGGCCATCAGCAGCGTCAGGTGATAGCCCGAAAAACCGATGCGGCGCATCTTGGCATAGTCGCCCACGCCGGCTGCGTTGGCAACGAGAACCGACGTTGCGGCGCCGAGGCTGTAATAGAAACAGAAGCCCAAAGTGCCGATAATAACCATCACCTGAAAAGCGGCAAGCTCGATTGCGCCTAACCAGCCAACAAAGAGCGCCGCGCCCGAAAAGGCCGCCGTTTCAAAAAACAGCTGCAACGAAACCGGAATCGAGGTCCGGAACAGCAAGCGGAACTTGGCGGCAGAGCAGCGCGCCGGGCGAAAGCCGGAGCGGACGGCTGCATAGCGCTTGCCGGTCATGAAGATAACAACGATCACGACCGCGCAGAGAAGGCGCGAGGCCAAAGTTGCCAATCCCGCCCCGAACAGTCCGAGTTCGGGCATGCCGCAGTTGCCGTAGATCAGCAGGTAGTTACCGCCGACGTTGAGCAGGTTGGCTCCGAGAATTATCCACATTGGCATCCGGGTGCCTTTCATGCCGTAGGAGCACTGAGCCCAGACGTTATAGACCGCCATCGGAAGCAAGCCGCAGAGATAGAGCAGATAGTATGGCCGAATCAGCGGCAACAGCTCCTCGGGCTGGCCGAGGCGGTCGAGGTTGAGGTAGAGAATGGTCATCAGCACCGTAACAGCCAGCGAGTAGATAACGTTGATTGCCAGGGCGCTGCGCATCAGCGAGCCGATGCGTTCCTGCTCCTGCTGACCGAAGAGGGCGCCTACCAGCGGGGTTATTCCGTAGGCGAAGCCCAGACAGGCCATAACGGCCATGTTGAACGTATTGTTAACGAACGACGCGGCCGACAGGGCCTCCGTTGAGTATCGGCCGACCATTATATTATCGGCAAACCCGACAATAATGAGCCCGGCCTGGCCAACGACGATTGGCAGACCGAGGCGAGCAATCTGTTTATAGTTCGACAGGTAGCGTTGGAAGTTCATATCGTTCCTTGTTCAACTGCGATGCAAACGCGCTCGATAATAGCATCTTCGCGGTTCTTGTCGGGTTCGAACTTACCCTTTAGACTAACGCCGAAGAGCTTGCCGAAGCCCTGCCAGAAAGCGGCGCGGAAATTGCCGAGAAACGCTTTCAGAATATCGTAGCCGGTTTGATTGGTTTCGCGCATAATGAGTTTTACGAGCAGATTGGCCTGCTTTTTCGTAAACTTTTTCATTGCGGGTTTATATTGGTCAAACACTGCCGACTCCATGTCCTTCAGGTGCTTTTCGCGCGTCTTGGTGTCGGGCAGGGTTTCAATATACTCATAGGTTTCGGTCAGGGTGCGGCAAATCATCTTGGCGTAGGGCAGCGCCTTTTTAACGTCGCGCACGGTTCGCCAATAGAACTCCTCCTCCTTCTTGTTCTTGAACTTCCATTCCGGGAAAACGGTGATTGTTTTCAGAACGACGTGGTAGGACGTATCGCCCGACTCGGAAATATCGGTAAACGTGTCGACTACATATTGCGGCTTTATCGTCAGCTCCTGAGCCCGGAGCCCGACAACAGATGCGACCGCGAGGGTCAGCAGCAACAGTAGTCGACGCGCTATGGTCATTGGGGATTCTTTACGACGGGCGGATAGTCCAGAGTGTAGTGCAGGCCGCGGCTCTCCTTGCGCTCCTTTGCCTGGCGCATGATGAGATACCCAACATTGATAATGTTGCGTAGCTCGCAGATGGCTCTGGAGGCGTGGGAGCTCTTGAAGAGCTTTTCGGTTTCTTCGTAGAGAATGTCTAATCGGTTCCATGCACGGTCGAGGCGCAGGTTGCTGCGCACAATGCCAACATATGTGCCCATGATTTGGTTCACTTCCTTGATGCTCTGGGTAATGAGAACCATTTCCTCGGGGTGGCGCGTGTCGTCGTCGTTCCATTGCGGAACGTCGCGGCGCAGGTCATAGGAGGGAGCCAGAGCCGAGGCATGCTTGGCGGCGGCATCGGCATAGACAACGGCCTCGATCAGCGAATTAGAGGCCAGGCGGTTGCCGCCGTGGAGACCGGTGCAGCTACACTCGCCGACGGCATAGAGCCGCTTGATACTCGACTCGCCGTTGCCGTCAACCTTGATTCCGCCGCAGAGATAGTGGGCGGCGGGAGCAACGGGGATGTAGTCCTTGGTTATGTCAATGCCGATTTCGAGGCAGTGCTTGTAGATGTTGGGGAAATGGCGTTTGGTTTCCTCGGGGTCCTTGTGGGTAACGTCGAGATAGACGTGGTCATGGCCCAGGAGCTTCATTTCCGAGTCGATGGCGCGGGCAACAATGTCGCGCGGAGCCAGCGACAGGCGCGGGTCATACTTGTGCATGAACTCCTCGCCGTTGCCGTTGCGCAGAACGGCCCCGTAGCCGCGCATCGCCTCGGTAATCAGAAAGCAGGGACGGTCGCCGGGATGATAGAGCGCGGTGGGGTGGAACTGAATGAATTCCATGTCCTGCACGGTTCCCTTGGCGCGATAGACCATTGCAATGCCGTCGCCGGTGGCAACGAGCGGATTGGTCGTGTTCTGATAAACGGCTCCTACGCCGCCGGTAGCCATGAGCGTCACGCGCGACAGGAAGGTATCGACCTTGCCGGTGGCCTCGTCGAGAACATAGGCGCCGTAGCAGGTAATGTCGGGAGTTCGGCGGGTAACTATCTTTCCCAGGTGGTGCTGGGTAATGATTTCGATAGCGAAGTGGTTTTCGAAGATGTCGATATTCGGATTGTTGCGCACCTGCTGAATCAGTCGCTGCTGGATTTCAAAGCCGGTGTTGTCGGCATGGTGGAGAATACGGAACTCGCTGTGGCCCCCCTCGCGGTGGAGGTCATAGGATCCGTCGGGCTTCTTGTCGAAGTCAACGCCCCACCCCACCAGTTCGCGAATCTGGGCGGGAGCTTCGGTAACCACTTTCCTGACGGCTTCGGGGTCGGAAAGGAAGTCGCCGGCAATCATGGTGTCTTCAATGTGTTTCTCGAAATCGTCGACTTCGAGATTGGTAACAGAGGCAACGCCTCCCTGGGCCAAGGCGGTATTGGCCTCGTCGAGAGTAGATTTGCAGACCAGAGCCACGCGGCCTTTGCCGGCGACTTTGAGAGCAAAGCTCATACCGGCTATACCGGAACCGATAACCAGGTAATCATATTCGTAAGTCATAGCAAAACTATTTTAATCAACCGCAAATATACGCACTTTTTTTGATTCTACAAAGACGGGCAGACCAGCAGCGGGGTTTGCGGATGGCGGCGCTGCAGGTAACGGCGTATAAAGCCGACGGTATCGTCGGCGATAGTGGCGTCGGAGCTGTCGAAATGAGTGTTATAAATAACCGAGTGGAGCGGAATCGCGCGGCGCTCAACGGCCTCGAAGCTCAGCAGCGTGTGGTTGATGCTGCCGAGGGTTCCGTTGGTAACGATAATCACCGGGAGCGAGCGCGAGGCAACGTAGTCGATGGTCCAGAAATCGTCGGTCAGCGGAACCATCAGGCCGCCGGCGCCCTCGACCAGCACAACGTCGTAGCGTTCGCTCAGCAGAGCAATCGCAGCGTCGATTTTTTCGAAGTCAATCGACCGCGAGTCGAGCCTGGCGGCCAGCTGGGGCGAGCAGGGATAGCTGAAAATCTGGGGGGCGGTTATGCCTTCGGCATCCTCGGGAAGCTCAACGCCCATGAGGCGGCGGTGAACGGCAATATCTTCGGAGGAACCAACGTTGCCGGTTTGAATGAACTTGAGGGTGGCAACGCTTTTGCCCTCATCCATCAGCCGGCGGGCGAGCCAGCCGGTAGCATAGCTTTTTCCGGCGTCGGTGTGGATGCCGGAAACGAATATAACGTTATTCATCTCTTACGGAGCAATAGATAAACGGGTTGATAGGTCAGTTCGCACCTGCCGCCGGCGGCGCGGGGATAGGATGCGATAATTTCAGAGAGCGGACGCTCTGAGCGGCGGCCGTTGACTCCGGTTGCCTGCAAATGGCGAAACACTTCAATCGGCTCGGCAAACGATTTGACAATCAGGCCGGAGTGGAGTTCAAGAATTTCCATGTCGGCGGGCACGATGCGGCGCAGCGAGCTCTCGGATAGATAGGGCAAGCCAACGACTCCGGCGCGGGAAAGCTCGCCAAAGGTTTCGGGGCCGAAGGTGGAGAGCACGGCCACGCCACCCGGTTCGAGAACGCGCGCGACCTGAAGCAGAAACGCAGCCGGAGAGTTGAACCACTGCATGGTCGAGGCGGAAACTATGGCGCCGAAATGCTCGGAAACGGTTGGGAGAGCGGCCTCGGCGTCGGCCTCGATGACCCGGTCGGAGGCGGGAACGATGTCCCAGAGTGTAATGGCGGCATTGCGCAGCTTGCGCGAGTAGAGCGAGGTGAAGTAGCCGCTGCCAACGCCGATTTCGAGCACCGAGGAGGTTTGCAGCCCATGTTTTTGCCAGAGGGAAAACAAATGGTCGGCAATGCGGTGCTGAACGTCGGCGGCGCCGTCGTAGGTCGGCAAACCTTTAGCAAATCGGCTGCCCACCAGCTGCTTGTTAATCACGAAGCGGTCAACGATTTGCTGAAAGTCGGGAGTATGCGGGCCGGCGATTTCGGTAATCTCCGCCCTACCCTGCCATGCCCGCAGCTGATTGGCCGGCGGGAATATGCGGTCGTCGGAGGCGATGATGGCGCGGTCCCAGCGAAAGGGAACGGCGTCGGTTGGAAAGGCAAGCAGTTCGGCGCGCAGCGACTCGATGGAGCGGTCGCCCCGATTCATGGAGGCGGCGCCCATGCGGCGGCGGAACTTGGTCAGCGACGCCTCGCTGAGCCCTTCGGCGGTTGCGTGCCAAATCGCTTCGGGAATGCCGGTCAGGTCGCTGACGGGCGTCGGCGTTCCGCAAACGGCAATGGTCAGCGTCAGCGGCAGCCGGGCCGCGGTCAGCTCGGCGGCATGAACGCCCAGCGACCAGGCGAGCAGAACGATTTCGGAATAGCCGGTGATTTCGGGCGGCAACAGCTCGGAGTAGTCCGACGCGACCGCAATGTCGTAGCCGGGGCAGCGAAGCGCGGCAAAGGCGCTCTCGTCGGTCGACCAGCCGGCATAGACCAGCAGCAGACGCGAATTTGATTCCTTATGAGTATAACAGAGTTTCAAGTGGTTGCAACTGACTGAGGGTTAACGAGGCCGAGAGGCTGAAACGCAGGCGCTCGGTGCCTGGAGGCACGGTTGGGGTGCGGATGGGGAGCACCTTGAAGCCGCCGCGGCTCAGGCGGGCCGACAGCTCGAGAGCCGATTCGCTGGAGCCGGTGATGAGCGGCTGAATATGGCTCGGCTCCGGCCGGCGGAGAATGCGGGCGAGCTCGGCTGCAAGCAGGCAGAGTTGCTCGCGTCGGTCGGTCATCGACGGGATACGTTCGATAACGAACCGGCTCCAGGCGCAGTTAATCGGCGGCAGGGCGGTTGAGAAAATCAGCGAACGGGCCGTGTTGACCAAATAGTCGCGTAAATCGTTGGAGCGAACGGCGGCGAAGGCGCCAACGGAGCCGGCAGCCTTGCCGAGAGTGCCTATAATAACATCGACTTCGGGCATGTCAACGGCCAGACCGAGCCCGTCGCGGCCACTGACGCCGAAGGCATGGGCTTCGTCGACGTAGAGAAGCGAGTTAGCGGTTTTTGAGGCGGCAATTTCGGCCAGCGGTGCAAAATCGCCATCCATCGAGTAGACCGATTCGCAAACGATCAGCACACGCTCATAGTCGCCGGCGCGCTTGGCCAGGATGCGGCGCAGGTGGTTGACGTCGTTATGGCGGAAGCGCTCGAAATCGGCCTTGGAGAGCATCATGCCGTCGATGATCGACGCATGAACCAGCTTGTCGGCAACAATCAGCGTGCGTCCCTTGGCCAGCGCAGCAATCGAGCCGGAGTTGGCATGATAGCCGGAGTTGAAGAGCAAAACTGGGCGGCGGTAAAGGTCGGCCAGCAGGCTCTCGAGCTTGGAGAACTCGGCCTGGTCGGCGGCAAGCAGGCGCGAGGCCGAAGCCGACAGAGCCGGCATTTCGCCGCCGAGCGAATTAAAAAACTCAGCTTTCAGAGCGCCGTCGGCAGCGATGCCCAGATAGTCGTTGCCGCTGAGGTCAACGAGGTCCGAACCGACGGAATCGGCGGGAATGGCGCGGAAGTTGCGCGCCGCGCGCAGTTGGTCGAGTTGTTGCCTGTAGCCGTTCATCGGATAATGTCGAGAGTTGCTTCAACGAGAGTTTTCAACTGCTCGTCGGTAATTATATAAGGTGGCATAACGTAGACGTTTTTGCCAAACGGGCGCACCCAGATTCCGCGACTGACACATTCTTTCTGAAATTCGCCTACGTTGACCGGCTCTTTCATTTCAACGACGCCGATGGCTCCGAGCACCCTGACGTCGGCCACCGACGGAAAGTCTGCCGCGGGAGCCAGCAGGCGCCGCAGCTCGGCCTCGATATGGGCAATGCGCGGAGCCATGTTCTGCTCGCGGAGCATGGTCAGCGATTCGAGCGCCACGGCGCAGGCCAGCGGATTGGCCATAAACGTCGGGCCGTGCATAATAACCCCGGCCTCGCCGCGCGAAATAGTGTCGGCCACGTCGCGGGTTGTCAAAACGGCGCTCAGGGTCATGTAGCCGCCGGTCAGCCCCTTGCCGACCATCATAATGTCCGGCTCAACCCCGGCGTGTTCCCAGGCGAAGCAGCGGCCCGTGCGCCAGAAGCCTGTGGCGATTTCGTCGAAAATGAGATAGATGCCGAGTTCGTTGCAAACGCGGCGCAGCTCGCGGAGATATTGCGGATGATAGAAACGCATGCCGCCGGCGCCCTGAACTATCGGCTCGAGAATAACGCCGGCGAGCTCGCCGCAATGGTCGCGCAGCAGCTTTTCCATCGGCTCGAAATCAGCCGGGTCCCACTCGGCGCCGAAGGCAATCTGCGGCGCCGGGGCAAAGTAGCGGACCGGGAGCGCCGACCCGAAGGCACCGTGCATTCCCGTTACCGGGTCGCAGACACTCATGGCGTTCCAGGTGTCGCCGTGGTAGCCGCTGCGGATAGTCGCGAAGTTGGTTCGCCGGTGGTCGCCGCCGTGACGGCTGATGGCGGCCTGCACGGCCATTTTCATGGCAACCTCGGTTGCCACGCTGCCGGAGTCGGCGAAAAAAACATTGTTCATCGACGGCGGAGCCATTTCCAGCAACATGCGCCCCAGCTCAACCGCGGGGCGATGGGTCAGGCCGCCGAACATAACATGGCTCATTTTGCGCAGCTGGCGCTCGGCGGCAGCATTGAGCCGCGGATTGTTGTAGCCGTGGATTTCACACCACCAGGAAGCCATGCCGTCGATCAGGCGCGTTCCGTCTTCGAGAACAATCTCACACCCCTCGCAGTGGTCGACCATATAGGTCGGCAGGGGATCGATTGTTGAAGTATAGGGGTGCCAAAGGTGGTCGCGGTCAAAGGTCGTAGCTTCGGTGGAGGTCATGATAGCAGGTTTAGAATTTGGGGAATAACAGGTCGGACGTTATCGTTAACGATTAAGCGATGGCCGGGGCGCGCGCAGGCGGCCTGGGCATCGATGCGGCGCTGAATTTCGTTGGCAGTGAGGCCCGAACGCTTAATGACGCGCTCAATGCGCAAGGCGTCGGGGGCGGTGACTTCCCAAACCTCGCCGACCAGAGCGTCGAAGCCGCTCTCATAGAGAATGGCGGTTTCAACGAAAAGAATCTCTTGGCTGCGCGAGTCGACCCAGCGCATAAAATCGGCGCGCACGGCGCCATGAACAATTTCGTTTAGTTTCAGCAGAGCGGACGGGTTGGCAAACACCACAGCCGCAAGCGCCGGGCGGTTGAGAGAGCCGTCGGGGTTCAGCGCCGACGGCGTTACCTCGGCGGCGATTCGGCGGCGCATGGCTTCGTCGGCGTCCATCAGCGAGCGGGCGGCGGAGTCAGTGTCGTAGACCGGAAAGCCCATAGCCGCCAACACGCGGCTCACAACCGATTTGCCGGCCCCGATGCCGCCGGTAATCGCTATTACGCGCTTCATTTGGCGGCAGGATGCGCCACCTTCTGTTCAACGAGATATTCGACTGAGTCGGTCGAAAGCTCCACACCGCGATAGTAGTCGGGCAGAGCGCCGATTGTCAGAGGAATCTTGCCGCCGTGGCGACGCGCAAAGTCGGCGGTGACCGTTACTACATTGTTTTCGGAATTATAGAGGCTCATCGGGAGCAGATAGCTCACGCGCACACGCGAGGGGAAAAGAACAACGGCATCGGCCGACGAAGCATGGGTCAGCTGAATGCCGACCTCGCGGCTTTTGGAAATGAGCGGTTCGATGGGAATCGTCAGGCGCACTTTCGAGGGCACCACGCGGGTGTCGGCCTCAGGCTGCAGGCGAACGTCAACGATCAGAGTGTCGCGCAGCTCGCTGCGGGTGATTTTAACGGTGCTGACGGTTCGGGGACGCACGCGCAGGTGGCGCGCGGTGTAAACGCTGACCGTGTCGGGCTCAACTTTAATCGGGCCGGAAATGACGAACTGGCTCGCCGGGGTCACCTCAACGTCGGGCACCACCCGCGCAAGGTTCGGCGCCCTGTCTGTAACGATCAGGCTCAGCGAGTCGGGGCGGACGCTGACAATCTGCGTCGTCGGGTCAAAAAATGAGCGCAGGCGGTTTTCGAGCGCTTGCTGCGACAGCGTTACGCGGTCGTTTTCAACGTCCGACACCATGTCGGAATAGTTCAGTTTCAGCGTTTTGCCGCCACTGAGCGAGTAGTTGGCAAGAACGGTGCCTTTGTCGCGCACGCTCAGACTCAGCTCGCGCGGAGGTTCGGTTATAAAGGTGTAGCCTTTGGGAACGTTGGCAATTTCAAGACGCACGCTGACATCCTGCTGCATATCGTCGTTCAGAGCCAGAATGACCCAAAAGCCATAGCTGACGGCGAGAAACAACAGGAATATCAGAATATCCCGGCCACGGCTGCTGCGGAGCAGGCGGTGAGTTTTCACCACCCACAACCGCAGAGTGCGGATGCTGAACTTACTTTTGTTCGGCATTCACGGGGTTTGCGGCATCGGCCTTAGCCTCGTCTGCCGACGGATAAATCATGCTGAGTTCAACACGGATGCGAACGCCATTGGCCACTTCGAGCAGAACGGTGCCGTTCTTTTCGTTGATTTCGCTGATGGTGCCGTGGATGCCGCCGGCGGTCATGACACGCGAACCTTTAGCGAGGCCGTCGCGGAACTTTTTGGTTTCCTTCTGGCGCTTCTGCTGGGGGCGAATCATGAAGAAGTAGAAAACTGCAATGAGGAGGATAATCATTCCCCACGATTGGATTTCAGGGCTCATATTGTTAAGTTAAATAGGTGAATAATCAGGAAGAAGGATGGGGGGTTACTTGGAGGTGAACGTCTTGAGCAGCTTGCCTTCGGCAAAGAGCTTGTCGGAAATGGAGGCGAACATGCCGTTGATGAAGCCGCCGCTGCGCGAGGTGGAATACCAGTTGGCGATTTCAACGTATTCGTTGGCGGTAACTGTCAGCGGAATGTTGGGGAAGGTGATGGCCTCGGCCAGGGCGGTTTCGAGGATAACGATGTCCATCAGCGCAACGCGCTCGGCGTCCCACTTGCGGGTGTTCACGAACTCGTCGATGTAGGTGCGGAAGCTGTCGGCGTTGGCAACTACGGCATTAAACAGCTTGGAGCCGAAGGCGGCGTCTTCGTCGTCCTTAAACTCGGGCTGAAGCGACTCGTCGGGGTCAACGGCCAGGCGCTTGATGGTTTTCAGTGCGAAGCTCGACATTACTTCCAGGTCGTCGTTCCAGAAAATCGACTTATTTTCGAGCGCTTCGGCCAGGTCGTCGCTGGGCAGGATAATCTGGCGGAAGAGCGTGCGCCAGAGTTCAGCTTCCTGTTCGAGAGTTTTTTCGCCCGGTTCGGCCATGAACTTGCGGTAGGGCTCGGACTGGATAACCATTTCGGAGAGGCGGGGAATGATTGCCAGGTCTTCGTGCCAGTTGATGCCCTGCTGCTCAAAGTAGCGCGAGAGCTCGTCGTGGCGCGCGAGAATGTCGACCAGCTTGGAGTCAACGAAGCGACGGTCGGGGTGAAGGTCCTCTTCGGTGGGAAGATATTTGTTGGCGTTGGCATCGAGGCGAGCTTCTTCGGCGCGCACGATTTCGACAGGCAGCCAAAGCAGCCAGTGGTAGAGCGCATAGGCTTCGTCGAGCGAACGCTTCAGGTCCTTGCGGGAATTAACGAGCAGGTTGCGCGAGTCGCCATAACCGCCGAGGGTCGCGAGCAGCATTTTCTGGGCGGAGTCGAAGCCGCGCTCGGTGAAGTCGGGATTGGTTCGCAAAATGTCGATAACCTCGGGCATTTTGAACATCATGCGCAGGGCTGCCGTCCAGAAGTCGATTTCATCGGAGGGAGTGGCCTGCGAGCGCTTTGCCTTAACAAAGGTGCGATAGGCGGGCATTGAGCGCAGGCGTTCGATCAGCGGAAGAATAATGGGGTCGAAGCTGCGCATGCGCTCGGCGTTATCGTCGATGAGCCGGCGAATGTCGGCGTTTTCGCGCAGAGCTTCGCTGAAATTGGTTCGATAGAAACGGAGTTTCTCAGGGTCGGACAGACCTTGAATCTTACTGACGGTTTTGGTTACGTTGACTCCCGACAATTCAAGAATCAGCAAAAGGAGTTCGGCATAGGCGCTATAGGAATAGCGGCGGTCGGGCGAGGATGTTTCAACAGGCATCTCCACCTTGAAGTCGCTCTTTGACAGAAGATAGCTATAAAAGAGCTGAACTACTTTGAGGCGTATCAACACGCGGTTTACCATGAGCTTTTCGTAATTTTAATGTTCTTTTGTGGCCGCAAAGTTACGAAAAAATCGTTATGCCGCCAATTTTAATTCGCGTTTGACCGCTATAATCAGAATACGGAGAATTTCAAATAGCGTTTGGGGTGCGCTTTAACGTCGGTTATCAGCGAATCGAGGCTGGCAACTGTTTTGTTAAGGCTTTCATAGAGTGCCGGATCGTTGAGGAGCATGCCGAGCGAGGAGTCAGAGGTCTGGAGCTTGTCGGTTATCTCCTTGAGGTTCTGAACGGTTGCATGAACGTCGACCATCGTTTCATTGAGAGGCAGCTTATTGAGTTCGGCGCCGAGCGAGTCGAGGCTGACCGACATTGACTTGAGGTTGGCGGTGATGGCCGAGGCATTGTCGATAACGCCGGGGAGCGGCTTGGTTGCCTTGGCAACGTTGGCGGACACCGTTGCCAGGTCGGCAGAAATGGCGTCGAGACGCTTGATGGTAGCGGTCAGCGCCGGATCGGCGACAACATTGGTCAGCGCAACGAGCAGCGAGTCGATTTTCGGGAGCATGGACTTCACGCCGGGCATGAGGTCTTCGCTGAGGCCGTCGACCAGGCCGCTGTCTTTTTTCGACTCGAGAGTGGCGCCTTTGGGCAGATAGTCGGAGGTTTTGGGAATTTCGAGAGTGATGGAGGCGGTGCCGAGCAGGTCGGTGGTCAAGACGGCAACGGTTCCCTTGGTGATTTTCAGGTCGGCGTCGAGAGCGAGTTCCACCTGAACGTGGCCGGGATCATTGTAGAGATAGTTCATTTCGCGCACCTGGCCGACTTTGAAACCGTTGGCATTCACGGGCGCCGACACGGCCAGGCCGGTAACGTCGTCGTAGACCGCGAAATAGTAGTTTGACGTGTGGAAGAGGTTAATACCTTTCAAATAGTTGATGCCGAAAACAAGGATTGCCAGAGCAACCACGGCCGACAGGCCGATAACGGCTAATTTCTTTCGGTTTGTCATACCTTTTTATGGATAAGTATAGTTATTGTTTCAGTTAACGCGGGTTCCGTTTTTCCATTTTATAATGAACGCCTGCGGAAAGGAGGCGCGCAGATGCTTGCGGGCGTAGGCCGAGGCCTCTTCGGAGCTGTTGAAGTCGCCGCCGGCGGTGTACTTATACCATCCGCCCTGATGAAATTCCTCGACTTTTTCCGCGCCCTTGAAATGGGCTGAGCCGTCGGGAATCCGTGTTGCAGATGCGAGAATCTGAATGCGGTAGGTCAACCGGTCGGAATCAGCTGCCGCAACGGTCGTCGATGCTGCAATCGGAGCCACCGTATCGACCGGCTCGGCCTTGGGCTGCGGAGCGGCAGGTTCAGGCTTCGGCTCGGGCTGTGGCTCGGCCTCGGTCTTGGGCTGCGGAGCGGCAGCGGCGGTGCCGGAATATTGCAGAATGGCGTCGGCGATAGCGCGGCCCATTTTGGCAACGCCCTCCTTGGAATGAAGGAATTTTTCGCAGGTAGGGTTGCAGATGAAGTCGAGCTCGATGAGCACCGAGGGCATGGCCGAGGCATGAAGCACCCAGAAGCCGGCCTGGAGCACGCCGCGGTTTCGGCGCCCGGCGTTGCGACAGAGGCGCTCAACCGCCATATCGGCAAAACTGATGCTCTGATCGAGGTGTTTGTTCTGCGAGAGTTCAAACATTATGTAGCTCTCGGTCGAGTTCGGGTCGAAGCCCTGATACTTGGTCGAATAGTCGCTTTCGAGCTCCATAACGGCATTCTCTCGCTTGGCGACCTCAAGGTTGGAGGCGGTTCGGTGAAGACCGAGGGTATAGACCGACGCACCTGAAATGTTCAGGCGGTTTTTATTGTTTTTGGCAACTGAGTTGACATGGATGCTGATAAACAGGTCGCCGTGGTTGCGGTTGGCGATATTGGCGCGCTCCTGGAGGGGAATGAAGCGGTCGTCGTCGCGCGTCATGACGATGTTCAGTCCCGCCGTTCCATCGAGCAGCCGCCGAACTTCCAGAGCAACGTTGAGGTTGATTGTTTTTTCGTTGGTCAACACGCCGACAGCGCCGTAGTCCTTGCCGCCGTGGCCGGGGTCGAGCACGACCGTGAAGCCATCTTTCCCCGCCGCGAAAACAGCAAAGGAACAGAGCAGAAAAAGCACCGATAGAAGCGTTTTGTGAAGAATATTCATAACTTGTTAACAAAAACTTCTGCAAAATTAGCGATTTTTACGCACTTAAATGCTATCTTTGCAGTAGATTTTTTCAACATAGTCCAAAAATGCCATTAAAATATACACTTCTACCACTTTTCCTGGCCCTCATGGCTGCCGGATGCTCATCGGAGCCGGAGCCTATGAGGATTCAGCGCCTGGATTCAGCGCTGGCCGACGGCGAGATGACCGCCGCCGACTCGGCGGCCTTCAAGGCATGGAGCGAGATTGCCGCTTTCAGCGGAAGCCCCGCAGAGTATGCCGGCCGAACCGCGCCGTTCGAGGCACTGGTCATCGGCTCCATCGGTTCGCTCGACTCGGTTGAGCGGGTGCTCGGCTATGCGCTCGACGACGACGGATTGAAGGCCGTTGGCGTCGTGAGCCCCTACAGCCAGTCGGTGGTCACCCACCCCGACGGCTACCTGTTCATTGCGTTGAACCATTATCTGGGTCCAGAGAGCGCCGCATATGCCGGCTTCCCGGAATATCTGCGGCGCCAAAAGATTATGGAGCGTATGCCCGTTGATGCGGTTATGGGCGTCATCGCCTCGAAAAATGAGCCGCAGTTTCGGTCCGATGCCACTCTGCTGAACCATCTGCTCTATCGCGGCGCGCTGCTGAACCAAACGCTCCGGGCGCTGCCGCCGAAAACCGCAGAGGCCGTGGTTCTCGGAATGACGGAGCAGGACTATGACTGGTGCGCCGCCAACGAAGCGAAAATCTGGAAAACCCTGATTGAGCGCAAACTGCTATATTCGTCTGACCCGGAGGCCATTGACCGCCTGACGCGGCCGGCGCCCTCCTCGCCGCTGATTGCGCTTGACGCTCCCGGCCAGGCTGCCCTTTACTGCGCGCTGAAACTCGCGCAGGCCTATGAGGACGCAACCGGCAAAGAGGCCCTCCCTGAACCCGATTTTTATAATAACCGACAAACTCTCGTTAAATCATCTTATGCCCCCAATTGACCAGAACCGAGGCTATCGCAACAAGCCTCAGCATAAATCCGAATCAGACCTGATAGGCAGGATGCCGCCCCACGATAAGGACATCGAGGAGGCAGTGCTCGGCGCGTTGATGCTCGAAAAAGACGCCTATGCAACCGTCTGCGACATTTTGCAGCCTCAGTCCTTCTACGAGCCTGTTAACCAAAAGATTTTTGAGGCCATACAGACCCTGGGCGTGCAGCAGATGCCGATTGATATGCTGACCGTTACGGAGCAGCTGCGGGCAAACGCCACGATTGACGAAGTCGGCGGTCCGGCGTTCATTGCCGAGCTGACGTCGAGAGTGGCTTCGGCAGCAAACATCGAGTTTCACGCCCGAATTATCGCACAGCAATATTTGGCGCGCGAACTGATTTCGTTCGGCACGGAGGTTTCATCGAAAGCCTACGACCCGTCCAACGATATTGACGACGTTTTGCAGGAGGCCGAGGGCCATTTGTTTGAACTGAGCCAGCGCAACGTTAAGAAAGAGGTGGTTCAGATCGACTCGGTTATCAACGACGCCATCAACACCATTCAGATGGCCGCCACCCGCGAAAGCGGCCTGTCGGGTCTGGCATCGGGCTATACGGAACTGGACAAAAAGACGTCGGGCTGGCAGAACTCCGACCTTATCATCATCGCCGCCCGTCCGGCAATGGGTAAGACCGCAATGGTGCTCTCAATGGCCAAGAACATGGCGGTTAACTACAACACCAAGGTTGCCATCTTCTCGCTCGAAATGTCGAAGCTCCAGCTGGTTAACCGTTTGATTCAGAACGTTTGCGAAATCGAGGGCGAGAAAATCAAGTCGGGCCGCCTGAGCGACCGCGAGTGGAATCAGCTGCTGTCGCGCATCGGAACCCTGCAATCGGCGCCCATTTTCATCGACGACTCTCCGGGCCTGTCGATTCTGGAATTGCGCACCAAGGCGCGCCGCCTTGTTCGCGAAAAGGGCGTGCAGTTCATCGTTATCGACTATCTGCAGCTGATGAACGCGTCGGGCATGAAGTTCGGCTCGCGCGAACAGGAGGTGTCGATGATTTCGCGCTCACTCAAGGAGCTGGCCAAGGAGCTGAACATTCCGATTATTGCGCTGTCGCAGCTTAACCGCTCGGTTGAGTCGCGCTCGGAAGACAAGCGACCGCAGCTCAGCGACCTTCGCGAATCGGGCGCCATTGAACAGGACGCCGACATCGTTTGCTTCATTCACCGACCGGAGTATTATTTGCACGGCGCCGCACGCGACGACGCCCCGGAGCTGCGCGGCAAGGCCGAGTTCATCATTGCCAAGCACCGCAGCGGCTCGGTCGGCGACGTTGCGATGCGTTTCCGCGGCCAGTATGCGCGCTTCGAGAACTGGAGCGACGTTGACATCATGTATGACCAAACTGCGTCAGCTTCGGCCATGAATACTGATCTCAATAACAGCGACCCGCTCGGCGGCAACCCTCTGAGCGGAGGAAGCGCCGACCTTAGCGGCGGAGGCAGCGTGCCGTTCTAAGCAGTATGAGCCTGAAGGTATTACTATTAGGTGACTACAGCAATTGTCATCGCACCCTGGCAACCGGCCTGCGGCGACTGGGGTGCGAGGTTACGCAGGCCTCCGACGGCTCGAGCTGGATGGGCGTTGACCGCCAGATCGACATCCGACGCAAGCCGGGCCGACTGAACGGCCTGATGTATTTCATGCGCTGGATGACGGGCGATTTGCGTCAGCTGGCCAAGGGCTACGACGTCGTTGCCATTCATGACCTGAACTTCATTCACCTGCGACCCGAACGGCTGCGCCCGCTGCTGCGGCGCATCAAGCGCGAGAACGGCTCGCTGTTTCTGACGGCGATGAGCACCGACAAGGCGTATCTCGACATGGTTGCGCCGCCATCATCGCCCCTGCGCTATAGCGAATGGTTCATCGGCAATGAGAAATCGCCCTATAATTTAGGGAATCCCGGAGGCTGGGAGCAGTGGCACTCGCCCGAGCTGCAAAAGTACCACAGCGAGGCGCTCGCCATGCTCGACGGAGCCGTCAGCGTGCTCTATGAATACCACCTCGGAATCGAGCGCGCGCTCGGAAAGGAGAAGGTTGCCTACGGCGGCATTCCGATAGACACGAGTCTGTTTGAGCCGGTGGAGCTGAAACCCAAGACGCCTGTGAAACTATTTTTGGGCCGCGACCGCTACCGCAAGCTGATGAAGGGGAGCGACCTGCTCGAGCAAGCGGCGCTCAGGGTGAAAGGTGCAGAGCTGGATATTGTTGAGAACCTGCCGTTCAACGAATTTGTCGGGCGCCTTCGCTCTGCCGATATAGTTCTCGACCAGATTTATAGCTACACGCCCGCGACGACCGCCCTGATGGCTATGGCCTACGGACTCCCTACGGTCAGCGGCGGGGAGCCGGAATTCTATGACTTCATCGGCGAAACCGCCAATCGACCGATAATCAATGCCCCGATTGAGCTCGAAGCGCTGACGGCAACTCTCCAACAGGCCGTTGACAGCCCGGAGGCACTGATTGAACGCGGACGCCAAAGTCGCGAATTTGTTATTAAACACAACGATTGCGAGGTGGTTGCAAAACGTTTCCTCGATTTCTGGACTTCCCGACTATGACGCTCGACCTCGCAATGATAACCCACGGCCCGCAGGGCATCGAACGGGTGGCAACAGTCCTTTTGCCTCCTCAGCCCGGCGTGCGCTATGTGGTTTCATGGCAGCGACATGAAAACGCGCCGATTCCAACGGCGCTGTTGCGCCCCGACGTTGAAATTCATCGCTTTGACGGTGGCGGGCTTTCTAACAACCGCAATAATGCGCTCGACCATTGCACGGCCGACGTTATTCTGATTGCCGACGATGACTTGACATATCTTCCCGGCGCTTTCGATGAAATCCTGCGTGTTTTCAGCGAAAATCCGGGTCTTGATTTCGCAACTTTCCGCTCCGAAAAAGATGGGAATCCCGAGTTCCCGCAAAGTGAAACGTGCCTCGGGAATCGGTTGCCGAAGGGTTATTATGTAACATCCTTTGAAATGGCACTCCGGCGCTCGTCGGCCGGGAATCTGCGCATGTGTCCGGAGCTCGGGCTCGGCGCGCCGCGCTATCAGGGCGGCGAGGACGAAATGATGCTCCACACTGCGATAAAGCGCGGCCTGGACTGCAGGTTCTTCCCTCTGACCATCTGCCGCCACCCCCACCCTTCAACCGGCACCAAGACCACCGTCACCGACGGTAATCTGCGCGGATTCGGAGCCGTTATCGCACTGATGAACCCGTGGAGCGCGCCGCTGCGAGTGCCGCTGAAAGCATGGCGCACGGCCCGGGCGGGTAAAACATCGTTTATCCGTGCGTTGCGCCATATCACCGCAGGTGCCTTGGGTGCCCCGGCATTGTTTAACCGAAATAAAAAATATTTGAAATGAAGTATTGCAGCAATTGTCGCACCTACCACGACGACGCCCCTAACTATTGCCCCCGCTGCGGCGGTCAACTCGACTACATCAACCAAACGCCTCCGCCCTATAATCAAGGCACGCGACCCTATGACGACAACAACGTATTCTCTCCCAGCGGTCCCGAAGGGAAATGTCGCGGAGTCGCTGCCCTGCTGGCCATTTTTCTCGGCTACTTCGGCGCCCAGTATTTCTATCTCGGCAAAGGTTGGGCCGGCGTTATCGTTCTTCTGCTCAGCCTCTGTTCCTGCGGCCTGTGGCAGGTGATTTCAACAATCCAGGGCGTTCTGATGCTCTGCATGACCAACGACGAGTTCGAGCGGAAATACGTTCAGACCTCCGCTACCTTCCCGCTGTTTTAGTCGAGGAAATCAACCCGCAGCGAATGGGTGTGGAAGTTCGTTGGCAGTGAGTTATAGTCGCCGTAGATTGTGCGGAGATATGAGTCATAGCCGGCCGGAATGGGCAGCATGGCATCCTCGAAGGGCACGCGCACCGTTGCGGCAACATCGGGCAGCCGGCGCGGGCGGGTGAACAGCGAGCCGGGCGCATGGCGCAGCCGGTCGCGCGCGCCAATGCGCGCAAAAGCATTGGCTATCGGAGTGATTACCCGCTGAAAGAGCCACAAAGCCGGGCGCATTGCCAGGCGCTGAACCGAGCGCGACTGAATGGCGGCCAACGGCCAAATGATATGTTTCTGATAGAGATTGACGGCCTTGTCGAGCCAAACCGACGATGAGGGCCGGATATGGAACACGTCGACAAACAGCCCGCGATAGCGATAGTTCCAGCCGCGCGGATCAGGTTCGACAATCCGGCTCCGCAAGTCGCGGATTTTTGCGTAGGGGTTAACATAGGCCGGGTCGGTCGCGGAGTCCTGCCATGCGAATGGCGGATTCGGCAGCGCGAGCCACGCGCGGCGCAGCCGGCGGTAATCGTGTTCAAGGAGTTCGATGTCAACATCGTCGTCCCACGGAATGAAGCCCCCGTGGCGAACGGCGCCGAGACAGGTGCCGGAGCTGAGCCAGTAGGGAATATCGTTTTCAACGCAAACGCGGTCAACGAATTTCAATATTTCGAGCATGCGAAGCTGGCGGCGCCGCAGCGCAGAGCCGTCGGGGTTAAACTGCGCGCGCAGCGCCGCCTGCTGTTCGGAGCTAATCAATACTGTTCGTTTTCGTTAGGGAAGTCAACGGCCTTAACGTCGGAAACATAGTTACCGATGGCAGAGGTGATTACCTGACTCAGGTCGGCATACTTGCGGAGGAACTTGGGCGCGAAGCCGCCGTTCATGCCGAGCATGTCTTGCAAAACCAGCACCTGGCCGTCGGTTCCCGAGCCGGCACCGATGCCGATGGTCGGAATAGTGAGCGCTTCCGACACCTTGCGCGCCAAATCGGCAGGAATTTTTTCGAGCACGAGCGCAAAGCAGCCGAGCTCCTGAAGCATCAGCGCATCGTCGATAAGTTTCTGAGCCTCGGCTTCACCTTTGGCGCGGAGGCCATAGCCGCCAAACTTGTTAACGCTCTGGGGCGTAAGGCCGAGGTGACCCATAACCGGAATGCCGGCAGCGAGAATGCGCTCGATGCTTTCGCGGATTTCAGCGCCGCCTTCGAGCTTGAGGGCTTCGGCGCCGCTCTCCTTGATGATGTGCACGGCGTTGGCCAGCGCCACTTCCGAGTTGCCCTGATAGGAGCCGAACGGCATGTCGCACACGATCAGCGCACGCTTTGCGCCGCGAACGACCGACGACGCATAGGTTATCATTTCATCAACAGTGATGGGCAGAGTGGTCGAATAGCCGGCCATAACGTTCGCTGCGGAGTCGCCAACGAGGATGGCGTCAATGCCGGCAGCGTCAACGAGCTGGGCCATAGAGTAGTCATAGGCGGTCAACATGGCGATTTTTTCGCCACGGTCTTTCATCTGCTGCAAGCGCACGGTAGTTACCTTGCGCTTGTCGTCAACGGTGTTTGTAGACATTTTTATTCTGCAGTTTGGAGGGGTGCGGGAACATTATAAACGCGTGCGGCAAGTTCGCGGTCGAGCGTATAGAGGCCGGGGCCGTCGGTGCCGATCATGCGGAATTTATTGATGAGGGTCTGGGCGTTTTCTTCCTCCTCGACCTGTTCGTTAACGAACCAGGTGAGCTGGTCGCGGGTAGCGTAGTCATGTTCCGATTCAGCCAGCGCATAGAGGTCATTGATCATTGCGGTAACCTTCTGTTCGTGGGCAAGCACTGCTTCAAACAGTTCGGTCAGCGAGTTCCAGCCGTCAACCGGCACTGCATCGATGGGAGCGAGAAGAACGCGTCCGCCGCGGCGGTTAACATAGTTCATGAAAATTTCGGCATGGGCCTGCTCCTCCTTGAACTGAATGCGGAACCAGTTGGCAACACCGGGCATGCCCTTGTCCTCGCAGAACATTCCCATTGACAAATAGAGATAGGCCGACCAGAGTTCGGCATTGATTTGCGCGTTGATAGCGTTTTGAATGTTTTGGCTAAGCATTTTTGATTATGATTATGAGTTATTTAATTTCAATCACCGGGTTGGCGCGCAGGTAGTCGAGCAGGTCGTCAAACACCCACTGCCGGCTCTCGGCCAGGCGCGTGCCGCGGGTCAGCGGGGTCATATAGTCGCCGCCGTTGGCCAGATAGTCAATCGTTGCCACGCGATAGCAGCGCTCCGGGTCGATGAGCTTCGGGTCCGTAAGGCCGCCGGCAATGTCGCCGCCGCGCGCCTCCATAACCTCGAACGCCTCCAACAGGTCCGATCCCTTCAGTTCCAGGACTACAATGTGGTTGCGGAAAGGCATCATGTCAAGCACGGCGCCTTCGCTAACAGCGCCCGGAGCCCAGGTGGTGCGCAGGCTTCCCTTGTTGCCGATGGCAACGTCAACGGGTTTGCCGAGCACTCGCTCGCCGCGGTCTGCAATGAAGCGCGCAACGAAATCATGGAACTGCGGCGAACGGCCATTCAACGGTTCGGCAGCCTCCAGGCGGAAAATCTCGTGGTTATAAAGCGAGTCAATGCCCGCACGATAAGGTTCGATGGCGGCGAGCAACTCGGGGTCGCGACGGGAGTCAAGGCGTGAATCAACCGGAATCAGGCGCTCGGAAATGGCGCCTGAAGCCAAATCAAGAGTTATTTCGCCAAGCGCCGTGCCATACTTGCCTGTCTGAACGATAACAACCGTGTCGCCGGCGGCATTGACCTCCTTGAGAGCCGGGTCGAGGCGCGTGTGGCTATGGCCGCCGATAATTAGGTCGATACCCGAGGTCTGGCGCGCAACCTGAACGTCGCCAAACAGCTCCGGATTCTCGCTCGAACCCTCAACGCCGATATGCGTAACCGCAATAACGTAGTCACACTTCTCTTTGTTGCGCAACTCATTGACAACGTGCTCAGTCGCCGCCTTCCACGGCTGATACTCAACGCCATCATAATTACCCTCGGCAATCATCCCCTTCGGGTTAAGATTCAGCGCAAACAATCCGACGCGCTTGTCGCCATACTCCTTAATAACATAGGGGCTGAAGCGGGAAGCGAGCAGCGAATCCGCAAACGCATAGTTTGAACTCAGCAGAGTCGGCCTTGCCTCGGCCAGCATTTCGCTCAGGCCGTCGATACCATTATCGAACTCATGATTGCCAAGAATCTGAATATCATAGCCTAACTCATTGAGCATCTGCTGCTCAACGGCGCCGCGATAGAGATGAAAATAAAGAGTTCCCTGAACAATATCGCCAGCATCGACAACCAACACATTCTCGCGCGCATTGCGCACAGAGTCAATCAGCACCTTTCGGCGGGCAACGCCGCCCAGGTCGCTGTCGGCCAGCGGGTCGATATGGCTGTGCGTATCGTTAGTATGTAGAATAACAAGCTGTTCAGCCGCCGGTTGCGAACTCGAACACGCCGTAAAACCTGTGCCTAAAGCAACAGAAAATAAAATTTCAGCTAATTTCATGGATGCAAAGTTACAACTTTAATTACTAATTCGCAATTCATAATTACGAATTTCGCAACCTCCCCCGGCGAGTTCCAAATATTTCCAAATATTTAATACCAAATTGGCTGAAAATTGAGAAATTTTGATTAAATTTGCAGGCGAATAGGCACATGCCTATCGATAACATATTGAAAATAAGAAGCGTTATGCTCATCTCAAAGTCGGGAACGTAGGAAATTCAAGACTTTTAAGAGAGTGCGCATAGTGGTTCTCACGCTAACGGCGTGGGCTGCTATTACCATTTCTCTTAAAAAGGTTCTTCCTACGACCTCCGACTTAGAACGTGGCATTGCAGTTCCACGCTTCGTTGTTGAATAGTACTCTTAGGAACTGGAGTACAAAGTCATTGATTTACGATGAAAAAAATATGGAGAGCTAATATCTCTACACCCAGCAGAGATGAAGAGTAACGATGACCGAGTGTTCTATTTATCTATCCGAAATTTAGAAACAAAATGGTGTTTTCAATATGTTGATTTTACCGATAATGAAAGATTATTAGGGTATGTGTGGTACGCCAATGATTTAGTTGACGTTTTATACAAAGCAGTTAAGAATTGCGCAATATTTTCTTCCAAAGTTTTATAATATCAATTAAATAACTTAAAAACTAATTTAATATATGACACTTTCTCAAACATTAAAAGCAATCGTAATAGGATTTTGTTTTGGAGTAGGAATAGTTTGGTTGTTGACCGTAATTCTTACTATTGCTATGGGTGTTAATCCCACTGAGTTTATTCGTGATTGTAGAGAAGATATTTCTTCAATGTCAGTATTATCTGGAGGTATCAGTAGTGTATGTTGGCCGTTAGTAACCTCTATAAGTCGAAAACGTCGCAAGCGCGAAGAACTGGAAGATGCTATGACCGAATTTTTTCGCAAACAAGCTAAAAAGGAGGATTAATATGTTGTATTTAGCTTTGTTTTATTATGAATAAAGTAAATATTTGACATAAACTTAAAGACTGTAAATTTATAAGGTGACTTTATACGACATTACCTAATTTTATTACAATGTTTTACGATAATGACTAAAATCGTGCCAACGGTGAAGATTTATAATTAAACTCTTAGAAATAAACAGGTATGAGCACTGCTATGACACGGCTCTTTCATTTAAGATTACCTACTGGGAGTAATGGCGTCTCGCCCTCACATCTGCAGCTAACGAGGGGCTTCGCGACACAGCCGAGGGCGAGACGCCCTCGCTCCCGGCTTCGCGACGTTGTTGAAATACAAGTCTGGGTCTACGCTCTTTTGGATAAAAGATACAAAGGCATGCGAGGGGGTTTATTTGGAGCGGGAGAGTTGGCGGAGGCGATACATGCGTTCGCTGAAGCCGCCCTCGCCAACGAAGGTGTCGGCGATGGCTTGGATTTGTTTGTGGAGCAGGTAGTCGGTTTGCTTTATGAGTATTACCGCCATGTTTGCAATGGTTTCAGGTGGCCTGGTTTCAATAAGCTTCATATAGTATTCGGCGTCGTTGTGCTCTCGACCGAGTCTGCGCATGGCTGCAAATTCTTTGCCGTCGGGTTGCCATTGCAGATGGTTGCGCGTTGCAAGGTAATCTTCATAGTCCTCAAGGAGTTCGAGCAGGCTCGCTTTGGCAACATTGAGGAGTTTTATCTCGGTTTTGGATGAGGTGGATGATGCAGCGCTCCCTTCAATAATGTTTTGTTTGCCGGAACGGGCGGCCTGAACCATTTGGTCAACGGTGCGGTCCCGCGGCGAAAGGTATTTCTGACAGAAGTAGTAGGTAATGCGAAATATCGTATTGGCCTTCCGATAGGAGATCAGGTCCTTGTAGTTGCCTCTGCGTGGCACGAGGCGTTCCGGGGCGCTTGACATGGCTGGTTGGTAGTGAAGAGGTTTGAAATAATGTTGATGAAGTTGGGAGGGGCCTTAAAGTCCTTAGGGTCCTTAAGGTCCTTAAAGACGTTAGGGTCGTTAAGGCCGTTAGGGGCGTTAAGGGCCTTTGGGATGCGCAAAGATAGCGATTTTGTGCAGATTCAAGACCGAAGTGCAAAATTTTGGTCGAGAAGAACTCATTCTCCACTCTCCTTCTGGAGGGGGATGCCCAAGCGGCGGGGGCGGCCTAAACCGCACCCAAGAGCGTACTTT
>JAAVDE010000028.1 GCA_014801955.1 Bacteroides sp. | reverse complement strand
TGGATTATCAACCATTCGCTCGTCTTTCCCTCCGCCGCCGAGATGCAGCAGTGGAGTGGGGCGCCCAAAGTTATGATTACCCATCCCTTCGAGCTCCACGACGCCGACCGCCGGACCGACCTCGTTGCTGGCAACGTTCTTGTTGCCGCCGGCGATTCGCTCCGCCTCCCCGACGGACGCATGATTCTCGCTCCGGCGGGTGCCTTTGCGCCGCTCGACAGCCTCTCCTCCCGCCCCTTCGAGCCGGAGGCTCTTCCGCGCTTCGCCGAACTCTATATGGGCGTGCCCTATCTTTGGGGCGGCCTTTCGAGCAAAGGCATGGACTGCTCCGGCCTCGTTCGCATGGCCTATGCGGCTCAGGGGCGCATTCTTCCGCGCGACGCCCGCCAGCAGGCTCCCCTGGGGCGCGAAATCCCCGCCGACTCCCTCCGCAGCGGCGACCTGATCTTCTTCGGCAACCCCGAAACGGGCCGCATAACCCACGTTGCCATATATGATAAAGGAGGAGAATACGTTCATGCCTCCCAGCTCGTTCGCCGCAACAGCCTCGATTCGCGCTCGCCGCTCTACCTTCCGCTGAAAGTGGTCAGCCGCCGGCGGATTCAAGGCCGGCCAATGGCTCCTCTTTATCGCTGAAATCACCCTCGAATGACAAAAAAAGTGCGATTTATTTGGCTGTTCTAAAAATTATTAATAAATTTGCCACAACAATTGAGGTGGATTTCGCTCACCCGAGTTAACCTTAACGAACATTCTTAATCATTAACCAATAATTAATCACTTAAATCTCAACATTCTAAAAAATGGAAGCTAAAAACTCCAAAGCTCCGGTTAAGTCAAACGTGACCGGCGTAAAGAACGCATTCCTGGTAATCATCGCATGTTTCGTTGTTGCCGTTTGCGCATTCCTGTTCTTCTTCGGCGCTCCCAGCCACTTTGAGTATGAAGGCGAAGCACCCGCATCTATGTGGTTCTTCGAAGGCGAAGCTCACCCCTCCGACCTTATCGGTACTATCTTCAAGGGCGGTATCATCGTTCCTATCCTTCAGACCCTCTTCCTCACCGTTATCGTGCTCTCCGTTGAACGCGCTATCGCTCTGAAATCCGCTAAAGGTACCGGCAACATCGCCAAGTTCGTTGCTGCTATCAAAGCTAAACTCGAAGCCAACGACATCGCCGGTGCTCAGGAACTCTGCAAAAAGCAGAAAGGCTCCGTTGCTGCCGTAGTTTCCGCAGCTCTCGTTCGCTACGAAGAAATGGACAAGAACACCGTTCTGACCAAAGAACAGAAAGTGCAGACCCTACAGAAGGAAGTAGAAGAAGCTACCGCTATGGAAATGCCCTCTCTGCAGCAGAACCTCCCCATCGTTGCTACCCTGACCACTCTCGGTACTCTCGTTGGTCTGCTCGGTACCGTTATCGGTATGATCAAATCGTTCCAGGCTCTGTCTGCTTCGGGTGCTCCTGACTCCACCGCTCTTTCGACCGGTATTTCTGAAGCACTTGTGAACACCGCCTTCGGTATCGCAACCGGTGCATTCGCCGTTATCTCCTACAACTTCTACACCAACAAGATCGACAACCTCACCTACGCCATCGACGAAATCGGCTTCTCGATCGTTCAGACCTTCCAGGCCACTCACTAATTTCCCCTATTACAACTAACTATTTCTCTAATCGTTAACTGAAGTAATATGGGAAAGCCTAAAATCAAAAGAAAGAGCACGCTCATCGACATGACCGCGATGAGTGACGTGACCGTTCTTCTGTTGACTTTCTTCATGTTGACCTCTACCTTCCTCGCAAAGGAACCCGCAACGGTTATCACACCTTCGTCCGTGTCGGAAATCAAAGTCCCCATGTCGAATCTCGTGACTATCCTCGTTAGCGGCGCCGAAGCCAAAAGCGACGGCACTCTCAACCACGACGTTGAAGGTAAAGTTTTCATCGGAATCACCGGCGACGTAGACTCCGTCTACTCCTCTGAAAAGGTTCGCCGCGACCTCCTCATTGAAGCTAACCGCCTCTACAACGAACGCTTCCCTGAAGCAAAAGTCAACTTCACTGCCGATCAAGTAACGGCTTTCTCCAAACTCGGCATGTTCGGTATGCCCATGAAAGACCTTCCCGCCTTCCTGAGCCTTCCGACAACCGAACAGGACAAAATCATGAAGGAATTCAACCCCGCAAAGGTTGGTATTCCGATCAATGACAACCGCGACTTGACTAAACTGAACGAATTCCAAATCTGGATGGACGCCATGCAGCGCATTGCCCAGGACTACCGCAACAACGGCACCGTTAACGGCAAGGGCGAACCTGTTGACCCCAACCCCCGTTTCTTTGAAGCTATCAAACGAACCGGCGAAGGCATTGCCGTTAAGGGCGACAAGGATACCCCCTACAGCGTTATGCACCTGGTGCTCGACAACCTCCAGACTTTGAAACTCAATAAGTTCAGCCTTATGACTGCTCTTAAATCTGAAAACGAATAACCATCATGGCACAGATAGAACAATCCGACAAGGGTGGCAAAAAGAAAGGCGCCCAAAAGAAAATGTCGATCCATGTGGACTTCACTCCCATGGTTGACATGAACATGCTGCTGATTACGTTCTTCATGCTCTGCACCACGATGATTAAGTCGCAGACCCTGCAGATCGCGCTCCCTTCGAACGAAAAACTCGAACAGAGCCAGATGAACAAAACCAAGCAGTCTGAAGCCGTTACCCTCATCATCGACACTGAACGCGACGACAAAGGCCACGTTCTCATGGAAACTGACGAGGCAACCGGCGCTACTTACCCCAAGCACATTGTTTACTACTACGAAGGCAAACCCTTCGAAGGCTCCTTCGCCGACAACGACGTTGACAAGGATAACTTCGTTGATGCCGACAAGCTCAAGCTCAAGGAAGAACGCTTCCGCGGTAACACCAACGGTGAAACCAACGGTATCCGCGCCATCCTCCACCAGCGCAACAAAGATGTGCTTGCTCAAATTGATGTTCTCAAAAAGGACTGGAAAGAAGGCAAACTCGCCGCTACCAAAGACGCGAACGACTCCGTATTCCAGGCCCGCGCCCGCGAAATCCGTAACGACTCGACCCTTACCCGTCCGGTTGTTATCATCAAGGCCGGCCCCAACGCCAGCTACGAAGCTGTTATCTCGGCTCTCGACGAAATGCAGCTCAACCAGATTTCGCGTTACCAGATCGACAACATCAACTCTACCGACTCCCTTCTGATTCTCTCTTACCTGAAACATAAAGGCAAACTCTGAGAATTGCGTGATGAATTTTTAACTTAACCATTAACAAAGCAAAAAGAATTATGGCTAAAGACGTAGATCTTTCATCGCGTGAGTGGACCGACATTATATTCGAAGGCAAAAACAAAGAGTTCGGCGCCTATGAGCTCCGTAACCAATCCGTTCGCCGCCACAACCTCGCAATGCTCTCCGTAGTCGTTGTGATTATCCTGGCACTGCTGATTTCACTCTTCGTGGGCAGCATTGAACGAGCCGAAGAAACCATTACCGGCGAAGCCGAACAGGAAATGGTTAGTGTCGACACCGCTCAGGATGAACCTGAACCCGAAGAAGAACCCGAAGAACGATTCGAAGAACCCGAAGTTGAGGAAGTGCTTCCCGAAGAAGTTCTCAACACCGTTAAGGTAACCGAAATCGCCATCGTTAATGACGACGAAGTTTCCAAGGAAGACGAAGTTAAGAACCAGGAAGAACTGACCCAGACCGAAACCGCTTTCGGCGCATCTGACTTCGACAAAGGCACCGACGACGTAACCGTTGTTCGCGAAGTGAAAAACGAAGTCGTTGTTGAAGAGAAGAAGCCCGAACCCGAAAAGATCTTCACCGCAGTTGAAGAATCACCGAAATTCCCCGGTGGCGATGCCGAGCTCTACAAGTGGCTCTCCAAAAATATCCGCTACCCCGAAATGGCCGCCCAGAACAACATCCAGGGACGTGTAACCGTTCAGTTCGTTGTTGAAAAAGACGGTGCTGTCGGCGAAGTTAAGGTGGTTCGCGGCAAGGACCCCGACCTGGACAAAGAAGCTGTTCGCGTCGTTAAGTCGCTGCCCAAATTCATTCCCGGTAAGATGAACGGTCAGAGCGTACGCGTTTGGTACACTCTCCCCATCAACTTCAAACTCCAGGGCAGCTAATCTCCCTGACACCTGATTTAGACTCATCGGCAGCGGCGCAACCCACTCGGGGAGCGCCGCTGCTTCTTTTTTTTGCAACCCGATTGCGAAAAATTCTTCGTAACTTTGCTGCCGTTATGGAAATACTAAAAGCAATCTGGGTCATTCTGTGCGAAATGGCCCCCTACATTCTCTTCGGGTTTCTCGTTGCTGGAATCCTTGAAGTTTGGGTTGACCGCCAGACTATGGCGCGTCATCTAAGTGGTCGCGGCTGGCGTCCGGTTGTTAAAGCCGCTTTGTTCGGCATTCCCCTGCCGCTCTGCTCCTGCGGCGTGCTTCCGGCTGCGGTTGCTCTGCGTCGGCGCGGTGCGTCGAAGGGCGCGACAACCTCTTTTCTCATCGCCACTCCTCAAACCGGCGTCGATTCCATCGCCGCAACCTATTCTCTGCTCGGGCCCGCCTTTGCTGTTATCCGCCCGATTGCTGCCCTGATTGGTGCAACTTTCGGCGGAATGGCCGTTGGTCGCTTCGGCGGCGAAGATAAGGCTGATGCCGACATTGCGCCCGATATTACCGAAGCCGAGCATCCCGGCGGCTTCTTCCGTAAGTCGCTCGCTGCCGTGCGCTATGGATTTATCGACATGGTCGCAAGCGTTGGCGGCTGGCTTATTATCGGTCTCATTGTTGCCGCGCTGATAACCGTTTTTGTCCCCGACGAGCTCTTTGTCAGCCTCAGCCGCTATCCGCTGCTGGCGATGCTGGCCGTCGTTGTAGTTGCCATTCCGATGTATGTTTGCGCAACCGGCTCTATTCCCATTGCAATGTCGCTGATGATGAAAGGCCTTTCGCCAGGCATCGCCTTTGTGATGCTCATGGCCGGACCTGCTGCTAACTTCGCGTCAATCCTGATACTCTCCAAGACGCAAGGGCGCCGCGCGACTGTTATCTATGTGCTCTCCGTCGTTGTTACCGCAATCGTTTTCGGTCTGCTCATTGACCTGACCCTGCCGCGCGAGTGGTTTGCAATCAGTGGCGTTCATGCGGGTTGCCACGAGGCTATCGGCCCGTTCCCCACGGCCTGCGCTATTTTGCTGCTCATTTTACTGGCCTATACCCAAATCATTAACCGTACACACCATCACCACCATTTAACCGAACAAAACGATATGAAACAGACATTCAAAGTTACCGGCATGAACTGCCCCCACTGCCAGGCAAGCGTTCAGCGCGCGATTGCCTCACTCCCCGGCGTAGAGGCCGTTGACGTTGACCTTCACTCCGGCGCCGCCACCGTTGCCGGCAATGTTGAGGCCGAAGCAGTCTGCGCCGCGGTTTGCGCCGCCGGCTTTAGCTGCTCCGCCAACTGATGCCAATCGGGGTTTGATGCCCCGATTAGGAAATCGAAGGTTTGAACTCTTCCGCAAATGCGCGCAGCGCAGCGTTCTCTTTCAGCATATGGTCGAGAACCTGCGACTCCGTCCAGACTGCGGGAGAGTTTCCTCCATCAACGAGCTGCACTTCAAGCGTGATGTTGTCGTTGTGGAGCCGTCGGCGAATAAAGTCGCGCACGCTGCCCAGGTTGTCCGAAAGGATTTTCTGCTGCGCTTCGCTGCTGACGCCGACAACGAACCTGTCGCCCTCGGCGCGGCGCGGACGAAATGACTTCAGGATATTGTTCAGTGCAACCGCCGCCGGATTAACGGTTGCGCAGGCCGTCCAGGCGACCTGAAGCGCTGAGTCGCTATATGGGTCGGCCTCCGCGCTCCGCGTCGATGCTGCCGAGGGCGCCTGAGGCGAGCCGGCTGCGGGCGAAGCATGGCGCGCTCCGGTTTTAATTGAGATTCCGGGGCCGAAGCCGCCTACGGGGACTGTTTTTGGGGCGGCTTTCGGTTGCTCGGGTCGGTGCATGGCGGGTGCAGCCGGCGCCGCAGCCGCCTGTGCGGGGGGAGCCGGAGCCGTCTGCACTGGAGTCGCCGCCTGCGCGGCAGCCGGAGCGGGAGCAGTGGCCGCCTGAGTTGCGGTTTGCGCCGGCTTGACGGCGATGGTCGGCTTCGTGGCAGCTATCGGTTGGAGTTTCTGCCCCTCTCCGTCGCTGCCGTCATTGGGGGAGGGGCTGTCCGCTTGGCACAGTTTAATGAGCGTCAGCTCAACCAAAAACTGTTTGTTTGCCGCCGTGCGGTAATTCAAATCCGCCGTGTTACACAGGTCCATTGCCCTATATAGCATCCGAGGCGAACACTTCGCCGCCAGCTTGACCATCTGCTTTCGGTGGTCGTCGTCCGTTTCCAGCAGTTGAACCGTTTTCGGGTCGCGCGCAACAACCAGGTCTCTGAAATAGTCGGCCAGGCCGCTCAGGAAGAAGTGGTTGTTGAACCCGTGGTCGCGCACCTCCTTGTAGATCAGCAGCGCGTCGGGCACATTGCCGCTCAAAAATGCCTCGAGCAGCCTGTTGTAATACGTCGAATCCAGAACATTCAAATTCTCGATTGCCGACGCATAGGTTATGTTATTCATGCTCGACGCCGCTACCTGGTCGAAAATCGTCAGTGCGTCGCGCATGGCGCCATCGGCCTTGCGGGCAATAACCCCGAGGGCCGAAGCCTCCGCCTGAATCCCCTCCCGGCCAGCAACATATTGCAGATGCTCAACCATGTCGGGAATCGTTATGCGGTTGAAATCATAGATCTGACAGCGGGAAAGAATCGTTGGAATAATCTTATGCTTCTCCGTGGTTGCCAGAATGAAAATAACATAGCTCGGCGGCTCCTCCAGGGTTTTCAGAAACGAATTGAACGCCTGGTTCGAGAGCATGTGGACCTCGTCGATAATGAAAACGCGATAGCGCGCGTCGGTCGGGGGCACCTGAACCTGGTCGAGCAGCTGGCGAATATCCTCGACGCCGTTGTTTGACGCAGCGTCGAGCTCCATGATATTCAGCGAGCGGTTCTCGTTGAACTGTCGACACGACTCGCACTCGTTGCAAGCCTCGCCGTCGGGCGTGCGGTGCTGGCAATTGATAGTTTTCGCAAAGATGCGCGCACACGAAGTCTTGCCAACGCCGCGGCTGCCGCAAAACAGATAGGCATGAGCCAGCCGGTCGCTCGCAATTGCGTTCTTCAGCGTGACGGTCAGAGCTTTCTGACCCACCACCGACGCAAACGTCGATGGCCTGTACTTTCGCGCGGATACGAGATAATGTTCCATAGTACCCACAAAGTTACGAAAAAATCTCCTAACCCAAAAGCTCTGTGCGATATTTTTGAAACTATTTGCTGCCGGGGCGGAAGAAGGGGAAGCGGCGGGGTGGTTTCAGGTCGACGGTGGTGCGGAGGGTGCGGCGGTTGAAGAAGATAATCGACGAGTGGAGCACTATGGCCAGCACGTCGCCCAGTTCGGCGACGCCGTGGATATTGTCGAGCCGAATCGAGCGCAGCGGGGCGTCAGGTTCCATTGCGCTGAAAACTATGCAGTCGTCGTCTAACTCCAGGCCGCGCCGGTCAATGATGTTGTCGCAAAGCAAATCGAGCCGGCGGTCGTCGAGCGAGGCCGACCGTCGGTTAAAACGTTTATAGAGAGAGTCTATCAGCTTGCGGTCGCTGTTCATCACAAAACTCGTTTGCGCAAACAGTTCGGACACCAGTGGCCGCCGTGGAGAATCAGGGTAGGCGAGCCGCTGAACTCCTCGCCACATTCGCCGCACTGCCACCGCAGCGGAGTTGCAACGTCGCCGCGCACCATCGTTTCCGAAAGGCACTTGCCCCCCTGGAACTCTGCCTTCTGCCTCATGTCGGCAATGGTCCATTCCTCGGCGGGCTTCGACTCATCGTAGCCGTGGTCCAGGCCTCGGTCTTTCGGCGGTACGCGTCGGCCTCGCGGTTCGCCTGCCGGATACGTTTTCAGCTCCTCGAGCTGCTCCTTCCAACCGGGAATGGCCTGCTGCTGCTGTCGCGAGCCGAAATGGGCATTGATGCGGCGTTCGTCGTTGTTGGCCAGCCACCAGAGGGTGCCGAGCGTTTTGCGCTTAGCAACCATCTTCATCGCTGCCTTTATCAGAAAAGCCGGAGCCAGCGGCGCCAGGCGGAAGAACCAGGGCGTCATGCGGCTCATTCGCCTGAAATACTCGTCGCAGCTCTCGTTGCTGCGGAAATGAACCATTTCTTCCAGACGGTCAGAGTCGCGATACCACTGGCCGTGGAAATTCTGCGTCGCAAACCATTCGGGCTCGAAAACCTTTTCGGGCGGCGGGCAGCCCAGCGCCTTGAGCAGCAGCTGCTCGAACTCATAGTTGGTCAGGCGGTAGCTCTCGCCCGAGCCGATGTTGTAGAACTTGTTCCAGAACTTGTCGGGCACTCCGGCTTCGCAGATGTTGGCCATCAGGCGGCCAGAGTCCTCGTCGGTTGCCCATTCCAACATTCCGCGTAGCGGAACGTGAAACGAAATCGGGTCGCTCCCCTTCATCAGCAGTCCGGGATAGAGAATACCCGTTTGGCGCAGCACTACCCAGTGTTTCAGCCCCGAGTCGACAATCGCCTTCTCCGCCTCGATTTTCGAAACCGCATAGGCGTCGGCAACCGACGGCGTCAGCGGGTCGCCGGTGCGACCCCAGTGGTGGGGCGGACGGCGGTCGCCCAGCTCGGCCACCGAGCCGATGTAGACAACCTTTGCCGTGTCGGCCTTCGAGCCTTCCAAAACCGCGCGCGCAACGTTGCGCGCCGACTCCGGGTTGACTTTCAGCGTTTTTTCGGGAAACCAGTCGGCCGAGGGAGAAACCATGCCTCCGATGTGGAGAACATAATCCGCATCACCGGCAGCCGCCTTGACGTCGTTGAGGTTCATCAGGTCGCCCCAAACTACCTTGAAGCCATCGAGCTTCATAAACGGCTTCAACTTCTTGCGGTTAGCCTTCGACGGGCGCGCAAGCACGGTAATGTCGAATCTCACTGAGCGCGGCTCCAGCTGGCGCAGCGTGGCCATGCCCATGGTGCCTGTCGCACCGGTGATGCAAATTTTCTTTTTCATACTCGGTGCAAAGTTACGAAAAAAAGCACTAACTTTGTAGCTATGGAACCGAAATTTTTTGCCGCACCGATGCAGGGACTCACCGAAGCTCCCTGGCGCCGACTCCACCGCGCCTCCCCCTGGCGTGCCGACGAATATTGCGCGCCCTTCCTGCGCATGGAGCGGGGCGAACCGCGCCGCAAAGAGCTCCGCGACCTTGCCGCCGACCCTTTGGCTTTGCCTCAGGTCATTTTCCGCGACCTCGACGAGTTCCTTGCGCTGACCGACGCCCTCCACTGCGCCGGCTACTCGCGCGTTGACCTCAATCTCGGCTGCCCGTTTCCGCCCCAGGTGAAAAAGGGTAGGGGAGCCGGCGCATTGCTGAACCTCCGGCTGCTCGAGGCCGTTGCCGACGCTATGGATTCCCGCCCCGGGCTGACCTTTTCGCTGAAGATGCGTCCGGGCGTTGACGAGCCCGACTCCTGGCGCGCCATTCTTCCGATTATCAACCGAATGCCTCTGGACCACATTGCCATCCATCCGCGCCTCATTGCCGACCCCTACGACGGGCCTCTGCTCCTTGACCAGTTCGCCCTCATGGCCACCGAAATCGAACATCCTGTCGTTTATAACGGCAGCATCGATTCGCCGGCCGATATTGACCGCATTCTGCAGCTCGCGCCCTCGGTTGCCGGAATCATGATTGGCCGCGGCCTCATCGGGCGCCCGACGCTGATAGCCGAATGGCGCGCGGGCAGCGAGCTTCAGCCCGCCGAACGGGCCAGGGCGCTCCGCCGCATCAATGCCGAGCTTTTCAACGAAATGAGTCAGACCCTTTGCGGCGACACGCAGATTCTTCAGAAAATCAAACCCTTCTGGCTCTACGCTCCCGAAGAAATCATTGGCCGCAAAACTCTGAAAACCATTAAGAAGGCCGCAACCGTCAAGGCCTACGAAGCCGCCTTGAAACTATAAGACGAAACTATAAAAAATAATTGCTATATTTGCACCCATTATGGAAACAAACAATAACCAAACCCCCGTGCTCCTGCTGACCGGCTACCTCGGCAGCGGCAAAACAACTCTGCTCAACGAAATTCTTTCCAACCGTCGCGGCATCCGCTTCGCAGTTATCGTTAACGACATAGGCGAAGTCAACATCGACGCCGACCTTATTCAAAAGGGAGGCATCGTTGGCAAAGACGATAACGCCGGCGACCTCATCGCCCTGCAAAACGGCTGCATCTGCTGCTCCCTGCAAACCGACCTGATGAAGCAACTCGCCGACCTCATCGCAACCCACCAGTTCGACTATATTGTTATTGAGGCCAGCGGCATCTGTGAGCCCGCCCCCATTGCCCAGACCATCTGCACCATGGCCGACCCCAACGGCGAATACTCCAAAAACGGAACGCCCCGCCTGGATTGCATCTGCACTGTTGTCGACGCCCTGCGCATGTCGTCGGAATTTGCATGCGGCGAAAACCTCAAGGCCTTCGATCGCGACGATGAGAACCTCGAATCGCTTGTTATTCAGCAAATCGAGTTCTGCAACATCGTTATTCTCAACAAAATCTCAGAAGTCGGCCGCGAAGATGCCGGCCGCGTGCGTGCCGTTATCCGTGCCCTCCAGCCCGAAGCGAAGATTATCGAAACGGACTTTGGCAAAGTGGACCTCGACGAAATCCTCAACACCGGCCTCTTCGACTTCGAAAAGGTTGCGACCTCCGCAACCTGGGTGAAAGAAGTCGAGGGACACCATGACCACGAGGAAGAACACGAACATGAGCATCACCATGAGCATGAACATGAACACGAGCATGAACATCACCACCACCATCATCATGAGCATGGCGAGCATTGCCACTGCCATGAATGCGAGGAGCACCACGCCCACACCCACTACGGCATCGAAACCTTCCTTTACTATACCCGCAAGCCGCTCGATCTGAATAAATTCGACTACTTCGTAGGCAAGCACTGGCCGGCCAACGTTATTCGCTGCAAGGGCCTCTGCTATTTCTCCAATAACCGCGATATGTGTTATCTGTTCGAGCAGGCCGGCGTTCAGAAAAACCTGAAGCCCGCAGGCTACTGGTTCGCAACCGCGCCCGCCGAGGAACTCGAAGTCATGATGGCCCGCGATGCCCAGCTCCGTCGCGACTGGGACGACCAATATGGCGACCGAATGATAAAGCTCGTGTTCATCGGCCAGCATCTCGACAAAGAAGCGATAACCAAAGGCCTCGACGCCTGTCTCGCCGACTGATGCAACTCCAAACTCCACCGCTGCTGAGCCGGGGCGACACAATCGCCCTGCTCAGCCCGGCTTCGGCCATCGACCCGGCGCTGCTCGACGGCGCTGCCGCCGCCATTGCCGCCGAAGGCTTTGTGCCCCTCATAATGCCCGGCGCCAAAGGTAGCTGCGGCTCCTTCTCCGCCCCTGCCGTTGAGCGCTTGGCCGACCTGCAGGAGGCGGTCGATAACCCCGCCGTCAAAGCTATTATCTGCGGCCGCGGCGGCTACGGCGCCGTTCATCTGCTCGACCGATTGCGCCTGACGCGCCCCGTCTGGCTCGCCGGCTTCAGCGATATTTCGGCCCTTCATGCCTTGTGGCATATCAATGATTTCCGCTCCATTCATTCGTCGATGGCCAAGGAGCTTACCCGCAGCCTGTGTCCGGGCAATGAGGCGAACCTCCGCCTCTTCGAAATCCTGCGGACCGGCCATATGCCTCCGATTCAATTCGACGCCCATCCGCTCAACCGCCACGGCACTGCCCGAGGCACGCTCCGCGGCGGCAATCTTGCGGTGCTCGACGGCCTTGTCGGCACACCATTCGACTTGCTGACTCTCCCCGACACCATTCTTGTTATCGAAGACATCGCCGAGCCTATCTATAAAGTCGAGCGCATGCTCTGGCGCCTTAAACTCGCCGGCGTCTTTGACCGTCTCGGCGGGCTCGTCGTTGGCCGGTTTACCGACTATCGCCCCTCTGCCGACTGGGCCGACATGTATGACATGATCGCCTCCGTCGTTGCCGACTACTCCTTTCCAGTGGCTTTCAGCGCTCCCATCGGCCATATCGACGCCAATCTTCCCTTTGTTCAGGGCGCGTCGGTTTGTCTGTCGGTTGACGGCGCGCGGTCGGTTGTTGCGGAGGGCGGGTGATTTGGCGGGCGAGTGGGGCTTTAAGGTCTTTAGGGTCGTTAAGGACTTTAAGGTCGTTAAGGGCCTTAGGGATCTTAGGAGGGGTAAGGGCTTTAGGGAGTGGGGGATAGGGGGCGCGGGAGAAATTTTTTTGATTTTTTTTTGGCAAAAAATTTGCACAATTCAAAAAGTCTCCCTAACTTTGCAGCGCAAAACCGAGAAATACTCGCGCTTCGCAAGAGAACATTGCTTCAGTAGCTCAGTTGGTTAGAGCACCTGACTGTTAATCAGGGGGTCGTTGGTTCAAGCCCATCCTGAAGCGCCCAAAACATAAACGAATGCTTCAATAGCTCAGTTGGTTAGAGCACCTGACTGTTAATCAGGGGGTCGTTGGTTCAAGCCCATCTTGAAGCGCAAGCCGGAATGCAATCGCATTCCGGCTCCGTTTTTTTTAGTACCGGCTGATGTTACTTTTTGAATTTCCATTCAATCAAGTCGGCAATGGTGGCGCCCAGGGCACCGAAAACGCCGGTCAAGATACATTCCATGGGGTCGGAGTTGTGGATTCCAAGTAAATAGCTGCCGCCTGCCACGAGAACCAAGACGATAACGAAAGTAATCAGCAGCGAAGTGAATTTTTTCATATCAATAGTGTTGTTAATAGGTTTCGATGGCAAAGTTACGGAATTTTTCTGATTTTTTAACGTTGCCTTACCAAGAAAATTTCTTAAATTTGCACCTTGAATAATTATAAAATTCTTTAACTCATAAACGATATTCAACTATGGCAAGTAAAGCATTGCTCATTATTCTCGACGGGTGGGGCATCGGCAACCACTCAAAAGGCGACGTTATTTATCAGACTCCGACTCCCTATTGGGATTCGTTGCTGAAAACCTATCCTCATTCCGAACTGCAGGCAAGCGGCGAAAACGTTGGTCTGCCCGACGGTCAGATGGGCAATTCGGAAGTTGGTCACCTGAATATCGGTGCCGGTCGCGTTGTTTATCAGGACCTGGTCAAAATCAACAAAGCCATTGCCGACGGTTCAATCATGAACAACCCGCAGATTAAGGCTGCTTTCGAAACCGCTCAGAAAACCGGTTGCGGTCTGCATCTGATGGGCCTGACGTCGAACGGCGGCGTTCATTCGAGCTTCGACCATTTGTTTGCTCTCTGCGACATTGCTGCGAAATATGGTCTGAAGAAGGTTTATATCCACTGCTTCATGGATGGCCGCGACACCGACCCGCGTTCCGGCAAGGGTTTCATCGAACAGCTGCAGGCCCACTGCGCTCAGAGTGCCGGCGAGATTGCCGACATCGTTGGCCGCTACTATGCTATGGACCGCGACAAGCGCTGGGAGCGTGTTAAGGTGGCTTATGACCTGCTGGTCAACGGCGTTGGCGAGGAAGCTACCGACCTGGTTGCCGCTATGCAGCAGAGCTACGACAACGACGTGACCGACGAGTTTATCAAGCCGATTAAAAACGCTAACGTTGACGGCACGATTAAAGATAACGACGTTGTTATCTTCTTTAACTACCGCAACGACCGCGCAAAGGAGATGACCACCGTTCTGACCCAGCACGACATGCCCGAAGAGGGAATGCACACTATTCCCGGCCTGCAGTATTATTGCATGACGCCCTACGACGCATCGTTCAAAGGCGTTAACATTCTGTTTGATAAGGAAAACGTTGATAACACGCTGGGCGAATATCTGTCGAAGAACGGCAAGAAGCAGCTCCATATCGCCGAAACCGAAAAGTATGCCCACGTTACTTTCTTCTTCAACGGTGGCCGCGAAACCCCCTACGACGGCGAAGACCGCATTCTGGTTCCGTCGCCGAAGGTTGCAACCTACGACCTGAAGCCGGAAATGAGCGCTTATGAAGTCTGCGACAAGCTGACCGACGCTATTCGTTCGAAGGAATATGATTTCATCGTCGTTAACTATGCCAACGGCGACATGGTCGGCCACACCGGCGTTTACGAGGCTATCGAAAAAGCCGTTGTTGCCGTTGACGAATGTCTGATGGCTACTGTTGAGGCCGCTAAGGAAGCCGGCTATGAAACTATTATCATAGCCGACCACGGCAACGCCGATAACGCCATCAACCCCGACGGCACGCCCAACACGGCTCACTCGCTGAACCCGGTTCCGTGTGTCTATGTAACGCCCGACAAGGACGCCAAGGTTGAAAACGGTCGCCTGGCCGACGTTGCACCTACTATTTTGAAAATCATGGGAATGGCCCAGCCGGCCGAAATGACCGGTAAGGCTCTCATCTGATGGACCGCAAAGGTAAACTCTACTTCCGCTATGGCACAATGGGGTCGGCAAAAACGGCCCTGTTGTTGACCACGGCGTATAACTTCGAAGAGAGAGGCATGCGCTATGCGTGTCTGAAACCGGTTATCGACACCCGCGAGGAGCGCAACGTTATTCGTTCGCGCATCGGAATCGAGCGCGAGTGCGGCTGGATCATGGCCGACACCGATCTCTATATTCTCGCGCAGCAGCTCTGCGAAAAGGCCGGCTGTTTGATTGACTGGTTTTTGGTCGATGAGGCGCAATTTCTTGCGGCGGAGCAGGTTGATCAGCTTGCACGCCTGGTCGATGACTATGGCGTGAACGTTATCTGCTACGGGCTTCGCACCGATTTCCGCACTCATCTTTTCGAAGGCTCGCGCCGGCTGTTTGAAATCGCCGATACTATCGACGAAATCAAAAGCACCTGTTCGTGTGGCCGCAAGACTATTGTTAACGCGCGCATCGACGCCAGCGGCGACATGGTCGAGGAGGGCGCACAGGTCGAAATCGGCGGCGACGACAAGTATATCGCCGTTTGTAGAAACTGCTGGCGCAACAAGCGCATCGAGCAAGCCCAGCGCAACGCCCTCCCTTTTGACGTATGAAACGGGTTGCATTATTGATAGCGTTGCTGGCAACGGTGGTCGTTGCGTTTTGCGCCATTCCGCAATATACCGACGAGAACCTGAACTATCGCGTAACGTATAAATGGGGCTTCATTCAGAAGCAGGCCGGCTCGGCCAACTTTCTGCTGAAAAAGACTCCCGATTTCTACACCGCCACCCTGACGGCGCGCACCCAGCCCTGGGCCGACCGCATCTTTCAGGTGCGCGACACCCTGACGGGCCGCATGCGCCTGGGCGATATGGCTCCGCTGCTCTACGTTAAGTCGACCCACGAGAAGAACGACTACCGCCACGACCGGCTCGTTTATTCCTACAACGGCGACACGATGACCGCCAAGAGCCACCGACTGAAGTATGACAAGGAAGGACAGCCGGTCTACACCGACACGACGCTCGTTGCCAAAATGCCTGGCACCGATATGCTCAGCGTTTACTATCTGGTAAGGCGCCTGCCGTTTGACGACATGAAGGTCGGAACCATTGCGCGCGCCAGCATCTTCTCGGGCAAGAAAATCGAGAACCTCGCGGTTAAATATCTCGGCATCGAAAAGATTAAGCTCAACGGCAAGACCTATGAGTGCTACAAGATTAACTTCAGCTTTTCGAGCGAGCGACTCAAAGATTCGTCGGCTCCCATGTGGGCCTGGATCAGAACCGACGGCGACAGAATCCCGGTCAAGCTCATCGGCGAACTGCCCATCGGTCAGATTCAGGTTCTTTGGAACGACCCCGAGGGAAGCTATTGAAACTTAAAACTAAATCATTATCATCACTCCACTTAAAATCAATCATCACTGAAAATCATGAAGAAAATATTTTCTGCAGCCGCTCTCCTTTGCCTGGCTCTTCCGAGCTTCGGCCAGGAGGCTTCCGATTCCGCCAAGACCGAGCCCAAGGGCTTTGTGTTTACCGACGTGGTAACCATTCCTTCGACCTCGGTTAAGGACCAGAACAAGTCGGGAACATGCTGGAGCTTCGCCGGCACCGGCTTTATTGAAGACAACGTTCGCAAAGTCAAGGGCGATTCGCTGGATTTGAGCGAAATGTTCACGGTCTACATGTGTTATCTCGACAAGGCTCGCCGCAACGTTCGCCTTCAGGGCAAAGGCAATATCAGCCAGGGCGGCAGCATCGTTGACGTGGCCTACGTTATGGATAACTACGGCGCCATTCCCGAGGAGGTCTACAATGGCCTGAACTACGGCGAGGCCAAGCACGACCACGGCGAACTGTCGCGCGTGTTGACCGCCTATCTCAATGCCGTCAGCCAGGGTCGCTCGGTTACTACCTCGTGGGAAACCGGCCTGCGCGGCATTCTCGACGCCTACCTGGGCAAGGTTCCCGAAACCTTTGAATACCAGGGCAAGACCTATACTCCGAAGAGCTACGCAGAGAGCCTGGGCCTGGACTTCGGCAACGACTTCGTTGCGCTGACCTCGTTCACCCATCATCCCTACTACAAGCCGTTTGCTCTCGAAGTTTGCGACAACTGGCTGTGGGCTCCCTATTATAACGTTCCGCTCGACGAGATGATGAACATCATCGATAACGCCCTGGAAAACGGCTATACCATCAACTGGGCCGCCGACGTTTCCGAAAAGGGCTTCAGATGGAAAGACGGCTACGCCGTTCTGCCCGCCAAGAAGAACGAAGCCGACCTGAACGACACCGAACTGAGCCGCTGGGTGACCCTTTCCGACGCCGACCGCGAAGCCGAGGCCTATAAGTTCACCGGCCCGGCCGACCTGGTGGAGGTTAACGTAACGCCCGAGGAGCGTCAGCGCATGTTTGATGTTCTCGAAACCACCGACGACCACGGCATGGTCATCGTAGGCACCGCCGTTGACCAGCTCGGCAACAAGTATTACAAGGTTAAGAACTCATGGGACACCAACCAGGTCTACGGCGGTTATTTCTATGCGTCGCGCCCCTACGTTATGGCCAAGACTATGAGCTTCATGGTTAACAAGAACGCTCTGCCCAAAAACATTAAAAAGCAACTTAACCTGAAATGAAACAACTGAAAGTGCTTGCAATCGCCGCTGCGGCGCTGGTCGGGCTCGCTTCGTGCAAGACCACCGAGGCGAACTATCGCGCGGCCTATGAGGCAACAAAGAGCGCCCAGGCAGCAGCCGACGCCGACGATGGTCTCGACGACAACACTCGCCGCCTGCTGGCCAAAAATTCGAACTACCGCGTGGCAACCTACGTTGTCGGCTCCGACACTCTGGCCGTTTCGGTCCTTTTCGTGAAGCTCGACGACGGGCAGGCGGTTGATCAGCTGCCGCAGTTCTCGGTGGTTGCAAACGCTTTCTCGCAGGTTTTCAATGCCCGCGCCCTCTGTTCGCGTTTGAAAGAGGCCGGGTTTGAAAACGCCTATATTTTCCACACCGCTACCCCCGACTACTATGTTGCAGCCGGAGGTAGCGATGATATTTCCGACATTCCCGCAATCATGCAGGCGCTCGCAAAGGCCGGTAACCCCGGCTCGCGCGCGGGCTTCCCGGCAATTATCCGCAATGGCTTCTACAGGCCGCAGACATCACGATGATACTCGAAAAGCAATTGGCTGACCTCGGGCAGTACTGCTCCCTGATAGCAAAGGTGCTATCGGTGCCCGACCGCTGGAAGGTGTTTCTGAAACGCACAATCAGCGAAATCTATAAACTCGGAATCGACTCCATTCCGCTGGTAATAACCATTTCGGTCTTTATCGGCGCGGTTATAACGATTCAGATGCAGCTCAACATTTCGTCGCCGCTGCTGCCGGCCTATGCCGTTGGTCTGACAACTCGCGAAATCATCTTGCTGGAGTTTTCGTCGTCGATTCTATGCCTGATATTGGCGGGCAAGGTGGGGTCGAACATTGCCTCCGAAATCGGCACGATGCGCGTTACCGAGCAGATTGATGCGCTCGACATCATGGGCGTTAACTCGGCGAACTATCTGATTCTGCCTAAAATAATCGGTTTTCTGTTGATAATGCCGGTGCTGGTTGTGCTTTCGATGGGAACTTCGATTATGGGCGGCCTGGCGGTGGCTTATTTCACGGATATGATTTCCGTCAGTAAGTTTACCTATGGTTTGCAGGCATTTTTCAATCCCTGGTATGTTTGGTATTCGCTGATTAAGTCGCTCGTGTTCAGCGTTATCATAACCTCTACGTCGTCCTATTTCGGCTACTTTGTCAAGGGCGGCGCGCTGGAGGTCGGCAAGGCTTCGACCCAGGCCGTTGTTAATTCCTCGATTCTGATTCTCTTCTTCGACGTTATTCTGACCAAACTTCTGCTGCAATGATTAAAGTTGAACATATAACAAAGTCGTTTGACGGAAAAACGATTCTCCACGACGTTTCCTGCGAGTTCCTGACCGGCAAGACCAACCTGGTTATCGGCCAGAGCGGTTCGGGCAAAACGGTTTTGGTGAAATCTATCGTGGGCCTCGTTACCCCCGAAAAGGGAAAGATCCTTTTCGACGGTCGTAACCTCCTTTCGATGGACTCGAAGCAAACCAAGGAGCTGCGCAAGGAAATCGGCATGTTGTTTCAGGGTTCGGCGCTGTTTGACAGCGAAACCGTTTTGGGCAACGTTATGTTTCCGTTGGTAATGTTCTCGGACATGACCCCGGCTGAGATGCGCGACCGCGCAATGTTCTGCCTTGAGCGCGTGAACCTCAAGGGCGCCGACAAGAAGTATCCGTCGGAACTTTCGGGCGGCATGCAGAAGCGCGTTGCCATTGCGCGCGCGATTGCCCTGAACCCGAAATATCTTTTCTGCGATGAGCCGAACTCCGGCCTCGACCCGCGCACCTCAATCCTCATCGACGAACTCCTCTCCGACATTACCCACGAATATAACATAACGACCATTATTAATACCCACGATATGAACTCGGTCCTTGGCATAGGCGAGAATATCGTGTTTCTCAACAAGGGTCATCGCGACTGGGTCGGAACGAGCGGCGAAATCTATACTTCCGACAATAAAGCCCTCATCGACTTCGTGTTCGCAACCGACCTTTTCCGCAAAGTCAGAGCCTATGAGCTCCACCGGCGCGGCTTGTCGGTCTGACGGTCCGTTGCTGGAGAGTGTGATTTTTTTTTGCACACTTTTTGCAAAATGCGTATATTTGCGGTGATAATTCATCATTATTATGACACTACAGAACGAAGAGTCAACCCCATATACTATGGCCGAGGCCATTGCCGAAGCCAAAAGATGTTTGAACTGCAAGGCACCGCAATGTAAGAAAGGGTGCCCGATCGGTAATGATATTCCCGACTGGATTCATGAGCTGTCGATGGGCAATATCGGCAACGCAATGAATATAATCAACGCCAAGAGCAATCTGCCCGCCGTTTGCGGTCGCGTGTGTGCCCACGAGCGCCAATGCGAGGGCCACTGCGTGATGGGCAAGCTCGGCGACCACATCAATATCGGACGCCTGGAGCGTTTCATCGCCGACTTCGACACGCAGATGAACCTCACGCGCAGGCCTATCTCGGCCAAGACCCGGGGCAAGGTAGCCGTTATCGGCAGCGGCCCCGCAGGCATAACCGTTGCCGGCGAGTTGGCGCGCAAGGGATTCAACGTTGACATTTTCGAAATGGAGAAGCGCGCCGGTGGAGTGCTGACTTTCGGTATTCCCGACTATCGTCTGCCGGGCAACGTTGTTGACAGCGAGATTGAAAAAATCAAGCAGCTCGGCGTAAAGGTGCTGGTTGGCGTTACCGTTGGTCCCGACATTACGGTCGACGGCCTTTTCGACAACGGCTACGACGCGATTTTCATGGGAACCGGCGCCGGCAAACCAAAGGCGCTCGACATCGAAGGCGGCGATAGTAAGTGCATCATGCAGGCCATTCACTTCCTCAGGTTGGCGTCGATGTATAACAACAAGGTTATCCGCCGCCGCGACATCGGGCTGAAAACCAATTCGCGCGTGTTTATTGTCGGCTGCGGCAACACGGCGATGGACGCCGCCCGAACCGCCCTGCGCCTGGGTGCGCAGGAGGTAACGGTCGTTTACCATCGCGGCATCGAGAACATGAGCGCGCTGCGGGCGGAATATGACGAAGCCGTTGCCGAGGGCGTTAAGTTCCTTTGGTATTCGTCGATTAAGAGCATACGCCATAATCCCGAAGGCACCGACTATCTGCTGGCGATGGAGGTCGAGGGCGTCGTTACCGACATGCCTGCCGACAAGGTTATCATCGCCGTTGGCTCGCGTCCGGCCTCGCGCATCGTTTCCACCACCGACGGCATTGAAACCGACGAGAACGGCTATGTCATTACGCGCGAATATCCCTTTGGCATGACGACTCGCAAGGGCGTGTTTGCCGGCGGCGACGTTTCGGGCAACCAGGCAACGGTTGTTCACGCAATGGCCAACGCCCGCGCCGTTGCCGAAAGCATTGCATCCTATGTCGATGCGATTAATCTCCTCAGAACCATAGACCAACAATGAAAATCTTCGTTATCAACCCCGGCTCCACGTCGACGAAACTGGCAGTTTACGACGGCGGCGACCTCAGGTGGAAAACCACTCTGATGCACATGGCCGACGACCTGGCGCAGTTTCATCACCCCATCGAGCAGTTTGACTACCGCAACGCCCAGATGATGGCGGCGCTCGAAGAGGCCGGTATAGGTGCGGACTTCGATGCCGTTATTGCGCGCGGCGGCCTGTTGCAGCCCACTCCGGGGGGAGTCTACGTTGTTGATGACGGAATTTGCGACGACCTCGTTCATTCGCCCAACGAGCACGCCTGCAACCTCGGGGCGCTTCTTGCCCGCGAGCTGGCGGAGCAGTGTGGCTGCCCGGCGCTGATTGCCGACCCGGAGGTGGTCGACGAACGCATGGACGTTGCCCTCATAACCGGCATTCCCGAAATTCGCCGGTGCAGTATCTTTCATGCGCTGAACTCCAAGGCGGTTTCGCGGCGCTATGCGGAGAGCATCGGGCGTCGCTACGAGGAGATGAATCTGATTATCGTTCACCTCGGAGGCGGAATTTCGGTGGGTGCTCATGACCACGGGCGCGTTATCGACGTTAACGATGCCCTTAACGGCAACGGGCCGTTCAGCCCCGAACGCGCCGGAACGCTGCCGGCGTCGCAGCTTGTTGACCTCTGCTTTTCGGGCAACTACACCTATCGTGAAATCAAACGCATGATTAATGGCAACGGCGGCCTGAAGGCATATCTGCAGACCACCGACGTTGCCGACATAGCGGCTCGCGCCGCAAAGGGCGAGGAACCGTATCGCCAGGTGCTCGACGCCATGCTCTATAGCGTTGCCACTGAGGTCGGTGCGCGCGCCGTTGCGCTGCGTGGCCGGGTAGACGCGATTATCCTGACCGGCGGCATTGCCCATAGCGACTACTGCGTCAGCAAAATTACGGAGTGGGTCGACTTTCTCGGCCCGGTAGTTGTGCGCGCCGGCGAGGACGAACTCGGCGCCTTGGCCGACAACGCCCTGCGCTATCTTCGCGGCCAACTCCAACCCACCCGCTACGTCCCCGCCGCCCAGCGCCGCGCGTTCACTCCTCTGACCGTCAAAAATCATGTCGCAGAGTAAACACCCTCTTATTCCTCTTTCGCAGGAATTTATAGGAGATATACGTCAGATTATCGACACCGGTCGGCTTCGCGCGTACAATGCGGCCGGCAGCATTGTTATTATAACATATTGGGAAATTGGTCGCCGTATAGTAGAAGAGGAACAAAACGGGAATAGCCGGGCGGAATACGGCGCACGTTTGATTAGCGGTCTTGCCGATAAGCTCACGAAAGATTACGGGGCCACATATAACAAACGCAACTTGGATTACTTCCGGCGATTTTACCTGTTATTCAGTGATATATCAATTGTGAACGAGTTCGTTCACAATTTGACGTGGACCCACGTTCGTCGCATATTGTCGGTATCCAGTCCTGAGGCCCGGAAGTGGTACTTGGCCACTGCGTCGAGAGATATGTGGAGCACGACGACGCTTGACCGCAATATTTCATCGCAGTATTACGAACGTCGTCTATCGGAGCAACGCCGCGATTCGCAGGCCGTTCTGAGTGCGGACGTAGCCGCTCCTTATAGTGAGGCTGATCCGCTGGAATACATAAAGAATCCGACTGTTGCAGAATTTATGGGCTTTCGCCGCGATTCTAAATTCAGCGAAAGCGACTTGGAGCAGGCTCTGATTGACAATCTGGAGCAATTCATTCTCGAACTTGGCAGGGGATTCGCTTTTGTTGAAAGACAACAGCATATTGCTACCGATACAGACGATTTCTTCATTGATTTGGTATTCTATAATTTCCGAATGAAGAGATTTGTTATTTTTGAATTAAAGACTCATAAGATGCGACATTCCGATGTGGGACAGCTTGACATGTATGTTCGCATGTATGATGACCTGTTCAAAGGGGAGGATGATAATCCGACGATTGGGGTATTGCTATGCACGGATACCGATTCTACGATAGCCAAATACTCCGTACTGAATGAAAGCAAGCAGCTTTTTGCCGCCAAGTACATGACGTATATGCCCACGGAAGAAGAACTGCGCAATGAGATTGAGCGTCAGAAGCAATTCTTTCTTGAGCACCACAGCGATGGTAAGCCGGCAACGAGGTAGGATTCGGGATGCTGCGTTGCGGTAGCCATTGATATTGAACTACCCGTGGCGGCATAATCGCCGACACGGGTAGTCATTGGTGGGTCCGGGAAAACCGTTGGGGAGGGTTATTCGGCGTCGGGGACGATGAGTTTGTAGCCTTTGCCGTGGATGTTGATGATTTCGATGGAGGGGTCTTCGCGCAGATGTTTGCGGAGTTTGGTGATGTAGACGTCCATCGAGCGGGCGTTGAAGTAGTTGTCGTCAATCCAAATGGTTTTGAGCGCGTAGTTGCGTTCAAGGATTTCGTTGGCGTGGTTGCAGAGCAGGGTAAGCAGCTCGCTTTCCTTGGTGGTCAGCTTGGTTGACTTGTTGCCGTTCATGAGGGTCTGCTTCTGGGTGTCGAACGTCAGCTTGCCGAGGCGGAACATGGTAATGTCCTTGTCGCGCTTGCCGCGCACGCGACGCAGAATGGCCTCGATGCGGAAAACGAGTTCCTCCATTGAGAAGGGCTTGGTGATATAGTCGTCGGCACCGATTTTGAAGCCCGACAGGATGTCTTCTTTCAGGGCGCGGGCCGAGAGGAAGATGATGGGCACTTCGGAGTTTACGTTGCGGATTTCCTGAGCAACCTGGAAGCCGTCTTTTTCGGGCATCATGACGTCGAGCACGCAGAGGTCGTATTTGCCTTTGAGGAAGGCTTTATAGCCCTGGTCGCCGTCGGGGTAGAGTTCTGCTTCAAAGCCTTTGGCCTGGAGGTATTCGCGGAGGAGCATGCCGAGGTTTTCGTCGTCTTCGCAGAGCAGGATTCTGGTTTTTTCTTCCATAGTCTGTTGGGGGGGTATTATTTAGTTGTTTAATTATTTATTCGGAGTCGTTTTTGCCGGTCAGGACCGGCAGGGTTATTACGAAGCGGGTTCCAACGCCGACTTCGGATTCAACGGAGATTTCGCCGCGGAAGTCGCCCACCATTTTCTTGACGTAGGCCAGGCCGAGGCCGAAGCCCTTAACGTCGTGGCGGTTGCCGGTGCTGACGCGATAGAATTTGTCGAAAATCTTCGTGAGGTCATCGCGTTTGATGCCGATGCCGTTGTCGGCAATTTCGATTCGCAGACGTCCGGCCGAGGTGTTGGACGTTGAAATCGAGAGCTGCATCGGAACGTCTTTGCGCCGATATTTCACCGCGTTATCGAGCAGGTTGAAAATAACGTTGGTGAAGTGCATTTCGTCGACTTCCACGCGGGCGTTAGGCGCGCAGAGGTTGGTTGTCAGCTTGCCGCCATATTTTTCGACTTTGAGCTTGAAATTGTGGGCAATCGAGCTGATGGCTTCGTTGGCGTTGACGTCGGTGAGGTTCAGCACCTGTTGCTGCTGATAGTAGAGCGACATCTGCAACACGGTTTCGACCAGGAAGCGCAGGCGGCGCGTGTCGTCCTGAATAACGTCGGAAACGTGTTTCATCATGGTTTCGCTTTTCCTGACGGCGGGGTCGGCGAGCATCTGTCCGGCCAGCGAAATGGAGCTGATCGGGGTTTTCAGTTCGTGGGTCATGTTGTTGATGAAGTCGGTTTTCATTTCGTTGACTTTCTTCTGCTTGAATGCCGTCATGATGGCGTAGATGAAAATCAGCAGCATGATGAAGGTGAACATCATCGATGGAACCATGAACTTTATGGAGGAGAATATGTAGTTGCGTCGGGTAGGGAAGTAGACGCTCAGGTAGTTGATGCGCGTCGAGGGGTCGTTGGGGAAGAGAACGGTGGAGTAGATATAGGGATTGTCGCGCAGGGCTTTGGCCGAAGCGAGCGGAAAGCCGGCAGTGCGGTAGATTATTGTGTGGTAGCGGTTCGTTACCGCAAAGTCGAAGGGGATGTCAACGCCGGTGTTGGCCAGCTCGGAGTGAAGCAGCGAGCGCACCAGAGCCGAGTCGGCGCGTTGGGCAATGGGGCGCGACGAGCTTTGGGAAATGATTTTGAGAATTACTTCGTCGAGCAGTCCGCGCTGGTAGAGATACTGGCCGTGGAGCTTGGCCGGGTCCGACGGAGTCTGGTTCGACCCGAGGCCGCTGGGGCGGCTCGAGGAGCGGATGCTCGAAATCTGGCTTTGAGAGCCTTCGAGGGTCAGGTTGCCGGTTATGCCGCTCTGGGTTGTGAACTTCATTGCCACGCCCTCGCCCGAACCGGCGGTTTTAACTGCCGTAAAGTCCTCGACGGCAGGCAGATTTTCTTCGAGATAGTGCTTGGCCTCGATTTGTTCGAGCATGACCGAAACCGCATAGAGCGAGCGGCTGACGTTTTCGTCGAACTGATCGTTGCGCATGCGCACCATGCTGCTCATGTAGAGGAACTGCACATAAATCAGGCCGATGAAAGTCAGCACCATAGTTATTGTCAGGAACCAAATCGTTGATTTCTTCATTAGATATTTCGGGCAAGAAATTTTATCTTATTAACAATTATAAACCGATTTTGTTTTAACAATTAAGCGCAAAATTAACTAAAATTTTGTTTATTCGCAATATTTATTCATAAAATTCCGTCCATAGTGGTTCTTTTCGGAAATTTTTGTGTAAATTTGTGGCTCATTTTATAACAAAAAATCATTTACAAAGAGCTGATTTTATCAGAGTACAAATCAAGTAAGAAATGGGTGGTAACTCCGTAACCGTTATGTTTGCAGAGCCTCAGCATGCCATTTATGCCGAGCATATCTGCAACCTCATTTACGAATCCGCGCTTCAGCGCGGCACCGGCATTGCCCGCCGCAGCAATGAATATATCGCCTCGAAAATCACGGGTGGAAAGGCTGTTGTCGCTCTCGACGGCGAGCGTCTTGTCGGTTTTAGCTACATTGAATGTTGGGGCCACGGCGACTATGTGGCAACCTCGGGTCTGATTGTTGACCCGGAGTATCGCCATCTGGGTCTGGCCCGTTCGATTAAGGAAAAGACTTTTGAGTTGGCGCGCACGCGCTTTCCCTTTGCCAAGATATTCTCCATAACGACCTCGCTGCCGGTCATGAAGCTCAACTCCCGCCTGGGCTATATTCCCGTTACCTTCAGCGAACTGACCACTGACGAAGAATTCTGGAAAGGCTGCGAGGGCTGCGTTAACTACGACATTTTGCAGCGCAACAAACGGAGAATGTGTCTTTGCACCGGCATGCTCTACGACCCCGCGCAGCAGGCTCCCGCCCACGGTCGCCTGGCACCTTATAAAATGTATTTCAAAAACAAATTCGCAAAGATTTTTAACCTTAAAAAATAATGGAAGAAAAGAAGAAAGTGCTGCTGGCGTTCAGCGGCGGCCTCGATACCTCGTTTGCTGTTAAGTACCTCAGCGAAGACCTCGGCTACGAAGTTCACACTGCGATTGCCAACACCGGCGGCTTTTCACTCGAAGAGCTGGCGGCAATTGAAAAACGCGCCTATGAGCTGGGCGCCAAGAGCCACGCAACGCTGGATATTACCGACGTGTACTATACCAAATGTATTCGCTACATGGTTTTCGGCAACATTCTGCGCAACGGAACCTATCCTATCTCCGTTAGCTCCGAGCGCACCTTCCAGGCCATTGCCATTATTGAATATGCCAAGCAGATTGGCGCGCACTGCGTTGCCCACGGCTCGACCGGCGCCGGCAATGACCAGGTCCGTTTCGACCTCACTTTCCAGATTCTCGCTCCCGAAATCGAAATTATTACTCCGACCCGCGATCTGACCCTCACCCGCGAATATGAAATCAACTACCTGAAGGACCACGGCTTCGAAGCCGACTTCAAGAAGATGGAATATTCGATCAACAAGGGCCTCTGGGGCACCAGCATCGGCGGCAAGGAAACCCTTCATTCCGAGCAGACGCTCCCCGACAGCGCCTATCCCTCGCAGGTGACCGCCCACGACGAGGAGTCGCTGAAAATCACCTTTGAACATGGCGAAATCTCCGCTGTTAACGGCCGCCCCTTCGCCAACAAGGTTGACGCCATCCGCGAAATCGAAGCCATCGGCTCCAAGTTCGGCATTGGCCGCGACATGCACATCGGCGACACCATTATCGGCATCAAAGGCCGCGTAGGCTTCGAGGCCGCCGCCCCGATGCTCATCATCGCCGCCCACAAGATGCTTGAAAAGCACGTCCTGACCAAGTGGCAGCAATATTGGAAAGAGCAGGTTGCCAACTGGTATGGCATGTTCCTCCACGAAGCCCAGTATCTCGAGCCGGTTATGCGCAATATCGAAGCCTTCCTCGAAAGCTCGCAGGCCAACGTCAGCGGCACTGTTGAAATCAAGCTGCGTCCGCTCTCCTACACCCTCGTTGGCGTTGACTCGACCTTCGACCTTATGAAAACCGACTTCGGCGAATATGGCGAGGTCAATAAGGCCTGGAGCGCCGATGACGTCAAGGGCTTCACCAAGATTCTGGGCAATCAGATGAAAATCTACTATAACGTTCAGAAACGCAATAACAAACATGAAGATTAAGGCCGGAATAGTAGGAGGCGCCGGCTACACGGCCGGCGAGCTCCTTCGCCTGCTTTCGATTCACCCCTCGGTCGAGATTGCCTTCGTTCATTCGACCAGCAATGCCGGCAATCGGGTGGGGGAGGTTCATAGCGGCCTTGAAGATCTCGACCTGGAGTTTACCGACCAATTGGCAATGGACTCCATCGACGTGCTTTTCATCTGCTCGGCCCACGGTCAAAGCTCTAAGTTTCTCGCCGAGAACCGGCTTCCCGACGGGGTAAAAATCATTGACCTCGCCCAGGACTTCCGCGACGAACACGACGGCTTTGTCTACGGCCTGCCTGAACTGCAGCGCAGCGCCATAGCCGGTGCCGCCAAGGTTGCCAACCCAGGCTGCTTCGCAACGGCCATTCAGCTTGCGCTGCTGCCGCTGGCCGCTGCCGGCAAGCTGCCCGAGAGCGTGAATATTACCGGCGTTACCGGCTCGACCGGCGCCGGGGTGAAGCCCGGAGCCACGACCCATTTCAGCTGGCGCAACGATAACCTTTCGGTCTATAAGGCGTTTGAACATCAGCACCTGGCCGAAATCCGCCGTTCGCTCGAAAAACTTCAGCCCGGATTCTCCGGCGAGCTGGACTTCGTTCCGGTTCGCGGCGACTTTGCCCGCGGAATCTTTGTTATGGCCTGGCTCAGAACCGACCTGACCGCCGACGAGATTCAGGCGCTCTATGAAAAGTTTTATGCCGACGCGCCGTTCGTTTCCGTCAGCCGCAAGCCCATTGACCTAAAGCAGGCCGTCAATACCAATCGCGCGCGCATAGCGCTCGAAAAACATGGCGACAAGCTGCTGGTGACCTGCGCTATCGATAACCTGCTGAAAGGTGCCTCCGGCCAGGCTGTTGAAAATATGAACCTGATGTTCGGCCTTGACGAGCGGGCCGGCCTCATGCTTAAACCCTCCGCATTCTGATGAAAACATTTCCGGTATATAGTCTTTATGACATCGAGCCGGTTCGTGGCGCCGGCAGCTACGTCTATACCGCCGACGGCACCGAATATCTCGACCTCTACGGCGGCCATGCCGTTATTTCCATCGGCCACGCGCATCCGACCTACGTCAAGGCCGTTGCGGACCAGGTTGCCAAACTCGGCTTCTATTCGAACTCCGTTCAGAACTCGCTGCAGGAGCGCCTGGCCGAGCGCATCGGTCAGGTCAGCGGCTTGACCGACTATTCGGCGTTTTTTGTAAACTCCGGGGCCGAGGCAAATGAAAACGCCTTCAAGCTGGCGTCGTTCCACACCGGACGCAGCAAAATCCTGGCCATGTCAAAGGCTTTTCATGGCCGCACCTCCGGCGCCGTTGCTGCCACCGACAACCCAGCGATCCGCGCGCCCTTCAATCGCACCGACAACGTTGACTTCACTCCGCTGAACGACATCGAAGCCGCCGTCAGCGCACTCCAAACCGGCCAATATGCCGCCGTTATCATCGAGGGCATTCAGGGGGTCAGCGGCATCCACGTTCCCTCGCCCGAATTTATGCTGGCCGTTCAGGAGGCTGCCCGCAAGCGCGGAACCGTTGTTATTGCCGACGAAATTCAGAGCGGCTATGGCCGCACCGGCAAGTTCTTTGCCTTCCAACACGTTGACGGCTTCATGCCCGACATCGTTACCTGCGCCAAGGGTATCGCCAACGGCTTCCCGATGGGTGCGGTTCTGATTTCGCCTGCTTTCGAGCCGGTCAAATCGATGCTCGGAACCACCTTTGGCGGCAATCATCTGGCATGCGCCGCCGCTCTGGCCGTGCTCGACGTTATTGCTGACGAAAAGCTGATAGAAAATGCCGCCGAAGTGGGCGAATATCTGCTCGGCGAGCTCGCAAAGATTCCCGGCCTGAAAGAGGTCCGGGGCCGCGGCCTGATGATTGGCATTGAAATCGATGGCGACGCCGGCTCTCTGCGCAAGCAGCTGCTGTTTGACCGCCATATCTTTACCGGCGGTGCCGGCAAGAACGTTGTTCGCCTGCTGCCGGCCCTGGGCCTTTCGCGCAGTCAGGCCGATCGCTTCCTCTCTAACTTCAAAGAATTGATTGCACAATGAAGAAATTCACCACCGTTGCCGACATCGGCCCGCTCGACAAAGCCGTTAGCGAGGCCCTGGAAATCAAGCGCGACCGCTTTGCGTTTACCGACCTCGGAAAGAACAAAACGCTTCTGATGCTCTTTTTCAACTCCTCGCTGCGCACGCGCCTGAGCACTCAGAAGGCCGCGATGAACCTGGGCATGAACGTTATGGTTCTCGACGTTAACCAGGGCGCATGGAAGCTCGAAACCGAGCGCGGCGTTATCATGGACGGTGACAAGGCCGAGCACCTGCTGGAGGCTATCCCGGTAATGGCATCGTATTGCGACATCATCGGCGTGCGCTCATTTGCCGGGCTGAAAGACCGCAACGAAGACTATGAGGAGCGTGTTTTGCAGCAGTTCATCGACCTTTCGGGCCGACCGGTGTTTTCCATGGAGGCCGCCACGCGCCACCCGCTGCAGAGCTTTGCCGACCTCATAACGATTGAGGAACACAAGCGCACGCCCCGCCCCAAGGTCGTTATGACCTGGGCGCCGCATCCGCGCGCGCTGCCGCAGGCCGTGCCTAACTCGTTTGCCGAATGGATGAACGCAACAGACTATGATTTCGTTATCGCCAACCCCGAGGGCTATGACCTGGCGCCGGAGTTCGTTGGCCGTGCAATTGTTGAACACGACCAGCGCCGCGCGCTCGAAGGTGCCGATTTCGTCTATGCCAAGAACTGGAGCGCCTATGAGGCTCAGAACTATGGCAAGGTGCTTTCACAGGACCGTGACTGGACGGTCGACGCCGAAAAAATGGCGCTGACAAACGATGCCGCCTTTATGCACTGCCTGCCAGTTCGCCGCAACATGATTGTTACCGACGACGTTATCGAGTCGCCCCGCTCGCTGGTGATTCCCGAGGCTGCAAACCGCGAGATTTCGGCGCAGACAGTGCTCAAACGCCTGCTTGAAGACCTATGATTAAGGTAGTTAAAATCGGCGGCAACGTTATTGATAACCCCGAAGCTCTGGGGCGGTTTCTGGATGATTTCGCCGCTCTCGACGGCCCTAAGATTCTGGTCCACGGCGGCGGCAAGGAGGCAACGCGCCTGAGCGCCGCAATGGGCATAGAAACCACGATGATTAACGGACGGCGAGTGACCGACGCCGCGACCCTGGAGGTCGTTACGATGGTTTACGCCGGGCTGATTAACAAGCGCATCGTTGCCGGCCTTCAGGCCCGCGGAGTCAACGCGCTGGGGCTTACGGGCGCCGACGGTCGGGCCATCGTTTCGCACCGCAGGTCGGCAAACCCGGTCGACTATGGTTTCGTCGGCGACATCGACGGCGTTAACCGGCAGCTGGTTCAAACGATGATCGATAGTGGCATAGTGCCCGTTTTCTGTGCGATTACCTGCTCCGCCGAGGGGCAGCTGCTCAACTCCAACGCCGACTCCGTCGCATCGGCGGTTGCTCTTTGCGCAGCCGAAATCGGACCGACGGAGCTGCATTACTGCTTCGACAAACCGGGCGTTATGCTCAACGTCGACGACCCCGCGTCGGTCATCGCTGAAATCAACGAAGAATCCTTTGCGCGCCTCAAAGCCGACGGCATCGTTCATAGCGGCATGCTCCCAAAGATTGAAAATGCCCTGGCAGCCTGCCGCTGCGGCGTCAGCGCAGTGTTTATCGAAGCCGGGGTAGGGGAGGCCTATGCCCCGCGAACCGTTGTTAAGCTATGACCTCCCGCGCCGTTGAGCTGCTGAAAAGGCTGATTGCAACTCCGTCGATTTCGCGTCAGGAGGATGCAACGGCCCGGATCCTCCTGGAGTATCTTTGCGCCGAGGGTTTTGACGCGCAGCAGCTATATAATAATGTGTGGGCCTATCTGCGTCCCTATGACCCGTCGCTCCCGACTCTGCTGCTCAACTCCCACCATGACACCGTCAAGCCCTCGCCGGCCTATACCCGTCGCCCCCACGAGCCTGCCGTTGAGGGCGACCGCCTCTATGGGCTGGGAAGCAACGACGCCGGCGCGTCGCTAACGGGGCTGCTCCATGTTTTCATCTCTCTGAAAGATACTCCCCTGCCGTTCAATCTCCTGTTTCTGGCCACGGCCGAAGAGGAAGTTACCGGCGCCGGCGGAATGCGCGCAATGGTTCAACATTGGGCTGAGACGGGAACCACCCCGCGCTGGGCAATCATCGGCGAGCCAACCGGAATGAATGCCGCCTTGGCCGAACGCGGACTGCTGGTTTTGGACTGCACGGCAACCGCCGCCGGAGGCCACGCCGCGCGACCCGGCGGCGAGAATGCGCTCTACGTTGCGCTGGATGATATTCAAACCCTGCGCAATCTTCGTTTCCCGAAAGAATCGCAGCTGCTCGGACCCATAAAAGTTACCGCCACGCAGATTTCGGCCGGCACGCAACATAACGTGCTGCCGACCGAGTGTAAGTTCGTTGTTGATGTTCGAACGACCGACGCCCTCAGCAACGAAGAAACCGTTGACTTTATCCGCGGCGCCATTCGTTCGCAGGCCGAGCCGCGCTCAACCCATATCCGGGCCTCGGCCATTGCCGCCGACCATCCGCTGGTGCGCGCCGCCGTTGCTTCGGGAGCCTCAACGTTCGTTTCGCCAACAACATCCGACCAATCCGTCCTGCCTATGGTCGACACCCTTAAAATCGGCATCGGCCTCAGCGAGCGCTCCCACACGCCCGACGAGTTCGTGTGCCTGTCGGAAATCGACCGTGGCATCAAACAATATCTAAAGCTAATAACCACCTTTGCAAATGAAACTCTGGAACAAGGGTTTTGAACCCAACCGCCTGATCGAAGAATTTACCGTCGGGCAGGATCGCCGTCTCGACCTGCGCCTTGCCAAATATGACATTCAGGGCTCTATGGCCCACATTCGCATGCTCAACTCCATCGGCCTGCTGGCCGACGACGAGCTGGCTCCGCTGCTCAAGGAACTCGGGCTTCTGCTCGACTCCGCCGAAAAAGGCGAGTTCGTTATCGAAGAGGGCGTTGAAGACGTCCACTCGCAGGTGGAACTCCTGCTGACCCGCAAGCTCGGCGATATGGGCAAAAAAATCCACTCCGGCCGCTCGCGCAACGACCAGGTGCTGGTTGACCTCAAACTGCTCATGCGTGCCGAAATTCAGGAAATCGGCCGCGGCGTCAACCAACTCTTCCATATCCTCCAGTCGCTTTCCGAGCGCTACAAAAACGTTTTGATGCCCGGCTATACCCACGCGCAGATTGCCATGCCCTCGAGCTTTGGCCTTTGGTTCGGCGCCTATGCCGAAACGCTGGTCGACGACGTTGAAATGCTCGTTGCCGCCTATCGCATAGCCAACCAGAACCCGCTCGGCTCCGCTGCCGGCTACGGGTCGTCGTTCCCCCTGGACCGTCAGATGACGACCGACCTGCTCCATTTCCGCACGCTCCACTACAACGTCGTTGCCGCCCAAATCAGCCGCGGCAAAACCGAAAAAGCTATGGCAGCGGCCATCGCTGCCGTAGCCTCGACTCTGGGTAAATTCGCTGCCGACGTTTGCCAGTTCATGTGTCAGAACTTCGGATTCGTCAAGTTCCCCGACGAACTGACCACCGGCTCCTCCATTATGCCCCACAAAAAGAACCCCGACGTTTTTGAAATCATGCGTGGCCAGTGCAACCGCCTGACGGCCATCCCTAACGAACTCGCCCTCCTGACCGCGAACCTCCCGCTCGGCTATAATCGCGACTACCAGCTGATGAAAGACATCCTTTTCCCCGCAACCACTCAGCTGCTAAACTGCCTTCACATGGCCTGCTTCATGCTCGAACACATTCAGGTCAACGAAAACATTCTCGACGACCCGAAATATGACTACCTCTTCACGGTTGAAGACGTCAACCGCCTCGTTCTCGAAGGCATGCCCTTCCGCGAAGCCTACCGAACCATCGGAATGCAGGTGCAAAACGGCCAATACCGCCCGACGCGCCAAATCAACCACACTCATCTCGGTTCAATAGGTAATCCGGCCAACGATTTGATTGCCAAGAAAATGGACGAAACAATCGCCGGACTGCAACTATAAAAATGAAAATTTTTTGAAAAAAAATCGCAAAATCGCTTGCAAATCCAAAAATAAGTCGTAACTTTGCACCGCAATTCAGCGATAAAGGGCGTTTAGCTCAGCTGGTTCAGAGCATCTGCCTTACAAGCAGAGGGTCGGGGGTTCGAATCCCTCAACGCCCACGATGAAACCCAATCGCCGGATTGCACTTCACAAGAGAGTGAAGGGCGTTTAGCTCAGCTGGTTCAGAGCATCTGCCTTACAAGCAGAGGGTCGGGGGTTCGAATCCCTCAACGCC
>JAAVDE010000027.1 GCA_014801955.1 Bacteroides sp. | reverse complement strand
GCATAACATAAAAAAATTCAAAAAATATTTGGATTTTAGCATAGAATACGTAGGAGTCTGTATCTGTTGCCGTCCTACAAGCAGAGGCTTCTCGCATTGCCCTATTCATGTCGGACGGCAACGCAGAAGCCCACGCTCAATATGTGCAATCAACGCTTCCGGCCTATATTTCTCTCGAAATTTCGGGTCGGAAACGGTAATATATACATATCCACGGGCATCTACCGTTGCTCAATCCTTGACATGAATATGAAATTTTGCGAGAATTTCTGCTTGTCAAGAATCAGCGCGGATAAACGCTTTCTAATTTATGTCTTTGCTTCCCGCCCGCTCACCCCGGACCGGGGCTTCTGCAAGGCGGTCTGCGCCGCAAAGTTAGTAAATTAATTAGTAATTAGCAAGTAGTAATTGGTTATTTTTTTTCTTTTTCCCCGTAAATTTTGGTAGACCTCGGTCGCGCAGTGCCGACGGCGAGACGCCGTCGCTCCCAGTTAATTGCTAATTGCCTGGAGGGTGGGGGCGAGGGAGAGGGGGAGGCGGAGGCGGAGGGTGCAGGTGTTGTCGAAGTTGCGGTCGAGGATGGTCGCGGAGGGGAGCTGCTTGACGCGCTGCATGATTTCGTTGAGGCGCGAGTAGGGGAAGGTGAGGGTTAGCTCGGTCATTTCTTCGGCTTCGATGATGCGGGCTTCGTCGAGGGCGAGGGAGGCGCCGAGTTTGTAGGCGGCGATGAGGCCGGGGGTGCCGAGTTTTATGCCGCCGAAGTAGCGGACCACGCCGACAACTACGTTGCGCAGCCCGCGCGAGTTGATCTGGCCGAGGATGGGGCGGCCGGCGGTGCCGGAGGGTTCGCCGTTGTCGGTCGAGTAGCTGACGGGGTCGTCGACGCCGATGACCCAGGCCCAGCAAACATGGCGCGCGTCGCAGTATTGGCGCTGCAGGTCGGCCATGAGGGCTTTGGCTTCGTCAACGGTCTGGGCGGGGTAGGCGAAGGCGAGGAAGCGGCTCATCTTTTCGGTGAATTTGGCCTGGGCGGGTGCTTCGATGGTTAGGTATTTGCTCATTAGTAGCGGTTTGCGCGTATGTAGAGGGCGAGGGCGATAAAGGTGTAGACTATGTTTGGAATCCACATTGCAACGGCGGGAGAGGTCAGGCCGTTGATGGCGAAGGTTTGAGTAACGCCCATGAAGAGGATGTAGGTGAAGCTCAGGGCGAGGCCGATGCCGATGTTGAGTCCCATTCCGCCTTTGACTTTACGGCAGGAGAGACACATGCCGATGACGGTCAGGATGAAGGCTGCGGCGGTTGATGCGTAGCGGCGGTGGTATTCGATTTCGAATTGCTTGATGTTGGCGACTCCTCGCTGGCGCTGGCGGTCGATGTAGGCCGCGAGGTCGGGTGAGGTCATTTTTTCCTGGTCCTGGCGTGAGATGATGATGTCGTTAGGGGCGATGGGTATTACGGTGTCGAGAACCATGCCGGTTTGGAGGAGTTCGCGATTGGGCGTGAAGGTTCGGCGCGCATAGTTGCGCAGGCGCCAGGAGTAGCCGCCGCGATAGATTGCGGTGGCGGCGGTCAGGCGCGAGGCCAGGCGGTTGCCGTCGAACTTGTCGAGGCTGAATCGGGAGCCGCGTTCGTTGGTTGAGGAGAAGTCGCCGAAGTAAACAACTTCGCCGGGGCCTATGCGCATTTGAACGTTGGAGATAACGCTGACGCGTTTGTCTTTAACGTAGGTGTTGGTAAAGGCTATGCGTTTGGCGTTGGCGGGGGGGATAATGTAGGCCGAGAGCAGGAGAGTTGCGGCGGCGATGACTGTTGCGGAGATGAGATAGGGGCGGAGGAGGCGGTTGAAGCTGACGCCGGAGGAGAGGATTGCGATGATTTCGGAGTTGCCGGCCAGCTTGGAGGTGAAGAAGATAACGGAGATGAATACGAACAGCGGGCTGAACTGGTTGGCGAAATAGGGGAGGAAGTTCAGGAAGTAGTCGAATATGGTTTCGCGGAGCGGGGCTTTTTGAAAGGCGTCGAGCTTTTCGTTGATGTCGAACATAATCGTTATCGCCAGGATGAGTCCGAGCGAAAAAACGTAGGTTCCGAGGAACTTGCGGATTATGTATTTGTCTAAGATTTTCAAAGCCGGCGGGTTATGTCTTGAACCTTTTGTTTTTTCCACTCGGCGAAGTCGCCTGCGAGGATGTGGTGGCGGGCCTGGCCCACAAGGCTGAGGTAGAAGGCGAGATTATGGATCGACGCGATTTGCATTGCAAGGATTTCCTGGGCGTGGAAAAGGTGGCGCAGGTAGGCCTTGGAATAGATGCGGTCGACTTCGGCGGCGCCGTCTTCCTGGATGGGCGAGAAGTCGTTAGCCCATTTGGCGTTGCGCATGTTCATGATGCCGTGGTCGGTGAAGAGCATGCCGTTGCGGCCGTTGCGCGTCGGCATTACGCAGTCCATCATGTCAACGCCGCGGTCGATTGCTTCGAGCAGGTTGGCGGGGGTTCCGACGCCCATGAGATAGCGGGGCTTGTCGGCGGGTAGGATTTCGTTGACGACCTCGATCATCTCATACATGACTTCGGTCGGCTCGCCAACCGCCAGACCGCCGATGGCGTTGCCTTCGGCGCCGAGTTCGGCCACTTCCGAGGCGGCGCGGCGGCGCAGTTCGGGAAAGGTGCAGCCTTGAACGATGGGGAAGAAGGTCTGGGAGTGGCCATAGGGGCACTCGGTTTCGCGGAAGCGCTTCCAGCCTCGGTGGAGCCAGCGCATTGTCAGGTCAAGGCTTTTGGAGGCATAGGCAAAGTCGCTTTGGCCGGGAGGACATTCGTCGAGGGCCATCATGATGTCGGAGCCGATGACGCGCTGGATGTCAACGACCTTTTCGGGCGTGAAGAGATGGCGCGAGCCGTCGATGTGGCTGCGGAAATGGGCGCCTTCCTCGGTCAGCTTGCGGTTCTCGGCGAGGGAGAAAACCTGGAAGCCGCCGCTGTCGGTCAGAATCGGGCGGTCCCAGCCGTTGAAGCGGTGAAGGCCGCCGGCGGCGCGGAGGGTGTCGAGGCCGGGTCGGAGGTAGAGATGGTAGGTGTTGCCGAGTATAATCTGGGCCTTGACCTGCTCTTTCATTTCGGTGAAATGCACGGCTTTTATGGCGCCGACGGTTCCGACCGGCATGAATATGGGCGTTTGAATGTCGCCGTGGTCAGTATGTATGATTCCGGCGCGGGCGTTGGTGCCGGGGGCTGTTGCCTGAAGATTGAAATCCATAGAAACAAAAAAGCCGGAAGCTGATGGCCTCCGGCGGGGTGATAATGATTTTTAGGGGGTGAACAGTGGGTTTCGAACCCACGACCTTCGGAACCACAATCCGACGCTCTAACCAACTGAGCTATGCTCACCATCTATTTCAGCGACCCACAATGAGGGGCTTTTGCGAGTGCAAAGTTACGAATAAAAACCGAATCTGCAAATTTTTTCGCTAAAATTTCGCTAAAAATTTTTAGGCAGATTAGCGAGCAATGAGTTTGCGGCGGTTTTGGATGTAGATGGTGCCGGGGCGGAGGGTGGAGGCGCGGCGGCCCTGGAGGTCGAAGGCGGGGCCGGCGGTTGCGGCGTCGGCAGCTTCGACTTCGTTGATGGAGTCAAATTCGTCGAGGAAAGTCATCACCCATTTTGAGGCGGGGGCGCTGATGGTCCAGATAACGGGTTTCTGGCCTTGGCTCATGTGGATTGCGGGATAGGTTGCATTGCCGGGGGTGGAGCTGATGATGGACACCTGGCCGGGGGAGACTTCGAAGGTGTAGACGCCGGCTTTTTCGCGGTCGGCGGTTACGCTGACGGCGGTTTCGGTTGCGGCAGGGGTGGAGCAGACGTAGCGGTCGGCTGCGGCGTTATAGAGCATGAAGCCGTCGGTGGCTTCGATCAGGGCAAAGCGGGTTGCGTCAGATTCGCTCTGGGCGATTGAAAGGTTGGTCGCTCCGGCAGCGAGCCAGCGGTTTGCCTTGGGGTAGTTGTTGATGTTCTGGGAGTCGGAGAGAAAGGAGAACACTGCGTTGGCTCGGGGAAGCTGGCGGTTGGTGTTGAGGAGCTCGGCGGCGTTGAAGGCGCAGTAGGTTTCGTCGCCGGGGTTGGCGTCGTAGGCCAGGGCGGCGGCTGCGACTTCGGCCTTGCCTTCATCAGAGAGATTGCCAACGACCATGCCGTTTGCGGCGGCAATAGCGGCGGCGCGGATGGCAACTGCCTCGGCCTGGTGGGCCGAAGCAGTTGTGTTGTTGGTGTCGGGGGCGTATTTCCATGCGCCGTCGGTTAGTTCGTCGATGGTTACGCGGCGATAGATTTCGGAGTAGTTCTTGTCGTTGAACGAGGCTTCTTCGAAGAGCACGCCCAGGGCGTCGTCGGCCTGCCAGGTCATGGTTGAGTAGCCGGAGCTCATGGGGGTCAGTTCAAACACGCCGTTCCACGAGTTGAAGTCCGCAGGCTCGTCGTAGTCGGCGGCGGAGGCCAGAATCTTCCAGGCGAGCGAAACTTTTACGCGGCTGGTTGAGTTGGTAAATGACTGGATTGCCATGTAGGCTTTCTGGCCGGTGGCGGTGTTTTCAACGGGGAGAATCATGATTTCGCCGTTGCAGGCGTTGATGCCGTGGTCGAGGCCGAGGTTCGTGTTGATGTGGGTTCCCCAGCGGCCCTGAGCGTTTTCGATGTCGGTGTAGCGGAAAATGTTGAAGTTACGACCGCCGCCGTTGCCGCGTGCGGCAAGGAGCACGGAGCCGTCGGGGAGTTCTTCACACTTGGGTTCGTCGCCCTTTTCGCTGACGGCGGGGTTCATCGGGTCGCCGAGAATGTGCCAGTTATGGCCGAAGTCGTCGGAGTAGAGCACCCAGTTGGAAATGTTGCCGGACTCGGCGTGGCGTCCGCTCATAACGCAGTAGAGGCGATAGTGCGAGCCGACTTTGATGCGCGAGCTCTGCACCATGCGGCCGGAGCCGACGAACTGGCTGTCGATAAAGCCGTAGCGGCAGTTGTTGTCAAACAGCGAGTAGATTTGTTCCCACTGGCCGTAGTCGGGTTCGGTCCAGGTCTGACCGCCGTCGGCGCTCCACCAGCGGGCGGAGGGCTGCGGGTCGTCGCGGCGCGAGGAGAAGAAGTTCATTCGGCCGCAGCAAGCAACCATGAGGACTTCGCCGGTTTCGCGGTCCGAAACGATTGCGGGGTCACCGAAGCCGCAGTCGAGGTTGGTTACCGACTGCTTGGTGCCGGCGGGGGTTGCGGCGCCGGTGCCGCGGGCAACGGGAGTGCCCTGGGCGTTGCGGATGTCGTCGGGCATGGACCAGGTCTGGCCGTTGTCGTCGGAGTAGCTCATGTGGAGGTCAATGCGGCCTGCGCCGATGTCGCCGCCGCAGTAGCGGTAGTCGTTAACGGCGATGAGGCGGCCTTTGTGGGGGCCGGCGGCAACGGTGGTGATTGCCGGAATGCGGTAAACGATGTTATAGCCTGGAGTGCCGTCGTAGCGGAACACTGCGTAGCCGTTGGCCGACTGCTGGGGAATGTTGCCGAGGTTGACGCGCAGGGTCGTGAACGTCAGGGGGCCGGCGATGGGGAGCTGCGAATTGCTTTCGCCGCGCGACGTCAGGGTCTTTTCCGTGCCGTCGGCGAGAACGATGTAGGCGCTCTTGACGACCTGGTCGTCGGGAGTCGAGAAATAGTAGTTGCCCTCGCCGAGGGTGATGCTGCCGTCGGCATTGGCGGTCGGAGCGTTTTCGCCGCTGAGGGTAACCAGGGGCGAGGTCTGAACGGTGATGACGCCCGATGCGTCAACGGTCGGCTCGGTCAGCTCAATCAGCGAGATAACGACCGAAGAGCCGGCGTCGGCACCGGCGGTCCAGAAGGCGAGCTTGTTATTGCGGTTATTGATTTTGTTCTGGCTCTGGCCCTGCTCATATATATAATAGGAGGTGGTGTTAGCCAGGTTGGAGCTGGACGTGAAGTTCCAGAGGTAAGACTGGCCTGCAACGCCGGGGGCTTTCAGAGTGGGGTAGGCCGAGCCACCCTGGTCGGAGCCGGCGGGGCTGGAGGGGGCGGCCAGCGACTTGGAGGGGCCGGTGGCGCGGTTATAGATTGTGTAGCCGTCGGCGTCGGAGCCTACGAAGCACCAGAGGTCGCCGTTGGCCGGAGTCGAGGTCGTTTGGCTAAGGGGCATTGCGCCGTTTACTTCCTGGTTGGTCAGGTAATAGCCGGCGGCAGCGATTTTCATGGTGTACCACTTGGTGTCGGCGGCGAACTTGCCGTCAACGATAGAAGTGGGTACTACCGGGCCGGCAGCGGCGCTGACAGAAGCAGCGGCGAAAGCGGCGAAAAGTAGTTTGCGAATCATAAAAACAAGTTGTGAAATGATTGATTTGAATATATTTTTGCCAAAGTTACGCAAAAAAATCCACCCCTGCAAATAAAACTTAAAGTTGCAGCGTGGGTTTGGGCGAAGTTATGGCGCCGAGGCTTTCCTTAAATTCGCTCAGTCCGAGGTTGGGGTAGCCCGCGCCGCCTGATGGGCCGAGGTCGAAAACGCGGAAGCCTGCGTTGCGATAGTGTTCGGTGAGTAGCGCTGCCAGAACAGTCATGGCGTTTCGGACCGATGGCTGCGGAATGTCGCCCCAATATATGAGCTGAGCTATTTGTGGCGCAACATGGTAGACCATAGCCGCTGCCTGGGCTTGACCGCGACTGTCGTCCACTACGAAGAAGTCAGCTTTAACGACCTTGATCGTTTGTTCGACCAGTTCGGCGCTCATTGCCAGCCGGTAGCCTTTGTGGTCGCGGTTGAGACGTATGATTTCGTAGGCTTCCATCGGCTCGGCCCGGCGGAGGCTGAGACCTTCGCGCTCGGCGCGGCGGAGCTTGTTGCGGTTCGACGATGTCAGGTCCGCGCGGAAGTCACGGCTCAGGTCAATATGGTAATTCCAGTCGCAATGCAGTTGTCGGGCTCCTGAAGCAAGAAGTGCAAGAAGGGTTTTTGCATTCATTGCGGGCCAATATGGAGCCGGAGGTAAAGTCAGTAGCAGTCCCGGAAATCGGTCACGCAGCAGCCGGGCAGCCTCGAGCATAGTTTCCGCCCGATGTTCGCGATTAAAGTCAAACATTGCGAACGGTGCTGAAAAGGGAGCGAGCATGCGTTCGTCGCGCTCGCCGACTGTTAGGCCGAGTATAGGTGTTCCGCTGCTATCGGTAATAGCCATATGGCTGACCGAGGTGGCCCGAACGGCGTTGAGCGACGTGAACGCCATGCTGTTATAAACCACCGACGGATGGGGAAAAGCCCGGCTGTAATCTTCGGCGCTGAGGTTGATAATCTTTGTCATAGGTGCAAATTTAGCGATTTTTTTTGGTTGGAACGAAATTTATGATTAACTTTGCTCCGCCCGTGCAAAATGCAGTGAACCATATGCCTCATAACCGCGTTAGTCCAATGTAACCTTTAACAAACTTAACATTATGGAAACTGAAAACAAAAATATGCCCAATCTGGAGCGCCCCGACCATCGCGGCAATCATCCGTCAACCCCTCAGTTGATGCGCAACGTTTTCGGCATATTTATGATTCTGGTATATGTCGGTATGGGTATAGCACTGTTCTATAACGCATTCCGCTGGGATGCCGACTTTACCTGGGTACGCATCGTTTGCGGCGTATTGCTGGTAATCTACGGAATCTGGCGCGGCTATCGTCAATTTACCGGTTTGGACTCTAACGTATGAAACTGAATCTGACAAACGTTGCCCTGCTGGGCGCAGCCGCCCTGGCGCTGAGCGCCTGCGGCGGTGGCCAGAAGGCCAAAAAGGTCGAACAGAAGGTGGAGCACATGCAGTTTGCCTGCGACGCCACTTTCGAGAATATCATGGACCAGGAGGTCGACGTTTTTGAATACTACTATAATAATTCGCGCCGCCAGGCCCTGGTGGTCCCCTATTATGTCAGCCAGTCGGCAGCGTTTGACTCGCTGATGAATCCCGACAATGCGATTAAGACCATCGTTGCCGCCCGCCGGCTGACGAGCGCTGAAAAAACGCGTCTGCGCAACCAAAAGCGCAAACCGCGCGAACAGCGCGTGGCGGTCGACGCCGTGGCGCTCATCGTCAACAACCGCAACCCGCAGGATGCAATCTCCATGGCCGAGCTGCGCCAGGTGCTTTCGGGCGACGTTCGCAGTTGGAAGGATATGTGGCCCACGAAGCTTGACTCAATCCGCGTTGTGTTCGACGATGCCGGAAGCTCGATGGTGCAGTTCATGCGCGACTCAATCAACGGCGGCAAGCCGTTCGGCCCCAACGTTTATGCCGAAGGTTCGGCCCGCGCGGTGTTTGATGCCGTCAGCCGTCACCCCAATGCCCTGGGTATTATCGGCGTGAGCTGGGTCTCGACCGACATGGACGGAACAACCCTTTCGAAAGAAGAGATGCGCCGCCGCTCCGAGGAATCCGACACCACGAATCTCGGCTTCAATCCCGAAATCAAGGTGCTGGCCGTTAGCGGCGACGACACCAATATGGCCTACAAACCCTATCAGGCATATATTTTCGACGGCCGCTATCCGCTGTTCCGCTCGATTTATATGATAACCACAACCGTTGGCGGCACGCTCAACAATGCGTTCTACTCGTTCGTCACCGGTATGCAGGGCCAGAAGGTGATTCAGCTGACCGGAGTTTTGCCCGCAACCGTTCAGCCCCGGATGGTTCAGATTGCCGGAGGCGACGATTAGCCGCCGCTTCCGCGCAATATTAAACCCCGCGTCGCGTTATAAATCTAAGAAAATATAAAACTCATAAATCTCACACAATCAACAAACATGAAAATCAAATTCTTAATGCTCTCTATGGCTGCGGCATCGGCTCTCTTTGCCTCGGCTCAGAATCAGGGCTACAAAGACGGTATCGAGTACTTCAAAATCGATCAGCTCGATAACGCCAAGGAAATTCTTGCTAAAACCGTGCCCGCCGGTGGCGTTGAACGCTCCGAAGCGCTTTATTATCTCGGCATGATTGACCTCAAGGAGGGCAACGTTGCCGCAGCGACCGAAAAATTCAACGAGGGTATCAAGCTCGACGCCAAGAATCCTTATAACTACGTCGGCCTCGGCGCCGTTGCTCTGAAAAAGGGCGATGCCAAGGCTGCCGCCGACCAGTTCAAGGCTGCAACCAAGGCTCAGAACAAGGCGTTTGTCAACGTTGCCATTGCGCGTGCCTACTACGACACCGACCCCGTGGCCTATGCCAAGGACGTTGAGAAATTCATGGATGCCGCCCGCAAAAAGAACCTCAAGGACCCCGCAATCTACATCATGGCCGGCGATATGCTCCGCGACCAGGCTGTTGCTTCCGGCGTTGACGACGGCGAAACCATCGGCAAGGCAGCTTCGGAATATGAACAGGCTATCTATTTCGACGACAAATCGCCCGAGGCCTACGTTAAGTATTCGCGCGTGTATGCCCACATCAACCCCGACTATGCTATCAGCCGCCTGAAAAAGCTCAACGAAATCGCTCCCAACTCGGCAATGGCCCAGCGCGAACTCGCCGAACGCTACTACGATAACGACCAGTGGACCCTCTCGGCCCAGCAGTATGGCAAGTATATCGAAAACCCCAACCACTTCGTTAAGGATGAAGAGCGCTATGCTGTTCTGCTCTACTTCGGTGGCCGCTACGACGAGAGCCTCGCTCTGGCCGAACGCATTCTCGAAGCCGAGCCCAATTCCGCTCAGATGCGCCGTATGCTCTTCCTCAATCTTGAAAAGAAGGGCGACCTGGCCGGTGCGCGTGCTGCCGCCGAAAAGTTCTTCCAGGTTCCCGGCATTCCCTTCACCGCCAACGACTATACCACCTATGCCAATATCCTGAACGAACTGCAGGACTATGACGCGGAAATCGTTGCCCGCGAAATGGCAGTGGCTGCCAATCCCGCCAAGGCCGACCTGCTGAAAGACCTTTCGTTTGCATATTCCCAGGCAGGCGGTCGCGCCAACAAGGCTCAGGACGTTGAAACCGCCAATGCAAACTATATCAAGGCTAAAGATGCAATGGTTGCCTACATGAATGCCGGCGACGTTGTTACTCAGGACTACATTGACCTCGGCAACCGCTGGCAGAACGTTGCCGCAACCTCGCCTATCGATTCGCCCGAGCGCCTCGAGGCCATCACCGCCGCTATCGCTGCTGTCGACATGGCAATCGAACGCGTGCCCGACCACTTTGTACCTCACCGCAACAAGGCTCGCATGACCCTCGTTAAGAACGGCAACAAGCCTTCGGAGGAAACCGTTGCCGCCTATGCCAAGATGCTCGAAATCTTCGATGCCGACCCCGAGAACAAAACCAAGCGCGCCGACCTCTATCGCGAAGCATATGCCCAGACCGCCGGCTACTACATTGGCGTCGGCGACCGCGCAACCGCCCGCGAATGGTATCTGAAGGTTCTTGAAATGGACCCCGAAAACCAGGCCCTTATCGAATATATCGAAAAACTGAAATAATTTATTCTTCTTCCCCATGGCGGGCGCCCCAACCCGGCGCCCGCCCGGTTTTTTTATTAGATATTTATGGTTGAAATTACTCCTGACGAAAAACTGGCTGTTGAAACCAAGGCCGTTGAGCTGCTGCGAACGGTTTTCGACCCGGAAATTCCTGTCGACGTCTATTCGCTGGGTCTCATCTATCGCATTGAGTTCACCGAGGAGCGCGTTTTGCAGGTCGATATGACGCTGACAGCTCCGTCGTGTCCCGCCGCCGACTTCCTTGTTGAAGACGCCCGGCTGAAACTCGAAACTATTCCCGGAGTAAAGTCCGTTGAAATCAACATCGTGTTCGAGCCTGAATGGACCCAGGACATGATGAGCGAAGAAGCCAAACTCGAACTCGGTTTTCTCTGATGCAGCAGTCGGGACTGACATATTTTCTTTCTGACCTGCATCTGGGTGCCCACTATTTCCGCGACCCCAAGGAGCAGGAAAAGCTCGTTTGCCGCTGGCTCCGCGAAATTGCACCAACTGCGCGGCGGATTTATCTGGTCGGCGACGTGCTCGACTACTGGTTTGAGTATCGCCATGTCGTTCCGCGCGGATTCGTGCGATTCTTCGGCACTCTGGCCGATTTAGCCGACTCGGGCATTGAAATCACCTGGGTTATCGGCAACCACGACATCTGGATTTTCGACTATCTCCCCTCGGAGCTCGGAATCAGGGTTGTCGATGGCGTTCTGCGCGAGGAAATCGACGGAAGCTCGTTCGTTATCGCCCACGGCGACGGCCTCGGCTCCATTCCTCCCGCCGAGCGGCTGATGCGTGCCATGTTCCGCTGCCGCCTGCTCCAGCGGCTGTTTGCGGCCGTTCATCCGCGCTGGACCGTTGGCTTTGCCTATTGGTGGAGCGCCAAGAACCGCAGCCGCCACCACACAGGGCCCAACTCAGGCCCCTCGTCGCCCGAACCGCTCCTTCAGTGGGTGCGCGAGCAAAATGCCCGCGGACCGCGCCCCGACTACTATGTTTTCGGCCACTACCACCAGCTTTTGCTCCGCGAAATCGCCGGCTCGAAAGTGGCGATTCTCGGTGACTGGCTTTCGAATATGAGCTACGCAACCTTCGATGGCCGGAACTTCGATTTGCATAAAATCGAAAATAATCGTAACTTTGCCCCAATCAATTCATCATCACCTTATAAATAATCACGCATGAGACTCATCATCGAACCCAACTACGCCGACCTTTCACGCTGGGCCGGTAACTATGTGGCCGCTGCAATCAATGCTGCTAATCCCACCCCCGAAAAACCCTTCGTTCTCGGCCTTCCGACCGGCTCGTCGCCCCTGGGCATGTATCGCCGCCTGATCGAACTCCATAAAGAAGGTAAAGTATCGTTCAAAAACGTCGTTACCTTCAACATGGACGAATACGTTGGCATTCCCCGCGACCACGAACAGAGCTACTACACCTTCATGCACACCAACTTCTTCAACCATATCGACATCCCCGCCGAGAACGTTAATATTCTCAACGGCAACGCTGCCGATCCCATTGAAGAGTGCAAGCGCTATGAAGAAAAAATCGCTTCCTACGGCGGCATCGACCTCTTCCTCGGCGGCGTAGGTCCCGACGGCCACATCGCATTCAACGAACCCGGCTCGTCGCTCACCTCCAAAACCCGCATGAAAACCCTCACCAAGGACACCATCATTGCCAACTCCCGCTTCTTCGACAATAACCTCGACCTCGTTCCGAAGACCGCTCTGACTGTTGGCGTCGGAACCGTAATGGCTGCCCGCTCGGTACTGCTCATGGTCAACGGCCACAACAAAGCCCGCGCTCTCCACCACGGCGTTGAAGGCGGAATCTCCCAGCAGTGGACCATCTCTGCCCTGCAGATGCACCCCAAAGCAATCATCGTTGCCGATGAAGACGCTTGCGGCGAACTCAAGGTTGACACCTATCGCTACTTCAAAGACATCGAAGCAGCCAATCTCGACCCCGACACCCAGCTCTGATTCTTTATATATAATATATAGAAGGTAAAAATTTAGGCGCCTATGCGATTTCGCATAAGCGCCTTAAATTTTAGTGCCCGTTTATTAGCCTTCGATGATAGCTTCGGAGGGGCAAACAGATGCGCAGGTACCGCAGCTGATGCAGGTGTCCGGATCGATGTGGTAGATTTCGCCTTCGCTGATAGCGCTAACGGGGCATTCGGGGAGGCAAGTGCCGCAAGCAACGCACTTGTCGGTAATAACGTAAGCCATTGTGAATAAAGTTAAAGAGTTAAAAAATATGAGATATGGGTTTATTAAACCGACGCAAACTTACGAAAAAAATCCATGCCCCGCAAATTTTTTTTGTGCGGGAGCGGGCGCCGACGCGGCGCCCGCTCCAAAAATTAGCCCAATTAGTCCAATTAGTCTAATTGGTCCAATAAGCCCAATTCGCCCGAAAATCGCGAGGCACGCCGTAGAATTAATGTTAAAGAAAGTTAAACTCAAAAACTTTTTTGTGTGCATAATTGTTTGATGGAATGGTTTTTGCCGAAAATATGCTGTACAACATAAAAATTTTGCGAAAGAAAAGATTTGCATATGTCAAAAAGTCGTC
>JAAVDE010000026.1 GCA_014801955.1 Bacteroides sp. | reverse complement strand
TAAAATGCCCGAGAGGCTCCGTCTGCTCGGTTTGCACAGCTTAATTCAGGCGGGCTTGACCTATCTGTTTATAGCGCAGTGGGGGCTATGGATTGTGCCGGTGGTTATCTTCGTGACCCACTTTGCGATTGATTTTGTAAAGATTGAAATCGGCAAACGCGGCAAACGCGGTCTGATTGCGTTTTTGGCCGACCAGTGCGCGCACTATGTTGTTATTCTCCTTCTATGGTGGTTGCTGTTTGTTAAGGGCGGCTATGATGTGGGGCTCCCGAAGCTGTCGCAAACCGTTTGGATTTGTTTAACAGCCTATATTGCCGTGTTGGTTCCCGCATCTGTGTTCATCAAACTTTTGCTTGAATATAAGAAGTGGATGCCATGCGACACTTCGATGCAGGGAATGCCCGACGCCGGCCGCTGGATAGGCTATCTGGAGCGTATTCTAATCCTATCCTTCATTTTCAGTAACCATATTGAAGGCATCGGTTTCCTCCTTGCCGCAAAATCTATTTTCCGATTCGGAGAACTCCGCAGAAGCAAGGATGTAAAGGTGACTGAATATGTTTTGATCGGAACATTTTTGAGCTTCACTGCGGCAATCCTTATCGGATTTGGAGCCGAGTGGCTGATTGATTTTAACAATGAACTGTTATGATTGAGATTGAGGAGTTTTTGGAGCGGCAGATGGCGGTGTGGCCGGAGGTTGCCGCGAGGTTTGAGGCGCTCAGGCTGGTTGAGACCAAGAGGGTGGGGGATTATTGCGTGCAGTTTAATCCGGCCCGCGTCGTCAGCACTGCCGCCAAGGTCGATGCGGCATCGATTGCTGCGCGTCGCTGTTTTCTCTGCGGTGCAAACCGCCCGCCGCAACAGTTGGCGCTGGAGTGGGAGGATATGGAGATTCTGGTTAATCCGTTTCCGATATTTCCCGGCCATCTGACCATCGCCGCCAAGGCCCACACGCCCCAGACCATGCTCGGTCGCACCGACCAGATGCGTCGGCTCAGCCGCGAACTGCCGGGCTACACGATTTTCTTCAACGGCGCCCGGGCCGGGGCTTCCGCTCCCGACCATATGCACTTTCAGGCTGTGCCGTCGCGCTTCATGAAGCCGACGTCGATGGCCTATACCTACAGGCTCGCTCCGGCGCCGTTTTCGCCCGAAGAGATTGACCCGCTGGTGAACATGGTTTGTGTTGACGGCGAGATTACCGTTATTCCGCGAACCAAACATCGCCCCGACTGCTACGGGCAGCTGCTCGTCAGCCCGGCGAGTATCGACCTTTGCGGTACGCTCATTGCCGTTCGCCGCAGTGATTTCGACGCGCTCAACGCCTCCAAAGTGGAGTCGATTATTCGCGAAGTGACTTTTCAGCAGCCGCCCGTCTACGTTGGCCTGATAACCGCCGACCCGACGATAATCGCCGAAGCCGACGGAACGACCACTGTTGACGGCATAGTTATCGGCAAGGACTTTCACTGGCAACGGCGCCAGACCCAGCGTTTCGGCGGCGAAATGCTTCAGCATCGGGGGCAGCTCATTAACCGCATCGGCCTGGAAGAATATCTGCGCTCGGTGATTTCTTCGGAAATGTCGGCCACTTCGTCGGTCGAGCTGCTCAAGGCCCACGCCGTTATTTCACGCAGCTGGCTGATGGCTCAGCTGCGTTCGACCCGCTCCCTGGCCGACGTTGGCGCGTCCGTCGGCGACCCCCCGGTCGAAGAGGGCGAAATCCGCCGGTGGTTCGACCGCGACGACCATGAGCTTTTCGATGTCTGCTCCGATGACCATTGCCAGCGCTATCAGGGGCTGACGCGCATAACTTCGTCCGAGGTCGACAGAGCGATTGATGCCACCCGCGGCCTGGTTCTGACCGCCGGCGGACGCATTTGCGACACCCGCTTCTCGAAATGTTGCGGCGGGGCGTTCGAGCTGTTTGAAAACTGCTGGCAGCCGCAACATCATTCCTATTTGGCCGCAGGACGCGACGCAATCGGAGCCGAGCTGCCCGACCTGACCGACGAAAACCAAGCCCGGCGCTGGATTCTCGGTCGCCCCGACGCTTTTTGTGCCAACGTTGAGCCTGCGGTGCTTGGCCAGGTTCTCAATGACTTCGACCGCCAAACGGCCCCCGACTTCTATCGCTGGACTATCAGATACACTCAGGCGCAGCTGAGCGAGCTGATTTGCCGTCGCTCGGAAATTGACTTCGGAACCATCCTTGACCTGATTCCGATGCGGCGAGGCGTGTCGGGCCGCATAACCGCGCTGAAAATCGTTGGAACCAATGCAACGCGAATCATTGGCAAGGAACTGATTATTCGCCGCTGGCTCTCGGAAAGTCATCTTTATAGCTCGGCATTCGTCGTTGACCGCGACGGAACTGACTTCGTTCTGCGCGGCGCCGGGTGGGGCCACGGGGTAGGGCTCTGCCAGATCGGGGCTGCCGTTATGGCAGAAAAAGGCTTCGGATTTCAGGAAATATTACGCCATTATTACCCCGGCACTGAACTTTGGCACGCCTTTTGATATTATACGAGTGTGATGAATAGCTACGAATATAAAGAGGCGGTTGAAAAATCGCTCTCCGCCGGAAACTTCCATGAAGCTTTCCGCCTGCTCCGCGTTATGCTTTCGGCCGACAGCTGGCGCCTGCGCGACGCCCTCGATGCCGCCGAAGAAGATTATAGCCGCATAATTGATTTTGCTCTCAGCGGCGCGCCCGATCCGGGTCGTGGCGAGCAGATTTCCGCCCTGGCCACGCGGCTCTACAGTATTCTCGACATGTTGCTGCGCGAAAGCCTTGTGGCCGACCATAGCTCGCTCTACTTCAACGTTGTGCGCACCCTGCGCATGCGCCGCGGCGAGAACCTGCCCCGCCTTCTTGACGATTATTCACGCAGCGCCGCCGCGCTCGGCTCCTTTTTCGGCGGAAAGGCCAACGACGCCGAGCGCCGGAAAACCGAAGAACTCGAAGAGCAGATTTTTGACCGCATCTGGACCACTACGCCGCTGACCTTCGACGAAATCGCCGCCATTAAGAACACGATGGCCGACGATGTTATCGGCGACGGCGCGAAATCGCTTATTGTCGGCGCACTGACGATGTCGCTGCTCCAGTTCTTCAGCGAGCCCGCCCTGCGCCTGCTGCTCGACTTTGCCGTGCCCGGCAGCAGCGTTGAGATTCAGGCCCGCGCAACTGTCGGCGCCATTCTCGTCATGGCCCGCTGGCCCCGCCGCTCCAACACTCCCGCCATCGCCGCCCGGATTGCCGCCCTGCGCGAGCTCGGTCAGTGGCAGCAGAGCGTGCGCCACGCAATCATGCAGATTATTCGGACTGCCGACGTTGAGGCCATCACTGCCGCCATGCGCGACGAAATCATTCCCGAAATGATGAAGCTGCGCCCCGACCTTGAGCGCCATATTAAAGAGAGCGGTTTCGATCCCGCCGACATGGAAGCGAATCCCGAGTGGGAAGAGATGCTCAATAAATCGGGCCTTACCGATCGCCTGCGCAAACTCTCGGAAATGACCGAGGCCGGCGGCGACCTGTTCTATCCGGTGTTCTCGATGCTGAAAAACTACCCGTTTTTCAATCATATTTCCCACTGGTTCCTGCCCTTCAACGCGTCGCGCCTGGAGGTGCGCCGCTCGCTGGGCCACGACGCCGCCCTGGAGCTCATGTTGGAAGAATCGCCCGTTATGTGTGGCAGCGACAAATATTCGTTTGCGCTCTCGGTCGACCGCCTGCCCGAAGTTCAGAAGCAGATGCTCATGAGTCAGATAGGCGAGGCCGCCTCGCATGGCAATATCCTTTCGACCAGCACTATGAGCAACGGCGAGGCGCTAACGGTTGCCATTACCGGCTATATCCACGACCTCTATCGCTTCTTCCGCCTTTTCCGCCGCTGCGGAGAGTTCTCCAATCCGTTCGACCGACTGATAAATCCCGTTGCGATTCCCGAACTTGCCGGCGACTTCTGCGAGCCTGACCAGGTTAGGCTGCTCGGCGAGTTTTATTTCAAACATAAGCACTTTGCCGAGGCCGTTGACCTTTTCCGCACCTTGCAACCCGACCTTGAGCTGCACCAGAAAATGGGCCATGCTCTTCAGCGGATGGGTCGCCTGGGCGATGCCCTCGTTGAATATGAGCGCGCCGAAATGCTTGCCCCCGAAAGCGAGTGGACCCTCAAGCGCCTCGCGCAGATTTCCAAGGCGCTCGGCAACCATCGCAAAGCCCTTGACTATTACTCCCGGCTGGAGAAAATCCACCCCGATTCCGCTTCGGTTGCCATGCAGATGGGCCACTGCCACCTCGAGCTCAACGAGCTGCGCGAGGCTCTCCATTATTACTACAAGGCCGAGCTGCTCGACGAAAAATCGACCAAGCCGCTGAGGCCGATAGCCTGGAGCGCGTTCCTGAACCGCGATTTTGAAACCTCCGAACGCTACTTCCGGCGCATATTGACCGAGCTGACCCCAACGCCGTCGGACTACCTGAATATGGGGCACCTGGCCCTGGCGCAGGGCAACGTTCGCGAGGCGCTTAACTACTATTCGCTGAACTCCACCGACCCTGAGGCGATTGCCGCCGCCATGCGCGAGGACCTGCCGCTGCTCGAGCGTGCCGGCGTTGACGTTTCGCTCATTCCGCTGATGCTTGACTCGCTGCGCTACCGAAGCCGAACCTTTTAACCGTTGTTGACGTTTAATGAATATAATACAAAAATTCATTAAACGTTTCAACAATGACTACATCGAAAATCATGTTACTTATTGCATCCGGCATGGCGTTGCTGGGTGCGACTTCCTGTGGATTCAAAAAAGAGAAAATCACGGAGTCCAAACCTGTGAAGGTCAGTGTTCTCTCCGTTGCCGACACCGGCATTGCCTCAGGTCGCAGCTATTCCGGCACGGTTGTTGCCGGCGATGGCGCCGAGGTCAGCTTCAGCGTTCCCGGCACTGTTAAGGCCGTTTATGTTACCAACGGCCAGAAGGTCAGCAAGGGTCAGCTTCTTGCCGAACTCAATTCCGGAACTCTCGAAAATAACTACAACATTGCGCAGGCCGCCCTGGCTTCAGCGCAAGATGCCTATAACCGCTTTGAAAAACTTCATAATGCCAACGCTCTGGCCGACATGAAGTGGGTTGAGGTTCAGAATACCCTCAAAACCGCGCGCAACTCGGCCGAAGTTGCCCGCCGCGCGCTCGACGACGCCAAAATCTACGCACCCGTCAGCGGTACTGTGGCTGCCAAGAATATCGACGCCGGCCAGAACGTTCTCCCCGCGATTCCGGCGTTGAAAATCGTTGCCCTGGGCAACGTTAAGGTCGCAATCTCCGTTCCCGAAAGCGAAATATCCTCCCTGCCCGAGGGGCTCGGCGCCGACATAACCGTTGAAGCGCTCAACAACGCCCGCATCGCCGGCACTCTGTCGGAAAAAGACGTTGTTGCCGACCCGCTGACCCGCGCCTTCACCGCAAAATTCTCGGTCGATAACTCCAAGGGCGAACTGCTCCCCGGAATGCTCTGCACCGTTGCTCTGCCCGCCGATACTGCCGCCGCGGCTAAAGGTGCGATCATTTTGCCGCCCCAGTCGGTTCTGCTCGCTGCCGATAACACCAACTTCGTTTGGCTCGCCAAGAACGGCAAGGCGCTGCAGCGCTTCGTAACCGTTGGCGACATAACCGCCGAAGGCATCGTTATTGCCGACGGTCTCACTCCCGGCGACTCCGTTATCGTTGCCGGTATGCCCAAAGTTAGCAACGGAACCCCTGTAATCGCTCAGTAACGCTATGGAACCTAATTCAACCAACTGGAAGCCGGCGCCAATAGTTGAGCTCGGCATCAAATATCGCAGCGTTGTTTTCCTGATTGCCGCAGTGCTGTTCACCTTCGGTGTATATGCGCTGGTAGTCATGGACAAAAACGAATTTCCCTCGTTCACTATCCGCGAAGGCGTTGTCGCTGCGGTTTATCCCGGCGCAAACGTTGAGCAGTGTGAGCAGGAAGTGCTCAAACCCCTCGAAGACTACGTTTTTTCTTATAAGGAAGTCGACAAGACCAAGACCTATGCCAACGTAACCGACGGAATGGTCATGATTTTCGTTGAACTCGACTCCGACATTCAGAAAACAACCGATTTCTGGAACGAATTCAAGCATGGTCTCGAAGCCCTGAAGCTGAAGCTCCCCGCCGGAGTATTGGCCGTTGAGGCAATCAGCAACTTCGGCGACACGTCGGCCATTCTGCTAACCATGCAGAGCGAGCAGAAAACCTATCGCGAACTGGGCGACTACATGGACGACCTCAAGGACCGCCTGCGCTCCATTCCCTCCATCAGCACTATGGACGTCTATGGCAAGCAGGGCGAGCAGATTGCCGTTGAGATCGATCCGGCCAAGCTCTCGAAATATGCCATCAAGGAATCGACCCTTGCCGCTACCCTCATGGCCAAGGGCTTCCAGACCACCGGCGGCTCGCTGCGTTCGGGAACCTTTACGCAGCCCGTCTACGTTGAACGCTCGGTCAACTCGGTTCTTGACCTTCGCGAAATGATTATTTTCTCGACCCCCGACGGTTCGGTTGTTCGTTTGGGCGACGTTGCCGACGTTCGCAAGGAATATCCCCGCGCCACCAGCTATATCACCAACAACGGAACCAAGTGCATTCTGCTGTCGATTCAGATGAAAGACGGCAATAACATCGTTGACATGGGCAACGCTGTCAACAAAGTTCTCGACGAATTTAAGGCCGAGCTGCCCGACGACGTTACCATGTTCAGCATAACCGACCAGCCGGTCGTTGTCAACAACTCCGTGACCGACTTCCTGCGCGAGTTGCTCATCGCCGTGGTTGCCGTGGTTATCGTTATCATGTTCCTGCTGCCGATAAAAGTGGCGCTCATAGCCGCTGCGACCATTCCGGTTGCGATATTCATTTCGCTTAGCCTGTTCTATGTTTTCGGCATTGAGCTCAACACCGTTACGCTCGCCTGCCTGATACTGTCGCTCGGCATGATTGTCGATAACTCGGTCGTTATTATCGACGACTACGTTGAACTGATTTCCGAGGGCGTTGACCATAAGACGGCCACTCTCCGTTCGGGCACTGAATTTTTCAAGGCCATCTTCTCGGCCACTCTGGCTATCTCGGTCACTTTCTTCCCCTTCCTGCTGACAATTACGGGCATGTTCCGCGACTTCCTCAACGACTTCCCCTGGGCGCTGACCATTATCCTGATGGTGTCGCTCGTGGTTGCCGAACTCCTCGTGCCCTTCATTCAATATAAGCTCATCCGCAAGCCTATCTACAAAGAAGAACAGGAGGCCGTTGCATCGGGCAAAAAGAAATTCTCCTTCTTCGTGGTTCTTCAGAAGGGCTACGACAAACTGATTACCCTCTGCTTCAACTGGCCGAAAACCACGTTGGTTATCAGCGTCGTGTCAGTCATCGTTGGCGGCTGGCTGTTCCTGACCCGTCCGCTGCAGCTGATGCCTATCGCCGAGCGCAACCAGTTCGCCGTTGAAATCTTCCTGCCCACGGGAACCGCCGTTGAGCGCACATCGCAGGTTGCCGATTCGCTCGAAGCCATTCTCAGCAAGGACGACCGCATTGTCAGCATCGCCAACTTCCACGGCTGCTCCTCGCCCCGCTTCCAAACCACCTATGCCCCGCAGGTTGGCGGCCCGAACTTTGCCCAGTTCATCGTCAACACCGTTAGCAACGACGCCACTATCGACGTGCTCAACGAATATACCGACAAATACGAGCAATATTTCCCCGACGCCATTGTGCGCTTCAAGCAGCTCAGCTACTCCAACGCTGCCTATCCTATCGAAATCCGAATCTCGGGCCGCGACCGCACGGCCATCAAACTCGTCAGCGACTCGATTGCCGCCCGCATGCGTCGCGTTCCCGGTCTGCGTAGCGTGCGCTCCAACCTCGACAATCCGCTGGTTGCCGCTCAGGTCGAACCCAATGCCGTTCAGGCATCGCGCCTGGGCATGACCAACCTCGGCATCGAAGCGATTCTCGCAATGCGCTATTCATCGGGCGTTCCGGTTGCAACGGTCTGGGAGGGCGACTACGGTATTCCCGTGGTTATCAAAACCGCAACTTCCGATTCTTCGACCGTTGCCGATCTCCGCGACGAACTTATGCCGGTAGTCGGTATCGCCGACGCCCCTCTGCGCCAGGTTGCCGACGTTAAGCCTCAGTGGAACGAAGGCCAGCTCTCTACACGCAACGGCATTCCGACCATCAGCATCATTGCCGAAGTTCAGCGCAACGTCAACGTTATTGACCGAACCGAGGCCGTTATGGACGCGATTTCCGGCATTGAACTCCCCGACGGCGTTACGATTACTCGCGGCGGCGAGTGGGAAAACACAATGCAGAACCTCCCCGAGATTCTGTCGGCGCTGATGATTTCCGTTGTGATTATCTTCTTTATTATCCTTCTCCACTATTGCCAGGTCGACATTTCCCTGCTTATGCTCTTCTCCCTGCTCCTCTGCATTCCCGGCGCCGGCATAGGCATGTTCATCCAGGGCGGCGTTCTCTCGCTAACCTGCGTGCTCGGCATCGTTTCGCTCATGGGCATTCTGGTCCGCAACGCAATCGTGCTCCTCGACTATGCCCAGGAACTCCGCAACCAGGGCCAGTCGGTTAAAGACGCTATCTTCAATGCCTCCAAGCGCCGAATGCGTCCTATCTTCCTGACCTCCGCAGCCGCAACGATGGGCGTAGTGCCGATGGTTCTCGGCGGCTCGGCCCTGTGGCAGCCGATGGGCGTGGTTATCTTCTACGGCACCCCCATAACGATGATTTTCATTCTGACCACCATCCCCGTTGCCTTCTGGCTTATCCGCGGTCGCAAAAAAGGCGCCGACCAACCCCTGCCCGAACCCCTCGAAACCCACCTGCTTTAATTCAACCGTTATGAAAAAATTGATTCTCACCGTGCTCATCGCGGCCTCCGGCATTGCCGGAGCCGCCGCGCAGGCTCCCGCCGACTCGCTGCTGTCGCTCGAGCAATGTATAGATATGGCTTTGGCCAACAATGCGGCAATGAAAATGGCTGAAAACAATACGGCTGCCGCACGCGAAACCCGCCGCGAAGCGTTCACCAAGTATTTCCCCGAGATTTCAGCCGCCGGCTTCGGCTTCCGAACCGCCAACTACGTTTTGCAATACAACGCTCTCGACCTGCTGAAAATCGAGCTTATCAAACATGGCGTCATGGGCGGCGTTCAGGCCCTGCAGCCGATCTTCATGGGCGGCCAGATTGTTAACGGCAATCAGCTCGCCAAGGTGGGCGAGGCCGTTGCCGAGCTTCAGGCCAAACAGAGCGCTTCGGAGGTTCGCGTAACCGCCGAGAAATACTACTGGCAGCTTGCAACGCTGAAGGCAACCAAGGGCACGCTCAACTCGGCCCTGACCATGCTCGACACTCTCGACAGTCAGGTCGCCGTTGCGGTCGACGCAGGCATCGTTACCAACAACGAGCTGCTGAAGGTTCGCTTGCAGCGCAATGATTTCGCGTCGAAGATGGTTGACCTCGACAATGGTATCAAGCTCTGCCGCATGGTTCTGTCGCAATACGTCGGCGCGCCCGTCAACGCTCCTGTCGACATCAACGCCCCGGTGCCCGACAGCGTTCCCGAATATCCGCTCGACCTGCGCGTAGACCCCGCCGAGGCGCTCATGCAGACCAACGACTATCAGCTGCTCGTTAACCAGGTCAAGGCCGCCAAGCTGGAAAAACGCATGGAACTCGGCAAAAATCTGCCTACGGTTCTCGGCGGCGCCGGCTGGTATTACCACAACGTTCTCGAGCAGGGCCATAATTTCGGCGCCCTGACTCTGGCCATCAATATTCCCATCACCGGCTGGTGGGGTGGGTCGCACGCCATGAAGAAAAAAGACCTCCAGGTAAAGAACGCCCGCATCATGCTCGACGACGGCTCCGAGATGCTCCAGATCAACATGCAGAACAAGTGGGACGACCTGACCGCCGCCCACCGGAAAATGCAGATTGCCGCCGAGGCTATTGAGCAAAGCGCCGAAAACCTTCGCCTGAACCAGGCCTTTTACGATGCCGGCACGGCAACCATTACCGACTTGCTCGATGCGCAGACCCTGAATCAGCAGTCACGCGATAAGTATGTTGCCTCCTATGGCGACTTCAAAGTGGCCGTTGCAGAATACCTCTCAGCAACAGGTAGATAACATTTTTTAACAAATATTTTCCCTGAAAAACTTGCACAGTTCGCGAAAAGCCACTAACTTTGCACCCGTAAAAACACCGCGGAGTAGAGCAGTGGTAGCTCGTCGGGCTCATAACCCGGAGGTCGTTGGTTCGAGTCCAGCCTCCGCCACCAAAGAAAAAGCGAAGCCAATCGGCTCCGCTTTTTCTCTTGCTCTATTCTTTAGTTCAGCGTCCAGCCGCCGCCGAGAACCTTGTAGAGGTCGATGAGCGCCAGGTACTCGTCTCTGATGGCGTTGCTCTCGTCGAGCTGCGCGTCGAGAAAGCGTCGCTGCGCGTCGAGCACGTCGATATAGTTCAGCGTGCCTGCCTGATATTGCAGGCGCGCGAGTTGGTTATATTTTGCCGCGGCCACGCAAAGATTGATTTTCAGAGTGCTTAACCGCTGGGCCTCCATGTAGGCGTTGATGGCGGTGTTGACTTCGGTAAAGGCTGTTATCACGCTCTTTTCATACTGATAGCGGCTCTGCTCATACTCGGCGACTGCCGCCTTGTAGCGGTGTTTGCGCTTGCCGAAGTCGAATATCGGACCGCTGACCGAGCCGACAACGAAGCTGAACGGCGACTTCAGAAACTTCGACAGCTCGTTGTTTTCAAAGCCGGGAGTGAAGCCTAACTGCAAGGTGGGGAACCGCTCGGCATAGGTGAGGCCGGCGTTGGCCCGCGCAGCTGCCAGCCGCAGCTCGGCGGCGCGAACGTCGGGGCGGCGCTGAAGCAGCGCCGACGGAACGCCGACCGGCATTTTTTCCAGTTGAATCGGCGCGAGATATTTGCCGCCCACCGTCAGCGAGTCACACGGGTTTTCGCCCATCAGCAGCGTCAGCGCGTTGCGCGCCGTCGTGAGCCGGCGTTTGATGCCCGGAACCAGCGATGCCGCCGACGAGTATTCCACCATTGCCTGCTGGTAGACGGTTTCCGACGTCAGGCCGCCTTCGAAGCGGATTTTGGCCATGCGCAGCGATTCCTTGCGCGATTCAACCGTGTGGCTGATGATTGCCAGTTCATTTTCCAGGGCAACGAGCCGGTAGTAGGCTTCGGCGGTGCGGGCAATGATTGAAATCTGCATGGCGCGATAGTCCTCGGCCGATGCGGCATAGTTGGCTTGCCCCTTCTTTTTGGCCCAGAGGAGCGAGCCGAGCAGGTTCATTTCCCATGTTACCGGAACTTTAACGCCGATTTCGGGGTCGTAGGTGGTGCCGGTGCCGGAATAGTTGTTGGTTTCGCGGTTGGCATAGACGTTGCCGCCGATTGCGGGCAGCAGGTTGGCCTTGTCAACGCCTAAGAGTTCGCGCATTTGGTCAACCCGCGCGGCGGCGGTCAGAATGTCGCGGTTATTCTCGAGCGCGCGGCCTATGAAGCGACAGAGCGTCGTGTCGGAATAGAACTTCCACCATTCCATTTCGGCCAGGCAAGTGGAGTCGTTGGCAACCCCGATGGCATATTGTTCGGGAATTGAGGTCATCGGCTTTTTCAGGTTTCTGACCCCGGAGCAGCCGGTACCGAGCAGGAGAATCATGGCTCCGCAAAGAGCTGTATATTTGTTCATTTGGTCCGTTTCTGTTTCAGTTTGTCAATAATAACGAAGAAGAAGGGCACGAATATTATGCCAACGGTGATGGCGACCAGCATGCCGAAGAAAACGCCGGTGCCGATGTCGCGGCGGGCGGCCGAGCCTGGGCCCGAAGCAACGAGCAGCGGGAGCAGGCCGAGCATGAACGCCAGCGACGTCATAACGATCGGGCGGAACCGCAGGCGTGCGGCTGTCATCGCCGCCAGCGAGGCATCCACTCCCTTTTCAACCTCCTCCTTGGCGAACTCAACGATCAGAATCGCATTCTTCGCAACGAGGCCGATGAGCATTACCAGGCCAATCTGGAAATAGATGTTGTTTTCCAGGCCGCAGAGCCAGATGCCCGTGTAGGCGCCGACGCCGGCTATCGGCAGCGAGAGAATAACGGCGATGGGCACACTCCAGCTCTCGTATTGGGCGGCGAGGACCAGGAACACGAACAGCAGAGCCAGGCCGAGAATGGCACCGGTGTTGCCGCTCTCGTGTTTTTCCTGATAGGAGAGGCCGCTCCATTCGATTTCAATATTGTCGGGCAGACGCTCGGCAACTATGCGCTCCAGGGCGTTCATGGCCTCGCCTGTGCTGTAGCCCGACGCGGCCTCGCCCGAAATAACCGCAGCGTTAAACATGTTGAAGCGGCCAACCGTGCCCGGGCCGGTAGTGTAGTGCGAACTGCCGAGCGACGAAATCGGAACCATCGTGCCGTTATTGGCCCTGACGAAAAAGAGATTCAGATTGTTGCGGTTCGAGCGATAGGAGGCTTCGGCCTGGATGTAGACGCGATAGATGCGGTTATACATGTTGAAGTCGTTAACGTAGATCGAGCCGGTGAAGGCCTTCATCGTCGAAAAGATGTCGCTGACGGGGATGCCCTGCATCTTTGCGCGGTCGCGGTCCACTTCGAAAAAGAGCTGCGGAATGTCGCTCTGCATCGACGACGACAGCGAGGCGATGGCCGGGGCTGTTTCCGCATAGAGCTGCAGCGTGTCGACGGCGTTCTGCAGGTCCTCGTAGGTGGCGTCGCCGCGTGCTTCGAGCACCATTTCAAAGCCGCCCGACGAGCCCAGGCCCGGAATAATCGAGGGCGTGAAAACGTAGACCTTGCTCTCAGGATAGGCTTCCAGCTCCTTCTTGACGCGGTTTTTGATTTCGTCGATGCTGTGCGACTTGCGTTCCTCCCAGGGTTTGAGAATAACGGTCAGCTGCGAGTGGGCCTGGTTGGTGCCCACGCGCGGCGACGAACCCGTTACGTTCAGAACGAACTCAACGTCGGGGTCGGCGAGCAGGTAGGTCATGGCGCGCTCCGTTACCAGGCGGCTGCGCTCAATGGTGGCGCCTTCGGGCAGCTCGAGCTCAACGGTGAAATAGCCCTGGTCCTCCTGCGACATGAAGCTCGTTGGCATAAAGCTGTTCATCAGGTAGATATAGACCAGAGTGAGCCCGAAGGCGGCAAACATGCGGCGCGGATTTTTGATTGTGCGCCCAACTGCCTTGCCATATGCTCTGTTTCCTTTGTTGAGCCAGAAGTTGATGAGGCGGAAAAGCTTGTTTTTCTTCTTTTTGGCTTCGGGGCGGAGCAGGCGCGAACACATTACCGGCGTCAGCGTCAGCGCAACGATTGTTGAGATAATGACCGAAACGGCGATGGTTACTGTGAACTGGCGGTAGAGCTGGCCCGTTATGCCGGGCAGAAAGCTAACCGGCACGAACACCGCGCAGAGAACCAGCGACATGGCAATCAGCGCGCCTCCCAGGTTCGACATGGCCCGTTCCGTGGCCTCGAACGGCCCGACTTTTTCGGTGTGCATTACGCGGTCAACGTTCTCAACAACAACTATCGCATCATCGACCACTATGCCGATGGCCAATATCAGGCCGAGCAGAGTCAGCATGTTGAGCGAAAAGCCAAACATCAACATGACGCCAAACGTGCCAACCAGCGAAATCGGAACGGCGATAATCGGAATCAGCGCCGCGCGCCAGTTTTGCAGCGACAGGTAAACGACGATGATTACCAGAATCAGCGCCTCGAAAAACGTGTGGTAAACATGGTTGATTGACTCCGCGATGTAGGTTGTCATGTCGAACGGAATATCGTAGGTCACGCCCTCGGGGAAGCTCTTTGCAATCTCGGCCATCTCCTTTTTAACGGCGTCGGCAACCTCCATTGCGTTCGCCCCGGGCAGCATGTTCAGGTTCAGGACCGCGGCGTTGCCGCCGTTGATGCCGCTCTCGGTTGCGTAGGTCGATGCCTCGAGCGAAACGCGTGCAACGTCGCGCAGGCGAATTATCGAACCGTCGGAATTGGCTCGCAAAACAATGTCTTCAAACTCCGACACCGACGACAGGCGGCCGCGCGCGATAATAGGCATCGTTATGTCAACGTCGGTTGCCGGAGCCTGGCCCAGCGCGCCGGCCGCCGATTCGCGGTTCTGGTCTTTCAGCGCGGCCTGAATATCCTGAACGGTTATGCCCAGGTCGGCCAGCTTGTCGGGCTGAACCCATATTTGCATCGCATAGTAGCGGCCTCCGACCGACGACAGGCTGCCAACGCCCGGAATGCGGCGTAGAGGGTCAACGACGTTCAGCGTCGTGTAGTTGCTCAGGTAAACTTCGTCGAACTTGGGGTCGTCGGATTGAATCGTTATGGTCATCAGCCTGTTGGCCGTTTCCTTGGCAACGGAGATGCCGTTTTGGACAACCTCGGCCGGCAGGCGCGACTCGGCTTTCTTAACGCGGTTCTGAATGTCAACGGCGGCAAGCTCCGGGTCGGTGCCGATGTCGAAGGTCACCAGGGCCGAAAAACCACCCGAGTTTGAGCTCTTCGACGACATGTAGATCATTCCCGGAGTGCCGTTCAGCTCCTGCTCGATCGGCGTTGCAACGGCCTGCGTAACCGTTGAGGCATCGGCGCCGGGATAAGTTGCGCTGATGCGAACAACCGGCGGAACAATCTCAGGATACTGGTCTATCGGCAGCAGGTTCAGACCAATAATGCCGATGAGCAGAATAATAACCGAGATTACGATGGAAAAAACCGGATGCCGCAGAAAATAATTCTTTTTCATGGCGCCTTAGTCTTGAGAGGAATCGGAGGTTACTTCATTGTCAATGCGGCTGACGGGCTTGACCTTCATGCCATGTTTCAGCTTGTGGTAGCCCTCGGTAACGATTCGCTCGCCGCGATTGAGACCGCGCTCGACAATAACTTTGTTGTCTACCTCGGGGCCTGTTTCAATGAAGCGCTTCTCAACTGCGTTGTCGGGCAAAACAACGTAGACATACGCGCCCCCCTTTTCAATAACAACGGCCTTCGTCGGAATTTCAACGGCGTTGGTTCTCAGGTCCAGCAGCACCTTAACCTTGGTGAACTCGCCGGGGAGCAGCCGATGGCCCGGGTTAGGCATTTCGGCTCTGACGGAAAACGTTCCCGTCTTGGGGTCAACCTGCGGGTCGGCGAAGTCAACGAGCCCCTTGAAGGGATATTCCGAGCCGTCGGCCAAAGTGATGGTAACGTGCGATGCCTGCTTGTTCGACAGCTCATCTCCGCCCAGGCTCACGTTCCTGTCCTTACTCCTTAAATAATCGAGAGCCGTCATTGAAAAGTCGATTCGAACCGTGTCGCTCTTAACGACCGTTGCCAGCAGCGATTTTCCGCCAGACGGGCCAACCAGCGTGCCAATATCCGCGACGCGCTCCGAAATGTAGCCCGAAATCGGCGAAACAACATGCGTGTAGCTCAAAATCAGCTCGGCCTGCGTCAGGTCGGCCTCCGCAACGGTCACTTCGGCGTTGGCGCTCTCCGAGGCCGCGATGGCATTATCCAAATCCAGCTGCGAGGCCGCGTTCTGCTCATAGAGCGGACGAATACGCTTCAGGTCGCGGTCGGCCTTCTGGGCCTGAGCCTTGGCCTTGTTCAACTGCGCGCGGGCGCGGTTAACGCGGGCCTGATAAACGCGCGGGTCGATAACAAACAGAGTCTGCCCCTTTTCGATATGGGAACCCTCCTTAAATAACATGCGCTCCAAATAGCCCTCCACTCGAGCGTGGACCTCAACAAACTGCTGGGCGCGGATGCGGCCAACGTATTCGCCGTAGATATTCACCGTCGTGGTATCGACCGCCGTAACCTCTACCGTCGGCAGCACCGGCTCCTGGGGCCGGGGCCTCGTAACGAAGTAAATAACTGCCGCAATAATCAACACAATTAGCGTGATAATCAGCCACGACCTCTTTTTGCGGGGCAAACGGCTCTTCACCATTGACCCGACCGACGAAGGAATTTCCAAATTCCTGAACTTAGGCAACTTTTTCATGTGACGAAACAAAATAATCGCAAAGTTACACAATAATTCCGAATTTCCAAATTTCCCGCTAATCGGCAGCGGCAAACGTTCCATAACTGAAAAAAATTGGGGCCCGAAATGTATGCAAGAAATTTGCAAGGATTTTGCACGCAAATGCGACAAAATACATCCAAATGCGACATTCTTGGGCTTTTTTTTTAGTAAAAAGGCTTTGAAAACAAGTGGGGAGGCGGTTGATTGTCGCTTAGGTAATTGAGTGAACGTTAGCGACTTAATTGATTTGGAGCGATAGACGGGGTTCGAACCCGCGACCCTCAGCTTGGGAAGCTGATGCTCTACCAACTGAGCTACTATCGCGTGTGGTGGAGTTTTGTGGAGGCAAAGTTAGGGATTTTTTTTGTGCGGGGCAAGGTTTTTGCGGATTTTTTTGTAATTTTGCATTCTGTATATGAGCAAGAAGGTTTATTATCGCTATAATGAGCAGTCGGGCAGCTATGAGCGCGTGTTTCCGTCGCGTCGGAGCCGCTGGCTGGCAACTCTGGGCCATGCGTTGGTTTCGCTGACGTTGGGCGCGGGGGTGTTTTTCTTGCTTAATGGCGTTGTTGATCTGCCTAAGGAGCGGATGTTGCGTTCGGAGAATGTTAGGCTGAATGATGAGCTTGAGGTGCTGAATGCACGCATGGATGCGGCGCAGCGCGTGATGGCTGATTTGGCTGACCGCGATAATAATTTTTATCGGGTGATGATGCAGGCCGACCGCATTTCGGATTCGAAGCGTTATGCGGGTCTGGAGCGTCAGGCGTTGGGTTCGCTGAGCGATAAGTCGCTGGCGGGGACGCTAAATGAGAAGATGAATCTGCTGGAGCGCGAAATAGTCGTGCAGAGCCAGAGTTTCGATGAGTTGCGGCGGTTGGCGCTGACCAGGGCCGACCGATTGTCGCACATTCCGGCGATTCAGCCGGTCAGCGAGGCGAAGCTGAAGCAGATGGCGAGCGGCTATGGCCGGCGCGTGGACCCGGTTTATGGAACCGTTAAGTTTCACGAAGGGATGGATTTCGCGTGCGATATAGGCACGCCTGTCTATGCCACCGGCGACGGTACGGTCACTGCGGCCGACTGGCATAGCGGCTACGGTAACCGCATTGATATTAATCACGGTTTCGGCTACACGACGCGCTATGCCCATCTGTCGAAAATCTCGGTTAAGCCGGGACAGCAGGTGAAGCGCGGCGACTTAATCGGCCTGTCGGGCAACACGGGCAAGAGTACCGGCCCGCATGTTCACTATGAGGTGAGGCTGAAAGACGTGCCGCAGAATCCGGTGAATTATTATTTTTATGATTTAACGCCCGAGGAGTATGCGGCAATGATCAGGCATGCCGAGAACGCCGGGCACGTTATGGACTGACACGAGAACAGATATGAGTGAAGAGCTTTCGAAGAGTTACTACCGCATTCGCGAGGTTTCCGAGCTGCTTGGCGAACCGGCCAGCACGCTCCGCTACTGGGAGTCGGTTTTTCCGCGCCTGAAGGTTAAGCGTAACGATAAGGGAACGCGCTATTATTCTCCAGAGAATATTGCGATGTTGCGTCAGATTAAGTATCTGGTGGTTGACCGCGGGCTGAAAATCGATGCGGCTATCGAGCAGATGCGCGTTGCGCCGGATTCGGTTGGCGCGCGACAGCGGGCGATTGAAAGATTGCAGGGCATCCGCGAGGTTTTGGTTGGCCTGCGCGATGCCCTGCACGAGTATCGTTGAAAAGAATCGGGGGAGCTTAGAAGCGGAACACTACTTCGGTAACGAATACGTCGGGCGAGTAGCCGCCTTCTTTATAGTCGAAATATTTTTCGTAGTTCAGTCGAACGTCGGCGTGGACTGCCTTGTAGGTGTAGGTCAGAGTTGAGCCGATGGTTGCGCGTTTGCGACCGGGCTGTTGAACCATTTTGTTGAGTTCGAGGTGGTCGGTCATGCCGTCGAAGCGACCCTGGATTGACCAGCGGTTGAAGGCGCCCCATTTAACGGTTTTGTGCCAGTCAACATAGGCAACGTAGGAGTGGGTGCTCTTCTGGTGGCCGCCACAGTAGTTTTTCAGCATGTATTCGGCAGCGGCGAGCACGTTGGAGTTCTCCCAGCTGAGTGCGCCGTCGATGAGGTTTGCGCGCAGGCCGTTGTCGTTAGGCTTGATTGAGCCGTAGCCGAGGTCGATTTTGAATCCTTCGGGGAGTTTGAACGAGGCTTTGCCGGCGTAGGTAACGTCTTTGCCCCATTTCTGGCTGCCGGAGAAGGTTATGGTGTAGGGGTTGAACACGCCGAATTCCAGCGTCAGCGGAGAGTTGGGAATTGCGTAGCCCACTTTGGCGCCGACTGCGCGGTAGTTCATGATTTGGTTGCCCATGAAGGAGCGGTTGGCGAAGATATAGTTCGCGGGAGCGCGGAAGGGTTCAACGCCGAAGGGCATGCGGAACTGGCCGGCCTGGGCGTAGAGGCCTTTGATGATGTCGAACTTGCCGTAGGCGTCGAGAATCTGCATCATGCTGTTGTCATATTCCGTTTGGATGAAATAGCTGATGGTGGGGTGAATCTTGCCGCCAACGGTCAGGCGGGCGTTGCGAACGCGGAAGCGCTGCATGCCGGAGTTGGTGTTCATTTCCCAGCGGGCGCGGATAACGCCGTGGAGTTCGGGAGTGTAGCTGAACTGGTCGGCCTCGGCGGCAGTGGCCGAGAGGGCCACTGCTGCGAGAGCGAATGATGAAAGGATAGTCTTAAAGGATGCCATATTTACCTGCTAAAATGAGTGCTGTGTAACCAAGGATAAGACCAACCGCACCCATGATGATGCCGGTCTTTACCATATCTTTCTGTTTGATCATGCCGGTAGCGTCGGCCAGGGCATTCGGGGGAGTTGAAATCGGGAGAATCATTGCAACCGACGAGCCAACGGCAACACCGATGAGCAAAGTGCCAACGCCGCCAAATTCAGCGAGCGACGACATGTTGGAGCCAACCACGGCCAGAATCGGCACGAATAGGGCGGCGGTAGCGGTGTGGGAAATGAAGTTTGCCATCAGGTAGCAGATCAGGCCGGAGCCGACGATTACCATGATTGCCGACCACTGGTCGAACGGAATCGAGCCGATGAGGTGGGCAGCGAGGCCGCTCTGGTTCAGGGCAACGCCGAGCGAGAAGGCGCCGGCAACCATCCAGAGGATTGACCAGGAGATTTCTTCGAGGTCGCGTTTAACGATAACGCCGGTGATGGCCAGAACGCCCACGGGGAGCATGGCAACGACGTTGGCGTTTACGCCGGTGATGGAGTCGGTCAGCCAGAGCAGGATGGTAACGGCGAAGGTTACATAAACGACATAGTTGCGCCAGTCGGTTTTGATGTGCTTGTCGTCGATTTCAAGGTGAATGGTTTTCTGCTTGAAGGGGAACATGGTTTTCAGAACCAGCCATGCGATGAAGAGCAGAATGAGGGTCAGCGGAACCATTACGAGCATCCACTGTCCGAAGCCGATTCCGAGGTTCATGCCTTCGGGGTCGTTGAGATACTTCAGGGCGATGGCGTTCGGCGGGGTGCCGATGGGAGTGCCGATGCCGCCGATGTTGGCGCCGATGGGAATTGCCAGGGCCAGGCCGATTTTGCCTTTGCCGTCGGCGGGCAGGGCCTTCAGAACCGGGGTCAGGAAGGTGAGCATCATGGCGGCGGTGGCGGAGTTGGAAATGAACATGGAGAATACGGCCGTTACGAGGATGAAGCCGAGCAGAACGTTTTCGCTCTTGGTTCCGAAGGGTGCAAGCATAACTTTTGCGAGCTTAACGTCGAGGCCGCTCTTGGTTGCTGCGATGGCAATGATGAAGCCGCCGATGAAGAGCATGATGGTCGGGTCGGCGAAGCAGGCCAGGATTGCTTTGTAGCTGATAAGGTTCGAGAACTTGGAGCCGTCGGCGTCGAGCTGCATGAACCAGAGAGCGGAGTCGGATGCGGTGAACAGCAGCAACACGACGACCATCAGCGAAGTGGTCCATGCCGGAACTGCATCGAGGAACCACATCAGGGCGGCGAAGGCAAACACGGCGATTACGCGCTGCTCAACGAGGTTGATGTCGCTCAGACCGTAGGAAGCGGCGGGAATGAACCAGAGTAAAAGAGTAACGAGAACTACGAACGCAATCTTCAGGGAGCGCACTCCAATCGGATTTTTGCGTTGGCGATGTTCTTTCTTCTGCTGCGTGTAGTTGTCGAGCAGATGAAAGCCATGAAAGTTTTTGAACATAAATGATGAATGTTAGTGAAATAATTGAGTCAAAAAGTGGTGCAAAGTTACGAAAAATTGCTTTATCAGTCAACCTTGCGTTTAGAAATGCGACGTGCCGTCGAAGCAGTGGGTGCAGATTTTACACTTTGGCAATCCAATGCTCTCGACCAGCGTTTCCAGCGGATTGAACTGGAGCGAGGTCAGGCCGAACCGCTCGCGAATTGCCTCAACCAGGCGGTTATAGCGTTCGGAACCGGTGGTGGCATATTCGTCGAGGTGGGCGTTGGGATCGCCTTCGAACTCCTCGATGAGGCGGCGCGTCAGCAGCTCCATGTCGGATTTCGACGAAGTGAAGCCAACGTAGCGGCAGCCGTAGATCAGCGGCGGGCAGGCAATGCGCATGTGCACTTCCTTGGCTCCGCAGCGATAGAGTTCGCCTACGTTATCGTTGAGCTGCGTTCCGCGAACGATGGAGTCGTCGCAGAAGAGCGCGCGCTTGCCTTTCAGCATGGCGGCGTTGGGCACGAGCTTCATTTTTGCAACGAGGTTGCGCATTTCCTGGTTGGCGGGAGTGAAGGAGCGGGGCCAGGTTGGCGTGTACTTGCTGATGCAGCGGTGGTAGGGCACGTTATGGCCGGCGGCATAGCCCAGCGCCATGCCGGTGCCGGAGTCGGGGATGCCACAGGCGCAGTCAACCTCGGTCGGGTCGGTCTGGCCCATCGCGCAGCCGCTCTTGAAGCGGACTTCTTCAACGTTGCGGCCTTCGTAGGTCGAAGTGGGGAAGCCGTAGTAGACCCAAAGGAACGAGCAAATCTGCATTTCCTCGTTGGGCTTGCGCAGCTGAGTGACTCCCTCGGAGGTTATTTCAACGATTTCGCCGGGACCCAGGTCGCGGACCGGTTCGAACTCCAGGTTGGGAAACGCGGTGCTTTCCGAAGTTGCCGCCCATGCACCCTCTTTGTGGCCCAGGATGATGGGCGTGCGACCGAGTTTGTCGCGTGCGGCGATGATGGAGCCTTTTTCGGTCAGAATCAGCAGCGAGCAGGAGCCGTGGATTTTGTTATAGACGTTTTCGATACCTTCAACAAAGGTTTGTCCGCGGTTGATCAGCAGGGCAATCAGCTCGGTTTGGTTGGTCGTGCCCGAGCTGAGTTCGCCGAAGTGAACCCCCTGGTCGAGCAGCTCGCGTTCGAGTTCGGCGATGTTGCAGATTTTAGCAACCGTTACGATGGCGAACTTGCCCAGATGAGAGTTGATGATGATTGGCTGCGGGTCGGTGTCGGAAATTATGCCGATGCCGCTGTTGCCTTTGAATTTTTCGAGTTCATGCTCGAATTTGGTGCGGAAATAAGTGCTTTCCAGCGAGTGAATCTTGCGGATGAAGCAGTTGCTTTCCGAGTCGTAGGTGGCCATGCCCGCGCGGCGGGTGCCGAGGTGTGAGTTGTAGTCTACGCCGTAGAACAGTTCGTTGCGACATTTCTTGCGCGCGGTGATACCGAAAAAGCCTCCCATAGGATTAATGAAGCGATTGGGTTAAGTGGTTAGAGATTTGGAAAGTAATAAAAAATAGTTAGGGTGACCGTTTGAGGTCACCCTAACTTAGTTTGCTGTTAATCAGATCCAACGGACCCAGGCGAAATCCTGGCGGTGGGCCAGAGCCGGGTTCTTGGGGAAAATGCGGAATGAGTAGCGATACATTCCCGGGTTGCCGAGCTTATGCTTGAGCTTGTAGGTAACGACGTCGCCGTCGGTGCTTACCTTGTCGAGCTCAATGGCTTCCTGGGACTCTTCCTGGCCGTCGACGGTTTTGAAGGCGACTGCTTCAACGCCGAGGTCGTTGGCAAGGCCGTTGGTGTTGAGAACAACGGTTGCCTCATGCTCGGTTCCGCTGGCCGAAACCACGTTTGAAACCGCCGAGTCCTCAACGTTGAGAACCTGAATGCCGTCCCACTTCGACGCAACTGTTTCCTTCCAGGCAGCGATTTCGCGGGCAAGAGCGAAATCGTTGGCGGCCAGAGCGCTGAAGCGCTTGCCTTCCTTGGAGTAGAAGCGGTCGATGTAGTCGTTGATCATGCGGGTCATCGTAAAGTTCGGAGCGATGTGGCCGATCGAGTTCTTGATGTATTGAACCCACTCGGGCGAGTAGCCCTTGGAGTTCTTGGCGAAATAGAGCGGAATGATTTCGTTTTCGAGCATCGAGTAGATGGTCGCAGCGTCGAGCTTGTCCTGCTGGCCCTGGTCGGTGAAGGTGCGCTTGTCGGTAAGAGCCCAGCCGGCCTTTTCGTCGAACTTGTAGCCTTCATACCACCAGCCGTCGAGAACCGAGAAGTTCAGAACGCCGTTCATTTCGGCCTTTTCGCCCGAGGTGCCCGATGCTTCGAGGGGGCGGGTGGGGGTGTTGAGCCAGATGTCAACGCCGGTTACCAGACGCTTGGCAACAATCATGTTGTAGTCCTCGAGGAAGATAATCTTGCCGAGGAACTGGGGCATGCGGCTGATTTCCATGATGCGCTTGATCAGGCCCTGGCCGGCGCCGTCGGCGGGGTGTGCCTTGCCGGAGAACACGAACTGAACCGGGAACTGCTCGTTGTTGACAATCTTGGCCAGACGGTCGAGGTCGGTGAAGAGCAGGTGTGCGCGCTTGTAGGTTGCGAAGCGGCGGGCGAAGCCGATAATCAGAGCGTTGGGGTTGATGCGGTCAAGGATGCCGAGAACGGCCGACGGGTCGCGCTGGTTTGCGAGCCATTTTGCTTTGAATTCACGCTTAACGAAGTTGATGAATTTGTTTTTCATCGTTACGCGCATGTTCCAGATTTCGTCGTCGCTAACGTTGAAGATACCCTTCCAGGCGTTAACGTCGTCCTGGTGCTGGAACACTTCCTTGCCGAGCTTTTCGCCATAGAATGCTTTCCATTCCGAGGCAGCCCAGGTGGGCATGTGAACGCCGTTGGTAACATAGCCGACGTGGCTTTCCTTCCAGTCGTAGCCTTTCCAAACGCCGGCAAACATCTTCTTCGAAACCTCGCCGTGGAGCCAGCTGACGCCGTTGGCTTCCTGGCAGGTGTTGAGGGCAAACACGCTCATGGAGAACTTTTCGCCGCTGTCGGGGTTTTCGCGACCCATGTTCATCAGGTCTTGCCAGGAGATGCCGAGCTTGGCGGGATATTCGCCCATGTATTTGCCGAAGAGCGATTCGTCGAAATAGTCGTGGCCGGCGGGCACGGGGGTGTGAACCGTGTAGAGGCTCGAAGCGCGAACGAGTTCCAGGGCGGTGTTGAAGTCAACGTGTTTGTCCTGAACGTATTCAACCAGGCGCTGGAGGTTCAGCAGGGCTGCGTGGCCTTCGTTGGCATGGTAGAGTTCGGTTTCAATGCCGAGCTTGCGGAGCATCAGAATGCCGCCGATACCGAGCAGGTATTCCTGCTTGATGCGGTTTTCCCAGTCGCCGCCATAGAGCTGGTGGGTGATGGGACGGTCAAATTCCGAGTTCATGTCGAAGTCGGTGTCCATCAGATAGAGGTTCATGCGGCCAACGTTCACGCGCCAGATGTGGCTGTAGATGATGCGGCCGGGATAGGGAACCTCGAGAATCATCGGGGTGCCGTCTTCGTTCATTACCTGCTCGATGGGGAGCTGGTTGAAGTTCTGGGGCTCATAGTTGGCAATCTGCTGGCCGTCAACGCTGAGGCTCTGGGTGAAGTAGCCGTAGCGATAGAGGAAGCCGACTGCGGTCATGGGAACGCGCGAGTCGGAAGCCTCCTTGATGTAGTCGCCGGCAAGAACGCCGAGGCCGCCCGAGTAGATTTTCAGGGCGTTGCAGAGGCCATATTCCATCGAGAAGTAGGCAACCGAGGGAATGTCGGTGCGCATCGGTTCGGCCATGTAGGCCTTGAACTCGCGGTCAGCCTCGTTGATGCGGGCCATCAGGTCGGCGTCGGCAATGATTTCCTCCAGGCGCTTGGCGCTCAGGTTCTGGAGCAGCATAACCGGGTTTTCGCCGGTCGAGCGCCAGAGGTCCGGATCCAGGTCGCGGAAAAGGTTCTTTGCAATGCTGTTCCAAACCCACCAGAGGTTTTTCGAAATGGGTTCCAGGGGCTTGAGCTCCTTGGGAAGATTTGCGTTAACAGTCACGTCGCGCCACACGGGTGCGTTGGTGTTGCTGACTTGTAGTTTCATTTCTTCTGTTATAAATTAATTATTTATTTTTCAATTTTCGTTCCGACGGCAGGCAGCGGCCAGGGCGTCGGCATAGGCGGTTTCGTAGTAGGTAATGAAGTGCTTCCAGGCGGCGAGGTCGGCGGTTGCCGAAGCGGCCTTGCGCAGCTTGGCAACGGTTTTTTCGTCGGCGCGCTCGAGGTTCAGCAGCTGCGATGCGATGGCGCCACACAGTTCCTGGTAGTTGGCATCGTTACGTTCGTTAACGTGAACGCCGCTGGTTTCTAAGCTGCCGCAGCCGAAGGTGGTGTCGACCCACTGTCCGAAGCCGGCGAGGGTGGTCGTTATCGTAGGCACCGAGAAGGCAACGGCCTCGAGCGGGGTGTAGCCCCACGGTTCATAGTAGGAGGGGAACACCGTTGCGTCCAGGCCGGGGAGCAGGTCGTAGTAGGTCAGGCCGCCAAACAGGCCGTCCGAGCCGTCGAGATAGCAGGGAACGTAGATTACCAAAACCTTGTCGTCTTCGCGATTTTCGAAGCCCAGGCGGTGAATGGCGTTGATGACCGGGTCTTCATTATAGTTATTGAGTATGTGCGTAACGACGGGGTCGGGCAGGGGAGCCGACGGAGTTTGCTGTTTCATTGCGTCGACCAGCTCGGGGCGAGCCTGGCGCGACCATGCGGGAACCATGATGAAGCAGACCGTCTGGCGGTCTGAGGCGTTCATTTGGTCGCGCAGCATTGCTGCCGAATCGAGGAAAACGTCGAGTCCCTTGTTGCGATACTCGCAGCGTCCCGACGTTGCAACCAAAAACGAGTCCTCCGGCAGAGCGCGTCCAACCAGCGACGACGCCATTTTCAGCATTGCCGCGCGGGCTGCCGCGCGTGCTTCGGCCAGAGCCTTCGCGGTTTTCGGAACGAAGTCCTTTTCGAAGCCGTTGGGCGTAACGTGGGGGTTGATTTCCAGCAGCTGCCGACATTCGCGGGCTGTTACGTCGCTAACGGTCGTGAAGCAGTCGGCCTGATGCGCGGCGGCCTTTTCCAGCGAATGTTTTGCCTGCATGTTCAGCTCGCCGGCCATCTGGTCACCGTTGTAGCCGCTGAAATAGGCATAGAGCTGCTTGCCGTTGCCACAGATGGAGCGGCCGATGCTGGTAGCGTGGGTGGTAAAAACAGTGGCGGCTTCGGGCAGCTCGGCCTTAACGTGGAGCAGGCCCATGCCGGTTGTCCATTCGTCGAAGTGGGCAATAACGCCGCAGCCACGGTCAAGACCCCGGTGGCGGCAGATGCTCTCGATAACGAGGGCGGCGGCATGGCTGAACGCACACGCCTCCGGGTAGTCGCCATAGGCATGGAGCGAGTCAACGCCATATAGTTCCCACATGCGCGAGAACAGAGCCGGGTTTTCGGCATACATGGCGTCGAACTTAACCAATACGGCAATCGGGCGACCGGGTACGTTCCAGCGGCCGACGCGAACCTTAATGCCTTCGGGGAGCTGTGTGTTTTTGCGCCAGTCGGCCATCAGCGAAGCGACTTCGGTGAAATAGGGCGACGGGTTGTTGTCAGACCACACGTCGGGGCCGACGAATATCACTTTATCCTTATAAAGTGTTTGTAAGGTGCGGGCTTTCGTCGACAACACGGCGTAGATACCGCCGACTTTGTTGCAGACCTCCCAGCTTGTTTCAAATAGCAGGGATGGGGAAGTTGTGCACTTTTTTGTCATAAATTTATCTCTAAATGAGCCGCAAAGTTACGAAAAAAATCCCAGCCGCCCAAATTTCCCCGCAAAATCCCCCGCCAACAAGGGCGAAAACAGGCGAGGCCGATAACGAAAAAACGCGTTATCGGCCTCCGCAAGGCATAGTTGTGTGTGTATTTATTCCGCCGATACCTCCTTGGAGGGAGCTTCTTTGAGGGGAATATCCTTTTCAACCAGTTCAAAGAATCCGGATATTTCCTGCTGGTCAAGGGCCTGGCGAACGTTGAAGCGCTTTACCTGGTCTTCATATCCGCGTTTGGAAATTTTGAATTCCATGGTAACGTTGCGTGAGTTCTGGTAGGTCAGCCCGGGGATGTTGAAACCGCGGGTTTCTTCGTAGGGGGTTGTTGTAAGGTAGGTTTCGTTAGTGTTTTTGACCTCGTTGGGCACGTTAGAGATTACGCGATACATGATGCGTGCGCCCCGGGGGTCGGAGTCGAAATACCAGCGGATGATGGTTGCCTCCATATCTGTGGAGCCGGCATTATCGCGGTCAACCCGCTGCATTGACTGGTTTGCGCTCACGGTCCGGTCATTGGTGGTAACAGGCTTTGGTGCTTCGGGCAGCTTTTTCATATCACACAAAACCACCGGGCCATATTTCAGCTGGTCTTTTGTGTACTGCACGGTCATATTCTTGCTTTCGTAGCCCTCCTTAACGAAGCGGAAAAGCATGACTTTTGTCGCCACTTTGGACGGCAGGTTTACGACCGTTGGGGTGCTTGTTGAAATCAATACGTTGTTAAGATACACTTCCGCACCCTCAGGGTTGGTCTGGATAGTGATGGGAATGTCTTTGCCCGCGGCAACAGATGCTACCGAGAGTAAGCCGCAGCATAATAATACTTTCTTAAATACTTGTTTCATAGCTGAAAGGATGTTAGTTATTTAGGATGTTTATTTTTCAACCAGTTCAAAAAAGCCTGATATCTCCTGTTGGTCAAGGGCCTGGCGAACGTTGTAGCGCTTTACCTGGTCTTCATATCCGCGTTTGGAAACCTTGATTTCGATTGTTACATTGCGTGAATTTTCATAGGTCAGTCCCGGAATGGAGAATCCGCGGGTTTCTTCAAACGGGGTCGTGGTCATATACGATTCGTTGGTGTTTTTGACCTCATTTGGCGCATTGGAAATGACGCGGTAGAAAATGCGTGCGCCTCTGGGGTCGGAGTCGATGTACCATCGCAGCACGGTGTCTTCCATCTTGGTTGCGCCGCTGTTTTCGCGCATAACCATCTCTGCCGGATAGGGCTGAGCGATTTGCTGCTCAATTTCCTCCTTGACTTGAGGATCTCTAATCAGCGTAACGTCTATCAGCTTGTCACGATATTTCATCATTTTTCCGGTCGCGAGGTCAATAGCAATGCCCGGAATGCCACCGATAAGAATGTTGCCAAAGAACCAGGGCTGGACGCTGACGCCCATTTCATAAGTCTTAGACTGGTAACCGTCTTTTGTAGCCATGATAGTTTTCTTGCCGAGCTGTCTTGAAAATTTACCGACGCCGAACCCATTTGAGCCGATTTCTGTTACGACCCGATTCTTGTCTTTGTCGATAATGGTCGTTCCCGGTACGCCCTTGAAATTTACCTCCTGAGTTTTCTTTGTGAAAATCGAGGCGCATGAGGTGGTCATCAACAATGTGATACTTGTTGCCAAGAGAAGTTGTAGCTTTCTCATAGGATAATGATTGTTTTTTTCGTAGCCGTAGGTTCACTAATCGGGCCGTTAATACAAAAAAATGCGCGAGAACCCTTACTTGTTGCCTGTTCCACAAACGGAGGCTCTGGAATTGCCCTTCTCAGTAGAACAGACAACTGCAGAAGCCTCACGCAGAATATAGCATATCTATAACGCCTCGCACTCACGTGCAAGACATAAATATACATATCCACAAAGGCATCTACTGTTGCCAAATCCTTGACTGAGAATGAAATTTTCCAGATTTCCGTTTGTCAAGAATAAGCGTTACAGTAAACGCATATATGATTCAAAATGTCTGCTTCCCACCTCTCGAACCCGCAAACCGGGCTTCTGCAAGCAGTCAGCGCTGCAAAGTTACTAATTATTTTGATTCTGCGCCAAATCTTTCCGCAATTTTTTATCTTCCTAAGGTAATGGACTCAGGATTGGTGTCGTCATTAGTGGTGTGTGCTTCTCGTCTGACAAAAGTTATCGGGCGCAGACCGGAGGTTGCCGGTTGCGCCCGATTGAATTTTTTTGGTCAGGTCGGATTATTTAACCTTTGCTGCGAGTTCTGCGCCGGGTTTGAATTTAACGACTTTGCGAGCTGCGATTTCAACGGTTTCCTTGGTGCGGGGGTTGATGCCCTGGCGAGCGGCTTTTTCAACGGTGGCGAAAGTGCCGAAGCCGATGAGGGCTACTTTGTCGTTGTTAACGAGTGCGTCGCTGATGGCTTCAACTGCAGCGTCGAGAGCGTTCTTAGCGTCTACTTTGGAGATGCCAGCTTTCTCGGCAATAGCATTTACGAGTTCGGTTTTGTTCATTTCTGTGAGAATTTTTGGTTAGTTGAAATTAAATTTGGCGCAAAGTTAAAGCTAAATTTCGGAAAAACAAAGGCATAGCTGGCTTTTTTTAGCGAAAATACTGATTTTTCGGTTAAGAATTGTTAAATTGTAGGGCATGACTCTTATTTTATCCGTAAATTTGTGTTGTTATTTGAAACGAAATCTCTAAAAAACAATGATTATAGCTTCAAGGAAAAGAAAAGAAAACATTGCGGAATACCTGCTCTACATGTGGCAGATCGAAGATATTATCCGCGGCTATGGCCTGGATATAGACCGAATCCGCACCAACCATATTGACCGTATTCCCGACCTGACCGACGAGCAGCGCCGCGAAATGACCGACTGGTATGAGTCGCTGATCGACATGATGCGCCGCGAGGGAGTTGCCGAGCGGGGCCACCTCCAGATTAACCGCAACATAATGGAAGAGCTGGCCGATTTGCACCGCGCGCTGCTGGCCGCCCCTAAGTTCGGCGACTATTCGGCGGAGTTCTATCGCACGCTCCCCTATATCGTTGACCTGCGCTCGCGCGCCGGTTCCGAAACCGAGGGCGAGATTGAAACCTGCTTCACGGCGCTCTATGGCCTGCTTTTGCTCCGCCTGCAGGGCAAGGAGGTTTCGCCGCAAACAACCGAGGCCATGAAGCAGATTTCGCGATTCATCGCCACCCTCAGCTCCTATTTCCATAAAAACGAACAAGAGCCGCTTTTCAAGAATGATTAAACAGCTGATAATGGCCCTTGCGCTCGCCCTCGCCGCACCCGCTGCGGGAGCCCAGGAGTTCCCGACGGTAGTTAACCCGACTGTTCCGTCGGCGATGACCTTTGCAGGCGAGCGCGTTAATCTCGACGACGTTGACCTCTACGAGCGGCTCGACCGCGAGCTGACGTCGATGGTCTATACCCACGGCAACACGCTGCTGACCATTAAGCGCGCCAACCGCTATTTCCCCGAGCTGGTGAAAATTCTGAAGCAGCAGGGAGTTCACGAGGACTTTATCTATATGGCCTGCATCGAAAGCTATCTGAACCCGATTGCACGGTCGGCTGCCGGCGCGGCGGGCATATGGCAGTTCATGCCCTCGACCGCCAAGCAATATGGCCTGGAGGTCAATGATGAGGTCGACGAACGCTACCATCCCGAAAAAGAAACTTTCGCTGCCTGCAAATACATTAAGTCGGCCTATGAAAAATATGGCAACTGGGAATCGGTTGCGAGCAGCTATAATGGCGGCACGGCGCGAATCACCAAGGAGCTCGACGCCCAGCAGGTAGGGAGCGCCTTTGACCTTTGGCTGGTCGATGAAACGCGGCGCTATCCGCTGCGCATGATGGCGATGAAGCTCATAATGGAGAATCCGAAAAAATATGGCTTTCAGCTGACCGACGACCAGCTCTATCAGCCCATGCGGTTCACGACCGTTCAGGTGTCGGGCCCGGTTGAGGACTGGCCAACATGGGCGCGCGAGCATGGCATTGACTATGCCACCCTGCGCGAGTATAATCCCTGGATTCGCGCAAAGAAACTGACCAACAAGAGCGGCAAGACCTATAACGTAAAAGTTCCGAAACCCGAGGCCCTGAGCCGCTCCAAACAAACAAAGACCACCTATAATCCCAACTGGACTCGTTAAATGGCCAAGAAAAAGCAAGATTCCGAGGCGCTGGAGTCGCTGGTCGTTACCGGCGCACGAGTGCACAATCTGAAGAATATCGACGTTGAGATTCCCCACGGCAAACTGACCGTAATTACCGGCCTGAGCGGCTCGGGTAAGTCATCGCTCGCCTTCGACACTATTTTCGCCGAAGGTCAGCGCCGCTATATCGAAACTTTTTCAAGCTACGCGCGCCAGATGCTCGGCACTCTGGAGCGCCCCGACGTTGACCGAATAACGGGTCTGTCGCCGGTAATCGCCATTGAGCAGAAAACGGTTAACCGCAACCCGCGCTCGACTATCGGCACCACCACCGAAATCTACGACTTTCTGCGCCTGCTCTATGCCCGCGTTGCAACCGCCCGAAGCTACATTTCGGGCAAGCCGATGGAGAAATTCAGCGAAGAGAAGATTCTGAAGCTGATTCACGAGCGCTTCAACGGCCGTCGCATTCTGATTCTCGCGCCGATAGTCCATAACCGCAAGGGTCACTACCAGGAGCTTTTCGAGCAGTTGCTCAAAAAGGGGTATCTCAACGTTCGAGTCGACGGTAAAATGCGCGAAATCGAGTCGGGCATGAAACTCGACCGCTACAAAAACCACACTATCGAGCTGGTCGTTGATAAAATCGTGGTCAATGATACCGACGATACCCGCCTGCGCAACAGCGTTGCCACGGCTCTGCAGCGCGGCGACGGCCAGCTGATTATCTGCAACGTTGACAAAGACAATGAGCTGACCTACCTGTCGCGAACGCTGATGGACCCCGAAAACGGCATCAGTTACCGCGATCCGGCGCCTCATAACTTCTCGTTCAACTCGCCGCTGGGCGCTTGTCCGCGCTGCAAAGGCATTGGCGAGGTTAACGTTATCGACATCGACAAGATTATTCCGGACCGCAAGCTGAGCATTGCGGCCGGCGCGATTGAGCCGCTGGGCAAAAAGAAGGACACCATAATTTTTCGACAGATTGAGCAGCTTTGTGACCGCTATGGCTGCAAGCTGACAACGCCGGTCGAACAGTTGCCCGAGGAGCTGCTCGACGAGATTCTCTATGGCTCGACCGAGAAGCTCGACATCAACGCGGGCAGTTCGTATATGAGCAGCTTATATCGCACCTACGACGGCATTATCCGCTACATTGAGATGCAGCAAAGCGATGATGCCGACACTATGGCCAAAAACTGGAGCGCTCGGTTTTATTCGCGCTGCGTGTGTCCGGAATGTAACGGCGACCGCATTAATATCGAGGCTCGCCACTTCTTTATCGGCGACAAGACTATTGCCGATCTCTGTCGCCTTGACATTACGGCGCTCTCCGAGTGGATTAAAAACGCTGACTTGCTGTTGGACTGGTCGAAACAGGCCATAGCTGCAGAAATACTTAAAGAAATCGGCGTTCGGTTGACCTTCCTGGAAAACGTAGGCCTGGGATATTTGTCGCTCGGTCGCGCGTCGGCAACTCTTTCGGGCGGCGAGAGCCAGCGCATCCGCCTGGCAACGCAAATCGGCTCCGAGCTGGTCAACGTGCTCTATATTCTCGACGAGCCGAGCATCGGCTTGCATCAGCGCGACAATCTGCGCCTCATCAACTCGCTCAAGGCGCTGCGCGATGCTGAAAACTCGGTCATAGTCGTTGAACACGACCGCGACATGATGCTCGAAGCCGACTGGATTATCGACATCGGGCCCAAGGCCGGCCAAAAGGGTGGGGAGGTAGTTTATCAGGGCACGCCGCGGAATATGCTCAAGGCAGGAACCCTGACTGCCGACTACCTTAATGGCATCCGCGAAATTCCTGTGCCCGCAATGCGCCGCCCCGGCAATGGCCTGTTCCTTGAACTGAAGGGTGCTACCGGCCATAACCTGAAAAACGTTGACTTCCGCCTGCCGCTGGGGACTCTGACGGTAGTGGCCGGCGTCAGCGGTTCCGGCAAATCTTCGCTCGTTAGCGGCACTTTGCAGCCCATTCTCGCCGCGCGCCTGTATCGCTCGTTGCAAGAACCGCTCCCCTACAAGGAGATTGTCGGAGTTGAGAATATCGACAAGGTAGTGACCGTTGACCAAACGCCGCTCGGGCGCACTCCGCGCAGCAATCCGGCAACGTATACCGGCGTGTTTTCCGACATTCGCTCGCTTTTCGTTAATCTCCCCGAAGCCCGAATCCGCGGCTATAAGCCCGGCCGGTTCTCGTTTAACGTTAAGGGCGGACGCTGCGAAGCCTGTGGGGGCAACGGCTACAAAACCATTGAGATGAATTTCCTGCCCGATGTGCTGGTGCCGTGTGAAGTGTGTGGCGGAAAGCGATATAACCGTGAAACCCTCGAGGTTCGCTTTAAGGGCAAATCCATTGCCGACGTGCTCGATATGACGATCAATCAGGCCGTGGAATTTTTCGCCAATACCCCTGTTATTCTCAAAAAAATTAAGATGCTTCAGGACATCGGGCTTGGCTACATTAAGCTCGGCCAGCCGTCGAGCACCCTTTCGGGCGGCGAGAACCAGCGCGTTAAGCTCGCAACGGAGCTGGCCAAGCGCGACACCGGCAAAACGCTCTTCATTCTCGACGAGCCGACCACCGGCCTCCACTTCGACGACATCAATACGCTCATGGGCCTGCTGAATCAGATTGTCGACAAAGGCAATACAGTGCTGATTATCGAGCATAACACAGACGTTATCAAATCGGCCGACTATATTATCGACATGGGCCCGGCCGGCGGCTCAGGCGGTGGCCAAATCGTTGCCCAGGGCACCCCCGAGGAAGTCGCCAAAACCGATTCACCAACCGCTCCCTTCCTCTAATATTAACCCAAGCAAGACAATTGGCAAAAGCCACGCGCTATCGAACGCGTGGCTTTTGCCGGTTAGAGTTTTATGGCCGGATTGATGGAGCGGAGTTGCGCGAGGAATTCGGGTTGGCGCACGGGCGAGATGATTAGTGGCATCGCGCTTTTCATGACCTTTCTGTCGGTGAAGCTGATGGCGATGCGGTGGGTCAACGAGGTTGCCGGTGCCGATAAGATTAACTTGGTAGGCTTAATCTGCGAGATCTTGGCGATAGGGTATGTCTTGGGAATGAAAAGCGTGTAAACCACGAGGTTATCACCGGCAACAACATAGTAGGTGCCGAGACATCCGGCCACAATCAGCCCCAGAAAAGCCACCGTAATAACAACTCCCTCAACGACTGCGCCCAAAAATGCGGGCATCAGGCAGGCCACAGCACTAACTGTCAGAATCAGCCAAGTTGACCAATCCCACCGCGACCTGTAAACCGTACGTTCTCCTTCAATTATCATATTCTTCATGTTTAATAAGTTATCGTGCCGCCAAAGTTAACAAAAAATTCCGAGCCCACAATCCTTTCAGTGAATTTTTTTATTTTTGCTACCTGGCGGATTATTTGTAACTTTGCGCAAACTCTAACGCATAATGTATATGTTACGAAAAATTATCATAAGTGCTTTTATAGGCATCAATTCTTTGATCGGTTATTCGCAGTCAGTCAATGAAAAGATTCTAAATGCGATAAACCATGCTGACTGGTTTGGCCTCGATTCGATTTACTATTCGGTGCCTAAAGACTCAATTCATCCTTATCTCGAAGTGTCGGCCCGCGGTTTTATCGGACACAAATTAAATCGCCCGGAGCTATCAGTCCCTGCCTTTCAGGAGCTGTTTACCTCCCAATCGGATTATCTCGATTTGAATAACTTCATCTCCTCCGCAGTTATGTTTGGTAATGACTTAAATAGAGTGGGAGAAAATGAATTTGCCGCATCGATGATAAGACAGACTATTGATGCTACCCGGCAGTATCTTGATTCTGCTGCGGTTGCCAACCTTACTTTGATGGCCAACTGGTATTCCGCTCTTGCCGCTTATAATCCTTATCAGATTCAAGTTGAGGGAGATAGCATCGGAAAGGTGCCTTTCGCCATAGTCCTTATGGGCCCAAAGGAAAAGGGTGGAGTTATTATGCAACTTAGAGAGAGTGCAATAAACGGAATGTCGGCAGATATTATGTTTGACACCGGGTGCGCATCAAGTATCATTTCTCCTGAAATGGCGGAAAAATATGGTCTGATACCTCTTGACGGCACGAAAGTTTCAGTCGATGGAGTAGGCAAAAAAGATGGGTATTTAGCCATCGCCAAGTAGCTTCAATTAGGAAATATTACTGTTAAGGACGTTCCGTTTACTGTCACCTCCATGTCGTTGTCATCGGTTAATGAGGAGGCCGCCCGCTATGCCGACGCAGTCAATATTATTTTGGGTAACGATTTGATGCTTCAGCTTAAAGACATAACCGTTGATTTCGTCACGAATAATCTGACCGTACCATCAGAGGCCACGGCTAAGACAGACGCCAAGCCGAATATGTGTTTCGCTGACACAAGGAATTTACTTTGCAAGTGTGAAATTCAGGATAACCCTCTGCTGATGCTTATTGACTCCGGCGATGCATCATATGGAACCCTCGGCGAGGAGTTTTTTGAACACAATAAGCAATTTGTGGTGGATAACGGAATCAAGACCACCGTTAGGCAGGCAGGTATAGGCGGCGTAAAATTTAACGAGCGCTACTTGCTTTCTGATATGAAACTTTCGTTGGGAGGACACGCTGTAGAAATTCCTGAAATTGACGTAAGAACCCGGAAGGAAGAAGGTGCCGGCAGTGAATCTGAGGGCGGAGTGTTAGGGCTGCGGTCTCTGATGCTCTACTCCTCTGTCCGTTTCAATTTTGTTGACTTTGTATTGACAACCGGGCTTCCCCGAATCAATAGTAAATAAAAATCCGCGACTGCTGCATCCTTGAAGTCAACGACCTTGCACGGCTCTTTCATTTAAGCCTGGGAGCGAGGGCGTCTCGCCCTCGGCTGCGTCGCGAAGCCCCGCATTAGCCGCAGATGTGAGGGCGAGACGCCCTCACCCCCGGTGGCAATCTTAAATTAAAGAGCCGTTACGACCTTGAATTAGTTCTTTGATTTCTCGCAAATTATCAGTAACTTTGCGCAAATTCTAACGCAAAATGTATATGTTACGAAGAATCGTTCTATGTGCTTTAATAGGCTTTGGGTCGTTGAGCGGCTATTCGCAGTCAGTCGATGAGAAAATTGGCAGTGCGATGAATCGCTCGGATTGGTTTGCTCTTGATTCTATCTACAATTCCGTACCTAAGGACTCGATTCATCCTTTTCTCGAAATATACTCGCGCTGTTTGATTGGAAACCGACTCAATCGCCCGGACGTGTCAATTCCGGCGTTTGAAGAATTATTCAATACTCAGTTGGAGTCGCTTGATTTGGGTAATTTGATTTCTGCTACCTTTATGTTTGGCATGGACCTAAGCAGAGTCGGAGAAAATGAGGCTGCGGCGTCAATGACTAATTCGATTTTGGATGCAACCCGCCAGTATCTTGATTCAACGACGGTTGCTAACCTTACTTCGCATGCCAACCGTTATTCTGCTCTTGCCGCTTATAATCCTTATCAAATTCAGTTTAACGAAGATAGCCCGGGGGTGGTGCCTTTTGCTATCGTTCCTGTTGGCCCAAAGGACAAGGGCTCCGTTTTGATGCATCTTAAAGAGAGTTCTATTAACGGAATATCGGCTGATATTACTTTTGATACCGGGGCCGGCATCAATTTGATTTCTCCCGAAATGGCTGAGAAGTATAATCTCACATCGCTGGATGGCACGACAGTTTCTGTTGGCGGAGTGGGGCGGAAAGATGGCTATCTTGCAATGGCCGACGAGCTGCAATTGGGTAATATGACAATTAAAGACGTGCCGTTCTCCGTTGTTTCAATCTCATCTGACAACAGCGAGGCTGACCAATACACCGATGCGTTCAGTATTATATTGGGCAGCGATTTGATGCTACAACTTAAAGAGGTGAATATAGATTTCGTTACAAACACATTGACCGTACCCATGAAGGCCCCGTTCATTCCTGTCAAAACCGATGCCAAGCCCAACCTGTGTTTCTCGCCATCGATGAATCTGCTCTGTAAAGGAACAATCCACAACGAGCCGATGCTGATGTGTATTGATTCAGGCGATGCCTCTTATGGAAGTATCGGTAATGCTTTCTTTGAGAGGAACAGGCAGTTTGTATTAGACAATGGGGTCAAAGACACGGTCAGAGTGGCAGGGATCGGTGGCGTTAACTTTATGGACTGCTACAAGCTCCGCGACATGAAAATATCATTGGGAAATCATGCGCTCGAGATTCCCGAAATTGTAGTAACAACTATGCCGTACGCCGGCCCCGGTGTCCAATATGAGTGCAACATCGGGCTGCGAACTCTGATGCTCTACAATTTTGTCCGTTTCAATCTCGTTGACTTTGTCTTAACAACAGGAATCTAAAGGGGGTCAAAACCTTCATATAAAAGCAGTAAATAGGCAACCAAGCCCAATCCCTTTCGGGGACGCCAACACCTTCACTCGCCAACTACATCGACTACGAAGCCTTCGCAAACGCGCAGTCCAACTTGGACTACACAATGGGCGCAAACGTTCATGTTTCCCGTCGAATCGGCCCCTCTGCCTCAAGGCCTTCCCCGAAAAATACCGCGATGATTAAGAAATGGCGCTCGCAGATCGCCCTTCTCAGTGTCATTGACACAGGGCACTTTACCGCTCGACGGTCGGCATATCAATGACTGCCGACGGCAAGTTCATCGACATAACGCTCTCACAAGCGTTCAACACCTACGGACTTTTCGTTGACTATGGCACTGGCTCGAACACGCCTCGCGGTAACTCCGGGGATATTGGCCGCGAGAATAAACGCAAGCGCTCATCGCGAAGCGCTTTAGTAGTGAAACGAAGAAAGAACCGTTGGTTCTCGCGCAAATACCTTGCCTCCAGACTGAACATTCAGGAATTTTATGCAGACTCCTTAGGTCAGTAGTTCTGCCGTGCCATATCCAACGCCCTATTATCGTCCTTTGGACGCTTTGCCTAAGCAAAGAATCCCGACATCATGCGTCAAGCCCTAACCCTTTGAAATCTCAAATATTATTACTAACTTTGTTCTATGATTTCAAAACAAGAGCTTCAAAGAAATAGACAATTCCGTTGCCCTCAATGTGGTTGCGTTTATAATATTTCCGATGCATCACTTAGAGCTGTACTTGTATCACAAGACTCTGAGACGACGTTTCGGGGTAATCATTATGTAGATAAGATTTCATCTTCTTACGCGAATGTGAGATTTTGTCCTAAATGTAAAGGCGTTAGAACTCGCAACAAAATTATTCGCCATATTTCTTATTTTATAGTTATGCCTATTATCCTAATGGCAATAATTTCTCTATGTAATTGGAGTGATTGTTTTTCATGGAATGGTTATTTCCTATATATGGTGGTATTATTTATTTTTTATGTGCCTGCCGTGAAAATATTTCGTGAACTCATTCACCGTCACTAAACAAGTCTATCCTTAAACGAGCCGTTGAAGGCAATGCCATAGGATAATACGATCTTTTCACGATCCTAATTGTAGCCATAACTTTGCTCAAAACAAGCATAAGTTATGGCTATTGATACAAAATCGGTTTCGCAGCTCATTACAGAGTTCCGAAAACTCCAAGCCAAAGACGCTATCACGCAGGAGTTCGCATTTATCTTTTTCTGTGAACAAAGTAAAAGTTTTTTCATAGGTTGACTTTCATAGGTTGACTTTCAGCGACAAGTCCGCGAGGAAATGTCGCTGATTTTTTTGTATGACGGGCATGTCATACATCTGTGGTGAAAGTCCACACGGGACGTAGTTGCCGAC
>JAAVDE010000025.1 GCA_014801955.1 Bacteroides sp. | reverse complement strand
TCCCGGTTAAAAGGAAAGAGCCCGGTGCAATACCGAACTCTTTCTATAACTGGATAGTGTTTAACCCGTCCAACTTTTTGGGGTCACTTCACTCTCCGGCGGGGCTTTTTGTGTGCATTGGGATGGGGGAAATAGTCACAATCTCTAAGTAAGAGATAATTTTAACGCGCAAAGATACGAATTTTTCCGTAACTGAGTGAAAGATTAATTCTTAAAAAATTTTAATATCGCACTTTTTGTGCCATAAATGTCAATTGTTGAGCAATTTTAACGAACACATCCGTTCAACTGTCCGTGAGCCAGGATTATACGCTTCGTCCAAATCTCTTACTTAGAGATGCCTGTCTGACAGGTTTGGCACCCTCGCGGAACGGCATGTTTAGTGTAAGAGGTAAAATACTATCAATCAGACACAAATCGCGCATCATTCATATATGAAAACAACTATTCTACATAGTTTTACCTTTGCTCTTATGGTATTCTTTGCCGGCGCCGGTGAGGCGCTTGCGCAAGGAGCAGATTCTCTGTTCGGCCAGTTTGAGTCGCGATTTGTTTTGCTCGATTCGATTATTCATCGTCCGCAACGAGTGGCCGCTGCCGGGGATTTCAACCCTGAGGCTTTTGGCCGGTCGGTTGAGAAGCTCGACGCCGCTTTTGCCGATTCGGTGATTGACAACAGCGTCAGCGCGCAGCTCGCTGCGGCCCGGAGCGTTACCGGCATCACCGTCAACGGTCAGATTTATGGGCGCCTCGACGAAGGGTTCGGCCTGGATGAGGACGACGCCCTGTCGCGCTACAAAGCCAAAGTGCAAGCCGACGTGCGCTGGAACATTTTCGGCAGCGCCCTGATGAACCGCAAAGGCAAAGCCAACGAACTGCGGCTCAAGGGCGAGATTGAAAAGCTGAACTACCGCCGCGAAAATATTGGCCGCCTGGTTGCCGCGCAGAAAGAGCAGTTTCGCCTGCGCTATGACAGCCTGCTGTCGGGTGTGCTGGCCCATCGCATTGAAAACCTGACGATTATCTACGATGCGCTGACCTATTTGCTCAACGATGGCGGCATTGCGAGCGACGACCTGCTGCAGGTTCTCAACGACAAAGCCGAGGCCGAGCGCCTGATGGCCACGATCGCCAACCCGGCGCCGGCGACCGCCGACCTGTCGATTCCCGGGTCGGTGATTGTCAGCGTCGACAGCGTGCGCCTGCTGCAGTTCATCGGGCAATACAACATTGAGACCAGTTCGCTGATTCTGCGTCAGCAGCTGCTGGAGCAGCAGGCAGCCAACACGACGTATTGGACCACTCTGAACGTGTCGCCCTACCTGCGCTATTCCTACTATGTTCGCCCCGTTATCGACAATTCGTCGAACATCGACGCCGGCTTCAGCTTCATCATTCCGATTTCGGGCGAAACAGGCAAGAAACGCCGCGCCCTGCTGGCCGAAAAGGAGGTCCTGGCGCTCGAAAACGACCGCCTGACAGCCGTTATCGCCGACAATATTCGCCTGACTCTGCTCGACATTGACCGGATGAACCGCTCGATCACCGGCGAAGTCAAGCGCCTGGAAGAGCTCCGCGACTACCTGATTTTGCGCCGCATGGCCTATGATGGCCGAATCGGCGAATATAACTACCTGGCCCGCATGAAGGAATATAACGCCTATATTCTCTGTTGCGAACGACTGCTGTCGTTCAGCTATCAGCGCGACTGCATGCTCGCCTCGCTCCAGAACTATCTGCCCGACGTTTCGATTCTGAGCTTCTGCTCTGAGAGCAACGCCGGGTCCTCAGTTAATAAATGACCAATCCGCTTCACCGCAAATAGATATAAAATCCGATGAGAAACTTCAGCTTCACACAGTCAGAAGAAACCGAACAGCAGGATATTGAACGCATTCTGCGCCAGCGCCGGCGCAAGATATATAAGCAACAGCTGATCTACACGATCATTCTGTCGATAATCATTGCGATTATCTGCATATGGCTTTATCGCAAAAGCGTTTACGTTGATTTCGACGGCTACGTTTCGGTTGACTCCTATACGTTTCGCCTCGACGAAGACGCCTACTTCCTGGAGTCGAAATGGCGCGTGGGCGACCTGATTCTGCCGGGCGACACGGTGTTTTCCTACGTCTTGGCCAACAACTTCTATAAGCATGAGAGCAACGACTACGAGCCGACCATCATTGTTCGCGACCGCGACCTGCGAGTGCAGTATGGCATGACGCGCCAGGACTTGAACGTCCTTAAGGTGCGCATCGCCGAGCTGGAGCGCCAGCTCTCGGTCGGCGACCATAACACCAAGCTGGGCCTGAGCAACAACCACAACAAGCTGCGCACCGAGCAGGAACTCTCCGAAGCGCGCGAACAATACACCGCGCTTCGCCGCAAGCTCGGCGTTCTCTGGAACGCCATGACCCAGAGCAAGGAGGCGGTTCAGCGCCTGACCAACAGCGGCCACGGCTACCTCCACGTTTCCGATATGCGCAACATTGCGCTGCTCGACAGCCTCGGCGTTGTCCGCAACTCGATTGCCGCCGACTCATTTATAGTGACCGAAAAACTCGTGCCCACCTTTTCGCTGGTTTTGCGCGGCGAACCCATCATAACGGCCCAGGGCCTGAATCTCTCCGACAATAACGTGTCGGTCGTTGCCTATGTCAAGTCCGACCAGATGCAATATATCACCTACCACACCAAGGCCGAAGTTATCGTTAACGACGAGATTTCATACAATGCCAGCGTTTTGATGCTCGGCGCGCGAACGGAGGAGATTCCCGGCGAACTGCGCAGCACGCTGTCGCGCGACCACATGGCATCGGTCGTTGTTTTCGACATTGACGCCGACCAGGATATTCCGTTCTGGTCGCTGGTTAACGCGCTGCCGGTCAAGGTGCGAATCAACAAGTTCCGCGAAGGCACGAGCCATATCGACGACTACATCATTTTCAACACCACCTACGGCATTGACCAGGCCTCGATGGCCCGCTGGCGCCACAACAAGGAAACCATCCAGGAATGGGAAGAACCGGACTCAACAGCCGTTGACTCAACAGCCGTTGAAACAGCGACCGTGCCCCCCACCCCGCCGGCCAAACCGCAAGCCAAGCCCGAGCCCAAGCCCTCGGCCGCAGCCAAGCCGGCAACGAACATTCAGAACGCAACGAGCGGTCCCTATCATGTTATCGTTGGCAGCAGCGTCAAGCAGGAGCTGGCCACCACCCTGGCCGACAAGCTCAAGAAGCAGGGCTACAAGGGAGTGCGCATCATTGAAGGCGACGGACGCTACCGCGTTGCAATCGCATCGTTTGCAACAGTTTCGGCAGCCAATGCCGCCGTTGCCGAAATAGCCAAGAATCCGGAATACAAAACCGCCTGGGCGCTCCACAAAAAAATTGACTAAATAAAAAGGAAACCAATGGACCTGTATAGAATAGAACCCAACTCAGCAGGCAGGAAAGTCCTTATCATTCAGGATTATTTCGACGTTCGCGACGAAAAAGTCCATGAATTGGACTTCGACCTGATCTATTTTGACCTGGCCCACGTGCACTATAACCTGGTGCGCGAAATGGTCAGCCAGACTTCGCCGTTCGTTCACCGGAAGTTCCGCATGATGCCTCGCTTCATGAGCATGCTTCATTTCGGCCACTTCGAGCGATTCAGCGCCCTGCTCGACGGCTTCGCACCGTCGGCTTTCGACAACAGCGTTACTCAGCGCGCCGAAGAGATTATCTTCCAGATTGAAAAACTGGGAGCGCATAACTTCTACGCCCAGGACATGGACGAAAACGAGCTGTTTCGCCGCATGTGTGTTTTCTGCTTTACCCGCCAGGACCTGTCGTTCACGAACACGACCATCCCCACCCTGCGCAGCGGCCTTTCGGCAGTGTTTGCCGCCTACGTTCTGGTTCGCCGCATGGTTGGCAACGACCCCAACCCCGACGACAGTAACATCCGCGCGATAACAAATAAATTCCTTGAAATGGAATATATTACGCCGACGAAGTTCGTTGAGCGCATTCACCTGTGCCAGATGTGTGGTTCCGACCACCTGCTGTTCACCGAGTGCTGCAACAAGTGCAAGAGCTCCAACCTCAAGGAGGAAGATATGATTCACCATTTCCGGTGCGCCAACATTTCCAAGGAGTCGGACTATCTGTTCGACGACGAACTGCGCTGCCCCAAGTGCAAGCGCCAGCTGCGCCATATCGGCATTGACTACGACCGCCCGTCGAAGGTTCAGACCTGCAACGAGTGTGGCGCCGTTCAGCTCCACTCGGAAATGAAGGTCATCTGCTCCAAGTGTGGCCACCACATGCAGCCCCTCGACCTGAAGCCCTACGATATTTTCGAATACACGTTCACCCCCCACGGCATAAGAGAACTTTGTGAGCACGCCCTGCTATGATTGACTACGCCTGCAGAATAATCGACGACCTGGTTGGCGGTTTCAGCCGCAACGTATCGCTGGATGTCATGGTGTCCATTTACTTCTATTTGGTCTTCATTGAATTTCCGCGCTACTACCTGCTGGAAACCGTTCTGGTTCTGTGGCACAAGCTCCGATACAAGAAATATCGCCGCCAAAAGAAAGAGGCGCGCGACAAACTCTATATCGAATACCCGCTGGTCACCATTCTTGCGCCGGGCAAGAATGAGGGCAAGCATATCTACAGCCTCGTTCGCTCGCTTCGGGAGCAGACCTATCGCAACTACGAGGTAATCATCGTTGACGACGGGTCGGACGACGACACTCCGACCATTTGCAACGACCTGGAAAAGGCGGGCTACATTGACCGCTATATCCGCGCCAGAGAGCGCGGCGGCAAGGCGAGCGCGGCCAATCTGGGCCTGAAGTTCGCCCGCGGCAAGTATGTTGTTCACCTCGACGCCGACTCCTCGCTCGACCGCGACGCGATTGAAAAGATTCTGCTGCCGTTCTACTACGACGACAACATCAAGGCCGTTGGCGGAGTTATTAAGGTCCGCAACGCGCGCGACAGCATCTGCACCTCAATGCAAGCGCTCGAATATCTGAAAACCATTCAGGTCGGACGTATGGTAACGAACCAGCTCGGCATTCTCCACATTATTTCCGGCGCATTCGGAGCCTTTGAGCGCCAGGCGCTTGAAAACGTTGGCGGCTGGGACATCGGCCCCGGCCTCGACGGTGACCTGACCCAGAAGTTCCGCAAGGCCAAGTTCCGCGTCTACTTTGCCGAAGACGCAATTTGCATGACTTCGGTGCCGGTCAGCTGGAAGGCGCTCTTTCGCCAGCGTCAGCGCTGGAGCAAATCGCTGGTGCGCTTCCGCCTGCGCAAGCATTTCGACATTTTCCGCCCGCAGCGCCATTTTTCGTTCTCAAACATGTTTTCGAACCTCGAGGCCATTCTCTATGACTTCGTGTTCAACTACATCTGGTTCTTCTACATCATCGTTCTCATCATGGAACACCCCGACCGCATTGCCGAGATTTTCATTATCGGCTACATGATTCGCATAATCTTCAACTTCATTGCGTTCGGCGTAATCATGATGGTAACGGAGCGTCCGAGCGAGGAAAAATGGCTGATAAAATACGTTCCGCTCTCAACGTTCTATACCGGCTACTTCCTGCGCATCACCCGCCTGATAGCCCACACCAAAGAACTCTTTTTCTTCTCCTCCTATAAAGACTCCTGGAATCCCAAAAAGACCTCGGAAATCGCTCAGGCCGAGGGCATTTAACCCCTAAATATTAACAAACCATAATGACCAATCAATTGAATAAGAAAGAAAGACTGTAACAATCAAATATTTAATGAAATGAAAGCAATTTTTTTTAACAGAGGACGCATGATCAATGCGGCCCTCAAGGCACTGCCTGCGACCCTGCTGATGGCCGGTATGGCATCATGCTCGGATGACAACACATTTGCAGAACCAGGCACGGACGGGATTTCTCAGTCGGCAGGACTCGAAACCTCGCCCCTAAGTGTCATTACCGACCCGGCCAAGATGCCAGCCCGAGTATTGAACTACTCATTTGGCACCCCCGGCAGCCGTTCTCTCAATCCCGAAATCGACCTCAACGCCTATCTGCAAAACGTTCAGAACAACGTTGACCTGTCGAAACTCGTTGAATTGAAAGACGCAAATTTCTATTACAACCCCGATCAGCTTGACTTCTCGCAGCTCGTCGTTAGCGGCGACTACAAAGGAGCGTTGCAGAACTTCGGTTCAACGGTTTACGTTACCGGCAAATGGACCATCACCGGTTTCAATGCCAACACGTATCTCAACGAGCAGGCAACGATTGTTGTACTTCCCGGCGGCGAACTGGAATTTGACATGAACAAGTTCCAGGGCAGCCAGTGCCTGACGATCTACAACTTCGGCAAGCTGACCTCCACCGTTTCCAACGACCAGGAATTCAATCTTGAAGGCGTAACCCTCTACTCGGGCGCTGCACTTGACCAAATCAAGCGCATCGGCTTCCAGAGCGAGGTTTATGTTGACGGTTCCGTAGTTGTTGACTACATCCACATCTCCGGAAACTCGGATGTTTACATCAACTGCAAGCTGGTGGCATCGGAAAAGGTCGTTTTCGACAATGACCAGGTTTTCCATGTCGGCTACATCAAATCGCCCGTTGTTCAGCTCATGGCCAACCCGCGGGTTGAACTGCGCGACGGCGCCTTCATTGAAACCGACGTTCTCTCGATTGAAAACGTTCAGACTTCGCAGCTCTATGCGCTCAACGACGACGTTGCGCTCATCAAAGCTACCGAAATCCACGTTAACAACGCCGGTGCAGGTGATCTGAAAAACACTTTCGGTAACCTCAACCTTCTTTGCGAAAAGTGGCTCTATGGTGAAAACGTTGAGCCGACCAAAGAAGCTCTCGGCCTCAACGCCAGCGTTAACCTCAACGAAGAGGTTGAAGTTGAATATATCGAAGATAACACCGCTAACTCGTGTGCTCCCATCTTCGTTACCATTCCCCCCACCGTTCCCGACAAACCCAAACTCGAAACGATCTCTACGATCACTAACGATCACAGCCACCCGATTTCGGCTACCTGCATCCAGTTCAACGGAAGCAAGGCCTACGTTTCGTGGCATGAACGCGGCGAGGGTATTCAGGGTTGCATCGAAGTTGTTGAACACAGTGCCGAAGGCGTTAAGCTCCTCGCTTATGCCCAGGACCCCAACACCGACTACAACCACATCATCTTCGACGGCAATCGCCTGCTGGCCGTAGGCCACAACGCGAACCACGCCATCGTTGGTGAAATCGCACTGAACGGCGGCACGTTTGCCAACAACGCTGAAATAGCATTCACCCACCTCAAGGGCAACCGCGTTGCCGGCGAGGACAACCCCGAATTCTATGGCGGCGACGGCAACTGCATCGTTAGAAACGGTGACTACCTGACGGTAGCTTCCTATGGTGGCTACCACACTCTGACCAGCGACCTCAAGCGCTTGAACAACGATCGCGACGGTGCGTTCCGCACTACCGGCTCGGGTAAGCACCTCTCGCTCGTTGGCAACAAACTTATCGCCCTTAACCTCACCGAGCGCGTGCAGGGTGCGGCCTCCTCTCCGGCCGAACTCCGCCTGTATGACGCCGATGACTACACCTGGAGCAATCCGACCATTGTTTCTTCCGACCTTGAAATCTCGCCCATCGACGGCAAGAATACCATTGCCCTCGATAACGACGGTTCAATGTACGTTGCACTCGGTCATGGTGGCCTGAAGAAATTCAATGCTGCCGGAGCTGTTGCCGGTGAATACAAAGCCGGTGAAACCCAGCGTAACCCGGCCAACGGTCTGGCTATCGACGATAAGTACCTCTATGTGGCTTTCGGCTCGGGCCTCTATATCTTCGACAAGAATGATATTTCAACCCCGATTCTTACCTACACCAACGGTAAACCCGGTGCCACTAACTACCCCGGCAACACGGCTGAAGAAGGCATCAACGCCTCCTGCAACTACGTTGCCGTTGACGGCGACATCATTTATCTGGCCTATGGCCGTAATGGTGTTGACGTACTCCGCATGACCAATCGATAATTCACACGGATTGTTACAGCTCTGACGTGCAGGCACGTCGAAATCGACGTGCCTGCCTTTTTTATATTCTCTCAATCACATGAAACTCCATAAATTTTTTCTTTTTATGCTGCTCGGCGCCACTGCGGTTTTCGAGTCAGCGGCAGCCGATAACGAGAATTGGTGCGTTATCGGCGACGGTCAGGTACTGATGCCGGTTTCATCCGTCAGCTGTTTGGTCGGCTCCGACGCAACGGGGCTCATAACGGTGGTTGGCAAGGATGTTCAGATTCCCGATATTAAAGAAGTAGCTTTTGCTGTGAAGCCCACCGATGCAATCAGTGCGCCGCAAGCAAAGAGCGAATCGGTCACGCTGATTCATAATATTTTAACCATCAAGCACGCCGCAGTCGGTTCGGCTATCGCAATCCGCGCGGTCGACGGCCGCACGCTCTATAACGGCGAACTCCGGGCCGAAACGACGACCATCAACGTCGGCAACTTCGCGCCGGGCATATATCTGGTAACAATCGGCGGCGACTCAACATTCAAAATCAAGAAACGCTAAGGTTATGTCTGACACTAAAAAATATTTCAGCGCGTTAGCAGCGCTGGCAATCATCGGCTGCGGCAGCGCCTCGGCCCAGTTCACGGTAACGAACGCCGACGGCTCGTCGGTTCAGACCACCGACGGCACCATCTCGGAGTCGGCCACGGCTTCGGCTGGCTATAGCTTCGGCGGAATCGACATTGCCGGAATCAAGAGCGTAAAGTTCAACGCCCTGCCCCAGGGCGAGGCGGGGAGCATCGTTGTTCCCGATTCGGCAACGCTGGTAAAGCCGGTTGCCATTCTCGATGTAACCGCCCCGAACAAGGAGTCGGAAAACCTTACGCGCAACGTCGCCTCGGTTGAATACATGCTTGAAATCGCCGGACTGCCCCGGTTCACTACTACTTCCTGCAGCGAAGCCGTTGCCAAAGGCTCGATGATCGTTATCAGCTCGCCTATTCTTGCAAGCAGCAGCAAAACGACGTTCACGCCCGAAGAAACGGCCATGCTGCTGGACTATGTCAGGAAAGGCGGCGTCGTTGTTGCTCCCGCAATCGAGGGCAACATGACCGACGGCCTCAAAGAGCTGTTTGGCCTTAGCGGCCACTCGGCAACGGCCAAAACGCGCACGACCTACACCTGGGCCGACCTTTCGCGCCCGGAAACCGTCTATTTCGACGACCCGGAGGAAACCACAGTGGCCATCGGCGAGATAACGACGGTTGCGGCTACGGTTTCGACCGCCACTCCCCTGGCCTGGTTCAACGATGACCCGGAGGCGGTTGCCGTTACCTGCAACGAGCTCGGCGAGGGCGCCGCATATATGTGTGGCTTCCGCTGGCGCGACGTCGTTGAGCGTCTGCATCTCAACAAGAGCCTGGGCCTGTCGAGCCGCAGCCAGACTTTCAGCCCTCTGAGCGACATTCCGGCGTTTTTCATTCGCGCCATCAGCGCCGCGCGCAATAAGCTCAGCGCCTGGAAATTCACCGTTCCCGACGGCTATCAGGCAGTTCTCATCCCGACCCACGACTGCGACTCGCGCACGGCCTACGACGAAATGCACTGGATGGCCGACTATGAGACCGAAATGGGGCTGAACGGCCACTATTTCCTGACGGTCCACTATTTCCGCCAGCCGCAATATCTGTCGCAGTTCTATTGCGACGAAACTCTGCCGGCGGTCCGCAAGCTCCTCGAGGCCGGCCACACCATCGGCAGCCACTCCGTTTGCCACTATCCGGACTTCAGCATCACCGAGCGATTCCCCATGACGCCGTTCACTCCCGAGGAATATGCCGAATATGCCACCCGCGACGTTGAGGCGGGAGTTTCAACCGGCTCTACCCTGGCTGAATTTCAGGTTTCGAAAGAGCTGCTCGAGCGCGATTTCGGCGTTAACATCCGCGCCTTCCGCTCGGGTCATCTTTGCGTTAACAAACACTTCCCGCAGGCCCACGTCATGGCCGGCTATCAGTTCAGCTCGTGCTACACCGCACCGGCGCTCCACGCGCAATTTCCGGTTCCGCAGCGCATGAACAACGACTGGGACGGCGAAATAACCGGCGTTCTTCAGATTCCGCTCCATTTCTCCGACGTTTATTCCGGCGACGCGGGCATGAACGACAACAACTGGGCCGAAAAACCGGCGCAGTGGTTTGAAATTTTCGAAAAGCTGAAAAAGAACTACGCGTCGTCGGTGGTTCTCATCCACCCGAACCGCGACTGGAAAATGAAGGCCGAAAAGATGCTGGTCGACATGATGGATCTGCGCGAGTGTGGCCTCTATAATTTCCAGGACTACGGCGATTTCTGGAACAACCGCCGCGACTTTCAGTTCGACACGTTCTTCGACGCCGAAACCGGCCGCGTTACTCTGCGCGCCAACGCTGCCGACATTGCCGCAAACGCCGCGCTCGGCATTCTGATCGAGGGCACCGCCGACATTACCTCCGTCAGCCTCATCGACGAGGAAGGCACGGTCTACCCCGTGCGCATCAAATCGATGCCCAAGGGCGGCTATCTCGTCACTCTGAGGGGATAGTCGACGCTGAGCCGTCGCGCTGAGCAAAGTAGTGGGGCGACATAATTTCGACGCCGGCCTCGTTGAAGGCATCCTGAATATTCTGGTGAAGCGCCGACATTATGTCGCCCATTTTGTCGGCGTCTCTAATGTAGGCGTTGATCTGATAGCAGGGATAGTAGTCCTGGAGGTCGGTTTCGAGCACGAAAGGCTTGGGATGGTCGAGTACGCCGGGGGTTTTGAGCGCCGCGCCGATCAGGAGTTGGTGGACCTTACGCCAGGGCGCATCGTAGCCGATGGTGACGGTCGTGTGGATAATCAGGCCGAACTGACGGGCGGAGGCGCTGTAGTTGACCGTGTGCGACGACATGATGAAGGAGTTCGGAATGGTAACGACTTCGTTTTTGGGCGTGCGCAAGCGGGTAACAAACGGCGTTTTTTCAATAACGTTGCCGGTAGTGTCGTTGAGTTTGATGCGGTCGCCGAGCTTGAACGGACGCATATAGGTGATGACCAGGCCGGCGATGATGTTGCCGATAACGGTGCTGGAGCCGAGCGAAACGATCAGGCCGACGAACACCGATATGCCCTGAAAGACTCCCGAGTCGGAGCCGGGCAGATAGGGATAAATCATCGCGATCATGAAGGCATAGAGCAGAAAGCGGATGATATTGAACGTCGGTTGCGCCCAGTCGGGGTAGAAGCCTGATATTTTGAGTTTTTCGTTTTCGATTTCGTTGGCAATAAAGTGAATGCCCTTAACGATATAGCGGATGCAGAACCAGATAACGAGGATTATGAAGAGATTCGGTATGTAGTCAACAATGGATGTCAACACCATTCTGACCGGCTCGATGATATAGAGGAAGATTTTCAGCGCCAACTGCTCGGTTTGGGGGAAGATGGCAAAGAGCATCGGCACGCTGAACATGAACAGGGTCAGGTAGACCAGATAGCGCAAAACGTTGCTCAGCAGAATCAGCATGCGGCCCAGGCGGCGCTTGTTGAGCAGCTCGTAGTCGCGGATAATCAGCGGGCGCAGGCGCTGCTGCTTGAAGCGGATGATCTGGCGGCGAAGCTTACGGAAAAGGTAGTTTGTCAGCTTAACGAGCAGCCCCAGAATGAAAATCACCAGCATGAAGAGCAGCGCGCGCTTAATGAGCTGAAACAGGCTGTGGTCGCTTTTGAGCTGCTGAATCTTGGCGGCGATAATCGGCTTGTAGGCCTCGGCGAGTTCGCGGCGCGAGGTGTTTTGCCAGAGGGCATCCTGGTCGGTCAGGCTGATGATTACGCGGCGGCCATACATGATGTCGGTGTAGCCTTCGTTATCGACCAGATAAACCGAGTCGCGTCCGAGCGATTGACGGCTGCCGATTGTGGTCACGATTTCGTTGACCATCTCGGCGCGGTCAATGGCGGAGTAGCCGCTGCGACCGGCATAGAGGGTGAAGAGCGTATCGTCGTCAACGACCACGGGCACGCCGGGGGTCACGGTGCGGAGCGAGTCAATGCAGCGGCGCTGCTCGGCGATTTTCAGGGAATCGGCGAGGCGCTGGCTGTTGCACGCACTGTCGAGCCGCGAGCGGAGCATGATTTCGTTGAGCTTCATTTCCTGAATCTGCAGGGTCAGTTCCTGAAGCCTGGTGGAATCGGCGCCGAGCGTGTCGGTTTGGGCCGAGGCGCGGAAAGCAACGGCTATGACGGCGATTAGAGCGAGGAGGCTTAGCGGCAATCTCTTCATAATTAGTAATTAGGAATTTGCAATTAGAACGTCAGGTTATATTCTTGGCCGGGGAGAGTTTGGAGGCGTCGGCGGCCGATTCTCGGACAGGTTATCAGCAGGGGGCCGCCGGCGTTTGATTTTATGCATAGCTTTGTCAGGCGACCGTCTTTCCAGCTAAGGTCAACTTCGTGGTTGCCGATGGTTTTCAGTCCGCGGATGGAGCCGCCGGCCCAGGCGGCAGGCAGAGCCGGAAGAATAACCAGCGAGTCGGGACGGCTTTGCAGCAGCATCTCGGCAATGGCGGCGGTGGCGCCGAAGTTTCCTTCGATTTGGAACACGGAGGTTGCGTGGGCGTCGAGCATATTGTCGTAGAGCCCGCCATGCCAGTCATAGCGCTGAACTTCGGTTCGGTGGGCAAAGCCGCGCAGGGAGTCATAGGCTCGCCCGGCATTTCGGGCGCGGGCCCAAAGGGCGGTTCGCCAGGCGCGTCCCCAGCCGGTGGCAACGTCGCCGCGGTCGGCGAGCGAGGCAACTGCGGCATTAAATATATCGGCATCAATGCCGTGGTCGATCGTGAAGCCGGGATAGAGCCCCATGAGGTGGGAGGTGTGGCGGTGGCCCTGCCAAACGTTTGCCTCGTCGTTGGCAAAATGGTTGCTGTCGGCGCCCTGGTTGGGCGTGTTTTCGCGATATTTCCATTCGCGAAGCAGCCCGTTGGAGTCGACGCGCAGCCCGGGGTCGAGTTTCTTCAGCGCCGCGGCGATGGAGTCGGCCAGCGGCGTGTCGGCAGGGTCGCCCAAAGCGTCAATCGCGCGCAGCGAGTTGGCAAACAACATGCCGACCAGCTGCTGGGCATGGGCGGTTGCGTTCTGAACCTCGCCCTGCTCGGGCGAATACTCGTTTGGACACTCCAGAGTTCCGTCGCCGTTGGCTGCCGGAACGAGCCGCTCGAGCCAGAAGCGCGCGGCTGAGCGCATAACGGGCCATGCCTTCAGGCGCAGGTAGTCGGAGTCGAGCGTGTAGGCATAATGCTGCCACAGGTGGTCGCAGAGCCATGCGTTGGCAACCGAGTATTTTCCGACCTTGTAGCCGCTGGAGCCGCCGAAAATGTTGCCTGCGGTGTTAACGACCCAGCCTTGGGCGGCGCCGAGGTCGCGGGCGTTGCGGCTCCAGGCTCCGTCGGGGCGCATGGCCTCGTTATAGAGGTAGTTTAGCAGCGGCATATGGCACTCGCTCAGGTTTGTCGGCTCAACGGGCCAGTAGTTCATCTGAACGTTAATGTTGGAGTGGATGTCGGAGGCCCACACGGCCGACGAAGTGGCGTTGCCATCCTTATTCCATATGCCCTGGAGATTGGAGGGCACGGCAATGCCGCGCGAGGAGGCGATGGTCAGATAGCGGCCATAGGCAAATATCAGCATGTCGGTCATTGCCGCGGCGCTCGCTATGGAGTCGGCGGCAAGCAGCTCGTTGGTAGGACGGTCGTTGGCGGCTCCGTCGAGTTCGAAATCCACGCGACCGAACAGGTTGGAATAATCGGCGACGTGGCTGCTGCGAACTGACCAATAGCCTTTCGCGGCAGCATTGTCGAGCGCCGCCGCAACAACCTCGGCGGGATCAACGTCGGCAAGATGGCCTGCAGCGGCGGGATCGAAGTTGGTTGCGCAAGCGAGATAGACGGTCATGGCCGACGCGCCGCTAACGGTCAGCGCACTGTCGGTTGCCAGGGTCGTTCCGCCATCGGCGGCGACCCTTATAGCGGCGCAGTAGCTCATTCCGTTGGCGAGAGTTCCGGCAAAGGAGGCGCCGTTGGCGCAGTAGCGTGATCCAGCGCCCTGGGCGCTTACGAGCTTCAAGGAAAGGTTTAACTTTCTGTCGGAATCAGCTTGATAGTTAACGGCGATAACCTCATCGGGGAAAGAGGCGAGGTACTCGCGTCTGAAAGTGGCATCGCCTGCCCGATAGCCCACCGAGGCCACGGCGTCGGTTAAGTCGAGGCGGCGAATGTAGTCCGAAACCTCAACCTGCGCCCCGACTGAGTCCAACTCGGTTATAAACAGGTCGCCAAACGATAGATATGAGCCGAGATCACCCGGCTTGTCCGAGCCTTTCCAGAGGGTTTTGTGGTTGAATTGCACGCGGTCGCAGCCAATACCGCCGAAAATCATCGCACCCATGTCGCCGTTGCCTATCGGCAACGCCTCTGTTACCCAGTTATTTGCCGGGCGGCGATACCAGAGCGAAAGGTCGGCAGCCGAAATACCCGCCGAAGTTAACGCAACGAAAAGTGCAGTGATGAATAATCTCATGTTTCTACGCATGATAAAGAATTGGTTTAATCTCGACAGCAAAGTTAGTCAAAATCAAACAAATATCAAAATTTTGCGCTTTTCTTTCAGATTATTTGGCACCAATGTTTAATTCACCGACATCATCTTTCATTATAACACCGTTTTATAGGCGCAATTGACAGCTATACTTTAACCGATGTCACATCGGTTTGCGGGGTCAGATATGAGGGTTAACCTCGTTAATGTCAATCAGGTTATTGAGAATTGCAAAAATCGTCAGCCCGGCAGCTGAATGGATGCGGAGCTTGGATGAAATGTTGCGGCGATAGGTGGTTACGGTGTGAATCGACAGACACAGCTCTGCGGCGATCTCCTTGTTAGACATCCCTTTGGCCACACAGCAAATAATTTCGCGCTCGCGGTCGGTCATAGCCTCCATCGCAGCGCCGTCGGTCCGCTCGGAATCGCTTTCTTCATTTTCAAGCGCACGCAGCTGAAGGGACTTTTCGAGCTTCTCGACCGCCGGGATGAACAGGTTGTTTTCAATGGCGCAATGGCGGTTGAGCTCTTCGCCGCAATGAATGATGTCGAGCAGGGCGGAGGTCAGGATTTCGTTGTCTTTAACGTGGTAGTGGCGGATAAAAATATCTTTCAGCTCGGTCAGTTTTTCAGTCATGCTGCCGTGATTGAGCGAATAGTCCGTAATGCGGAAATTCTCGCTGATTTCGCCTGCGAGCAGATTGGACACATAGCTGAACACTTCGTCATTTTCATGTTGCATATGGCTATTGACCTCGCGCACATAGTCATCGAAGAACTTCATCAGCAGAAAGGCTACGTCGTCGATGTCCGAGCAGTTGATGGCCTCGATCAGCTTGCGGCGGATTGCGGGTAGAAGATATTCGAGGAAATGGGTGTGGGCCCGACGCAAATATGCCATCAGCGCCGGCAGCGAAATCTGATAGTCGGAATAATCAAGGCCGCAAACGAGGTTACACACGGCCAGAAACGAGTCGCGGTCAACGCCGTCGTCGGCGCAGGCGCGGCGAACCGTTTTGTCGCCGAAGCCAAACGAAAGACCGAAGCGGCTCAAGACTCCGAGCAGCTGCGGATGATTCTCAATGATGGTGCGAAGCAGGTCTTCCTGCGTGAATTGATTCTGAGTTTTTGCCATAGTTGAAAACAGGGTGTTAAAACCCATGCAAAGTTAAAAACAATCTCCAACACACACCATACTCAAAATTGGGTATTTTTCCGCCCGCAAGCTCCCTACCGACCTGAACGGGTCAGAAATTTATCCAAAATATGAGTATTGACCGACACTCGTCAATCTCGCTAACTTTGCAGCCGAAAATCCGGATAAAATAAATTACCAACAATTATCACCCTTAGAAAAAATGATGAACAAACTGATTTATGCCGCCCTGCCGGCAATGCTTTGCATGACCGCGTTCTCCTCGTGCAGCAACAAAGAAGACGAACCCGCAACTCCCGCCGCCAAGACCATTGAAGGAAGCTATGTAGGCAACATGGACTGCTCGGTCATGGGGAGCGTTTCAACCTTCGAGGAGATGACCTACACGGTTAAAGCCACCGATGAATCGACAGTTTCGGTTACGCTCCCCGCATTTGGCGAAGCGCCGATGGCCATGCCCGTTATCGAGCTGACCGGCGTTAAGGTCAGCGAGGCCGACGGAACGGTTACGCTGGCAACCACCGAGGTCAGCGGCCAAACCGACGGCGGAAAGAACTATACCTGCACCATGTCGGGCTCGGTTCAGGGCAACATCCTGAACATTAAATACAATCTGACCTACGGCGCGATGCCCATGCCGCTCATCTGCTCATCAACCGCCACCAAGAAGTGATTAGACTCCTGCCTGCCACACTGCTGCTACTGCCTGTCTGCGCCGCCGCCGAAACGGCGGCCGACAGCCTTGCGGCCAATAAAGTTGAGAAAAAAATCGAGGAAATCGTCGTGACGGCCACGCGCACGCCCAAGTCGCTGAAAGACGTGCCGGTAGTTACGCGGCTCATAACCGCCGACGAAATCAAAAAGACCGACGCCTCGAATATTCAAGACCTGCTGGCCGAAGAATTGCCCGGGCTGGAGTTCACGTTTCAGATGAGCCAGGAAACGTCGCTCAACATGAACGGCTTCGGCGGCAAGGCGGTCTTGTTTCTGGTCGACGGCGAACGCCTGGCGGGCGAAACGATGGACAACATTGACTTCAACCGATTGAACCTGGAGAACGTTGGACAGGTGGAAATCGTTAAAGGCGCATCGTCGGCCCTCTACGGGGCGAATGCCGTCGGCGGAGTCGTTAATCTGATCAGCCGCGACAGCAAGGAGCCCTGGCGCGTGAATCTCAATTCGCGCTACCGCGCTCTGGGCAACGAATGGCGAACCGGCGCCGACATCAATTTCCACAAAAACAGAGTCAGCTCAAACACTAACTTCCAGTTCATTACCGCCGAAACGGTCAGGCTGACCGACGCGTTCGACACTCAGTCGAACCTGATGAACATTTTCGGTGGCACGACCTACAACGTTAAGGAACGGCTGTCGGTTCAGGCCGCCGACAATCTGCGGCTGACCGCCCGCGGCGGATATTTCAATCGAACGAGCACGCGCGTCAACTACGACGACAATTATCTGGACTACTCGGGCGGATTGCGCGGAGAGTGGACCATCTCGCCGGCTCAGTCGATTGAGCTATCGTATGCCTACGATCAATACGACAAGCGGCGCTACATAAACAATCTGCGCACCCACGACCATGACTACAGCAACCGCCAGCACATCGTTCACGCCCTCTACACCCGCTTTTTCGGCACTAACGCCCTGACTGCGGGCGCGGATTTCATGCACGACTACCTGCAAACCTATCAGTTCGCCAACGGCGAAACCCACGCCCAATCATCGGCCGACGCCTTCGCCCAGTTCGACTGGAATCCGCTGCGGCGGCTCAACGTTGTTGCCAGCGTCCGCTATGACTATTTTTCCGAATCGCGCAATAATGCATTGACTGCCCGGTTGGCAACCATGCTTAAACTCGGCAGGTTCACTATCCGCGCCAACTATGCCGGCGGTTTCCGCGCGCCGACGCTCAAGGAAATGTACATGAACTTTGACATGGCCGGGATTCAGATGATTTATGGCAACCCGGAACTGAAGCCTGAGCGAAGCCATAATTTCAACCTGGCGCTGGAACATGGCGGACGAATCTACGACGGCTTCGCCGCGGGGTCGTATAGCATCACCGCCGGCGGCTATTTCAACTTCTACGACAGCCGCATAACAACCACGGACTATGCCGGCGACGACGGACGCGAGGCCGGCGCAATTTACTGCAACGAGGATGGCGTCAGGGCCTGCGGCATCGACCTGTCGGCCCGCTATAGCCTGCAAAACGGGCTCGGACTGATGTTCAACTATAACTTCCTCCACATGGGAGGCCGAACCGTTGACTCGCAGTTTTCGAATCCCCGACCCCACTCAATGACCTGGCGCGTTGACTATGAGAAGCGCTTTGCCAAGGCATATAAGCTCTATGCGGGCCTGTCGGGTAAGTATCTGGCAAAGCCTGAATCGAAATATGCGACCGACGGCGCTTACTCGGTCTGGAAATTCACCCTGCGCCAGGAAGTTGGCCGCGGAATCGGCCTTAACTGCATCGTTGACAATCTTTTCAACTACCGACCGAAGGTCTATTACTGGAATTCGCTGCCAACGCTTGGTCGCACCTGGTCGGTAGGTCTCTCATTAGACATTGACCAACTATTTAACTGACAATGACACGGAAAAAACTGTTTTTGATAATTTCGGCATGCGTGATTGCCATCGTGGCAGCCCTGATTGCCTGGAACAAGCTCGCGGCGCCGACGCGCATCGCTTTCGTTAACTATCAGCCGATAACATTGGGCGAAATCGGCCGCGCCAACAATAACTCCTTCATTAAAATCGAGCGTCTGGAGATTGAGAATCTCAGCGACGCTTCGACCTTCGACATGGTGTTTGTCAACGGCATGGGGCTGCGACTGACCGACGACGAACGCCGGCTGCTGGCCGCTGCAGCCGAAAGCGGCACCCCGATATTAACCACCGCCGCAACGAATCCCGATAATCTGATAATCTCGACCGACTCGGTAAGCACCGACGCCCTCAAGCAATATCTTTCGGGCGGAGGGCGCGAGAATTATCGCAGCATGCTGAACTATGTTCGAACGAATATTGACGGCAAGAGCTTTTTTCGAGGCGATATTTCCGAGGCTCAGGCGCCCGCTTCCGGTCTGCTCTACTACCCCGAAGGCAACGACGGGATGCGCTATTTCGACTCACTGGCCGACTATCGGGAATATCTCGCCGGCAAGGGAATCCTGAAAGCCGGCGCGCCGGAGGTTATCCTGACTGGGATGATGGGTGTGCCCGACGAGCTGATTGCCCGGCTCGAGGAGAGCGGCAACGTTGTTTACCCCATCTCTATCGTTCAGAAAGCAATCGCCTCGGGAGTTGCCGACAGCATTTCGCCTTCGGCCATGATTAACATGGCTCATGGCCGACTGGGCGACATGGCCGTAGAGTACCTGCGGCGCAAGAATATTCCGCTGTTTGCCCCGCTCAACGTTAACCGCGACTACGACGAATGGATGGCCGACAAGATGGGGATGAACGGCGGCTTTATGTCGCAGAGCATAGTGACGCCCGAAATCGACGGAGCCATTCGCCCCTGGACGCTGTTCGCGCAATTCAACGGCAACGACGGCGTTCCCGAAATCAAGGCCATTCCCGGCAGGCTCGAAGAGTTTGTTGAAACGGTTAATAACTACACCTCCCTGCGCAACAAGCCTAACGGCAACAAGAAACTTGCGATATTCTATTTCAAGGGCCCGGGCCAAAACGCGCTGGTGGCCGAAGGCATGGAGGTTGCGCCGTCGCTGTTCAATCTGCTGACGTCGCTTAAAGCCGAGGGCTACAAGGTTGATAATCTGCCCGAAAGCGCCGAAGAGTTCGAGCGTTTGTTGAACTCGCGCGGTCGCGTTTTTGGAGCATATGCGGTCGGCGCAATGGAGGATTTCATTGCGAACTGCAATCCCGAGCTAATCAGCGGAGAGGACTATCGCAACTGGGTTGAAACGTCGCTCGGCAGCGAAATGGCGGCGGAAGTCGAAAGCGTCGACGGTGAGTTTCCGGGTAGCGGAATGAAGGCTCCCGACGGCCGGCTGGCGCTGGCGCGTTTGGAGTTCGGCAACGTAGTTCTGATTCCGCAGCCTGCGGCCGGCATTGGCGACGATGAGTTCAAGATTGTTCACGGCACGGACATGGCTCCGCCCCATGCCTATGTGGCGGCCTATCTTTGGGCGCGCCACGGCTTCGACGCCGATGCCATTATGCACTTCGGCGCCCACGGCTCGCTGGAGTTCACCCCGCGCAAGCAGGTTGCCCTTGGCAGCCGCGATTGGTCTGACCGCCTGATAGGCACCCTACCCCACGTCTACGTCTACTCGACCGGCAACGTCGGCGAGGCAATGATGGCCAAACGCCGCAGCTATGCCGGCATTGTCAACTACCTGACGCCGCCGTTCATTGAGAGCAACGTTCGCGGAACGTATAAGAACCTGACGGACGCCATTAACTCCTACAACCGTGAAATCGAGGCCGAGCAGCCGAACCGGCATCTCATTGACGCAGCGGCCAAAACGGTTAAGAAATTCGCCGTTGAGCTGGGCATTCACCGCGAGCTGCGCCTCGACAGCGTGATGAGCCGACCCTACCGGGCCGACGAAATCGCCCGCATCGAGAATTTCGCCGAGGAGCTTGCCAACGAAAAGATTACCGGCGCGCACTATGTTATGGGCCGCCCCTACACTGCCGACGAAATCGCATCGACAACCTATGCAATGACCGTTGACCCGATAGCCTATAATCTGTTTGTTATCGACAAACTGCGCGGTCGCGCTCAGGGCGATTACTCGGGAAAAGGCGCTGCATTTTCGCGCCGCTATGTCGCCCCGGCGCGCACACTGGTTGGCCGGATACTCGGCGGCAAGCAAGTGCCCGATCGCAGCGAATTGCTGCGCATGGCCGGCCTGACCGAAGCGGAAGCGGCAGCCGATAATTCGGAGCTCGCAGCCGCCTTCGCCGAACTCGAACAAGCCGTTGGCAACGTCAGCCGCTACTCGGCGGCGCTGGCCTCCAGTCCGGCAAACGAGATGGCGGCAGTCGTTAACGCCCTGAACGGCGGCTTCACAGCCCCGACCTCCGGCGGCGACCCGGTTCTGAACCCGATGGTGCTTCCAACCGGGCGCAACATGTTTGCCGTCAACGCCGAGCTGACTCCGTCGGTTACCGCGTGGGAGAAGGGCAAGGCGCTGGCAGAGAATACGCTGAAACTGTATGGCGACGCCCATAACGATTCCCTGCCACGCAAGGTGAGCTACACTCTTTGGAGCAGCGAATTTATTGAAACCGAGGGTGCAACGATTGCACAGATTCTCTACATGCTCGGTGTGGAGCCGGTTCGCGACCCGTTTGGGCGCGTCACCGACCTTCGCCTGATTCCGTCGGAGGAGCTGGGCAGGCCGCGCATCGACGTTGTTGTTCAAACCTCAGGACAGCTGCGCGACCTGGCTGCATCGCGGCTGTTTCTGATTTCGCGCGCGGTTGAGATGGCCGCCAACGCTGCCGACGACAGTTTCGACAACTATGTTGCCGAAGGCGTTGTTGAATCCGAGCGCCATTTGGTCAATAAGGGCGTTTCGCCAAAAGAGGCGCGCGAAATGTCGACGGAGCGCGTGTTTGGCGGCGTTAACGGCAACTACGGCACCGGCATTCAGGAAATGGTCGAGGCCGGCGACCGCTGGGACGACCGCAGCCTGATAGCAGAAACGTATATCAACAACATGGGTGCTTCCTACGGCTCTGAAAAGGATTGGGAAAAGATGCGCGATTTCGCCTTCGAGGCAGCCCTGACCCGAACGGACGTAGTTGTTCAGCCGCGCCAGAGCAACACCTGGGGCGCATTGAGTCTCGACCATGTCTATGAATTTATGGGAGGCATGAACCTGGCCGTCGCCACCGTTACCGGCAAAGAGCCCGATGCCTACCTGGCCGACTATCGCAACCGAAACCGCAACCGGATGCAGGAGGTTAAGGAAGCCATCGGCGTTGAGAGCCGCACAACGATTCTGAACCCCACCTATATAAAAGAGAAAATGCGGGGCGGCGCCGGCGATGCGTCGGCGATTGCCGACGTTGTCCGCAACACCTACGGCTGGAACGTCATGAAGGCCGACGTTATCGACAACGAGCTCTGGAACGACATCTACGACACCTATGTCAAAGATACGAACAACCTCGGCACCAAGGAGTATTTCACGTCGGTCAACCCGGCGGCGCTGGAGGAGATAACGGCAGTTATGCTGGAAACGGTACGCAAAGGTATGTGGAGCGCATCGGACGAGCAGGTTGCCGAACTGGCCCGGCTGCATACGGAGGTGGTCAACCGCCACGAACCGTCATGTTCCGGCTTCGTCTGCAACAATCCCAAGCTACGCGAATTTATAGCCTCGAAAACCGATGCACAAGCCGCGGCAATCTATAATGAAGCCATCGCCAATATCCGCGCCGAAAACAATAGCGGCGCTGACGGCATGGTCATGCAGAAAGATGAGCTGAACAGCATCCGCGAATCGGAAACGCTGGTCAGTGGCGGAGTCGTTGCGGCAATAGTGGCCGTTGGTCTGCTCGTTGTGTTTGTCGTTATAAGGCGCCGACGCAAAAACGAACTGTAATGGAAACGATTGTTATATTGATAATGCTTCTGGTCGGTTTGAGCTTTCTGCTCAAACTGACCTTTATGAAGCCTGCGGCGGCAGTGGCCGAGGCGGTTATTCTGGCCGCGGCAGCAGTTATGATGACCGACGTTGCCGCCATGCAGTCAAAAACGCAGATTGCCGGGTGGTTGCGCTCGCCGGAGCTGATGCTCGACGTTGCGGTTATCCTGACAATCGACGTTGCCGTTCAGATTGCATTTTGCTTCGCCGCCGACAGCAATAGCCGGCGTCTGAGCGAGCGCATACTCCGCTCCGCCCTACTCTATTTTCCGGGGCTTCTCATATTCCCGACGATGTTCTACTTGCTGACCGCAATGCTATTCAGCTTCACCGGCGCCGACTTCAGCACCATCGGCTACGGGCTCGGCGCAGTCATAGCCGTTGCGTCGCCAACGTTGGCCCTCGGTCTCAAGGCCCTGCTGCCGGATCGATTCAGCCGGCTTGAACTCATTTTTTATCTTAACTGCATAGTTGCTATGCTCGGCGTGGTTGCAACTGTCAACGGACGCCCCCAAGTAGTATTATAACCCAATTCAATAATAACCCATGACTATCATTTCAAACATTCTCTACTGGATTGCAACGGGTCTGCTTGTGCCCGTAATAGTTCTGCTGATCTATCTGTTTCTCCGTTCGCTGATTCTCATCGGAGCGTTCTTCGGTCAGTTCATGACCGAACGAAAAACTGCCGCTATGCTCGACGAAGGCATCAAGAATCGCAGTGCCGACGAAATCATTGCCTTCATTGGAGCATTGCCCGAAAAGAGCGGCTCACCCGTGACCGATTGCCTGAAACAGATTCTCGGTTGCCGCGACAATGACGCGAAACTTGAGCTGCTGGTGTCAGACTATGAGCTCAAGGCCGACAAAAGCCTCGCAACATCGAAAATCCTGACCAAAATGGGACCGATTCTCGGCCTGATGGGCACCCTGATTCCAATGGGACCGGCACTGGTAGGCCTCGCCACCGGCAACATAGCCTCGATGGCCTATAACATGCAGGTTGCCTTTGCAACTACCGTTGTCGGGCTGGTTGTCAGCGCCATAGGCTTCATTACGCAGCAGGCCCGCGAGCGATGGGCGCTCCATAGCCTCGTGATTCTCGACTATGCCGTTCAAACCCTTAGAACCGACAAGCAATGACACGCCGCCGCCGCTCAATAATCAGGCGCTCAGGCGAGGATTCCGACCCGATGAGCGTTGTCAGCAACCTGTTTGACGTTGCAATGGTGTTTGCCGTAGCGCTGATGGTTGCCCTGGTCAGCCGCTACAACATGACCGAAATGTTCTCGCAAGAAGACTTCACGATGGTCAAGAATCCCGGCAAGGACAACATGGAAATCATAACCAAAGAAGGCGACAAAATCAACCGCTACACCCCGTCGGCCGACCAAAACCAATCGGGCAACAAAGGCAAACGCGTCGGCATAGCCTACGAACTCGAAAACGGCGACATCATCTACGTTCCCGAATAAACACACAGCACTCCGGAAGCCCAAGGCCTCCGGAGTGCAATTTATTTAGATATTGTGTTGGGGTTAGTCGGTGGTGACGGTTACGGTGTCGGCGCCGTCGGGGTGGTCAACCGTGATGGTTTTGCCTTCGAGGGCTTTGCCGGTCAGAATGAGTTCGGCCAGCGGGTCTTCGAGGTATTTCTGGATGGCTCGCTTCAGGGGGCGGGCACCGAACTGTGCGTCGTAGCCTTTCTCGGCAATGAAGGTTTTGGCTGCTTCGGTGATTTCGAGCTTGATACCGAGGTCGGCGCAGCGCTTGTAGAATCCCTTGAGTTCAACGTCGATAATCTTGAAGATGGCTTCTTTGGAGAGCTGGTCAAACATGATTATGTCGTCGATTCGATTGAGGAATTCGGGGGCGAAGGCCTTGTTGAGCGCCTTGTTGAGAACGCCGTGGTTGAACTCCTGGTCGGTTTCGCGGGTGTTGAAGCCAACGCCGCTGCCAAAGTCTTTGAGCTGGCGGGTGCCGATATTGGAGGTCATTATGATGATGGTGTTCTTGAAGTCGATTCGGCGACCGAGCGAGTCGGTCAGCCGGCCTTCGTCCATTACCTGCAGCAGGAGGTTGAACACGTCGGGGTGGGCCTTTTCGATTTCGTCGAGCAGCACGACCGAATAGGGGTGGCGGCGCACTTTTTCGGTGAGCTGGCCGCCTTCTTCGTAGCCAACGTAGCCCGGAGGCGCACCGACGAGACGGCTAACGGTGAATTTCTCCATGTATTCGCTCATGTCGATGCGAATCAGCGTGTCGGCGGAGTCGAAGAGATATTCGGCGAGTTTCTTTGCCAGGTGGGTCTTGCCGACGCCGGTCGGACCGAGGAACATGAAGGTGCCGATGGGCTTGTTGGGGTCTTTGAGTCCCACGCGGTTACGCTGAATGGCTTTGACTACCTTGTCGATAGCGCCGTCCTGGCCGATAATGTCGGCTTTTAGGCGCGGAGCCATTTCAACGAGGCGCATGCCCTCGGCCTGGGCGATTCGCTGAACGGGAACGCCGGTCATCATCGCAACGACTTCGGCCACCTTGTCGGCATCGACCGGAGTGCGGTGCTGGCTCATTTCCTGCTCCCAGGCGGTTTTGGCGTCGTCGAGCTGCTTGCGCAGGCGGGTGCCTTCGTCGCGATGCGAGGCTGCCTGCTCGTAGTCCTGGGCCTTTACGGCGGCGAGCTTTAGCTCTTCGGCCTGGCGCACCTGCTCTTCGAGGGCTTCGATTTCGGGGGGCACGGCGATGTTACCGATATGAACGCGCGAGCCGGCTTCGTCCATGGCGTCGATGGCCTTGTCGGGGAAGGTGCGGTCGCTGATGTAGCGTTCGGTCAGCTTAACGCAGGCGTCGAGAGCCTCGGGAGTGTAGGTAACGTTATGGTGGTCTTCATACTGAGCCTTGATGTTGTCGAGAATGGCGCGGGTCTGCTCGGGAGTCGTCGGTTCAACCATAACCTTTTGGAAACGGCGTTCGAGCGCACCGTCTTTTTCAATCGAGGTGCGGTATTCGTCGAGGGTGGTTGCGCCGATGCACTGGATTTCGCCGCGGGCAAGGGCGGGCTTGAGCATATTGGCGGCATCCATGTTGCCGGCGGCATTGCCGGCGCCGACAATGGTGTGGAGTTCGTCGATGAAGAGGATGATGTCGCGGTTCTTGGCGAGTTCGGTCAGAATAGCCTTTACGCGCTCTTCGAACTGGCCGCGATATTTCGTGCCGGCAACGAGCGAAGCCATGTCGAGGGCAATTACGCGCTTGTCGAACAAAACGCGGGCAACGTTGCGGTTAACGATGCGCAGGGCCAGACCCTCGACAATTGCCGACTTACCAACACCGGGTTCGCCGATGAGCACGGGGTTGTTCTTTTTGCGGCGCGAGAGAATCTGCGCAACGCGCTCGATTTCGGTTTCGCGGCCGATAACGGGGTCGAGGCGGCCTTCGGCTGCTGCGCGGGTCATGTCGATGCCGAACTTGTCGAGCATCGGAGTGTCGTGGCCTTTCTTGCCGGAGGCCGAAGCCTGCTGCGAGTCAGCGCGCTGCGAGTCGGAGGGCATCTGTTCGTCGGCGTCGTCCTCATCGTCGGTGAAGCCGGAGCCCATCTGAGGCTCCTTGCCCGAAACGAGCGCGAAGAGCGATTCGTAGGTAATGCCGGCATGGTGGAGCGGAGTCATGAAAGCCATAATTCCGATTTCGGAGTTATGGAACATGGCCAGCAGCAGATGAACCGGCTCGATTACCTGCGAGCGGAGCAGGCGCGCCTCGAGAGCCGAGAGCTTCACGAGGCGTTCGGTCAGCGGAAGCGCCACGGGCGACACGCCGCTCTCAACGTCGGCCTGATAGTTATTGTCAGCCATCAGGCGGCTGAGATAGTCCATTGCAAAGCCGGGAGTGCCGGCAACGCTGTCGAGAGCGTTGGCACACGAACCGTCGGGCGACGAAATCATCGCCGCGAGCATGTGCTCGGGCGTAATTCGCGAGCTCCCGCAGTGCATCGCAACGTTGAGCGATTCCTGAAGTATGTTATTTAGTTCTTGAGTCAGTCTTATTTCCATAAAAAGTTTGTTGTGCGATTTTCTTATAATAACTACTCAAGGAATAGCAAAGATTGTGCCAAACGGCGATGTTTAACATTTTTTAAGAGCGCAGACCCCTCAGGTAGTCCGTAGCGGCCATGCGTTTTTTGCCTGCCGGCTGGATTTCGAGCAGCTCAAGGGCGCCGTCGGCAAAGTCCATGTAGAGGTGGCCCGGACGGCGGTCGCCGGCATGAACGGCGCTGAACACCTTGATTACCTGGCCGTCGATGAGCGCGTCGGTCCATGCGCCGGGATATGGCGACAGGCCCCGGATATGGTTGCGGGCCTGCTCGGCGGTCATCGACGGGTCGAGACGGCAGTCGTCCTTAAAAATTTTCGGAGCGGCGGTTGCCTCGGCGTCTATCTGCTTCTGGGGGCGCGCGGTTCCGGCGGCAATGTCGGCCAGAGTTTCAACGGTTACGCGCGCGCCCAGGTGCATCAGGCGGTCGTGAACCGAGCCGACGTTCTCGTCGGGGGCGATGGAGATTTCCTCCTGGCGGAGAATGTCGCCGGTATCAATGTCGTGTTGCAACAGAAAGGTTGTTACGCCGGTTTTGGATTCGCCGGCCATCACGGCGCGGTTAATCGGCGCCGCACCGCGATAGCGCGGCAACAGCGAGGCGTGGAGATTAAAAGTGCCCTTGGGCGGCATGGCCCACACTTCTTCGGGCAACATGCGGAACGCGATGACAACAAACATGTCGGCATTGATTTCGCGCAGGCGCTGCAAAAACTCAGGGTCGCGGAGCTTGGCCGGCTGGAGAACTTCAATGCCCTTGTCAACGGCATATTGCTTCACTGCCGACGGGAGCAGCTTATGGCCGCGACCGGCGGGCTTGTCGGTTGCGGTAACAACGGCGGCAACCTCGTGGCCTGCCTTAATGATTGCGTCGAGACTTTCAACGGCAAATTCGGGAGTTCCGAGAAAAACTATCTTCATTTCGAATCGGGATTAAAAGCCTGCCAGAGCGGATCGCCTTCCGGCACCGGGGCAGTCAGAGAAATCAGTTTCTTTGAAACGGGATGAACAAATTCAATGTGGCGAGCCATCAGCGAAATCGAGCCGTCGGGGTTCGAACGCTTGTCGCCATACTTCAGGTCGCCGCGCACCGGGCAACCTATCGCCGAAAGCTGCACCCTAATCTGATGTTTGCGCCCCGTTTCGAGGGTCACCTCCAGGAGATTATAGCGCTCCGAGCGCCCGATGAGCCGATACGACAACCGGGCCTCCTTGGCGTTAGGGCGCGGCGAGGAATGGGCCGTGCTCTTATTCGTGCGCTCAACCGTCGTTATCCAGTGCGTGAGGCGATCTTCGGGCTTCGGCGGATCATTGCGGGTAATAGCCCAATAGGTTTTCTTAACCCCGCCGTTGCGGAAAAGCTCATTCATTCTCGACAGCGCCTTCGACGTCTTTGCAAACACCACCAGCCCGGCCACGGGGCGGTCCAACCGATGAACCAGCCCGCAGAAAACATTGCCCGGCTTGGCATACGTTTCCTTAATATATTGGCGCACGCGCTCAACCAGCGGTTCATCGCCCGACTTGTCGCCCTGAACGATTTCGCCCGCCCGCTTATTAACCACAATCAAGTGGTTATCCTCGTAGACCACATCTATATCCATAAAAAAATCCGTAAACATACATAAATTTACCACAACAAAGTTACGCAATTTCCCGCTCACCACCAAATCCCACAAATTTCTAAAAAAAATTATCATTACAATTTGATAATTACTAATTAAATTCGTAACTTTGCCGCGCATATCGTCCGTCGAAGCCCGATATGGGGGTTAGAGGGGCGGGATGCACACATATTTTCAAAAGAGCGTTTATCAAGCGCATATCTTGGCTTTCCAGAATCTCGCAAATTCTAAACCCGGTCAAGAATGTAGCAACGGTAGATGCCCATCGGGGTATGATATATACTATGGTGTAGGTTCGGTTATGAGCCTATATCAAATCATATCATACAGCGTGAGGCTTCGACGTTGCTCTTTCCACCGGGATAGGCAATGCGAGAGCCTTGGAAAGCGGAGAGAGCAACGGATACAGGCTTTCACGCTTCTTTTTTTTAACCCTAATAGTCCAAATTCGGGAAGCCTATAGGACATGATAGACCTATCATGAAACAAAACAACAACGAAGAACTTCAGTCGCGCAGACAGTTCTTCAAAAAAGCCGCAAAAAGCGTGCTTCCCATCGTAGGCGCAGTCGTACTCGCCAATCTCCCAGTAATTGCCAACGCCGGAGAATCTGAGGCAAGCTGCAAGTATGGTTGTACTACGGGTTGTACCGGATGTTTAGCTGCATGCTCTCGTTCCTGCACATCTTGCTCTGACGGATGCGCAAGAGGTTGTCATGCGTCATGCTATACCGGATGCAATGGTAAGACGAATGCCTGGAAATAATTTTTAGAATCGTCTCTGGTAGGTTGGTATTTAATAATACCACCTACCTATTTATAATTTATAAATTGACACAATCTGACATAGTTACAAATGATAAAAGATATATCTCGAAGCTGGAAATCAGGAGAGTCCAAAACTATAACATTTATAGTAACGAAGGATTGTCAGCTGGCATGTAAATACTGCTACCTCGTAGGGAAAAATGAGAGCGAGCGGATGACATGGGACGTAGCTAAAAAAGCCATTGATTACATACTATCACACGAACATAAGTTTGAAGAAGAGGCAGTTATTTTTGATTTTATAGGTGGAGAGCCATTTCTTGAAATCGATTTGATTGACCGTATATGCGACTACTTAAAAACTGAGATGTTCAGATTGAATCACCATTGGTTTAATTCTTACCGTTTTAGTTTCTCTACTAATGGCATAAACTACCATACTGAAAAGATTCAACGATTCATAAAAAAAAATCGGAATCATGTTTCAATTGGAATTACGATAGATGGCACAAAGAAAAAACATGACCTCAACAGAATATGGAAAGGTGTTGGACAAGAAATCGGAAGCTATGATGACGTAGTGCGTAATATACCTCTATGGCTCAGCCAATTTCCAAATGCAAGTACCAAGGTTACTATTAGTAGTGCTGATATTCCGTACATTTTTGAGAGCGTTATACACCTATACAAATTGGGAATTAAAGAAATTCACATCAATTGTGTATTTGAAAATGTATGGAAACCGAACGACGATTTGCTTTTTGAAACGCAGTTAATACAATTGGCAGATTACATAATTGATAACGACTTATACATCGATAATTCTTGTTCATTCTTTGATGAAAATATAGGTAAGAAAATGAGCAAATCCGATAATAAAAATTGGTGCGGATCTGGTAAGATGATTGCAATTGATGCAACTGGGAACTTCTATCCATGTACCAGATTTGCTCAATACTCGCTTCGCGATAAATCGGCACGGATTATCGGGAACGCAGATACCGGCATAAATGACAATCTTCTTCGCCCTTTCATTGCATTGAATCGTGCAGTCCAATCTCCGCGCGAATGCGTTGAGTGCGAGGTTGCAAGCGGGTGTGCCTGGTGTCAGGGTGAAAACTACGACGCCGCCGATACTCCAACAATATATCAGCGGGCAACGGCAATCTGCAAAATGCACAAAGCCCGCGTAAGAGCTAATAACTACTATTGGAACAAACTCTTCCGAAAACTCGAACTCGAAAACAAACGCGAAGAGTATAATGCTCTACATAAACAATCAACCGATACCCCTTGCTGACGCCATGCTTAAATATCTCATAATCCCATTGGCTAAAAATGCCGTTTCTTTCTGCCACTACGATAGGCCGGCCTGCGATACGCAACTGATTGATTTCGACACTCTCAAAAAAGCTATCGTATGGGCAATGAAAGAAAATCTTAACATTCAGTTCCTATATCCCGACGAACCTATTCCCGAAAGTTACAAAGACCTTATCGATTCAGTCGACCATATTTCTATCATAAGCTCCACTTGCGAAGACAAACAGTTAACAGAGAATGCCGACGTTATTGTTTTTGACACCTGGGCTTCAATAAACTACTATCCGTTCAACAAAGAAAAAAGCTACATAATCAGGACCGCAAAAGAAGATTTCGCTGATAACGCCAGACTGTTAGATACCATCTTGCCAAAGCTTGACAGACTGGTTGTTCTCTTAACAAATCCTCACGAATTTTCGCCTGAAGACTTCGACCGCTACGAAAGGACTCTTGACACATTGATTCCGGCAGTCGTAACAGAATACAAAGTCGGCCACTATATTCATTTCAATCTTCTGACCGATAGAATATTCCTTAACGAGATGAATAATTGCAATGCCGGACACGAAAGCATTACTCTCGCCCCCGACGGTCAATTCTATGCTTGCCCGGCATTCTACCTCGACGGTAGCAAATCCTTAGGTAATATCGACGACGGTATCGCTATCAAAAATCCGCAGCTCTACCGCCTCGACCATGCCCCTATTTGCAGCATATGCGATGCCTATCAATGTCGCCGGTGCGTGTGGCTCAACCAAAAAACGACCCTTGAAATCAACACTCCATCACACGAGCAATGCGTCATTGCCCATATCGAGCGCAATGCTTCCAAAAAACTCCTTGAAACAATTCAAAAACATGTAGGGCCAATTACACAAATCGAAATTAAACCTGTTGATTATTCAGATCCGCTGGATAGCCTTATCAACATGTAAGTACAATGCTCTAATTCATTACTATATAAATCATTATTATGTTATTTTCAGTTCTAAAAACCTTGAAAGTTAATGCTTGGAGGAAAGCACTTATGGCCATTGCTCTTTTTGCATTAAACACCCTTTCGTCTTGCGGGAGCCTCGAACAATGGTCAGAAGGCCTTCAAGCCGTAGGCAATAGTTTATCCGGAGCTAACTACTATATGCCATACGCCCCGGCCACAAAACCTGCGGCTTCGTCTTACATAAATACTACGCAATCCTACATAACGCCAACAAGATCTACCTCAGTATCTGTCGAAAAAGAGTGGCATTATTGCTCCCAATGTGATGGTGGCAAATGCAGCTCATGTGGCGGCACAGGAAAATATGAATATGCTAAGAATGGACGTTGTGGAGAATGCCGAGGCACTGGTAAATGTGCCGGATGCAATGGTAAAGGTGGCTGGTATATCTAAACTAAATAATCAAAAAAGACATGAAAAAAACAATTGGAACAGTTTCCACTGAGGAACGTGATGAAATCCAAAGCCTTTTCGAACGGCGCAACGGACTGAATGAACTTGCTAAAATAGTTACTGCCGACAACAGCGACCTCTACGAACGTCTCGTTAAAGACCTCGGCGAAACAGGTTCAAAATTTCAGAACTGGTGGGACCGCATGGCTCAGAAATATAACTGGGAAAGCTCCGACAACGGCCATTGGGAAATAAATTTCGACACCTGCGAAATCATTCTTGTAATTCCTTAATATTATTATTGCCATGATTTTCGGATTTATAGGAACAACAGAACTTCTTCTCATCGGAGGTGTGGCTCTACTACTGTTCGGTGGCAAAAAGCTCCCTGAAATGATGCGCGGACTGGGCCAGGGAGTGCGCGAATTCAAAAACGGAATGAACGACCCCCACTCTACCCCAAATAATGAACCCGAACCCGACAAGGAAGAACAAGCCGACAACGCCTGACGATGATCTGATGACATTCGGCGGACACCTCGAGGTGCTCCGCCGGATGCTATTTAGAGTTGTCGCCGTGACCATAACCCTTGCTTGCGTAATCTTCGCTTTCAAAACCGCAACATTCAACCTTCTGTTGGCCCCGAGCGAATGGAATTTCGCAACTTACCGATGGATTGAACAACTATGCAAAGTCTTTAACCCGGCATTTTGTTTTAATGAATTTCATGTTGATTTGATTGCTACTGATTTGTCAAGTCAATTCATGACTCACATATCTACCTCAATATACCTCGCATTGCTTTTCGCCTCCCCGCTCATTCTCTTCGAACTCTTCCATTTCATATCTCCTGCTCTCCTGGAAAACGAAAAGCGCTACTCAACCCGAATAGTTTTTACAATCTATATCCTTTTTATAATGGGTGTATTGATGAGCTACTATATCATATTCCCGCTATCTTTCAGGTTTTTAGGAACCTACTCCGTGGCCGACAAAATTCACAGCACAATTACTTTAGACAGCTATATAACAACCTTCGTGAGCCTCACATTCCTGATGGGACTGGTTTTTCAGCTACCGGTAATAGCCTTTATAATGGCTAAAATGCAGATAATCAATTCCGACTTGCTGGCTCAATATAGAAGCTACGCTTTCTTGATAATCTGTTTGGTAGCCGCAATCATCACTCCGCCCGACGTTATGACCCTCATTCTCGTTGCCATTCCTCTATATCTCTTGTATGAAGTCAGCATCAGGATAGTTAAGAACGTATATCCCCGCAATTAATCATCATCTGCCCCCACCTCAACAAAACAATAGCCTCGGGAAGCCATTAGTGCTTTACCCGAGGCTGTTGCATTTTGGTGTTGCGGTTAAACTTTCACGGCAGGGTTTATTTGGTGAGGTGGCGGAGGAGTCGGGGGATGTCGGTGTTGTCGAGGGAGCCGCCGAAGCGTTCGGCGCCGACGCCGATGGCGAAGAGCGGAACGGGGTTGCCGGTGTGTTTGGGCGAGGTGAAGCCGTAGCCGGCGATTTCGTTCTGGATGTCGAAGACTACCAGCGCAAATTCCGGATAGCTGGAGTAGAGGTTTTCGTAGGCTTCGCCTTCGAGGGTGACGAAGGTGCGGTCAAAGGATTCTTTGAGGCGACGCTGCTGCTTGTCGGAGAGTTTGGTAACGTCAAAGAATCCGAGGTCGGCAACGAGTTTCTGTTGCATTTCTTCCCAGGTTATGGGCTGACGCGATTTGAGGATTTCCCAGCAGTAGTCGCAGAAGCGGGCCTTGGAGATGTGCTGGCGGTCAACGACTTTGGGATATTGGTTATAGCCGGTTGAACGCTGGCCGACGGTCATGCCGCCGGTTTCGTGGTCGGCGGTAACGATGATGAGGGTTTCTTCGGGGTGGCGGAGGTAGAAATCATAGGCTTGGCGGAGCACGTCGTCATAGGCCAGCACTTCGCGCACGATGGTCGGGCCGTCGTTGTCGTGGCCGGCCCAGTCGATGTTGCCGCCTTCAACCATGAGGAAGAAGCGGTCGGGCGAAGTGGCGGTCAGGTAGTTGATAGCGGCGTCGGTATATTGGCCAAGGGTGTTGCCTTTGGGGTTGTCGATGGTGTAGCCCATGTTTTGCTGAACGGTGTCGGTGTTGAGCAGCAGGAGCTTGGAGGGATGTTCGGCGGGGAGGTTTTCAACGCCGCGAACAATGGTGACGCCCTTGTCGGCCAGCTTTTCGTAGAGGCCGGTGTATTTGCCGTTGACCATTGCGCCGCGCAGCTTGGAGCCGGCCAGGAAGCTGACGGGCGATTCGGCGAACTGGAGGGCGATGTCGTGCCACTGCCAGCGGGCGGGAACGTGGGCATAGAAGGCGCCGGGGGTGGCGTCGTCGGGACACACGTTGGTCACCAGCCCGATGCCATAGCCGCGCTCGGCCAGGTCGATGGCAACGGAGTTGACGGCAATGGTGTCGGCGTTCATGCCGAGCATGTTGTTGCGGGTCTTGGAACCGGTTGCCAGGGCTGTTCCGGCTGCGGCAGAGTCGGTTACGGGGGTATCGGCCGAATAGGTAGTTACCATGCCGGCTACCGGGAACTGCATCATCAGCAGCGGCAGGGAGTCGTTTTGAACGAGGCGCTTATAGGTCGCGGCAGAGAGTACCTGGCCGTGGCCCATGCCGTCGCCGATGAAGTAGAAAATATATTTCGGCGTCTGGGCTGAGGCGGTTGCAGCGGCCAGCAGAGTCAAAAGTGATGCAAACAGCTTTTTCATGATTGATTATTATTTAAGAAGATTAGGGAGCTCGGAGGAATCGGACGTTCGGCCAACGACGGAGCCGTTGCGGATAACGAAGTAGGTCGGGAACTGACCGACGGCGTATTGGCTGATATGGGTGCGGTCGCCGGCGTCGCTCTGGTAAACGCTGACCCAGGGAATACCTTCGGAGGCCGCGGCCCACTGATGTTGGTTCTCGCCGAAGCCGATTTCATAGATTGCCGCACCGGCGCTTTGGGCCTCGCCCAGGGCGATGGTAACGCCCTGAACGTCGGAGGTCGTGAAGTCGGCATAGGCCAGAACGACCAGCGGGTTGGCTTCGACCAGGTCGGAGAGCTTTTGCATTTTGCCGTTGCGGTCCATGAGTTCAACGTCGTAGTAGCCGATTTCGTCGGCAAGGATAACGGTTTGCTCGTCTGAGACCTTTTGGGGAAGCATGCGCTGCAGCTCCGAGAGGAGCACGACGGTCAGAGGCTCGCCGGGGCGCTCTTCGGAGTAGCGGTTGGCAACGGTTTGCTGCAGGCGGCGGTCGCGCATCAGGCGGGTTGCATAATATGCGGCCTTCGAGGCATATTCACCGTTGAGCGCACGCAGCACTCCGCGCGCGTCGGCTCCGGCAGCCAGCGCCGAGTCAACGGCGTTGAACAGCCCGGCCTCAACCGAGCCGCCGCGCACTCCGAGCGAGTCGAGAGTCAGCGATTCGGTCGAGTCGGCGGTCAGGTAAACGCTTCGGCCTCCGAGGTCAACACGGAAAAGCTCGCCCTTTGCGCGCGGCAGGGTGAAGCCATAGTTGCCACGAGAGTCAACGGCGGCGGAGTCGAGCGCATACCAGCCGCCGGCGAGGGTCGGCGCCATGATATAGACGGTATCGACCCCGGCCGGGGCCACGCCGGCCAGGCTCCAGGAGTCGGTTTTGGAGCATCCGGCGGCGACCAGCCCGAGCAGGGCGAGAGAGAAAAGAGCGGTTTTCTTCATTATTCCATCAGTTTGCGGTAGCGGCGACGCACGGGCTCTTTGCCGTCGGGCGTGTGGGCGCGCTTATATTCTTCATAATCGGAGTAGGAACCTTCGTAGTAAACGACCTTACCCTCGCCTTCGAACGAAAGGATGTGGGTGCAGATGCGGTCAAGGAACCAGCGGTCGTGGCTAACAACAACGGCGCAGCCGGCAAAGGCTTCGAGGCCTTCTTCGAGCGCACGCAGGGTGTTTACGTCAATATCGTTGGTCGGTTCGTCGAGCAGCAGAACGTTGCCCTCCTGCTTCAGAGCCATTGCCAGGTGCAGGCGGTTGCGTTCGCCGCCGGAGAGCACGCCGATTTTCTTTTCCTGGTCGGCGCCCGAGAAGTTGAACTTACTGAGATAGGCGCGGGCGTTAACGTCGCGGCCACCCATGCGGAAGCTGTCGACGCCCTGCGAAATCACCTCGTAGACGCTCTTTTCGGGGAGCAGGTCGCGGTGGGTCTGGTCAACGTAGGCCACCTTAACGGTTTCGCCAACGTCGAAGGTGCCGGCATCGGCGTCTTCCAGGCCCATGATGAGCTTGAACAGCGTTGTTTTGCCGGCGCCGTTGGGGCCGATAACGCCAACAATGCCGTTGGGGGGCAGGGTGAAGTCCAGGTCCTTGAACAGCTGCTTTTTACCAAAGGCTTTCGCCAGGCCCTGAGCCTCGATAACCTTATTGCCCAGGCGCGGACCGTTGGGAATGAAGATTTCGAGCTTTTCTTCGCGTTCCTTCTGGTCTTCGTTGAGCAGGCGGTCATAGGAGTTGAGGCGCGCCTTGCCTTTTGCCTGGCGGGCCTTGGGTGCCATGCGAACCCACTCGAGCTCGCGCTCCAGGGTTTTGCGGCGCTTGGACGCCTGCTTCTCTTCCTGGGCCATGCGCTTGGTTTTCTGCTCGAGCCAGCTGGAGTAGTTGCCCTTCCAGGGAATGCCTTCGCCGCGGTCGAGTTCAAGAATCCAACCGGCAACGTGGTCGAGGAAGTAGCGGTCGTGAGTAATGGCGATAACAGTTCCGGGATATTGCTGCAGGTGCTGTTCGAGCCAGTCAATGGACTCGGCATCGAGGTGGTTGGTCGGTTCGTCGAGCAGCAGAACGTCGGGCTGCTGCAACAGCAGGCGGCAGAGGGCCACGCGGCGGCGTTCGCCGCCCGACAGGGTCGTTACCGGCTGATCGTCGGGCGGACACTGCAGGGCGTCCATTGCGCGTTCGAGCTTGGAATCGATGTTCCAGGCGTCGGCGGCATCGAGCTTATCCTGAAGCTCGGCCTGGCGGGCCAGCAGGGTGTCGAAGTCGGCATCGGGTTCGGCGAAGGCCTCATTGATTTTGTCGAACTCGGCGAGCATATCCATGATGGGCTGAACGCCCTCGCGAACAACCTCGATAACCGTTTTCTCGGGGTCGAGCTTGGGGTCCTGTTCGAGATAGCCAACGGAGTAACCGGGCGAGAAAACGACTTCGCCCTGATAATCCTTGTCGATTCCGGCAATGATTTTCAGAAGCGACGATTTACCGGAGCCGTTGAGACCGATGATGCCGATTTTGGCACCATAGAAAAACGACAGGTAAATGTTTTTCAGCACTTGCTTTTGGGGAGGATAGGTTTTGCTGACACCTACCATCGAGAATATGATTTTCTTATCGTCTGCCATTTGGAGGGAATGATTGAATTGGTGTTCGGTGGAATTATGTTAGGTCGGAATTACTTGCGGCGGGCGGCGGTCTTAACGCGGTAGTCGCAGTTGAACTTGCCGTCAACGAGGTTGCGGAGCTTATTGCGTATCAGCAGTTTGCGGGTTGCGGAAACATGGTCCATGTAGACCTTGCCGTTGAGGTGGTCAACTTCGTGCTGGACGCAGCGGCTCAGGAAGCCCGACATTTCCTCTTCGTGGGGCTGGAAGTTCTCGTCGAGCCAGCGCAGGCGAATGTGTTCGACGCGGCCAACGTTCTCGCTCAGGCCGGGCAGGCTCAGGCAGCCCTCCGCACGGGTCTGCTCCTCGCCGTCGAGCACCTCGATTTCGGGGTTGATGAGCACCATTTTGCGACCGGCGCACTCGGGATTGTCTTCCTTCAGAACGTCAACGTCGATAACTACCAGCTGAATACTCAGGCCAACCTGGGGCGCGGCCAGTCCGCAGCCCTCGGCGGCATACATGGTTTCAAACATGTTGTCGATGAGTTTCGGCAGTTCGGGATAGTCGGGGGTCAGCGGCTCGGTCGGTTTGCGAAGCACCGGGTGACCATAAATATAAATAGGGAGTTTCATTTAGTGGTTATATATACTTTCAAGATAATCGGTCAGAATGATGGTTGCAGCCGTTCGGTCGACCAGCGCCTTGTCGCGGCGGGCCTGGCGGCGCAACCCGCCGGCGAGCATTGCCTTGTGGGCCAGCGAGGAGGTGAAGCGCTCGTCATAGAGCTCCATCCTGACTCCCTGCGGCAGGCGGCGCTGCAGCGCGCGGGTAAACGGCTCAATATACGTCCATGACTCGGAGTCTTCGCCGCGCAGGGTCGTCGGGCGGCCAACGAGGACCAGGTCCACGCGGTTGGCGGCAATATAGTTCTGAACGAATTGCAGGATTTCGTGGGCGCCGACCGTCGTTAGCGGCGAGGCGGAAATGCGCAACTCATCGGTCACCGCGATTCCGCAGCGACGCCGTCCGTAGTCTATACAAAGAATTCGAGCCATCGGTATATAATTTCTGCAAAGTTACGAAATTTTTCGCAGAATAAACGGCGATAACGGCGATTTTTGGATAATTGGTTAAAAAGTCGTAACTTTGCACCATGATTAAACAAGTATTGGAACACGTTATAAGCGAAGACCTCGCAGATTTATGGTCGGTATTGACCCCCGATGAAAAGCGCCTGGTTTCGGAAAATTTCGTTCTGCACCACTACAAAAAAAATGAAGTAATCTACGCCGAGGGAGACGCGCCGGTTAATCTCTGGTGTTTGCTCAAAGGCAAGGTAAAAAAGTGGAAAGAGGGCATTGGCGGCCGGTCGCAGATTCTGCGGCTGATTCGCCCGGTGCAATATTTCGGCTATCGCGCCTACTTTGCCCAGGAGCCATACGTCAGCTCGGCGTCGGCTTTTGAGCAGAGCACCGTCGGCACGCTGCCGCTGAGCATCGTTCAGACCCTGATTGAGCAGAACAATCAGGTGGCCCTGTTCTTTATTCGCGAGCTGGCCCACAATCTCGGCAACTCCGACACGAAAATCGTTAATCTGACCCAGAAGCACATCCGAGGCCGCCTGGCCGAGGCTCTGATTATTCTGATTCAGAACTACGGCTATGAAGACGACGACTCAACGCTGCGCATCTACCTCAGCCGCGAGGACCTCGCCAACCTCTCGAACATGACGACCGCCAACGCAATACGAACGCTCTCGGCCTTCGCGACCGAGCGCCTCATAACCGTTGACGGCCGCCGCATCAGAATCCTAAACGAAGAACAACTACATAAAATCAGCAAATTCGGATGACCTCGCTCGGAACCCCGTTTACGCCTTCGGGAAAAAAGGTTATGCTGCTCGGAAGCGGCGAACTCGGAAAGGAAGTTGCAATCGAACTGCAGCGCTTCGGCGTTGAGGTCATTGCGTGCGACAAGTATGCCGACGCTCCGGCAATGCAGGTTGCGAACCGCAGCTATGTTTTCAACATGCTCGATGGCGCCGAGCTGCGCCGCATTGTTGAGGCCGAGCGCCCCGACCATATTGTTCCCGAGGTTGAAGCCATTGCAACGCCAACGCTCGTTGAGCTCGAAAAAGAGGGCTTCAACGTAACCCCTACGGCCAACGCTACTCTGCTGACCATGAACCGCGAAGGCATTCGCCGCCTGGCGGCCGAGGAGCTGGGACTGCCCACATCGCCCTACCGCTTCGCGTCGTCGCACTCCGAGTTTCTCCGGGCCGTTGAGGAGATTGGCCTGCCCTGCGTCGTTAAGCCGGTAATGAGCTCGAGCGGCCACGGCCAGTCAACAATAAAGACGCCCGACCAGATCGAGGCCGCCTGGACCGAGGCCCGCGAAGGCGCCCGCGCCGACGCCGGCCGCGTAATCGTTGAGGGCTTCGTTAAGTTCGACTATGAAATCACGCTGCTGACCGTGCGCTCCATTTCGGGCACGGCCTATTGCGAGCCGGTCGGCCACGTTCAGGTCAACGGCGACTACCGCTTTTCGTGGCAGCCGCAGCCAATGTCGCCCCTGGCGCTTCAGCGCGCCCGCGAAATCGCGCTGAAGGTAACCGACGCCCTCGGCGGCTACGGCCTTTTCGGCGTTGAGCTCTTCGTTAAGGGCGACGAGGTTATCTTCTCGGAAGTTTCGCCGCGCCCCCACGACACCGGCATGGTCACCATGATTTCCCAGGACCTCAGCGAGTTCGCGCTCCACGCCCGCGCCATCCTTGGTCTGCCGGTGCCGGAAATCAGGTTCTTCGGTCCGTCGGCCAGCGCTGCGGTGGTCGTTGAGGGCAACAGCCGCGAAATCGTTCTCGGCAACCTCGACCGCGTCCTGGCCACGCCGGGCACTCAGATGCGCATTTTCGGCAAGCCGGAGGTTTCGGGCCACCGCCGCATGGCAGTCATCCTCGCAACCGCCGACTCCGTTCTCGCCGCCCGCGAAAAGGCCGAACAGGCACTGGGCGAGCTGAGCGTCAGCCTGCGCTGAGCGAACTCTCCAATCTTCTGAAACGTTATAGGTGCATGAATAATTATCGTGCACCTTTGTCTATTTTTCTGGCTGCACTGGTGCTTTTGCTGATTTCGAGCCGCAACAGCGCCGCGTCGCAGCTGCATAACTACCCCACCCGACCGCCCGAAAATATCGAGCACCGCCTGGGCACACTGAACCTGGCCGATCTCGGCACGCAAAACGTCAGCGTTACCATCTGGAATGCTGATAACGCTGCCTCGCGAATGGAAAACATCAAGGAAGCGGCACGCGCCAAAGCCGACCCTAATCTGACCCACATTGGAATCAACGTCGGCGACAATCCCGACCTGGCCGAGGCCTATCTGCGACGCGACGCGCTTGCGGGCGATTCGCTGCAACTGTTTGCCACGCCCGACCAGGCGGAGCATCTTGCGAAAACCTATGGCTTCCGCACTCTCTATCGCTAAAAAAGAGAATTAGCCTCGGGGCGAAAGCGCCTGCTCCAGGGCGGCAATGTCGGCGCGCAGCTGCGGCTCGGTGGCCATGCGGTTTTCAATGTTGTTGACCGCGTGGAGAACCGTTGCGTGGTTGCGGCTCAGGCGCGAGCCAATGGCCGAGAGCGACAGCTGGGTGTGTCGCTTGGTCATGTACATAACAACCTGGCGCGCATCGTTGATTTCGCGCTTGCGCGAGCGGGTAAAGAGCTCGTCGGCAGCAATGTTATAGAAGGCGCTAACCTGCTCGGCAATCATTTCGAAGTTAACGGTGTTGCGGCGAATCTTAACGCTGTTGGCAATCACCTTCTGGGCCAGCGCCAGGTCGATGGGGCGGTTTTCAATCGCCGAGTTGGCAACGAGCGAAACCATTATGCCTTCGAGTTCACGGAAGCTCTTCGTAACGTTTTCGGCGATATATTCCAGAACCTCGCGAGGTATATCAATGCCCTCCTGCTCGGCCTTGGTTGTCAGCACTTTTAAGCGCATATCGTAGTCCGGGCGATAGAGTTCGCAGGTCATGCCCCATTTGAAGCGCGAAAGCAGGCGCTCCTCCATGTTGTCCATCTCCGAGGGGCAAACGTCGCTGGTCATTATCAGCTGCTTGCCGTTGAGGTGGAGGTGGTTGAAAATATGGAAGAAAGTGCGCTGGGTGCCGGGCTTGCCGATGAAGTCCTGGATGTCGTCGATAATCAGAGTGTCAATGCCCTGGTAGAAAGCGGTGAAATCATTGATTTTGCCGCGGGCGTTGGCTGCGGTGAACTGGCTTTCAAACAGGCGCGCGGTAACGTAGAGCACGCGCGCGCTCGGGCGGGTTTCTTTAATGCCGATGCCGATGGCCTGAACCAGGTGGGTCTTGCCAACGCCGGGAGGGCCGAAAACGAAGAGAGGATTATAGGTCTGGCTCGACGGATTTTTTGCAATCGCCTTGCCGATAGTGCCGGCGAGCAGGTTGCACTCGCCGGTGCAGTAGTTGTCGAAGTTATAGCGCGGGTTGAGCTGGGTGTCGATTTCTTCCTCGCCTTTGGAAACGAAGGGGTTGGCCGCATTCGTTCGGTTGCCTACCGCAGCGGACTGATTGGTCGAGGACTCTGCCACATTTGCGTCCTTTTGCCCGCTAACGACCTGATAGTTATAGAACAGCTTAACGTCCGAGCCATAAACGCGACGCAAAACGACGCGGAGCAGCGGCAGGTAGGTTGCCTCGAGCTGCTCTTTGAAGTATGACGACGGTACGCGAATCGTCAGCTTTTGGTCGATGAACGAAACGAACTGCGCGGGTTTGAACCAGCAGTCGAATTGTTCGGGCGAAACATTGTCGCGGAAAAGGCGACAGCATTCAGCCCATTTTTCTTGGGGAGTCATTTCCATGTGGCAGATTGACTTAAAATTGGGGTGATTTGACGTTTTGCAATGCAAATTTCATACTTTTTTTGTTGAAAAAAAAACGGCGAAAGATTTGTTTTTTTCAAAGGAATTAAACACTGCTGAAAATCAGCTGTTTACAATTGCAAACAGCTGATTTTATTTACCCACTGATTATCAGCCATTTAAGTTAGTTACAACGTGAAACATACGGCGTCTTAACCAACAAAAGCGACCAATTATAGCCGCTTTTATGATGTTTCACTAAGTATTCAATATTTAGACTAAGTCTAATGTTTTATTTCCGATGATGCCAGCGCCAGGTCATAGGCCGCATAGGTCAGCAGCAGGGTCAGGGCCGACAGAACCGCGACGGCCAGAGTCGGAGCTGCCTCAACCGACCACGACGCAGCCAGCCTCAGAAGAGCCGGATAGCACAGCGCCGACATTACGCCGCCGCCGAAACCGGCTATGGCGGCGATGATTACCGCGCGCTTGCTGCGGCGGCGTGCAGCCTCGATTCGTTGGCGTGCCAGCTCTGCCAACTCGAGGTGGCGGTTCAAACCGGCCATAAAGTCGGCTGAGTCGGAGATTTCGGGGTTGAAACCGGCGAAAATATCTTTGAGTTTATCGTCGTCCATAATCGTTAGCTTAATAAATCTTTAAGGTGAACGCGCCCGCGCGAAAGCAGTTGCTTAACGGCGGCGACGGTTGATTCTGTAATGTCGGCGATTTCGGCAACGGAATAGCCCTGCATATAGTGGAGCAAAATGGCCGAACGCTCCTTTTCCGACAGTTGCTCCAGGGCGGCATAGAGCGCCTGATTGTCGAAGCCGGAATCTGCCCGTCCAGGCGAGGCCACCGAGGTGGCGGACTCGATGGGTTCGAACCGGCAGCGCGCGACGCGGCGGTCGGAAACGAACGTTGTGTAGGCAATGCGAAACACCCATGTTCGAAACCCGCTCTCGCCCCGGAAGTCGTCCAGCGAGAGATATGCCTTCATGAAAGCCTCCTGCGCCAGGTCGTCGGCCAAGCCGCTGTTGCCGCAGCAGAGAGCCGTCAGGAACCGGCGAACCGCCTCCTGATTGCTCTCCACATGCCGGATAAATTCCTGGCGGGTCATTTATTCCTTATTAGATTTCGAGTTTTTTCTTGAAGCGAAGAAAACGGTCATGTACGCCATGCCGACTGCCAGGCTGATTCCGGCAACAAACATTAATAACACTGGGAATACGGGCGTTAAAGTATAATACCTATTATTGCCACCATACATACTGATGCAAATAACGTTAATAACAATGGCGCCAAGGCCGATGAACGTTCCGATGCAACCGCAAAGTAGATAGCGCTGACGAATCTGCTCTGGCGACTTGCGCGGTTGGCTGAGAGCGTTGATTAGCTTATCGGCATCGACAGTTGAATTGGTTTCGATAGCCTTCATCATGATTTCTGCATTTTTGTTGTCGGCGTTGCGGCGAGCACGATAAATAAGCCAGCAAACTATGATTAATACTACATACCATAGCATATTACCAACTAAACTAATCAAACCATCATAAAGCATAAATTCTTGATTTCCGGTCATAATGTTATAAAATTTTAAGGGTTAATAATTAATGTCGTTGTTTTTGAGGGTCCTCGTTTGTTTGACGCAAACGGGCCACAAAAGGTGACATGAATTACGAAAAAAAATTTCAAAGTTTCAGATGGGTGTGCGTTCTATACATTGCCAGCAGAATCAGAAACAACACTCCGAAGTTGCCGAAAGTGAGCCACACCGCATACCACTCATCGCCGATAATAGACTGAAGGCCAAAGCTTACTGAATTAACAATGCTGCGGAAATCAACAACCTCGCCGAGAACGTAGGCCGTAATGGCATTGGTGCCGTAGATTTTCAGCCAGTCAAGGCCGCGGGTATGACCCAAGGCGTCAATCCACCAGTAAAAGAGCGCCATCAGCAGAAAACAGATGCCGCCGCTGACCAGGGTCATCGACGCAGTCCAAAGGCGCTTGATAATCGGCTGCTCGAGGCTCCAGATCAGGCCGGCGGCAATCAGCCCCAAGCCCGCCAGCGCCATCAGACCGGCGCGCCGGGTTCTCATTCGGGGCTCAACGCCGCGCATCATCGTGCCGGCAAAGGCGCCGAGCATAACTGTTGCGCCAAACGTCAGCGAACTCCAGACCCAGGTGTAGGTTCTGTCGCCGCGGAAATCGCCGAGAATCAGATCGTCGACGCGATAGGCAAAACTTCCCTGCAGCGAATAGTCGCCGGCAAAGGCCATCGGCAGCCAGTAAACGAGCAGCAACAGAGTCGTTGCTATCAGCTGGCCGCGCAGCTCCAGGTTAAGCACGATAACCGACGCAATCAGGTAGCCGAACGCAATGGCCTGGAGGGTGTTCGTATAGATTCGAATCGCCTCCGGATTCAGCGCGAGCAGGTTGCCCTGAACAATCATGCCAAACAGAAACAGCAGCAGAAAGCGGCGCCCGATGCGGCGATAAACGCCTCGGCGGTCAAGCTCCGGGCCGCTGCGGAAGCGCGCAAAAGCAAAAGGCATCGCCGTACCCACCATGAAGAGAAACAGCGGCATTACCATATCCCACAACCTCAGGCCGACCCAGCGTTCATGGTCGAAGTGCCAAAGCAGGCGGTGATACCACTCGGCATCGGTGGCCCCGCCGATTGAAAGCAGAACCGGCTGGAGCCACACGAGAAGGAAAAGGTCGAGGCCACGCAGAATGTCGAGCGAAGCCAGGCGCGAAGAAGATTTAGTCATAGTTCGGTTAGAATCAAGTTATATCTAACCGCAAAGATAGCTATTTGGCGCCAAAAGGCCAAATCAGCCGTCGGACTCCGGGTCGGTTACCAGGCGAATGTCGTTGAGCTGTGCCGCCGTGAGCTCGACGGCATCGGTCAGCTCAGGTTCGTGGAGTTGCTTCATGGCATGGAATATTTTTGAAAATTCTGAGAATCATGTTCAGGAAAAGGACCGAAAAGACATAAACGGCCAGCAGAATGAAAAAGTCGCCGTGGAGAGGCAAAAAACGACCGAACCAGCCGCCGCCGAGGTAGCAGAAAAACAGGAGCCAGAGGGTTGACTGCACTCCGACGCAGAGCGTACACCAATGGTGGGCCCGGAAGCGCTGATACCAGATGCTCCAAACCGTGTAGGGCAGGCAGCAGGCGTTAAACACCGCCAGCGACGGCCAAAGATGAGGAAACAGCAGCAGCGTTGCCAGCGAAACGCCGAAATAGCCGAAGCCGACCTCGCTCCACGAAAACACGCCGAACAGCTTCGAGGCCGACGATGCCATGATTGAGTCGCAGCCGCCCTTTTCCAGCACTCCGCAAACGCGGTCGTTGGTTCGGGTGTGGATATTCAGCGACTTCTGCAAAAGCATGTAGCTCAGATATAGTCCCGCGAGATTAAACACCGTCAGCAACACGGTTGACCACCGGGCATAAACCCCGCGGTCAATGAAAAAATATGCGAACACGATGAGCGCGGCCACTGCCAGCGCATAGGCCGACAGCGAGGAAATCACCTCCGTCAGCCTGTGGCGCCCATAGTCCGGCTCCGACGCCGACTCGGCGGGAAAGGCCAGCAGCACAGCGCCGGTCCAGCGGCTGTTGAACTCCGGGCGCGAAACCGTTATGACCTCGCCGCGCAGATCATAGGTAATATTTTCGGAGTCCACTCTGCTAACGAGCATAATCGGGCCATCGACGCTCTGAGCCAGAAACGGAGCCTCCAACTTGGTCAGCTCCTCCTTATTGTTCAGCTTCAGGCCCTTGGTTCGGATGCCATAAACGTTCATCAGCTTCGACAACCCGAAGAAGGACTTGAACGACAAACCGTGGAAACGCCTGTCGGAATAATCCGTAGTGTGTGGAACCTCCAGCAGCTCCAGCCACCGCGTAAAAATTGTTGGTATAGCCATATCAAAAAAATCTGTCTTTCCCACTAAACGTCTTTCCTTGCCCAACTGTTCTCGCGCCTGAGAAAAGAGGGAGTGAGAAAACTTTTGTTTTATTAAGTTTTATTCGTAACTTTGCAGCGTCAAAAACAACAATCATCACCTTATTATATTAATAGCCATGCTTGAATTAAGCGAAATTTACAACGCATCGCGAGTGCTGAAAGGCGTTGCCCGCCGCACCCCCATCATGTTCGCCTCCCGTCTGAACCCCGAGGCTAAAGTCCACCTCAAGTGCGAAAACCTTCAGAACACCGGCTCCTTTAAGCTGCGCGGCGCATACTACAAGATTTCGCAACTCACCGACGAAGAAAAGAGCCGCGGCGTTATTGCCTGCTCGGCCGGCAACCACGCCCAGGGCGTTGCCCTCGGCGCAAGCCGCAACGGCATCAAGTCAATCATCTGCCTGCCCGCCGGCGCTCCGGTCAGCAAGGTTGAGGCAACCAAGGGCTACGGCGCCGAGGTTTGTCTGGTTCCCGGCGTCTACGACGACGCCTATGCCAAGGCAGTTGAGCTACGCGACGCTAACGGCTACACGTTTGTTCACCCCTTCGACGACGAAAAAGTTATTGCCGGCCAGGGCACCATCGGCCTCGAAATCATCGAGGATATGCCCGAGGTAGAGGCAGTTATCGTTCCCATCGGCGGCGGCGGCCTGATTTCGGGCGTTGCGTTCGCAATCAAGCAGCTGCGCCCCGACGTTAAGGTCTATGGCGTTCAGAGCGAAGGCGCACCCTCGATGTTCAACTCGCTGAAGGAAGGCAAGCGCATTCACCTCGACTCGGTCAAGACCATTGCCGACGGCATCGCCGTTAAGGAACCGGGCGAAAACACCTTCCGCATGATTTCCGAATATGTCGACGAAGTTGTTACCGTCAGCGAAGATGAAATCGCCGCAGCAATCCTGGCCCTGATGGAACAGAAAAAGCTCGTGAGCGAAGGCGCCGGCGCCGTTGCCGTTGCCGCAGCAATGTTCAACAAGGTGCCTATCAAGGGCAAGAACGTTGTTTGCGTGGTTTCGGGCGGCAACATCGACGTTACGGCTCACAACCGCGCCGTTCGCCGCGGCCTCGTTAAGGCCGGCCGCGATGCAGCGCTGATTCTCGACCTGCAAGACAAGCCCGGTCAGCTGGCCGGCGTGCTGAACATTGTCAGCGAGCAGGGCGGCAACGTTGTCAGCATCGTTCACGAACGCAACACCGACAGCACCGACGTTAACGCCTGCATGCTCCACCTCGAGCTTGAAACCCGCGACCACGACCACATCCGCGCCATCAAGGACGCCCTGAAAAAGGCCGGCTACGTTATCATCAAGTAAATGAACGACTACACCGAGCTCAGACTCGACTTCACCCCCTGCAACGCAGACATTACCGACGTAATGGCTGCGTTGCTGGCCGATGAGGGCTACGAAAGTTTCGTTGCCGACGAACGCGGCCTGACGGCCTATATCCGCGCGAATCAGTATTCCGACGCTGCCGTTGACGCGGCGCTGGAGCAACTGCCGTTCGACGCCGAGGTGCGCCGCTCAACCCTGCTGGTCGAGGGTCAGGACTGGAACCACGAATGGGAGAAGAATTACTTCAAGCCCATCGTTGTTGGCGACCGCTGCGTTATTCACTCGTCGTTCCACACCGACGTGCCCTCAGCCGAATACAACATCGTTATCGACCCGAAAATGGCCTTCGGCACCGGCCACCACGCAACTACCTCGCAGGTGATTTCGGCGCTGCTTGACCTGGACCTCTCCGGCAAGACCGTTATTGACATGGGGTCCGGCACTGGCATCCTTGCAATCCTCGCCGCAATGAGGGGCGCAGCAAAGGTGAGCGCCATTGAAATCGACACTCCGGCCTGGGAAAACGCGCTCGAAAACCTGGCGCTCAACGGCGTTGAACAGCGCGTTGAACAGCGCGTTGAGATGCTCAACGGCGACGCTTCGCTGCTGCCCGAAGTTGCGAAAGCCGACGTTTTCCTCGCCAATATTAACCGCAACATCATAACCGCCGACCTCGCAGCCTACGTTGACGCCTGCAACCCGGGCGCCGAAATTATTCTCAGCGGGTTCTACGAGGCCGATATTCCCGTTATCATGGCCGTCGCCGAGCCGCTCGGCCTCAGCGAGATTGCCCACACGACGCTCAACGACTGGTGTTGCCTAAAACTCCGCAAAAATGCATAACCGCCAAGAAAAAATTGAAGCCCTGGGGCGCGTAATCGACGTATTGGAACGCCTGCGCGTTGAATGTCCCTGGGACCGCAAGCAAACCAACCTTTCGCTGCGACCCAACACTATTGAAGAGGTCTACGAACTGGCCGACGCCCTGATGGCCGACGATAACCCCAATATCCGCAAGGAGCTGGGCGACGTTCTGCTCCACGTTCTTTTCTACTCGAAAATCGGCGAGGAGAAGGGCGAGTTCGACATCGTTGACGTTTGCGACGCCCTGAATGCCAAGCTGATCTATCGCCACCCCCACGTTTTCGGCGAGGTTAAGGCCGACGACGCGGAAACCGTTGTTCAGAACTGGGAAGCGCTGAAGCTCAAGGAAAAAGACGGCAACAAGACGGTGCTGTCGGGTGTGCCCAACGCCCTGCCCGCCCTGGTAAAGGCTTACCGCATTCAGGAAAAGGCCGCCCACGTCGGTTTTGACTGGGAGGAACGCAGCCAGGTCTGGGATAAGCTCAAGGAGGAAATCGCCGAGTTCGAGGCCGAAGCCGAAAAGGGCGACAAGGAGAAGATGGAAGCCGAGATGGGCGACGTTTTCTTCGCCCTGGTCAACGCCGCGCGCCTCTATGACATCACTCCCGAAAACGCCCTGGAGCGCACCAACCGCAAGTTCATCAGCCGCTTCACCTATCTCGAAGAGAAGGTAAAGGCATCGGGACGCAATCTGCGCGACCTGACGCTCGGCGAAATGGACGAAATCTGGAACGAGGCCAAAGCCGCCGAATGATTCTCTGCATAACCGAGAAACCAGCCGTTGCCAAGGACATAGCTTCGATTCTTGGCGCCACTACGCGCCGCGAAGGCTACTACGAGGGCAACGGCTATAATATAACGTGGACCTACGGCCACCTGTGTGAGCTGAAGGAGCCCAACGACTACACCGACGCCTGGAAGCGCTGGTCGCTGGTTTCGTTACCCATGATTCCGGAGCGCTTCAGCATTAAGCTGAAAAATGATAAAGGCATTGAACAGCAGTTCGCAACCATCAAGTCGCTGGTTGCACAGGCCTCGGAGGTCATTAACTGCGGCGACGCCGGCCAGGAGGGCGAACTGATTCAGCGCTGGGTTCTGCAGCTGGCGGAATGTAAGGTGCCGGTCAGGCGCCTGTGGATTTCGTCGCTGACCGACGACGCTATCCGCCAGGGCTTTGCCGACCTTAAACCTGCCGCCGACTTCAACAATCTGTTCATGGCCGGACTCTGTCGGGCAGCTGGCGACTGGCTGCTCGGAATGAACGCCACCCGCCTCTACTCGCTGAAATATTCCGAGCCGGGCAAGGTTCTATCCATCGGGCGCGTGCAAACGCCGACGCTGGCTCTCATCGTGCGCCGCCATTTGGAAATTCTGAACTTCAAGCCCGAGGACTTCTGGGAGCTGAAAACTCTCTATCGCGGAGCCACTTTCAACGCCACCTCCGGCCGATTCACCGCCGAGGAGCAGGCAACGCTTATCCTCGAACGAATCAAGGATAAGCCATTGACCATCACCTCGGTCAGCAAGAAAGCAGGCCGCGAGGCACCGCCGCGCCTGTTTGACCTCACGTCGCTCCAGGTCGAGTGCAACAAACGCTGGGGCTGGACCGCCGACCGAACGCTGCAACTGATTCAGTCGCTCTACGAAAAGAAAGTAACGACCTATCCGCGCGTCGACACTACCTATCTGCCCGACGACGTTTATCCGAAGGTGCCCGACATTTTGCGGCGCATGACTCCCTATGCGCCTCTGACCTCCCCGCTGCTTGCCGCAAAGATTCCCAAGAGCAAAAAAGTCTTTGATAACGCAAAGGTTACCGACCACCATGCCATCATTCCGACCGGCGAGGCCCCTACCCGACTGGCAGGCGACGAAAAGCTGATGTATCACCTGATAGCCCTGCGATTCATCGCAGCTTTCTATCCCGACTGCGAGTTCTCGACCACCACGGTCATGGCCACGGTCGACGACGTCGAGTTCAAAACCACCGGCAAGGTGATTACCAAGCCCGGCTGGCGCGAGCTGTTCAAAAACGACAACGCCGACGATGACAAGGAGGGCGACGACAAACTGCTGCCCGACTTCACGGAGGGCGAAAGCGGCCCCCACGAGCCGTCGCTGCTGAAAAAGCAGACGCAGCCCCCCAAGCCATATATCGATGGCACGCTGCTGCGCGCAATGGAAACCGCCGGCCGAACGGTCGACGACGAGGAGCTGCGCGACGCCATGCGCGAAAACGGCATCGGCCGCCCGTCGACCCGCGCCGGCATAATTGAAACGCTTTTCCGACGCCGCTACATTGCCCGCGAGCGCAAAAACATCGTTGCAACCCAAGCGGGCATAGACCTGATTGCCCTGATTCGCGAAGAGCTGCTGAAAAGCGCCAAGCTGACAGGCATTTGGGAAAACAAACTGCGCCGAATCGAGCGCGGCGACTACTCGGCGCTCGATTTCATCAACGAGCTGAAAACAATGGTGACCGAAATCGTGCACACGGTGATTACCGACGATTCCAACCGCCGCATCATAATCGAAGACGAGAAAGCCAAGGGCTCAAAACCGAAAAAGGCGTCATCGCCTTCCAAGCCGCGCGCGCCGCGCCTGAAATCCATCGAAGAAATCGCCTGCCCCAAGTGCGGCAGCGGCCACCTGCTGAAAGGGCGCACGGCCTACGGCTGCTCGCGCTTTCGCGAAGGCTGCGACCTTCGTCTGCCCTTCGGCGACTACCCCGAGGACCTCACTCCCGCCAAACTCCGAAACGCCATCAAAAAACTATGATTCAATGGATAATAGTGGCGATCATCATCGCCGCCGCCCTACTCTACGTTTGCCGCAGCCTCATGCGCTCCCACCGCCGCTCCGGCGGCAGCTGCTCCTGCTGCGACGCCCACTGCCCCATGCGCAACCGCCGCTCATAAGCAAAAAGCCATATTTTTGCAATAATGCGCAGGTCTGGGAGTGCCGATTTTTGCAATAATGCGCAGGTAACGAACCTTGCGGGGGAAAATCGTGTTATAGATGTAGCTATTACTAATTTATGAATTAATAATTATGACCTACGAAGAAGCTACTACCCGCCCCGGATTGACATTGGTTGAATTTTTTGCATCATGGTGTCCCCACTGCCGCCGAATGATGCCGATTGTTGAAGAAATCAAGGAAATCGTTGAAGGCAAGGTTGCCGTTTGTCAATACGACATCGATGAATTTCCCGCCGAAGCCGAAGCCGCAGGCGCCGAGAGCGTTCCAACGTTTATTATCTATAACAACGGACGCGAAGTCTGGCGCAAAGTCGGCGAAATGCCCGGCGACGAAATTATTGAAGCTCTGCAAACCGCTTAATCCGCGAACATGAACAAATTGAAACTTTTAATGGCGTTGGCGCCGGCTCTCGCAGCCGCGCCTTCGCTTTTTGCGCAGCAACATCTGACCGACGCGCAAATCGAGACCAAGGCCGCCTCGACCAAATTCATCTACATTGACGGCAAAAACGTTAACGCTGACTCGCTGAGAGCCGTAGTCACCCAATTCTACTATGACCAGTTCCGCAACTCGCAGGACCCCGACATGCCCTATTTCATGTTCATGAGCAAAGGGGCCAACATGATGCTGGGTGTTGGCGGCGGCGTTAGGTTGCGTGCGTTCTATGACTGGAACGGCGCGATGCCGACCAACGCATTTTCGCCCTACACTATTCCGATTCCGGCCGACGCGTCGGCTTCCCGCCGGTTCAACACAACCCCGTCAGGAACATATTTCAACCTTAGGCTGATTGGCCACAACGACGTTATCGGCGCCTATGGCCTATATATCGAAGCGGACTTCACGGGCTATAACGGCCGCGACCTGAAGCTGAAAAAGAGCTATGCGGTGGTGCGCGACTTCACGGTGGGCTACGCATCGTCGACCTTCTCCGATGCTACCGCCCAGCCGGCCATTGTAGATGCCGCCGGCCCGAACAACAAGTTCTCTAACACGAATGTTCTGGTGCGCTACATGCCGTGTTTCAAAAATAAATGGTATGTTGCAGCGTCGATCGAAACTCCTTCGACCGCCATCGACGTCAGCCGCGGCGGAGTGAAAGCCGCCTCGAACTGGCTGCCCGATGCGGCTGCTTTCGTGCAGTATGAATGGGCGAAAGGACAACACGTTCGCCTGAGCGGCATTGTTAGAAGCCTGTCGTATATGACAACGGCCAACGACCGGCGCCATAACCTTGCCGGCTGGGGTGTGCAGGCCAGTGCCGTCGGCAAGCCTGAACAGCACCTGACGCTCTACGCAACCGTTAACTACGGCCACGGCTATGCCGGCCTTGGCGGCGACCTGCTCCACGGCCAATATGACCTGGTCAGCAACCCGGAAAATCCGACCGAGCTTTATGCGCCGGCAGCGATGGGATGGTGTGCGGGCGTGCAATATAACTTCCGCCCGAACCTCTTTGCAACGCTCGCCGCCAGCCAGACCCACTATATGCCGCGCGACGGAGTCGCCCCGAATGAGTATAAGCATGGCACGATGGCCTGCGCCAACGTTTTCTGGAGCATTATTCCCCGCCTGACCGTGGCCGCCGAATATGACTGGGGCATGCGCCGCAACTTCTCGGGCGAACACAAAGCAGCCTCCCGAGTCAACGTTTCGGCCATGTTTACCTTCTAAAACAGGCCTGAAATTACACAGGAGTTAAAAGGCGGTTACAAAGCGGTTACACTACCAACCTTTCCGCAACAACCTCTGTTATGCTATCAAACGAACAGAAATAACAACTAAAACTCCTGAAAATATGATCACCATCGACAATATCAACAACATCTACAACAAGTACTCGAGCCTGCCCGTCGACGCCGACGTTTGCACCCAGCGCAACCTCCACAACCTGATGATGTACACCTTCGACAGCGACCACATGGACTTCGAAGGCGACAAAATCACCCTGACCCAAGGCGCCGGCCCGCTCAAGGCAATCGACATCGAACGCATCTGCGGCGCCGAGGATCTCGGCAACCAGTGGGCCATCGTTCTCCCCGCCTCAGTAATCTTCGTGAACAAGAAATCCGGAGAAGTAAAAGTCTTCCTCGCCGAATAATTCAAACCAATCTATCGCAATCACAATCACCACACACCCAACCAAGAATCATAACGATAAATAGTAATAGTAGTAGAGAGTCCGGCAAGACGTGAGTCGTCGCCGGGCTTAAATTTTTATATCCGGGAATAGCAGGGAAACTTCCCTAAACGGGAACTACGAGAAGGGGAACGTCGGCCTGGAAGAGCAGGCGGTGGGCGGCGCCGGGATTGAACAGGCGCGCCAGAATGTTTTTCTTGCGCGAAGGGAGAACGACGAGGTCGGCACCGTCGATTTCCAGCCGGCGCGACGAGCGGTTGTGCTGAACAATCGTGAAGGAATAGTTCGGGAAATGCTCGTTGCAATATTCGGTCAACGCGCGGCGCGCGGCGTCGTTGGTCGACTTGGAATAGCGGTCGTTGGGCATACAGATAACCCGAATCTGAGCGGCAGCATCGGCCGGCAGCAGGCGGCTGACGGCATCGAGCATCAGAAAATCTTCCTGCTCCAGGTGCGACAACATGGCAATGCTCTTAACCTCGTTGAGCCCGGTCATCGTGGAATCCTCGGGGAGAGTCAGCGCTTGAACGCGACAGCTGTTGAGAACCTCGGCGGTAATGCTGCCTGCAAGGTCGTGTGACTTCTTAATGACCGAGCGCGTGCCCATCAGCAGCAGGCGCACTTCGCGGTGGTCCTTCAAATATTGGCCTATGGCCTCCTCGGGCAGACCTTGAACAACGACGGTTGAGAAGCTAACGGCCGGCAGGTTGCCGCGCTTGATTTCGGCGCGCAGCAGCCGTTCCAGCTTGTGCATTTCCTCGCCGGCAGCCTTGGCCATCACAACGGAAACGCGCACTTCGTCGGCATCGGAAGCGGCGGAGTCGACCGTTTGCGAACTGCCCAGGTTCATCAGCGGATTGGTGTGGGGCACCAGAAAAGAGTTGAGCAACACTACCCGACTGGCAGCGCCGGAGGCAGCGACAGTCAGCGCCAGGCGCGCGGCGGCCACCGACTTTTCGGAAAAATCGACCGGAACGAGAATGGATTGCCGCTCGGCGGCGGAATTGGACGCCACAGCAACGCCGGGGCCAAAAATTTCGGGATTCTCAATGATTCGCAGCGCCAGCGGAAGGTCGCCCTCCTTGATGCGCACGCGAACGCCGGCCGAGAGAACCGGCGAACTCAGATTAACGTTCTGGAGCGTTGCTTCAACGCCCTCGAGTTCAAGCAGGGCCTTGAGTTGCGCGGCCTTGTCGAACGTATGAATAGCAAGGGTTATAAGTCTATCGTTATCCACAAAGAATAATGGAGAGAGGGAGAATGAGCGGAAAAGTATTTACTTGTTTTCTTCAGCCAGGATTTCGAGAGCCATGTCGTAGATGGTGGTATCGTCGAGAACAACAATGCCGCCGTCGGGACCCGGTTCGATATGAACGCCGAGGTTCTTGCCAAATTCATAGTTAGTACCGCCGAAATAGTTGCGAACGGTCTGAACGGTAATATTGAGTTTGTCGGCGATGCGGTGCATGGAACCATCGGGCAGAGCGTCTTTGAGTTGACGGAGTTCGTTGAAAGAGATTGTCTTGCTCATAATGCTTGGGTATATTAAAAGGTGAGGGTTTGTTGAATTATTTTGTGTAAAGTTACTCATTAATTAAATGCCGACAAAATAATTCAGCCGGTAGTTTTTATGTTTTACAACATACCACCCTCTAAACAACTGACCGTTAGATAATTTCAATCGCTTCCGACGAAATCCACGCGCGGTGTTCGTTGTCGATTCTAACGTCATACCAGGTGTTGTCGGGCCCGGCGATGGAGTCGAGCAGAAAAACCTTGGTGCCTTCGTGGAGCAGCAGGGCCTCCTCGCTGCGATCCTTGGGAGCGCGGGGCGTGGTCGACAGAATAACCGACGGGGCGGTTATAATCGCCGCATCGGCAGCGGCGGCGCGGCGGGCCGACCTGACGGCCAGCATATTCGTTACGACGCAGACAACCACGAGGATTCCGGCGCCGAAGAAGCCGACCTTGCGCAAGGCAACCGCCGACGCAAAGAAGTAAACGCCGATGCCGACCATTGCGATAATGAACGAGACCATCGCAATCAGGGCCCAGGTGTCGGGGTGGAGCTTGGAGGCGATGCGGTCGGTTGCGCCGCCTATGAGGCCGGAGTTCTGCTCAATGCGGTCAACGGTTTTGGAGTTCACGAACTCGAGGTTTTCGATAATATCCTTATTGGTGGGGTCGAGGCGAAGCGCGCGTTCGTAGCTGACGATAGCCATTCCGGGCAGTCCGGCGCGATAGTAGGCATTGCCGAGATTATAGTATCGGTCGGCCGACGGACCGAGCGAATCGATGGCCTCGTCATAGAGAGCGGCGGCAGTCAGAAAATCATCGGCCAGATAGGCGGAATCGGCGCGGGCAATAACGCCGGCGCGGACGCCGGCAACGCTCAGGGCGGCAACAATTAGAAGAATGAGCTTTTTCATTTCAGATTTTCGATAGAGTTGATAACTTCGCGCGCGTCGGCAAACGACTGGTCGGCGGCGCCGGATGATTGGGGTGTGTAGCGGGCCATTTCGCAGTCATTGAGCAGCGAATGGAGCTTCGCAACGAGCTCGGGCGACGCTCCGCGCGAGGCCAGCGCCTCGGAAACATTGTCGCGGCTGAGCTGCGAGGCCGGGAGGCTCAGTTTGTCGGAAAGATAAGACTGCATTGCGCGCAGCAGTTCAGCATAGAACTCGTCAAGGTTCTTTGCGCGCAGGAACTTGCCGGCCTTGTTGAGACGCTTGCGCGCAACCTTTCCGGCCTGCTGGAGCTTGCGCCCGGCGGGGTCGGCATTGCGGCGACGAATGAAAATCAGCAGCAGCGCACCGCCAACAACCAGCAGCAACGGATAAACCGACCAATAAATGGCCTGCGAAGCCAGGAAGCGGGTATCGGCTCCGGGGCGGTTGGCGTTTGGCTTGATATGGTGGATGTCGGTGTTTTTGGCCTGGATGTCCTGCTTGCCGCCGATGGCGGTTGAGCTAACGCCGGCGCCTTTTTTAACGTCCACCTCATAGCCTTCGACGGGGATGGTCACATAGTCGCCGGCCTGCGGGTCGAAGTAAACGAAATCGAATCCGCCGATGGTGAACTTACCGACCGACTGCGGCACGAAAGTATATTCAATCGTTTCGGTGCCGGTCATGTTCGAGCCCGAAACGCGGGCCGAATTGTCGATAGCAGGCTCGTAGACCTCAAACTCCGAGGGGAAATCAATCGTCGGAGCCGAAAGGAACTTGATATTGCCGGTGCCCTCGATGGTGTAGATAATCGAGGCGGCATCGTTGGTCTTGAATGAATTGCCAACGAGTTTCGACGAAGCGCGAAACTTGCCCACGGCGCCCGAGAAGCCGGCAGGTTGCGGCTGGGGAAGGGCGCGCACGGTGAGCGTTGCGGAGCGCGGTTTGAGCTTAACGTCTTTGCTCTCCATCGAGGGGCGATAGCCGAAAAAGTCCTGAACGTAGGTCTGGCGATAAACGCGGGCGGTGTATTCGCCGCCGTTGAGGGTAATGGTGCCGGAACGCTGCGGATAGAGCAACGCGCGGTAGACTACTGCGGAATACATCTGGCGCCCGCCAACGGTTTCGGACTTCCATTCAATATTCTGGGGCATTCCGAGGCTTTCAATCAGGCAGCCGTCGAAGGTCGGTAGGGCCGAAGTCGTCAAGCCTTCGACCTGCTGATTCGAAGAGTATAGCTTAATGGTTGCTTCAACGGCCTGCTGCTCGAAAGCCGAGGCAGCCGACACGCCGACGCGCATAAACAGTTCGTCGGGGCCGACTTCAAAGTCGCCGCCGCGGGCCTGACGGCCACCGCCCTGCTGCGCTGCGCCTGCCCCACCCTGGCCTGCAGGCTGACCGGCCGACACTACGAACTGGCCGGCCTGGGTGGTGTACTGCTTGCCGTTGACGGTGATGGTAACGGCAGGCACCTTAACGGTTCCCTCTTCGTCGGCCAGATAGGTAAACGTGTAGGAACGCGACTCGGAGCGCTGCATTCGGCCGTTAATGATGCTGACCGACGACGAGGTTGACGTTCCGGGGCCGCCAACAAACGAGCAGCCGCTGAGCGTCAGCGCCTTTGGAGTTTGAACGTTGCCGTCGGGGTTATTGACGGTCAGTGAAATGGTGAATCTTTGCCCCACGCGAGCATTGCGCGGCAGCGAAATTTCCACCGAGGTCTGCGCAACGGCCGCCGCTACGGTCGCCGCAGCCAAAAGCATTGAAATGAATAATCGGCGTAGTGTCATATTCTAATCTGAATGTCGGTCAAATCTCTCTCTGTCTTACCAGTTGCGTCCGCGGTTACGCTGGCCGCCACCCTTGGCGGGTTCGCCTTTGGCGCGTGCGCGGGCAGCGGCGTCTTTCTTCTCAACGGCGTTCAGAATCTGATCGCGGCTGCTTTGGCTGATGTTCTGCTCCTGCTGCTTCTGATCCTGATTTTGCTGCTGTTGGTCTTGGTTTTGCTGCTGTTGCTGCTGGTCCTGGTTCTGATCTTGATTCTGCTGGTCCTGGTTCTGTTGCTGGTCCTGCTGATCCTGATCTTGGTTCTGGTCCTGATTTTGGTCCTGGTTTTGGAGCTGTTTTTCAACAAAACGGTAGTTTTCGCGTGCCAGCTCGTTGGCGGGGTTGACGCGCAGAGCCTGCTTGTAGCTCTGCAATGCCTGCTGCAGCTGCTGCTGAGCGAAGGCAACATTGCCGAGATTGTAGGCGGCATATTCGGCAACGGTGGGATTCTGGGCCTTTACCAGCTGCTGCATGGTTTGGATAGCGTTCTGACGCAACTCGGCGTTGGCGTCAGCCTGGTCGGCAGAAAGGTGGAGGCGCGTCAACGCCTGGTTATACAAGCCTACTTCCGACGTCGGGTTCACGCCCAGAGCGCGGGCATAGAGAATCTCGGCCTCGCGATAGTGGCCGCGGCGAAACTCCTCGTTGCCCTGACGGATATAGCTGCGCTCGGGCCGCTGCGAATCGTCGGGGAACTGAAGGGCGGGAGCCATAGGCGCCTGAGCGGAGGCAACGCCGCCGCAAAGAGCGAGTAGAGCAACCGCCGCACCGCGGCTAAAGAAGTTATATTTGCGGAGGAAACCGATTTTGCGGTTCGAGAAGATGCAGTCCACGATAATCAAAACAAGGGCAAGCCAGGCAAAGAGCGGAAATTGCTCGTCGGAGGCGGTATAGTTGATTTTTTCGAAGTTCGTTTTCTTGATTTCGTCGAGACGCTTGGCCAATTCGTTGAGAGCCGAGGCCGAGGCGCCGTTGATGTAGACGCCACCGCCGGCTACGGCGATTTCCTGGGCAAGCTGTTCGTTGAGATAGGTAGTGACAACCTGGCCGTTTTCATCCTTGAGCCAGTTGGTGTAGCTGCGGTCGAGCGGAATTTGCGCGCCCTTGCCGGAGCCGAGGCCGATAACGTCAACCTCAATACCCTCGTCGCTGGCGGCTTTGGCGACCGAAACGGCGTCGCCAATCTGGTCCTCGGCGTCGGTGATGACCACGATTGCGCGCTCAACGTCTTTCATTCCGCTGAACGAGTTCATTGCAACCTGGATGGCGGAACCGATGTCGGTGCCCTGGTTCTCGACCATGCCGGTCGAAATTTCGTTGAGATAGAGCTTGGCCGACACAAAGTCGGGAGTCAGCGGCAGCTGCGTAAAGGCATCGCCGGCAAAAACAATCAGGCCGACGCGGTCGTTGTCGAGCTTGCCGATAAGGGAGTTCAACACATGTTTGGCACGCTGCAGGCGCGAAACGCCGCGCGGGTCGTCGGTCGACGAAGCGAGCATTGAGTTCGAAACGTCAACGGCAATCATAACCTCGATGCCGCTGACCTCCTCCTCGGAAACCTTGCCCTTGGTTCGCGGGCGGGCAAGCATAACGACCATCGAGGCCACCGCAAGGAGGGCAATAACGATTTTAACCGACGGAATATATTTCGACACGTCGGGCATCAGCGGAGCAAGAACCTCCGGATTGCCGAAACGCGCCAGGCGGCGTCGACGCAGAAAGCGCATGCGCCAGAAGAGCAGCGCAAAAACGATTACTGCGGCCAGCAGCCAAAGCAGATTTGGATTAGCGAAATGTACCATTGCGTTCTTCAGAGAGTTTTAGGGGATTGAACGGGTAACGGTGAGCTTCAGCAGCAGCTGCAAGGCGAAAAAGCCAAAGGCCAGCCACGCCCAAAGCATATAGTCATCTTCGGTGTGGGAAAAGTTTCTCACGTCGAATTCAGTTTTTTCGAGAGCATCGATTTCTTCAAACACATCGCTCAGGGCCGAAGCCGAGGTTGCCTCGAAATACTTGCCGCCGGTCATGCCGGCAATCTGTCCGAGCGACCGGGAGTCAACGGGCGAGGTCATATACATGCCGAGCACGTTGCCGTTTTCATCCTTATAGGCAACAGCTTGCTCGCCCTTGGCGGCGCCAACGCCTATGGTGTAGATTTTAACGCCGAGGTCTTTGGCGATTTCAGCCGCGGTTTCGGGGGCAACCACGCCGGCATTGTTCGTGCCGTCGGTTATCAGGATAATGCTCTTGCTGACGGCCTGACCGTCCTTGATGCGGTTGATGGCCGAGGCAATGCCGTCGCCGATAGCGGTGCCGTCGGCTGAAATGAGACCCGTTTTAACGCCGCCGATGTAGTTGGCGAGCATGGCGCGGTCGCTGGTCAACGGCACTGCCGAGAAGCTCTCGCCGGCAAAGAGCACCAGGCCCATATTGTCGTTCTGGCGACCGTTAACGAACTGCGAGGCAACTTTTTTTGCGATTTCCAGGCGATTGGCGCGGCCGAGGTCGGCGGCCTGCATGGAGCCTGAAATGTCGAGCACGAGAACGATGTCGGTGCCTTCAACATTGGTTTTGTTCCATGAATCATGGGTCTGCGGGCGGGCAATAACCACTATCAGGCAGGCAATTGCGGCGCAGCGCATAGCAAAGAGCGCGTGGCGCAACGTGCTGCGCCAGCCGCCGCTGACGCCGGCAAACGCCTTGGTCGACGAAATGCGCAGCGCCGGCTCCTTATGGCGACGCATAACGTACCATGCCACCAGCGGCACGAGCAGCAACAGAAGCCACAGCGCATGGGGGTGCATAAATTCTACGTTCATTTCGCGACCTCCTTTCCTTCGGCCTCGGGCTGAGGCTCAGGCTTGGTGTTTTCAACGAACTGCATGGCCTGGCTGAAGGCGCGGACGTTGTCTTCGGGCAGCGGGCGCATGCGGGCGAACTTAACATAGTCGGCCATTTCAAGGATTTCGTTCATCATGGTCGACGCAGACTTTTCGGCAACAGTGGCGTAGACGGCGCGCTTGATCTGCGGCGTTGTCATTTCCATTGCGTTGATGCCGAAGCGACCCTCGAGATATTGACGCAGAATTTCGGTAAGTTCGGTGTAGTATTCCTTTTCCTGACCCTTTTCGCAAAGCTGGCGGGTTCGGAGAATGTTGAGCTGCGTAATAGCCTTTTCGTAGGGAGGCACGGGTTTGGCCGGAGTTGAGAGAACCTGGCGCAGACCGCCCTTGCGATAAAGAACATACGACACAATGCCGGCGCCCAGAGCCACAACGGCGAGCAACACCGCCCACCAGTAGTCATAGAGCCAGTCGGGCACCCAGTCCCAGAAATGGCGCTTCTGCGTTGCTTCGGGCATGAAGTCATGGACGGTGGTCATCGTGTCGACGTCGGCAGTATAAACTTTCAGAACAATCGGGTTCGAGCGGAAGGTGTCGATGCCCGAAACGATGCCGATATTGCTGATAACCACTTCGCCCGAGTCCCAGGGCTGCACAAGCAGGGTGCGATGCAGCTGGAGGCGATCATTGCCCAGGTCGGTAGTATCGACCGGGCCGGAATAGTTGATTTCAACGCCGGGCTGGATTTCAACTACGCGATGGGCCGAGTCAACGGGGTCCGACAGCCAGCGGGCAACGATTGCACGCGGCTGAATAACCTCAACGTCGACGCGGCGCAGGGCACCCTGCTTAACGTCAACGGAGTCAACTCCGGCACTTACCTGAACCGGTCCGGCCCAGGCGGCAATGCCGATTGCTGTTGCAGCGGTTATGGTAAATAGTCTTTTCATAGTTATTTAACGCCTCGCTGGCGGAAGAGCGACATTAGAGCTTTAACATAGTCTTCGTCGGTTGCGACGCTCGTTGAATCGACCCGGCAGCGGTTAAGGGTTTCGGTCATTGACTGCTGGCGGTCATACCACCACTTGCCATAGGCCTTGCGAACTTTCTTCGACGAAGTATCGACCCAACATTCGCCGCCCCGCTCGAGGTCGGCAACGCGAATCAGGCCAACGTCGGGCAGGTCGGAGTCGCGGCGGTCATAGACCTGAATGGCAGTCAGGTCATGCTTGCGCGACGCAATCGACATGGGTTGATAGTAGTCGTTATCATCAATGAAGTCGGAAATCAGGAATGCGGTGCAACGCTTTTTAATAACGTCGCTCAGATAGCGCAGCGCAACGGCCAAGTCAGTGCCCTGCTCCTCGGGCTGAAAGTCGAGGAGTTCGCGGATAATGAACAGGATATGGCGCATGCCCTTTTTCGGCGGAATGAATTTCTCAACCTTCGACGAAAAGAAAATAACGCCGATTTTATCGTTGTTCTGGCTGGCGGAAAAAGCGAGCGTCGCGGCGATTTCGGCAATCATTTCGCGCTTTGACTCCCCGACCGCGCCAAAAAGGCGCGAGCCGGAAACGTCGACCAGCAGCATCATCGTGAGCTCGCGTTCCTCTTCGTAGACCTTGATATACGGATGGTTCTGGCGCGCGGTAACGTTCCAGTCAATGTCGCGGATGTCGTCGCCATACTGATATTCGCGCACCTCGCTGAAGGTCATGCCGCGACCTTTGAAGGCCGAGTGATACTCGCCGGCAAATATATTGCGCGAGAGTCCCTTGGTCTTTATTTCAATTTTGCGGACCTTTTTAAGCAGCTCGTTGGCGTCCATAGCAGGCAGGGGGGATTAGGGAACCTGAACTCGGTCAAGGATGGTTGAGATGACCTCGTCGGTCGTGATATTGTTAGCTTCAGCTTCGTAGCTCAGGCCGATGCGGTGGCGCAGAACGTCGTGGCAAACGGCGCGGACGTCGTCGGGAACAACGAAGCCGCGATGCTGCAGGAAGGCATAGGCGCGGGCGGCTTTTGCAAGGGCGATCGACGCACGCGGCGATGCACCGAATGAAATAATGCTCTTGAGGTCGTCCAGGCCGTAGTCGCCGGGGAAACGGGTTGCGAAAACGATGTCAACGATGTAGCGTTCAATCTTTTCGTCGATATAGATTTTGGCAACGGTCTGCTGCGCGTCGAGAACTTCTTCGGGCTTGATGAGCGGGCGAATTTCAACCTTGACGGGCGAAATGTTCTGGCGGATAATCAGTTTTTCATCCTCGCGGGTGGGATAGCCGATAACGACCTTGAGCAGGAAACGGTCAACCTGCGCTTCGGGCAGCGGGTAGGTGCCTTCCTGTTCAATCGGGTTCTGGGTTGCCATAACGAGGAAAGGTTCGTCGAGCTTAAAGGTGTTGTCGCCGATAGTTACCTGGCGTTCCTGCATGGCTTCGAGCAGCGCGCTCTGAACCTTTGCGGGAGCGCGATTGATTTCGTCGGCAAGCACGAAGTTCGAGAAAATCGGGCCTTTCTTAACCTGGAAGGTTTCGTTTTTCACCGAGTAGACCATAGTGCCGATAACGTCGGCCGGAAGCAGGTCGGGTGTGAACTGAATGCGGCTGTAGTCGGCATCGATGAGCTGGCTGAGGGTTTTGATGGCAAGGGTTTTTGCCAGACCGGGAACGCCTTCCAAAAGAACGTGGCCGTTGCTGAGTAGCGCAATCAGCAGCGATTCAACGAGGTGTTTCTGGCCAACGATTGTCTGATCCATACCCTTGACAATCAGGTCGATGAAGTTACTTTTCGCGGCCACAATCTCGTTCAGCTCGCGGATATTAACGGGTTCACTCATAGTTTTAATGGTTTTTGCAGATATTTTACTTTATAGGCGCAAAATTAACTAATTAACAAATACGATGATACAGTAGTTTTGTTAATTTATATTATTTTTGGCTACTTAGAGTTAAACCGTTTGTAGATTTCGTCGCCTTTTGCGCGCGCAACTGTCAGCTGCTCAATGCAATCCGGGTCGAGATGCAAAGAATCGGGCGAGGGGACGATAACAACGGTTCCGGCGGCCACTTTGTTGGGGTCGCCGAGCTTATCGGCGTTAGCTTCGTAGATATAAGGCCAAAAATCCATGTGGCCGTAGTGGCGGCGCGCAATGGTTGTCAGGAATCGGTTGGAGGAAACGGTGTCGGTAATGGGCCGGCGGGGTTCGGCGCTCAGCTCAACGTCGTCGTTCAGCTCCTCTTCGGGCAAATAATAGACCTCCGGCTCGTCGGTCACGTCGACCGAATCCAGCGGCTCCGAGGGCTGAACTGGGAGAGGCTCGCCTGAATCGCCCGCGGTGTAGGAACCCGCCATGTAACCGCCAATGAAGCAAACTACGCACGCAATCAGCCACCAGGGCCACGTCAGCGGCCTACGCCGCTCGACAAATGACTCGGGAGCGGGTTCGGATAACGGCTCAGTTACCGGCTCAGCAGCAGGCTCAGGGTTCTCTGAATCTTCGGAAGGCTCTTCTGCCAGCGCTTCCTGCTCAAATTCAGCCGCTTCGGCAATAGCTTGCTCTTCAGGCTCGGAGGTCGCCGGGTTCTCGGACTCCTCCGACTCCTCGGACTCTGCTGACTGCTCCGCCTCCTCCGAAGGCTCCGAGTCGTCCGAGTCGTCCTGAGCATCGTCACTCTCGGGGCTGTCAATGCTCTCCGTGAGCTCGACTTCGTCGGGCAGCTCAATCGCCTCAAAGGCTGCAAACGGCGCATTGATAGCCTCGGCCAAAGCCGCGTCGGGCGCATAGTCCACGCCATCGTCGGCTATTACGAAAGTGCCCAGGGCCGGCACCTCCACCCTGCCGTCGGCCTCGAGTCGCTCGGCCACGAGAGCCACCAGTTCGCGAACAAAGTTTTCGGCATCGGCAGCTTCGCTCTGAGTCAGCCCGGCAATGGTTTCGCTGAGCTGCGAAAGGATGATGGTGTTATTCATTGCCGTGAGATAATTTGCGAAGTTTGCCCGCGGGGCGGAATGTCAGTTCAATTTCGGGAGGCAACAGAATGTTGCGGCCTGTTGAGCGGTCGCAGATTATCTGCTCGTCATGCTTAACGGCCTGAAAGTTGCCGAAAGCGGGAATAGCCACTATATCCAGTTCCCCGCAATGCTGCCTGACGGCCTGCCCCAGCGCCTGGAGCAGAGCGTCGGTCGCCTTGCGGTCGCGCCCGATGCGCGCGGCGAGTTCTGCGGTAAAGGTTTTCATTCTTCAAAGGAGGTTTGAACCGGCAGTTGGTTGAGCTGACCGATGTAGTCAAGCAATTCTTCGCGGCCAAGGCCGGTTTCCGACGACGTTACGAAAATCGGCGGCAACTCCTCCCAGCTCTGTAGCAGTTCGGCCTTATAGGCTTCGATGTTATTGGCGCAGGCCGTTTTGCTGAGCTTGTCGGTTTTGGTGAACACGATGGCAAACGGAACTCCGTTCTCGCCGAGCCAGTCCATGAACTCCATGTCGATTTTCTGAGGCTTATGGCGCGAGTCAACGAGCACGAAGAGCGACGTCATCTGCGGGCGACCGAGAATGTAGTCCTCGATGATTTTCGTCAGCTTCGCGCGGTCGGTTTTGCTTCGCAGCGCGAAGCCATAGCCCGGAAGGTCAACGATATACCAGCTGTCGTTGATAATAAAGTGGTTGATCAACGTTGTTTTGCCCGGGGTGGCCGAAGTCATGGCCAGCTTGCGTTTGCCGGTCAGCATGTTGATAAGGCTCGACTTGCCAACGTTGCTTCGGCCAATGAAGGCATATTCGTGGAGGTCAGTGGCCGGACACTTTTTAACGTCGCTGTTGCTGACCTGAAATTTGGCGGATGTTATTTGCATAGGTTATGAGGGTTTTAGATTGCAAAGTTACGGATTTTTTTCGAATAATCGAATAATCGCATCAATGGGCTTTAAGTTTGAACGCCTGCCGTCGGGATTGTGTTTTTGGTATTACGGAATTTTTTTGTAACTTTGCACCGCTATATATAGAGAGAACGACAAATTCATCCATGGAATTTTCCGCGAAACAGATTGCAGACCTTCTCGGAGGCACCGTTGAAGGTAACGAAGAAACGAAACTGACGACTTTCAACAAGATTGAAAGCGCCGGCCCTAACGCCCTGACCTTTCTGGCAAACCCCAAGTACGCCCATTTCCTTTACTCGACGGAAGCCGGCGCCGTGCTCGTGGCCAACGATTTCGTTCCTGCCGACGAGGTCAAAACAACCCTTATCCGCGTAGCCGACCCCTATGGCGCGCTGGCGCAGCTGATGCGCATGGCCGACGCCCTGCTGAACCCTCAGCCCACCGGCATCGAGGAGCCGGCATTCATCGCTCCCGGAGTTGAAATCCCCGAGGGTGCATATATCGGCGCATTCGCTTATATAGGCGCGGGCGCAAAAATCGGCGCCAACGCGAAAATCTATCCGCAGGCCTACGTTGGCCGCGGCGCTTCGGTCGGCGAAGGGTCGATTATCTATTCCGGCGCAAAAATCTACCACGGCTGCCGCATTGGCCGCAACTGCATCGTTCATTCCGGCGCCGTTATCGGAGCCGACGGCTTCGGCTTTGCGCCTCGCCCCGACGGCGGCTACGACAAGATTCCGCAGCTCGGCATAGTTGAAATCGCCGACAACGTTGAAATCGGCGCCAACACGACGGTTGACCGCGCAACGATGGGCCACACCCTCATTGGCTCCGGCTCCAAGCTCGACAATCTCATTCAGGTCGCCCACAACGTTGAAATCGGCCAAAACACCGTTATGGCCGCCCAGGGCGGCATTGCCGGCTCGGCGAAAATCGGCAGCAACTGCATGGTCGGCGGCCAGGTTGGCATCGCAGGCCACATTTCCATCGGCGACCACGTTAACATCGGCGCCCAGAGCGGAATCCATTCAACCACGCCCGACAATCAGACCCTGATGGGCACCCCGGCGGTCAACGCCCGCCAGTGGATGCGCAACATGGCCTACGTTAACCGAATCGCCGAACTCTTCCAGCGCGTTTCAACAATCGAGAAAAAACTCACGAAATAAAACTTTCCACTACCCACCCCACCCCCTAACTCCTATGAAGCAAAGAACTATTAAAAACGGCTTCACCCTGGCCGGTAAAGGCCTCCACACCGGCCTGAATATCACCGCCGAATTTCTCCCCGCACCCGAAAACCACGGCTATAAATTCCAGCGCATCGACCTCGAAGGTCAGCCCATAATCGACGCAGTCGCCGAAAACGTTAAATCAACCACCCGCGGAACCGTTATCGGCAAGGGCGACGCCCTGGTCTCGACGGTTGAACACACCCTGGCCGCCCTCTATGCCGCCGGCATCGACAACGTGCTCATCAAGGTAAACGCCCCCGAAATGCCGATTCTCGACGGCTCGTCGCGACAGATTTCCGACGCCATCATCGCCGCCGAAGTCGAAGAGCAGGAAGCAGAAAAGGAATTCTATGTAGTAAAGCAAAAAATTGAGGTGCGCGACGACACTACCGGCGCCTCCATCATCGTTCTCCCCGACGATAACTTCAGCATCGACACGATGGTTGCCTTCGATTCACCCGTAATCCCCAACCAGTTCGCCTCGATGGACGACATTTCTTCGTTCTACGACGAAGTATCTTCGGCCCGCACCTTCGTTTTCGTCCGCGAAATCGAACCGCTGCTCAAGGCCAACCTCATCAAGGGCGGCGACCTCGACAACGCAATCGTTATCTACGACAAGCCGATGGACCAGGCCGCGCTCGACAGCATTGCCGACGCAACCGGCGCCCGCCACATCGACGCCAACGAGTTCGGCTACCTCAACAACCGCCCGCTGGAACACGACAACGAACCCGCACGCCACAAGCTGCTCGACGTTATCGGTGACCTGGCTCTCATCGGCCGTCCGCTCAAGGGTCGCGTAATCGCAACCCGCCCCGGCCATTCAATCAACACCACCCTGGCCAAGAGCATCCGAAAGGAACTCAAGCGCCAGGAAATCCAGGCTCCCGTCTATAACCCCAACATCGAACCGGTCATGGACGTTAACGCCATTCGCCGCGCCCTGCCCCACCGCTACCCGTTCCTGCTGGTCGACAAAGTAATTGAAATCGGCCAGAAACACATCGTCGGCGTTAAGAACGTAACGGGCAACGAACCGTTCTTCCAGGGCCACTTCCCCCAGGAACCGGTAATGCCCGGCGTGCTCCATATCGAAGCCATGGCTCAGACCGGCGGCCTGCTGGTGCTCAGCCAGGTCGACGAACCTGAGCGCTACTCGACCTACTTCATGAAAATCGACAACGTTAAGTTCCGCCAGAAGGTGGTTCCCGGCGACACTCTGCTTTTCCACGTTTCGTTCATGACCCCCATGCGCCGCGGCTGCGCAATGATGAAAGGCTATGCCTTCGTTGGCGAAAAGATCGTTACCGAATGTGAGTTCATGGCCCAGATCGTTAAAAACAAGTAAACCCCTATGAGCACTCAACCCTTAGCTACGATCCACCCCGACGCACGCATCGCCCCCGGCGTTGTTATCGACCCGTTCGTCTATGTGGCTGCCGACGTTGAAATCGGCGAAGGCACCCACCTCTATCCCGGCGCAATCGTGCTCGACGGTGCGCGCATCGGCCGCAACTGCCGAATCCACTCCGGCGCCGTTATTGCCGGCGAACCCCAGGACTTGAAGTTCAAAGGCGAGGTCACAACCGCAGTCATCGGCGACAACACGATTATTCGCGAAAGCGCAACGGTTAACCGCGGAACCGCCTCGAAGGGCACGACCATCGTCGGCTCCAACTGCCTCATCATGGCCTACTGCCATATTGCCCACGACTGCGTTGTTGGCGACAACGTTATTATCTCCAACGCATCGCAGGTTGCCGGCGAAGTCCACATCGACCACCATGCGGTTATCGGCGGCGGCTCGCTGATTCACCAGTTCTGCCACATCGGCGCCCACGTCATGATGCAGGGCGGCTCGCTGGTCAACAAAGACGTGCCTCCTTATATTATATGCGCGCGCAACCCGATCAGCTATGCCGGCATCAACGTCGTTGGCCTGCGCCGCCGAGGCTTCACTTCCGAGCAGATTTCAACGCTCCAGGAAATCTATCGCCTCATCTTCTCCAGCGACCTCAACACGACCGACGCCCTCATGGCCGTTGAAGCCGACTTCCCCCCCAGCGACCTGCGCGAACACGTTCTCGAATTTGTCCGCAACTCCCATCGCGGCATTCTCAAGGGCAATAACTACTGATTATCAACTCTTTTTATCAGGGAGAACGGAAAAATTTCCGCTCTCCCTGATTTTTTATGCCGGAAAATTTGCGTATGTCGGAAAAGTGTTATACCTTTGCGGTGTATTAGTACACTATAACACTATGATTACAGTTAGCAACATCACCTACGCTTATCCGGGCAACAGCGCCAATGCGCTATGCAACATTTCGTTGACCTTCGCCCCCGGAGCCATCTACGGCCTACTCGGCGCCAACGGCACCGGCAAATCCACCCTGCTCTACTGCATCGCCGGCCTGCTGAAGCCGCAGTCGGGCAGCGTTACGCTCGACTCCACCGACACGTTCCGACGGCTGCCGTCAACGCTGAGCGAGATTTTCATCGTGCCCGAAGAGTTCGACATGCCCTCCATCCCGCTGGCCGATTTCGTTAAGCAGAACGCAAAGTTCTATCCCAACTTCTCGGCCGAGCAGCTCGAAACCTATCTGAGCCACTTCCGCCTGACGCCCGACATTCACCTGGGGCGCCTCTCGATGGGTCAGCGTAAAAAGGCCTTTATAGCCTTTGCCCTGGCGTGCAACACTTCGGTGCTGCTGATGGACGAGCCCACCAACGGCCTCGACATTCCCGGCAAGGTGGAGTTCCGCCGCGCCGTTGTCAGCGCAATGACCGATAACCGAACCATCGTCATTTCAACCCACCAGGTGCGCGACCTGGACCGCGTGCTGGACCATCTGGTAATGATCAGCCCGTCGGGAGTGGTTCTCAACCGTTCCATCGAATCGCTGCAGCGCGAATTTCAGTTCATCTTCACCCAGAACCGCGACGTTGACGGCGTCGGCGCCCTCTGGACCCAGCCCGCGCCGGGCGGCTACAACATTATCCGCCTCCGCACTCCCGAAATGGACGAAACCGACGTTAACCTCGAAAGTCTCTTTGAATTTGCATTTTCCAACCCCGAAATCTTCAAACAGTCATGAACCCGAACTACGATAAATTCTCGCTGAAAAGAATGTGGGCCGTAACCACCCACTATTGCGTTGCCAACGGACGCAAACTCCTGGTTTCCTCTTTCGTCATCTTCGCAATGACGTTTCTGATTTCGCTGTTGATAACCAAAATGACCGGCAACGACGACGGCCTGGATTCCGCTGCGCGCGCCGCGATGCTCGGCATTATGTATCTCTTCATTATCGGCCTGGGGTCAACCATCATCGGTTCGCTGACCTTCAGCAGCTACTCGTCCAAACCGAAACGCATTTCGGCAATGATGCTCCCGGCGAAGAAGTCGGAGAAGTTCCTGTCGATGCTGATAGTCTATATCGTGTTCGGCAACATTGTTCTTTTCGGCTCGATTTTTCTGTCAGAGTGGATTACGGCCTCAATGTATGGTCTGACCAGCGCATTTGAGCAGTTCCGCCTGTCGTTCTGGTACACTGAACCGAAGCTGCGACAGTTCGTTCCGCTAAGCTTCTGGGGCGCCGTTTGCTACGTTCTGATTCCTCAGGCAATTTATCTCCTCGGTTCGGCTCTCTGGCCCCGCCTTTCGTTCCTGAAAACGGCTATTGCCATGAGCATATTCCAACTTTTGCTCACGATAATTATGCCAATCTCAACCATGTCGGGCTGGATTAACCCATTCCTCGAATTTATGAGCGAGCATTTCGACTCTCCCGAAGCGGCCTATAACTCAATCTGCTTCATTCTCGTTTGCGCCTATATGCTGCTGGCAGGCATCTACGTTCTGGCGTGGCTGCGCTTCCGCAACCTGGCCGTTGCCAAGCGCTTCCTGTCATAAACGTTAATCACACTCACAATACACACTATATCACACCTATATATCACTTTGAATACCAATAAGCCCATATATCTGCAGATAGCCGAAGGCCTGGAAGACGACGTCCAGGCCGGACGCTATCCCTCCGACAGCCGCCTGCCGTCGGTTCGCGACACTGCGGCCAACTCGCAGGTCAACGTCAACACCGCGATGCGAGCCTACGAGCACCTTGAGCGCGAGGGAATTATCTATAACCGCCGCGGAATCGGCTACTTTGTCAGCGCCGACGCCGGAGAGCGCATACTCGCCGCCCGAAAAGAGCAGTTTTTTGCCGATGAGATGCGCTATTTCTTCAGCCGTCTGAGCCAGATTGGCATCGCGCCCGACGAACTGAGGCAACTCTATGCAAGCTATCTGGAAAAATGATTACTCTAAAGGACGTTAACAAAACGTATTTCGGCGCCGTGCCGCTCCACGTTCTCCACGACATCAACCTCCATATCGGTCGCGGCGAGCTGGTGTCAATCATGGGCGCTTCGGGCTCGGGCAAGTCAACGCTGCTCAACATTCTGGGTATTCTCGACAGCTACGACTCCGGCGAATATTGGCTCGACGGCCACCTGATCCGCAACCTCGGCGAAAACCGCGCTGCCGAAACGCGCAATAGGCTCATCGGCTTCGTGTTTCAGTCGTTTAACCTGATTGGCTATAAAGACGCGGTCGACAACGTTGCCCTGCCGCTGTTCTACCAGGGCGTTGGCCGCCGCAAGCGCCGCCAAATGGCAATGGAGCAACTCGATCGCCTCGGGCTGGCCGACCGCGCCCACCACCTGCCGGGCGAACTGTCGGGCGGACAGAAGCAGCGCGTCGCCCTGGCGCGGGCGCTGATAACGAATCCGAGCATCATCCTGGCCGACGAACCGACCGGCGCCCTGGACTCAACGACCTCGAAGGAGGTGATGCAGATTTTCCGCGAGCTGAATGCCGACCTCGGCAAAACAATCGTTATCGTTACGCACGACCCGGGTGTCGGCGCGCAGACCAACCGCGTTATCCGAATCGTTGACGGCAGAATCGAGCAGCAATGATTGACCTCATAAGCGAAATAGGCCAGACCTTGGCCAACAACAAGATGCGCACGTTCCTGACGGGCATTGCGGTGGCATGGGGCATTTTCATGCTCATCGTTCTGCTCGGAATGAGCAACGGCGTTGTCAACGCGTTCCGCGCCGAGGTCTTTAACCAGGGAACCAACCAGCTGAAAATCTGGGGCGGATTTACGACCCAACCCTGGCGCGGCTACAAGAAAGGCCGCTACATTGAGCTGAAGGAGGCCGACATGGCCCGCCTCGCTGCCGATAATCCCGGACAGGTTGCCGGAGTTTCGTCGCAAATCTACAGTCCGAGCCTGACGATTTCAACCGACCATGACTACATGACGTCGAGCTACTCGGGCGTGTTCCCCTCCGAGGCCCGCAGCCGCGCGCTGAAAATGGAGCAGGGCCGCTTTATCAACGACCTCGACATGAAGGAGAAGCGCAAGGTAACCGTTCTGTCATCGCAAACTGCCGAGTCGCTTTTTGCCGACCCCAAAAACGTTGTTGGCAAAACGGTTAAGGCGGGCGACGTTGTGTTTACCGTTATCGGCATTTACGAATCGAAATGGGATCGCGGATTCTATATCCCCTACTCTACGGCGCGGGTTCTGCTCGGGGGCGGCGACGTCGTTTACTCAATCGCTCTCGAACTGAAAAACGTTGCCTCCCAAGCCGACGGCACCGAAGCCGAGAACCGAACGCGACGCACCCTGGCCGCCACCCACGATTTCAACCCCTCCGACTCCGGCGCCGTTGACTTCTGGAACCAGTTCAATCAGAAAATGCAGATGAACGACGGCATGAACATTCTCAGCGCCGCCGTTTGGGTAATCGGCCTGTTCACTCTGCTGAGCGGCATAATCGGGGTCAGCAACATAATGTTCGTCAGCGTTCGCGAGCGCACCCACGAAATCGGAGTGCGCCGCGCCATCGGCGCCAAGCCGCGCTCGATTCTGACGCAGATAATCTGCGAGAGCATTGCCATTACAACCCTGTTTGGCTACATCGGCATTTTCCTCGGCTCGCTGGTTAACGAGCTGATTGCACGCCTGACCGCGAACATGGCTGGCATTGCCAGTCCGCGAACCGATCTGGGCATAGCGCTGTCGGTAACGCTGGTGCTGATAGTCGCAGGCATGGCCGCCGGGCTGTTTCCGGCATTGAAATCACTGAAAATCAAACCTGTCGAAGCCCTACGCGAAGAATGAAAACAACTTTTTTCGACCTTGAGAACTGGCGCGAAATCGGCGCCACTCTCGCGCGCAACAAAACGCGCACCCTGCTGACGGCGTTCGGCATTTTCTGGGGCACGGCGATGCTCGCCATGCTGCTGGGCGGCTCGGGCGGCCTGCAACGCATGTTGCGCAGCAACTTCGAGGGCTTCGCCTCCAACAGCGCAGTTTTGTTTGCCAACCGCCGAACCATCTCCTACCGGGGCTACAACAAAGGCTCGTCGTGGACCCTGACAACGACCGACATCGAAAACATGCGTCTGATTCAGGGCGTCGATGCCGTTGCGGCAACCAACGGCGGCTGGTCAATGGATGTTTCCTCGGGCCGCAACTCAACTTCGGCTTCAATCCAGGGCGTTGACAAAGACTTTCTGAAAGCCTTTTTGCCGACCATCAACAACGGCAGGTTCCTGAACGAGAGCGACCAGCGCTCCGGGGCAAAAGTGGCGGTTATCGGTCTGAACGTTGCTAACAATCTCTTTCCGGGAGGCGACGCGATTGGCCGGTTCGTCAACGTCGGCGGCATATTCTATAAGGTCGTCGGCATTGCGTCGCAGCAGGCCGAAATTCAAATCAACGGCTCCAAAATCGACGACACGGTTACCATTCCGCTCTCAACCCTGGCGCGCACGTTCAACATGGGCGACGCCGTTGGCGGCGTTATGCTGACCGCAAAGGAGGGCCACTCGCCCGCCGAGCTCAAGCCTCGCATTATCCGCACTATCCGCGCCGCCCACCCGATTCACCCCGACGACTCGCAGGCGCTGTTCTTTTTCGACGTTAGCGAGCAGTTCGCCATGCTCGACAATCTGTTTGCCGGCATAACCCTGCTGGCGATGTTCGTCGGCATCGGTACTCTGATTGCCGGCATTATCGGCGTTGGCAATATAATGTGGGTCATCGTTAAGGAGCGCACAGCCGAAATCGGTATTCGCCGCGCAATCGGAGCCACCCCGGCCGACATCGTTACGCAAATCCTCTCGGAAGGCATTGCGCTGACCGTTCTTGCCGGAACGGCAGGCATCGCGTTTGCCACCGGCGTTCTGGCGGTGGCCGAGAAACTGGCCGGCCACCGGTTTCAGATAGAGTTTTCAATGGCCGCCATGATTCTGGTCATCTTCCTGGTGCTCGGCGTTGCGGCCAGCATCATTCCCTCTCTCAAAGCAATGAAAATCAAACCAATCGAAGCAATAAACGAAAAATGAAAAAGTTCATGAAATCCGCCCTGTGGGTACTGGTCGGACTGCTGTTTGCAGGGACCTTCGTTTACCTCTATTTCAACTCAAGGGAGAAAAAGGTCGAATATGAAATCGTCGGCCCGACGATCGACGCCGTCATAACCAAGTCTACCCTGCTGACCGGCACCATCGAGCCGCGCGACGAAATTGAAATCAAGCCCCAGATTTCGGGAATCATCTCGGAAATCTACGTTGAGGCAGGCCGGCAGGTCAAGGAAGGCGACGTAATTGCCAAAATCAAGGTCATTGCCGAGGAAAGCCAGCTGTCGTCGGCCCATAACCGCGTGGCCGTTGCCGAAAACACTCTCGCTCTCCAAAAGGCGAAAGCCGAACGAACGGCTCAGCTCTATGAAAAGAAATACGTTAGCCGCGAAGAATATGAGGAATCGCAGACGGCGCTGCGCAACGCCGAAATCGAGCTGGCATCAGCCAAGGACGCCCTCTCGATCGTTCGCGACGGCGTCAGCGCGACCAACGCCCAGGGCTCGAACACCCTGGTGCGCGCAACCATCACCGGGCTGGTGCTCGACGTGCCGGTTAAGGTAGGCTCGTCGGTCATTCAGTCCAACACCTTCAACGATGGTACAACCATTGCCAAAGTGGCCGACATGAACGACCTGATTTTCAAAGGCAAGGTCGACGAAACTGAAGTCGGTTTGCTCTCAACCGGCCAAGCGATGACTATCACCGTAGGCGCGCTGGCCGACATCAGTTCCGACGCCACTATCGAATACATCTCGCCCAAGGCCGAGAGCAACAACGGCTCCAACACGTTTGAAATCAAGGCTGCCGTTCGGCTGCCTAACGTTGCGGAGCTGCGCGCAGGCTATAGCGCCAACGCATCGGTTATTCTGCGTCAGGCCAACGGCGTTATGAGCGTTCCCGAGGCGATTGTTGAGTTCGACGGCGACGACGCCTACGTATACGTTCTGACCGACGAGGAAAAGCAGCTTTTCGAACGTCGCCAAATCCAAACCGGCCTGAGCGACGGCGTTAACATCGAAGTCACCGGCGGCATCGATGCCGACACCAAACTGCGCGGAGGGCTGAAACAATGAAACGCGCTTTTTTCTCAGCAATAGTGGCCTGCTGCGCGCTGAGCGCATCGGCCCGTGAAATGACGCTCGACGAGTGCGTTGCCTACGCCATTGACCATAATCTGACCGTGCGCCAACATGAACTCAACCGCCAAAGCGCCGAGCAGCAGGTTGTCAGCGCAAAAGACGCCGTGTTGCCCCAGATTTCGGCCGGCGGCCAGCAATCGTGGAACTTCGGCCGCTCGCTCAATTCCCAGAACATCTATGCCAACCACAACACGGCCAATTTCGGCCTCAGCGCCGGACTGCAGCTGCCCCTGTTCAACGGTTTGCAAACGGTTCGCAACGTTGACTACGCCAAGGCCTCGCTCGTTGCCGTGGTCGAAGAGCTCGAAGCCGCGAAAGACGACATTGCGCTGCGCGTCATGGCGCAGTATCTCCAGGTTCTCTATTGCAGCGAACTCGAAGGGGTTGCAATGGCTCAGGCCGAGCTGACCGCCGAGGAACTGCAACGCCGCCGCGCGCTGCTCGATGCCGGCAAGATTCCCGAGGCCGACATGCTCGACGCGCGCTCGCAGCTTGCGCAGGCGAAGCTCCAGCTGGTCAACGCCTCAAACAATCGCCGGCTGGCGCTTCTCGACCTCGCCCAGCTGCTGCGCCTCGAGTCGATGGAAGATTTCGACGTAGTCGCAATCGACACCAAGGAATTGCCCCTGATTCGCGACCCGCGCTCGGTTTTTGACTCGGCGATGAACGTTAACCACACCATCGCCGCCAACCGCCTGCAGATCACCGCCGCAAACAAGCAGATAGAACTGGCCAAAACCGGCTATATTCCGCGCCTGAGCCTCAACGCCGGCCTGAGCTCGAACTACTATCGCCTGCCGGGAATGAACAACGAGAGTTTCGCGCAGCAGTTTCGCCATAATTTCGGTCAATACGTTGGCCTGCAGCTCTCGATTCCGATTTTCGACGGCCTTCAGACGCGCAACAATATCCGCTCGGCGCGAATCCGGGCTCTGAGCGCCGAACTGAATCTGGAAACGCAAAAGGATAATCTCTACAAAGCCGTTAACGAGAGCTACTACCAGGCCGTCGGCGCCCGCGAAAAGCTCGCCGCCGCCGAAGAGGCGTGCGAGGCATCGGCCGCCGCGCTCGCTGCAGTGCAGGGAAAATATGAGGTTGGACTGGCAACGCCCATCGACTTCGAAAACGCGAAAAACGGCTTCGTCAAATCAATGTCGGAACGCGCCCAGGCGCGCTATGAGTTGCTTCTGCGCGCCCGTATTCTCGATTTCTACGCCAACCAATAATCTTCGCCCGTATTCCGACTCTTCCGCCCCAACAATCTAAAGCGCCCCCGGTCTGATTCATAGACCGGGGGCGCTTACTTATCTTTATCGGCGGCGGAGAGCCTTGAGCCGCCTGATTCCTTCAGCACCGAGAATTGTCAGGCCACCATATTGAGCCGTCTTGGCCAGGCCAAAGAAAACTACCCATAGAACGCTCTTGGCGGCGGCTGAAATCGGCAGGGCCATCTGTGCGAACGAAATAACATAGAAGGGCACGCACATCAGCAGCACGATAACTCCTGTTCGAAACGACAGTTTTCCAAGCCGTTCTTTAATGGTAACGGTCGGCATGCGGCGGAATCGGGGTTAATCAGTCGTGGTCAAAGATTTCGAACTCCGAGTTCTTGCTCTTAAATTCCGGAACAACCTGCTTCATCAGCTTGACCAGGTCGGGGATAACCACGTCAACGGCCAGAACGCCCATGCGGTTGATGGCTTCGGTGGCCTCGCCGTAGTCATAGTCGCGGACTTTGGCAACGAAGATGCGGTCGTGGTCGGTAGGCAGGGTGTTTTCCATCGTTGCGAGCACTTCTTCATAGAGCTTTTCGCCGGGACGCAGGCCGGTGTATTCAATATTGATGTCGCGACCGAGTTCGAGACCGGCGAGGTTAATCATGCGTTTGGCCAGGTCGGCAATCTTCACGGATTCACCCATGTCGAACACAAAAATCTGAGTGCCGGTAACGAAGGTTGCGGCTTCCATAACGAGGCGGCACGCCTCGGGAATGGTCATGAAGAAGCGCGTGATTTCGGGATGGGTAACGGTTATCGGGCCGCCATGTTCGATCTGCTCGCGGAAGCGGGGAATAACGGAGCCGTTGCTGCCGAGCACATTGCCGAAGCGGGTGGTAACGAATTTGGTTTTGCCTTTGATTTCGCCTTTTTCGATTGCCAGGCCGAGCGACTGAACGTAGATTTCGGCCAGGCGCTTGGTGCAGCCCATGATGTTGGTCGGGTTAACGGCCTTGTCGGTCGAAACCATAACCATTTTTTCAACGTTGTATTCAACGCACTTGTCGGCCACCTGGCGCGAGCCGATAACGTTGACCTGCACAGCTTCGCAGGGGTTCTCTTCCATCAGCGGCACATGCTTGTAGGCAGCGGCATGGAAAACGACCTGCGGCTTATAGCGGCGGAACACCATGTCGAGGCGCGGCAGCGAGCGAACGTCGCCGATGACCGGCACGAAGTTCAGCTCGGGGAAGCGGTCCTCGAGTTCGAGGCGGATGTTATGGAGCGGGGTTTCGGCGTTGTCGAAAAGAATCAGTTGCTCAACTCCGAAAGTTGCCAGCTGGCGGCAAAGTTCCGAGCCGATCGAGCCGGCGGCGCCGGTTACCATAACGACCTTGCCGGAGAAGTTGCCGATAATCTCCTCCATGTTGATTTTGATTTCCTGGCGGCCCAAAAGGTCTTCAATCTTGATTTTGCGGACGTAGTTGCCGATGGGTTGGCCGTCGTCCATTTCGTCGATGCCGGGAGTGATATAGGTTTTCAGGTGGTTGTCGCGGCAATAGTTGATGAGGCGGTCCTGCTCGGCGCGGGCGTCGGCAGTGTAGGGAAACAGAATACCGTCGATTCCGAGGCGCTCCTTGATTTTCGCAACGTCGGAAGCGTCTTCGAAATAATAGACCTTAACGCCGCCGAGACTGTGGCCGCGCAGGTCTTTGCCGTAGGTAATGAAGCCGTCGACAGCATAGTGGGTTGAGTGGCGCAGGCGCGAAATCAGAGCAACGGACTTGTCGCTCATGCCGTAGACAAGAACGTGCTTAACGTTTGCTTCCTCGCGGGTAATGCCGCGAACGAAGTCATAGAACACGAGCATAACGACGCGCACCATCAGCAGCGCGCAAACCGTAATGGCCCAGTCGACCAGCAACATGCCGATGAGGAAATGGCTGCTGACCTCAAACGACGTGAATGCCAGCATGGCGACCCAAAGGAGAAGCTCCTTGGCGAAGGCAACGATGGTCAGTTTGCCGATTTCGCGCAGAGTCGAGTAGCGGATAATCGCCCTATACGCACGACCGGCCAGAAAAGCCAGGACGCTGGCGCCCAATGAGCCAAAAATCCAGGTAACCTCCTGCTGACGTGTAAATTCAAGCGCGGGCAAAAGAAGCGAGAGGAGGAAAATAACGAATAACGAGGCGCAGAGCGATACAAACGTGTCGATACCTAAGACGATATAAGTACGCAGGTACTTATCTGTCTTAATTCTTTTTTCGAAGTTCGCGATACTCATAATTATGATGTAAATATTTTTGTGTGTCGAAAAGAAAAATAAGTGTAGGTTAGACCGCAAAGTTACGAAATAATTTTTAGAAAACAATAACTTTTTTTTAAGAAATGTGAATAAATCGTTGCACAAACCGCCGGAAAGCGAGAAAATGGTTAAGAAACGCCAAAATAGTTTGTGCTTTAATTTTTTTTTCGCATATTTGCAGGCATTAAATTAACAGTACAATAACCTACATTAGTAATCAAACATTATGGCAAAGGCTATCGGAACCGTAGATATTGACACCAACCGCTGCAAAGGGTGTGACCTGTGCGTGGTTGCATGTCCGACTAACGTGCTCGCACTGCGCGAACAGGAGGTCAACGACCGCGGTTATCACTTTGCCTACGCCCTGAACCCAGCCGACTGCGTTGGTTGCGGCTCGTGTGCGCTGGTTTGCCCTGACGCATGCATCGAGGTTTATCGGCTCATGCCAAAAAATTAAGTTCAGTAAGCGTAGAAAAAGAGAAAAACATCATGAAACAACAAATCAACGACGACGTTAAGCTAATGAAGGGCAACGAGGCAGTCGCCCACGCCGCTATCCGCTACGGCGTTGACGGCTATTTCGGCTACCCTATCACCCCCCAGAGCGAAGTGCTTGAAACGCTCGAAGAGCTGAAACCCTGGGAAACGACCGGCATGGTCGTGCTCCAGAGCGAGAGCGAGGTTGCCGCAATCAACATGGTCTACGGCGGCGGCGCCACCGGCAAGGCCGTTATGACCTCGTCGTCCTCGCCCGGCGTCAGCCTGATGATGGAAGGCATCAGCTACATTGCAGCAGGTCGCATTCCGACTCTGATAATCAACGTTATGCGCGGCGGCCCCGGCCTGGGCACCATCCAGCCCTCGCAGAGCGACTATTTCCAGGCAACCAAGGGAGGCGGCCACGGTGACTATCGCCTGATTGTTCTGGCTCCCGCATCGGTCCAGGATATGGCCGACTTCGTGGGCCTCGGCTTTGACCTGGCGTTCAAGTACCGCACTCCGGCAATGATTCTTTCCGACGGCATCATAGGCCAGATGATGGAAAAGGTCGTTTTGCCCGAAGCGCGTCCGCGCCGAACCGACGAGGAAATCGCCGCCCAATGTCCCTGGGCCGTTACCGGCAAGCGTGGCCGCAAGAACCGCAACGTTATGACCACCCTGGAACTGGAGTCGAAAATGATGGAAGAAAACAACCGTCAGCTCCAGGCCGTTTATGACGAAATCGAAAAAAACGAAGTCCGCTACGAGCAATACATGACCGACGACGCCGAATATCTCTTCGTTGCCTTCGGCTGCATGAGCCGCATCTGCAAAAAGAGCATCGAGCAGGCGCGCGCACGCGGTATTAAAGTAGGTCTGCTCCGCCCGATAACCCTCTGGCCCTTCCCGACCAAGGCTATCGCCGACCTCGCCCCGAAGATGAAAGGCATTCTCGTTGCCGAAATGAACGCCGGCCAGATGATTGAAGACGTCAGGCTGGCAGTCGAGGGCGCCGTTCCGGTTCGCCACTTCGGCCGCAACGGCGGCATTGTTCCCAACCCCGGCGAAGTCGTTGACTCGCTGATTAAACAGTTCAACATCCATGACTAAAGAAGAAATCCTCGCCCAAGGAGGCTCAAAAGTCAACGCCCGCCCGCGCCTGATGCTCGACGCAACCATGCACTACTGCCCCGGTTGCTCCCACGGCGTTGTTCATAAACTCGTTGCCGAAGTTATTGAAGAGCTCGGCATGGAAAACAGCGCCATCGGCGTTGCCCCGGTCGGCTGCGCGGTGTTTGCCTATAACTACGTTGACATCGACTGGATCGAAGCGGCCCACGGACGCGCACCGGCTGTTGCCACCGCCGCCGCCCGCCTCAACCCCGACGCAATGGTGTTCACCTACCAGGGCGACGGCGACCTGGCCGCCATCGGCACCTGCGAAACCATCCACGCCTGCAACCGCGGCGAAAACATAACGATAATCTTTATCAACAACGGCATCTACGGCATGACCGGCGGCCAAATGGCGCCGACAACCCTCGAGGGCATGAAAACATCGACCACGCCCTATGGCCGCCGCGTTGACCTGAACGGCTATCCGCTCAACATAACCAACCTGGTCAAGGAGCTCGACGGCGTTTGCTACGTTACGCGCCAGAGCGTCCACACCCCCGCCGCAGTGCGCAAAGCCAAGGCCGCCATTCGCCAAGCCTTCATCAACACCCGCGAAAAGCGCGGCACCTCCTTCGTTGAAATCGTTTCGACCTGCAACAGCGGCTGGAAAATGTCGCCCGAAAAGGCCAACAAATGGATGGAGGAAAACATGTTCCCCAAATACGTTCCCGGCGAAATTAAAAACACTGTTAAGAATGACTAACGAAATCATCATAACCGGATTCGGCGGCCAGGGTGTCCTTTCAATGGGCAAAATCCTCGCCTACGCCGGCCTGCTCGACGGCCTCGAAGTCAGCTGGATGCCCTCCTATGGCCCCGAACAGCGCGGCGGCACCGCCAACGTGACCGTAATCCTTTCCGACGAAGCCATCTCCTCGCCCGTGCTGGACCAATACGATATTGCAGTGGTGCTCAACCAGCAAAGCCTCGACAAGTTCGAAAGCCACGTCAAACCCGGCGGCACGCTGCTCTATGACCCCTATGGCATTCACCGCCTGCCGCAGCGAACCGACATAAATGTTCTTGAGGTGCGCGCGACCGAAGCAGCCATCGCCGGCGGCAACATGAAGGCGTTCAACATGATTCTGCTCGGCGCCCTGCTGAAAGCCCACCCGATGGTCAGCCCCGAAACCGTTATTAAAGGCCTCGAGAAAACATTGCCCGAGCGCCACCACCACCTGATTCCGATGAACCGCGAAGCAATTGTGAAAGGAGCTGAACTGATATGACCGATACCGACAAAAAACGCCTCGCGTCCGACCCCGACGGCCTGCTGACCTACGAGTACATCGCCAACCACATCGGCTCGCCCGAGCTCGACATCGACTGGCTAACCTCCAACATTATCAACGTCGATGCCAACGGCCAGTTCTCCGGCTCCGCCGCCCGCTATCTCAGCGCAATCAACCCCGAGGCTTTTGCTCCGCAGATTGACAGACTGATTGCCGCAACAATCGACAAAGACCGCGAACACCGCTACCTGCCCGCGCTGCTCCAGGGCATATGGGGTCCCGACTGCGAAAGCCGCGCCGCCGAACTTTCGGCCGAGTCGAATAACTTCCGCCGAATCTACAAACGTCTTTATCCCACCTCAGCAATATGATTAAAAAAATCCTGCTCGGATTCCTGCCCCTTGCCGGCCTCGCCGCCTGCAGCGCAAAAGCCTCCGAATCCGAAACCACTCAGCAAACCAACCAAGAAACTACCGTAATGAACGAAGCAACAACTCCCGCCGCTACCGACGACGCCAAAGTGCTCATCAAAACCTCCGAGGGCGACATTGAAATCCTCCTCTACGGCGACACCCCCAAACATCAGGCCAACTTCCTCAAACTCGTTAAGGAAGGCTACTACGACGGCACCCTTTTCCACCGCGTAATCAACGAATTTATGATTCAGGCAGGCGACCCCGACAGCAAGAATGCCCGTCCCGGTCAGCACCTGGGCCAGGGCGGTCCCGGCTATCAGATTGACGCCGAATTCGTTTATCCGAAACACTTCCACAAACGCGGAGCACTCGCCGCCGCCCGCACCTCCGACCAGGTTAACCCCGAGCGCAAAAGCTCCGGCTCGCAGTTCTATATCGTGACCGGCACCACCTACACTCCCGCCCAGCTCGACCAGATGGAACAGCAAATGAAAATGGGCCAGATGCAGGGCGTTTTCTATAAACTCGCCGGCCAGCGCCAGGCCCAGATTCAGGAAATGCAGAGCAAGGGCGACCAGGAAGGCCTGAAAAAACTCCAGGAAGAGCTCATTGCCGAAGCCGAAAAGGAAGTGGCCGACGTTAAGCTGACCGACGCCCAGCGCGAAGCCTACACAACAGTCGGCGGTACCCCCCACCTCGATAATCAATACACCGTTTTCGGCGAAGTTATCAAGGGCATGGACGTTGTTGAAAAAATCGAAAAGACCAAAACCGGTGCCCAGGATCGCCCTGTCAACGACATCAAAATCCTCTCCACCGAAATCATCAAATAAACCCCGCAACTACTTTTCATCTCACTGCCCGGCCTCATTGGTCGGGCTTTTTTATTGAAAATTCGAAAATAATCGCTAACTTTGCGGAAAAATTTGACTTTTATGTTTGAAAATCTTAGCGAAAGACTTGAACGCAGTTTCAAGATATTGAAAGGCGAGGGCAAAATCACGGAAATCAACGTTGCGGAAACCATGCGCGACGTTCGCCGCGCCCTGCTCGACGCCGACGTTAACTTCAAGGTAGCAAAGCAGTTCACTGACACCGTTAAAGCCAAAGCCCTCGGCCAGAACGTTCTCCAGAGCGTAAAGCCCAAGGAGCAGATGGTTAAGATTGTCCACGACGAACTGGCCGCCCTGATGGGCGGATCGGCCGCCAAGTTCGACCTGTCGGGCAACCCGACGGTGGTTCTCATGAGCGGTTTGCAAGGTTCGGGTAAAACAACCTTTTCCGGCAAACTGGCCCGCAAGTTCAAGAGCGAACAGGGCAAGCGTCCGCTGCTGGTTGCGTGCGACGTTTATCGCCCCGCAGCTATTGAGCAGCTCAAGGTCGTTGGCGAGCAGATCGGCGTTCCCGTTTTCACCGAAGAGGGCAACCAAAACCCGGTTGACATTGCGCTGAAAGGCGTTGCCTACGCAAAGGCAAACCACCTGGACCTGGTGATTGTCGATACCGCAGGCCGCCTCGCCGTTGACGAAGCGATGATGCAGGAGGTCGAGAATCTGAAAAAAGCTCTGAATCCGAAAGAAATCCTCTTTGTTGTTGACTCAATGACGGGTCAGGACGCCGTTAACACCGCGCGCGTGTTTAACGAACGTCTGGACTTCACCGGCGTTGTTCTGACCAAGCTCGACGGCGACACCCGCGGCGGCGCGGCCCTGTCGATCCGCACCGTGGTCGACAAGCCCATCAAGTTCGTCGGCTCCGGCGAAAAGATGGACGCCATCGACGTGTTCCACCCCGAGCGCATGGCCGACCGCATCCTGGGCATGGGCGACATCGTTTCGCTCGTTGAAAAAGCCCAGCAGGATTTCGACGAAAAGAAAGCCCGCGAGCTCGAACGCAAAATCGCCAAAAACAAGTTTGACTTCAACGACTTCCTCGAGCAGATTCAGCGCATCGAAAAAATGGGTTCGCTGAAAGACATCGCCTCGATGATTCCCGGCCTCGGCAAGGCTATCAAGGACGTTGAAATCAAAGACGACCCCTTCAAGAACATCAAAGCCATTATCGGCTCGATGACCGCGGTTGAACGCGCCAACCCCGACATCATCAAGGGCTCGCGCCGCCAGCGCATTGCCCGCGGCTCGGGCACCGACATCGCCGAGGTTAACAAAATCCTGAAGCAGTTCGACGAAATGCGCAAGGTAATGAAGTCGGCCGCAACGATGAAAAACCCGATGCAGATGATGAAGGCCGCCCGCCAGATGCAACAGTTGCAGCAAATGCGCCGCCGCTAATTCACCCACCCCCGAAAACTTCACATCCCCCACCCGACACATATGCAGATAATCGACGGAAAGGCCACCGCATCGGCCATTAAACAAGAAATCGCCGCTGAGGTCGAAGCCCGCGTTGCCGCCGGCAAGAAGCGCCCCCACCTGGCAGCCGTTCTGGTAGGCCACGACGGCGGTTCCGAAACCTACGTTGCCCATAAGGTCAAGGCATGCGAAGAGTGTGGCTTCACCTCCACCCTGATTCGCCGCGAAGCCGACGTTACGCAGGCCGAGCTGCTCGAAATCGTTGCCGGGCTCAACGCCGACCCCGACGTTGACGGCTACATCGTTCAGCTCCCCCTGCCCGCCCACATCGACGAGCAGGCCATTATCCAGGCCGTTGACCCCGACAAAGACGTCGATGGCTTCCATCCCGTCAACGTTGGCCGCATGAGCCTGGGACTCCCCTGCTTTCTGAGCGCCACTCCCGCCGGCATCATTGAACTGCTGCGCCGCTACGAGATTGAAACCCACGGCAAACACTGCGTCGTTATAGGCCGCAGCAACATCGTTGGCAAGCCCGTAGCTTCGCTGATGATGCAAAAAGCTCAGCCGGGCAACGCAACCGTTACCGTCTGCCACTCCGCGACTCCCGATATTGCCGACATCGTTCGCCGGGCCGACATCATCATCGCGGCCATCGGCCATCCGGGCTTCGTCACCGCCGACATGGTCAAACCCGGGGCCGTTGTTATCGACGTCGGCACCACCCGCGTTCCCGACGCATCGAAAAAGAGCGGCTTCCGCCTCTGCGGCGACGTTGACTTCGAAAACGTTGCTCCCCTCTGCTCGGCAATCACTCCGGTTCCCGGCGGCGTCGGCCCAATGACAATCTGCTCGCTGATGATCAACACTCTGCAGGCAGCTAAAAACAAAGACTGACCTGCCTTGCTGCTCGCCGACCTGCTAACGTTTATTCTGCCACTGGTGCCGGAGCTCGTGAGCCTGCCGCAGCACCGGTCGGCCGACCTGCTCTTTGCCGGCGACGCAATGATGCACGAAGCGCAAATCAACGCTTCGCGGACTCCCTCGGGCACCCACGACTTTGCGGGCTGCTTCGAGGAAATCAAGCCGTTTGTTGAGCGCGCGGACTATGCGGTCGTTAACTTCGAGGCGTCGCTGGGCGGTAAGCCCTATCGCGGCTACCCGTGCTTTTCAGCTCCCGACGAATATCCGCGGGCGCTGACGGGCGCGGGCTTCGATTTTTTCCTGCTCGCGAATAACCATATTCTCGACCGCCGCGACAAGGGTCTGCACCGAACAATAACGCAGCTCGATTCGCTGGGCATTCCCCACGCGGGCATCTACCATGACGCAGCCGCGCGCGACTCGCTGGTGCCGGCGATAGTTAACGTAAACGACTTCCGCGTCGGTCTGCTGAACTATACCTACGGAACCAACGGCATCGCCGTTCAGGGCAACGCGGTCGTTGACTATATCGACACCACAAAAATCGAAGCCGACATCCGGGCCTCGCGCCGGGCAGGAGCCGAGCTGGTTGCCGTTTGCATTCACTGGGGCGACGAATATCATCTGCTCCCCAATGCCGCGCAGAAAGCCCTGGCCAACAAGCTGGTCAGCTACGGCGCCGACATGATTATCGGCGGCCACCCCCACGTTGTTCAGCCAATGGAAATGCGAACCGGCCCCGACGGCCGCCCCGTTCTGCTGGTCTACTCGCTCGGCAACCTGATTTCCAACATGAAAACCGCCGACACCCGCGGCGGCGCAATGGTGCGCGTTCGCCTTGAGCGCGACAGCGTTGGCCGTGCGCGCGTAGGTTCGGCGGCCTATTCGCTGGTTTTCGTTGAGCCTTCGACCTATCGGCTCAAAAACGCCGCGACCCACAGCGACCCTCGCGCAAAAACATTCTTCAAAAACGCTTCCGAACTTTTTAACCGCCATAATATCAACGTACCATCCGACACACTTTTCCAGCAATGTATGAAATAGTTGACAAACAGCAGTTTTCGGCCAACGTCGTTAAATTCGAGGTGAAAGCCCCGCGCATCGCCGCCGCGCGCCGCCCGGGCCACTTCGTTATCGTTATCAACGACGCCCACGGCGAACGAATCCCGCTGACCATCGCCGACGCCAACATTGAGCGCGGCACCATAACCATAGTAGTTCAGGCCATCGGCGACTCCACCCGCGCCATATGCTCGATGGAGCCGGGCCAGCGGTTTGCCGACATCGTTGGCCCGCTGGGACGCGCAACCCATATTCCAGACGGCGGCACGGTCGTTTGCTGCGGAGGCGGCGTTGGCGTCGCTCCCCTGCTGCCGATCATCAAGGCAATGAAGCAGGCCGGCTGCCGCGTAGTTTCGATTCTGGCCGCCCGAACCAAAGAGCTGATTATTCTCGAAG
>JAAVDE010000024.1 GCA_014801955.1 Bacteroides sp. | reverse complement strand
GATTATCCAGTATTATGCATTGTCAATTATATTATTGAAAGTCAATTATAAAACGTTACTGGTGGTAAGTTCAATAGTATCCTCAATAAATATTGTAGTAGTATCGTTATTATTATATGAATATAAATATGCTATTCCTATAGTTTTTTATGCTGGCCCATTTACTTTGTGGATTGTATTCTTTTGTCTGGGAATATTTATCCGCAAATGTGCGCGTAGTTACTCATTAGTTTTGGGCTTAGTAATAACTTTGATAGGATTGATACTATCTGTGGTTGAGACTTATTTGTGGGCGAAATTGTGCGGGTCGTATGCTTATGGAATAAAATTATCTTCCTTTATTTTTTCTGTGGGTACTATATTATTACTGTTCTCTCCGAAGATAGAGTGTTTTTTTAAGAATAATCCGTTTACAAAGGTAATTGTTAAAGTTGGGGATATATCTTTTTGTTTATACTTAGTGCATATGATGATAATAACAACAATGAATACCTATTTGAATTTGAAACTTGAATGTTGGCTAATTAACTGGTCGATTGCTCTATGTCTATCTATATCATTTGTGGCACTAATGAAATGGTTGGTTCCATGCAAGTATCATCGATACGTGGGATTAAATTAAGTTGCAAAATGCAGAGATGTAAGGGAATCGATTTGTAATCATGAACAACCCGCGGATAATTATTTTGATGCACTATTTGGAGCTGGGCGGGGCAGAGATGGCCTTGATCGGGTTGTTGCATGCTCTTGATCCGGAGAAGGTTGATGTTGATTTGTTCATTTATAGTCATCAGGGGCCGTTGATGGAGCATATTCCCAATTGGGTGAATCTGCTACCGGAAGTTCCGGCATATGCTGTTATTGAGCGGCCGATGACGGAAGCGTTGCGGCGAGGCCACATAGGCGTAGTTGCGGGTCGAACGTTGGCTAAGTATAAGTGTCGCAACTACCGTCGGAAAAAACCGGCCACGGGTGATGATTCATCAATTATGCAGTATATAGGTGATTGCGTAACTCCGTGGTTGCCGCGTATTAATCCGGGGGTAGAGTATGATTTGTGTATCAGCTTCTTGACGCCTCATAATATCGGGCTGGATAAGGTGCGTGCTCGCAAGCGCCTGGCGTGGATTCATACCGATTATTCCACCGTTAGCATTAACGTCGAGAGGGAATTGCCGGTTTGGGGAGCATATGATTCAATTGTGTCGATTTCCAAGGAGGTTTCGCGCTCGTTTTGCAAAACGTTTCCGACTCTTGAATCTAAAATGATTGAGATTGAGAATATTTTGCCGACCGAATTCGTGCGAACCAGAGCCGAAGAGTTTGATGCCAAGATGGAGCTCAATGGAGGGATTAATATATTGTCGATCGGTCGATTCTGCTCGGCAAAGAACTATGATAACGTGCCGGATATAGCTCGCAGAATGGTGGATATGGGCGTTCGTAATCTGAAATGGTATATAATCGGCTTTGGCGGTGACGAGGCCCTGATTCGTTCCAAGATTCGGGAGGCCGGGATGGAAGAACATGTTATTTTGTTGGGTAAGAAAGAGAACCCTTATCCGTATATAAAGGCTTGTGATATTTATGTTCAGCCGTCGCGCTATGAAGGTAAATCCGTAACTGTTCGTGAGGCGCAGATGCTTTGCAAGCCTGTTGTGGTAACGGCTTATCCCACTGCGGCATCGCAGATTCGCAATGGTGTTGACGGCACTATAGTTCCGCTTGATAACGCCGGGGCCGCTAAGGGTTTGGCTGAATTTATTGCCAACACAGCACTGCAAACACAGATTAAAAACTATCTGCAAACGCACGACTACGCAAATCTCGGCGAAGTCGAAAAAATTTATTCGTTGTTGAAATGAAGGAACGTAATATTTCGCTTGACCTATTGCGCATACTGGCGTGCATGATGGTTGTTTTGATGCACTCTCCGATGCCATCTCCCAGTGCTTCCGGACCGTTTTTGTCGGCCATGAGTTATATGACCGCACCCAGCATCGGCTTGTTCTTCATGGTTAGCGGAGCATTGCTAATGCCTGTCAAAACTGATTATTTTACGTTTTTGCGTCGTCGGTTCAGCAAGATTGTTGTACCAACACTGGTGTGGAGTCTAATCTACATTGGATTGAACCTCTATGAAAGCAAATCGGAAATTAACCTGTTGCAGCAATTGGCTTCGTTGCCATTCTCGAACCAGGGCTCAGGCGTACTGTGGTTCATGTACACACTCGCCGGACTCTATCTGCTTGCCCCGATTTTAAGTGTGTGGGTTCGGCAGGCGACTAAACGTGAGCTTCAATTCGTGTTGGGCATGTGGGCCATAACAATGTGCTACCCCATAATTCAGTTTGCCGGATTGATTACCAATACTTCAACCACCGGAATCCTATACTATTTCGGAGGTTACGCCGGATACTTCCTGCTGGGTTATTACCTGCGGCGTTTCCCTGATTCAATATCGGCAGCCGCTTCATGGGGCGTGGCTGCTATCGGCATCGTGTTGCTGTTAATTCTAAAATATTTCAATCTGCCGGTTGATTTCTACAAACTGTTCTGGTATGAATCCATTTTCATCGCCGCTCTGGCTGCAGCGATATGGAAATTTTCTAATACATTAGCTAAGTATATGAATATTAATGGGTTAACTGGGGGGGGGTATTTGCTGCCTCTCCAATATCGCGTTCGGAATCTATCTTGTTCACATCCTCATCATGCGTCACTGGCTGTGGCGTCAGATATGGATTCAAAACATTCATAACTATCCACTGCAATGCCTAATAATAGCGATACTAACGTTGGTGTTGTCTGCAATAGCGTGTCTGGTGATTGCGTACGTCCCGGGGTCGCAGTGGATAATAGGTTATCATCATCAAAAACAAAGCCGCGTTTAGATTATATTGATAACCTACGAGTGCTTGCCTGTTTTTTAGTGCTACTAACGCATTCAACTATGCCTGCTAAAGCTTCTGATGGTTTTTGGGTATTCGGTCTATCATTTATCGGTAGTCCTTCCTCGGAGCTGTTTCTTGCATTGTCGGGCACCGTATTACTACCTGTGAAAACCGGTTTCCGCAAGTTTTATAGTCGACGTTTTCTGAAATTATTGCCACCATTGCTCATATGGTCAGTTCTGGGTGTGCTATTATATGTATACATGCAAAAAATATCATGGACCGTTGCCTTGAATAGTATTTTGCGCATTCCGTTACAGCCAACAATCGGAGTATATTGGTTTGTTTATGTAATGGCCGGCTTGTACTTCCTTGCTCCGATTATATCTCCTTGGCTACGCAGTGCTTCCAAGCGTCAAATAGAGTTTTTTCTACTATTGTGGCTGATAAACATGTCTATGCCATGGATTACGTTCTTTTATCCTGATTTCACACATAGTTTTATAGTTAATGGCAATTACTATTGGCAGCTCTGTTATTTCGGCGGATTCTTGGGATATTGGATTCTTGGGTACTATCGTAGAAAATATCCAATTCATATTGGCTTGAACGTCAAATGGATGTCTCTACTGATGATTTCAGTTGCTTATCCGATTGCAATATTCTTGGTTAAATCAAAAGGATTAGACACCCTTAGTCTGCTTGATAATCTTCAGATAGGCAGTGCGGCTATTGTTGCGTTGCTATATACGCTAATGCAGAATATTAAAGTTCCTGATAGACTTCAGACCTTAATAACAGGTATTGCTAAATATTCATTCTGTATATACTTAACGCATATTTATATTGCGCGAGAGCTTTATTGGGGTATATTCAATGGCACGACCATTCATATATTCCCGCGCACCTTTATGATAGCAGCGCTAACTCTTTTAACCGGCTACCTCATTACTTGGCTCCTGACCTTTATTCCCAAAGGTAAATATATAACCGGAACATAATTTCAAAATAATTATGGCAATCATACCTAAAAAGATTCACTATTGTTGGTTTGGACGCAATCCTTTGCCCGAATCTGCAGTTAAATGCATAGAATCGTGGCGAAAATATTTGCCCGACTATGAAATAATTGAATGGAACGAAGATAACTTCGACGTTAACACCATTCCTTATACCGCTCAGGCCTACGCGGCCAAAAAATATGCATTTGTCAGCGACTACGCCCGCTTCAAAATTCTCTACGAACACGGCGGCCTTTACTTCGATACCGATGTTGAAGTAATCCGTCCGATGGACGACATCATCGCCGCCGGCCCGTTCATGGGCTATGAAGTTAATCCTTCTTTAGAGAGACCATTTGGTGCGGTTGCTCCCGGACTGGGTATAGGTGCAGAAAAAGAGATGCATCTCTATGATGCAATATTACGTTATTATGCACAGCTCAATTTTGTAAAGCCGGACGGGAGTTATAATATGACTGACGCAGTTGTTAATATTACAACACGCGAGCTGGTTAAAGCCGGATTAGAGAATAAGTCAGGTATTCAGAAAGTTGCTGATACTATGATTTATCCCTCGGATTATTTCAACCCTTTTGATGATGCAACCGGTCGGTTAGACAAGACTGCAAATACTTACACGATTCATTGGTTTACTAAAACCTGGCTCAATGTTAGCCCATTGCGTCAAAAACTCTCACGGTTATCCCATCGTCTGTTGGGTGTACATACAATTACAAAAATTCGAAAACTTTTAAGTCGGTGATACATCCTCGATATTATGGTATAGTTTTCTTATATCTGATTCTGATTCTGACTATTATAGTAGCATCTCGTTTATCGAATCAGACGTTTAGAGACATACGGCAACAGCAACACAATACGGCGATTGCGGTTGGTCTTACTGTGATTTTAGCATTGTGGATTGGATTCCGCCCATCGTTGTATGGTTATACATTTTTTGGTGACTCGTTTCTGTACAATCACCAGTATAACCTGCTAAAAAATACCTATAGCGCTCAGGGATTACTTCGTGATACTTCCGAGTGGATATGGAATAATTTGATAAGCATTTCGGCTCATACAATCAGTATCGAATATTTTTTTACTATCGTTTCTTTTGGTTATTTTATATTTTCATTTTTGGCTTGTCGCACGCTAACCTCGAATAACGTTTTGGTTTCGTTGTTGTTCCTGATGGGATCATTTTCGTTTTATTCATATGGTGTTAATGGCATTCGAAATGGATTGGCTTGCAGTATAGTGTTATATGTAATTGCTTTGGTGGCCAATGATAATCGACGATGGTATTTGGCATTGTTATTAGGTTACGTGGCGTTTAATATACACCGATCCACAGTTCTGCCGTTAGCGGCACTGGTGGCCTCGGTCTATGCTATCAAATCTTTCAAACATGCTTATACCATTTGGATTCTATCTATTGTTATTAGCTTGGTCGCCGGTGGTGCTATCTCAAATTTGTTTATGTCATTGGGATTTGACGATAGAATGACAACCTATGCTACCGGTCTTGATAAACAATATACAAAGACCGGTTTTCGCTGGGATTTCTTGATTTACAGTATGATGCCGATTCTGCTTGGTTATTATATTGTAATTAAACGCGGGATTCAGGATCGAGCATACTTGATTCTGTTGAATACATATACTTTAGCGAATGCATTTTGGGTGATGGTTATCAGAGCTAATTATTCGAACCGATTTGCCTATTTGTCTTGGTTCATGTATCCACTGGTGTTGGCTTACCCTTTATTAAAATTGGATATATGGGGTGATGAGCAAGGTAAATACTTGAAACAGATAATGCTGGCTCATGTCGGGTTCACTTGGTTTATGGAAACATTTTATTGGTAGGATATGAAAACACTAACTGTATTTACTCCGGCGTATAATCGTGCTCACACAATTGTGCGTACTTATGAAAGTCTCGTAAAACAGACTTCCGATGATTTCGAATGGCTCATTATTGATGACGGGTCTACTGATAATACAAAAGAATTAGTTGAAGGATGGATATCCGAAGGTAAGATTTCAATCATATATATCCACCAGGAAAATCAGGGTATGCATGGGGCGCATAATACGGCATATCGAAATATTAAGACTGAATTGAATACGTGCATTGATTCTGACGATTTTATGCCCGAGGATGCTGTTGAAAAAATAGTTTCGTTCTGGCACACGCATAAGAATGAAAAATATGCAGGTTTAATCGGGTTGGATGTAATGACGGATGGAGTGCTTATTGGTTCCAAGTTCCCGGACGGGATGGCTGAAACGACGCTTCAGGGGTTTTATGCCGGTGGTGGAACCGGCGATAAGAAATTGGTGTACAGAACAGATGTGATTAATTCATATCCCGATTACCCGCTTTTTGACGGAGAACGTTATGTTGGCCTGGCGTATAAAAATATGTTGATTGATCAGGACTATACGCTGTTGACACTAAATGAACCTCTTGTCGTTGTTGACTATCAACTTGATGGTTCAAGTTATAACATGTATCGTCAGTATTGGCGAAATCCTAAAGGTTTTTCATTCTATAGGAAAGCCGAAATGCAATGTGCCCCAACTAAAAAGCGGCAATTTATGGCGTGTATTCACTATGTCGCAAGCTCGATTATCGCCCAAAATTCCAAATATCTTCAAGAATCTCCTAAGAAGCTCATGACCCTGCTGGCAACGCCTTTGGGCATCTTGTGGTATCTACGCATCCGATACAAGGTAAAGCAGAATGCAATGATGGAGTTCAGGGGGAATTCTAAACGTTGAATAATTATAATATCGCGTATTTCTGACAAAATGAGGATTCTGCATGTAATAACGTCCCTAAGGGTTGGCGGAGCCGAAAAGCTCATGGTCGATTTGTTGCCACGTCTAAGAGAAAAAGGTCATCAAGTTGATTTGCTATTGTTTGATGGCGTAGATACGCAATTCAAGTCTCAACTTCAAGGTAGTGGAGTAAACATAATTTCATGCGGCATAGGCCGGTCAGTGTATCATCCTGCGAATATATTGAAATTGCGAAAGTTAATGACTCAGTATGATGTCATCCACACGCACAATTACGCACCGCAAATCTATGCTGCGATTGCTTCGATAGGGAAATCTGTTAGGCTTGTTACAACAGAACATAATAGTTCGAATCGACGTCGTAAATATAAGTGGTTCTCTATGATAGATCGCTGGATGTATCGTCGATATTCAACCGTGATTTGTATTGCGGATAAAACTCTCGATAATCTCAAGGATTTTGTCGGAAATAATGTTGCTGACATGTTGGTAATCAACAATGGAGTCGACGTGAATCGATTTGCGAGTGCTAATCCTTCGACAGAGTTGGAAAAACTGGCTCCGAAAAGTCGAAAGATTATTATGGTCGCAGGTTTTCGATGGGAGAAAGATCAGGACACCATTATCAGAGCATTAAACCTACTTCCCGACAGATTTCATTTATTCTTAGTTGGGGATGGTGTGCGCCGGGCTGAACTTGAAAAGCTTGCCAATGAAGAAAATGTGAGTAAGCGAGTCCATTTCATGGGCATTAAATCCAATGTCCCGGAGTTGTTACACGCGGCAGACTACGTTGTAATGTCATCTCATTTTGAAGGATTGTCATTATCTTCGGTTGAGGGCATGAGCGTAGGGAAGCCGTTCTTGGCATCTGATGTTGACGGTCTCCGGGAAGTGACAGCCAACGTAGGAGTTCTTTTCCCTCATCAAGACGCGCAGGCTCTTGCCAAAGCGATAATGCAATTAGAGCTGTCGCCAACAGAATACGAAAAAGTTTCGATGGCTTGTTTTAAGCATGCAGCGATGTATGATATTTCGCTAATGGCGGAGCAATACAACAATGTGTATCTAAATTAATTTGCAATTTACTTAGGTTGATTAATCTATAATGGTGCGAAATAAGATTTTGAGGGTGGCGACGGTGCCGGAGTCGCTTGATTGCTTCTGCAAGGATTTGCTGCGGGAGTTGGTCGATCAGGAGGGCTATGAGGTCGTAGCGGTGAGTTCGCCGGGTCCGGAGCTGGAGGTGGTTGCCAGGCGCGAGGGGGTGCGGACCGTAGCGGTGGCTATGGAGCGCCGGATGTCGCCGATGAAGGATCTGAAGAGTCTTTGGCGGTTGATTCGTGTTTTCCGCCGGGAGAAGCCCGCGATGGTTCATTCAATGACTCCGAAGGCGGGGTTGTTGTCGATGATGGCTGCGTGGTTCTGTCGCGTGCCGGTGCGCGTCCATACGTTTACCGGCCTGGTGTTTCCGACCGCAACCGGCCTGACACGCCGAATTTTGATGACGACCGATTGGCTGACCTGTTTTTGTGCGACTCATGTTATCCCAGAGGGGCAGGGCGTGCGCAGCGATTTGCTGAGCAACCACATTACGCGCAAGCCTTTGCGAGTGTTGGGCCACGGTAACGTTCGCGGCATTGATATGGCTCATTATGATGCGAAGTTGCCCGATGTTCAGCGTCGGGCAGCCGAGATCCGCAGGCCCGAGGTCTTTACCTATGTCTTTGTTGGCCGTCTGGTTGGCGATAAGGGGATTAATGAACTTGTTCGAGCATTTGTCGAGGTTAACCGGCGTTGCCCGGATACGCGATTGATTTTGGTTGGTCCGCCGGAAAGTAATCTCGACCCGTTGAAGCCTGAAACTCTTGCTGAAATTGACCGCAATCCGGCGATAGAGGCCGTTGGCTCGCAAGCAGACGTCAGACCCTGGCTTGCGGCTGCCGATGCATTCGTTTTCCCCAGCTATCGCGAAGGGTTCCCTAACGTCGTTATTGAAGCCGGCGCAATGGGCTTACCTTCAATCGTTACGGACATTAATGGTTCCCGCGAGATTATTATAAATGATGAAAACGGAGTTATCGTTCCGTCGCGCAGCGTTGAGGCGCTGACCGAGGCAATGCTTCAGTTCAAGCGGAATCCCGCAACTGTTGCCCGTTTGGGGTTGCAGGCCCGTTCGCTGATTGCCAATCGCTTTGAGCAGGGCTATGTTCGGCGCTGCCTGAAAGATTTTTATATAGAGATTCTTCCAAATAAATGAAATAGCGTATGAAACGTGTAGTTGTTTTTGGCGCCACCGGAAATTTAGGCGCATATATCGCAATGCATCTTAAAGAACAGAATTATGATGTAATTGCTGTTGGCGGCAGAAAAGATGATAAGGGCTTTTTTGCGCAACACGGTATGACATATTATTCAGTCGATATCAGAAAGGCTGACAGTTTCGATATTCTTCCAACCGAAAATATTGATGCTGTTTGTCATTTCGCCAGTTCCCTGCCGAGCCGTTATGAGTTTGACCCCGTAGAATTGTTTGAATCAATAACTATTGGGACTCTCAATGTTTTGAACTGGATGGTAAAGTGCGGATGCAAGAAAATCGTGTTCCCGCAAACGCCCAGCGACATGGCCAAGTATCATAATAACGGGTCTATTATCCCGGATGAAGCTCCTCGTCATTTTCCGTTAACCGGCGACCATGCTATTTATACGATAGCAAAAAATGCGGCAGTAGATTTGATGGAGCACTATCGGGCCGAGCACGGAATCGCATTCTTTGCGCTGCGATTCTTTACGATTTATCAGTATCATCCCAATGCGTGGCATTACTGTAACTTCAAGCATCGAATGATGCCATTCCGAATGCTGATGGATCGCGCATCCAAGGGCTTGCCAATCGAAATTTGGGGCAATTGCAAAAAGGCCAAGGAAATGGTGTATATCAAAGACTTTGTGCGCCTTGTTCGCAATTGCGTTGACTCTGATCTTCCCGGCGGATGCTATAACGTCGGTAATGGCTGGCAGGTGTCGCTTGAGGACCAGATTAAGGGTATAATCGAAGTATTCTCGCCTAAGGATAATCCCTCCGAGATTATTTATTGTCCGGAGAAACCCGACCCCCTGGAGAATGCGTTCAGTATGGAAAAGACTTTCCGCGACCTACATTGGAAACCGGAGTATTCCTATCTGGACCAACTGCGTGACTTCAAACATGAAATGGAAACTGAACCTATGGCCGGCCTGTGGGGAGTGACCGCCGACTATGCTCCCGCGGAAGATAATAGTTCTGAGGAGGATTACGCTCCGGCCCGCGGTAGGGTATAATTATTCAAGATCCTTATGTATCGAAAATTTTTCAAACGGGCGATCGATATCACAGCCAGTGCCGGCGTATTGTTGGTTTTCAGTCCAATATTGCTGGTCGTTGCCATTTTGCTTTATTTCTTTAATGAAGGAGCCGGCGTATTCTTTTTTCAAGAGCGTCCCGGATATAAGGGCAAGCCGTTCAAAATTGTTAAATTCAAAACTATGAATGAACGCAAAGGACCCGACGGCAAGCTACTGCCCGATAAACAGCGCATAACCAAATTCGGAGCGTTTGTCAGAAATTCATCGTTAGACGAACTGCCTCAACTATGGAACGTCCTAAAGGGTGACATGTCGCTTATTGGTCCGCGTCCATTATTGATGCAATATCTTCCGCTATATTCCCCGGAGCAGATGCGGCGCCATGATGTTAAACCCGGCATTTCCGGCTGGGCCCAGTGCCATGGTCGCAACAACCTGACTTGGGCGGAAAAATTCAAACTGGATGTTTGGTATGTTGACAATATATCCTTCAAGACCGACTGCGAGGTCGTATTGACGACTCTCAAACATGTAATCAATAAAGACGATATTGACAATTCAAACTCATCGCAATTTACGACCGAACTATTTAATGGACAAAATTAAATTATGAATAGATTATCTTTTTATGCTGAATATATTATCCGTTGTCATAAAGAATTAGGTAAACTCTCAAAACGGATTAATACGCCACGACTTTATCTCTGGTATGACTTTATTAAATGCTCAATAGTTCATGGTGCCATATTAAATCATTATACGCGAGGAGGATTACATTCGTTAAAAGGGTGTGAGAGAAAGAAGTCGTTGACATATGGTCGTATATTGAAAGTATATAAGAAGTGTAACGATGCTGCGTCAATTCCTATTCTGAACAATAAACATCTGTTCAATGCTTATTTTGCTCCTTTTGTTACGAGGCAGTGGTTGTATTCTAAAGATATGACGTTTGAACAGTTTGAGGGACTATGTGATAAGTGCGAGCAACTCATAGTAAAACCAGAAGACGGAGTCGAGGGCGTTGGTATTAAAAAGATAAGGACACCAAAGTTATTGTCAGAGCGTAAGACTTTATTTCAAGAAATGAAGGGAAGTTCATATATGATTGAAGAAATTATTGAACAGCATCCTGAGATGGTTTTCAATAATACATCAGTGAATACTGTACGAGCTCATTCGATGATTGACCGTAATGGTGAGGTACATATTTTGAAAATGCTACTTCGGGCTGGGGTAGGTGAATCTGTTGTCGATAATTATGCGCATGGCGGATGTGTGTATGATCTTAACACGACAACGGGACATATAATTAGTCCGAGTCTGATGAAAACAGGTGAAGAAGTATATATTCATCCAGGAACGGATATATTTATGTTGGGTCGTAAAGTGCCTAATTGGGATAAAGTTGTTAATGGCGTCGTGGCCGCACATAAGCTATTACCACAATGTAGATTCATAGGCTGGGACGTAGCTGTGACGCAGACCGGTATTGAATTAATAGAAGGCAACCATAATCCTGATTATGAATTGTACGAATTTTTTGGGACAAAAGGTTGGTATGATATAATTAAAAAATATATTTAATGTTAAACAATTATGTTGACAGAATATTGGAAGGAATTCGGTGTCTTAGCTACAAAGGAGAAGACTAATCGTATTCGGATTATTGTAGATTTCATTTGGAGTCATGTCAGATATGGAGTATATCCGCATCAGTATATAAATTCAGACTTTTATAAATTAAAGAGTTTTGAAAGAGATAAAATTCTTACATATCGCCGGTGGGAATATCTGGTAAAGCATATGGCCGATTCATCTCATATCCATTATTTACAAAATAAAGTAGATTTTAATATTAGATTTTCAAGTTTTATAAAGAGAGACTGGATTTACGCAAAGGAGGTGACGTTGAATCAATTTCGTGAATTTGTCTCATCTCATAGCGTAATAATCATAAAACCTATAGATTCATGGGAAGGGGAGGGCGTTTGTAAGCGACATGTGAACAATAAATCTGATATTGATATTATTGAGAAAGAATATTATGGGAAAGACATTATTATTGAGGAATGCATATCGAATCACAAAGATTTGGTATTAGGTAAATCTCTCAATACTATTCGTGTTACTTCTGTAATGGATAATAAGGGAGATGTTTATATTGTAAAACCATTCCTAAGAGCCGGCATTGGTGATTCGGTGGTTGATAATTATAATGCTGGCGGGTGTGAATACGAAATTGATCCCGATGCCGGAGTTATTATCTCCAAAGGATTTTGTAAGGGGGAGGTAAAACACATCGTCCATCCCGGAACCTATATTACTATGCTTGGTAAGAAAATACCGTTGTGGGATGAAGTTGTCGCTGTTGTTAAGGAGGCTCATAGCACAATCCCTCAATGTCGTTATGTTGGATGGGATGTTGCGATAACTGACCAAGGTGTTGAATTGATAGAAGGTAACCACGATGCCGGTTATTTTGGTCTTGAGTATTTTGGAACTCGTCGGTGGTGGCATTTCTTGAAAGATAAAATGTAACGTAGTAACTGAGGAGCTGGTCTTGAACAATTTGATGTCATATTAAATATGAATTTACAATATTACAACCCATTGTCGCGTCTAAAACTTTTATCTAACTGCTGGACTCTTTCTGCCAAAGTAAAAGAAAAGCTAGAAATTGAGAATAAGGCATCTTCCCCCTGGAGAATATCAATCTGTTTGGATTTCCTAATCGGATGGGTTCGGCATGGTTTTTCAATGGAGCAATATCTTGATTATGAAATTTACAAGGTTAAAAATTGTGTTCGAAAAAATATTGTTACAAATCGACGTGCAATTCGACTTGAGGGAATGTATAATAACAAGCAGGATATAGAGTTGTTAATTGATAAATCCATGTTTAATGAGCGATTTAGAAAATTTGTTCATAGAAAATGGTTCTATATGGGGGCAAATGTTCCCAAGGAAGCGTTTGTGGAATCTCTGTCGAAGCTCAAAGAAATAATTGTCAAGCCCATAGGAGGATCACAAGGAAAGGGTATATACAAATTAAAGACCAAGAATATTGATTTGTCTGATTTATATGATGAACTTAATGGCCAGAAAGTACTTATAGAAGAAGTTATTAAGCAACATCATGATGTGGCTTTCGGACGTAAATGTGTCAATACCATTAGGATGTATACATTACTTGATAAAAAGGGACAAGCCCATCTTATCAAATCTGTGTTAAGAGTAGGAGCTATAAACAAGGATGTAGATAATTATCATCAGGGTGGATCAATATGGCCTCTTAATAAAGAGGAAGGCTTCATTGAATCAGCCGGTAAAACACTTACATCCAATTCTCCTATATATTATCTGGAACCATTAAATTCCTTTATGTTAGGTTATCGGATTCCTAATTATCAGTCTGCTGTCAATGCTGTTATTGAAGCAGCGAAAATGATTCCTACAGTGAGGTACATTGGGTGGGATATTGCAATTACCGACTGTGGTGTTGAGATTATTGAAGCGAATTCAAGCCCGGATAATGATTTTCACTGTTTTGGGTGTGAAAAACATTATTATAGTCGCTTGGTTAATATATAATGTAGATTATTATTTGATTGGAATATATGCGAAAAATGATTATAAATAGAGTCCTTGCGTTGTATCAGAGTGTGCTTGATAGCAAACTTGCGGATGTTCAAGCTAAAACCGAAAAAAAACAGGCTCTTACATTTTCTTTCAGAAGAGTCTAAGCTTAATAAGGATGAAATTTATTTAATACAAAAAAAATGGGGAGGCGTAGTTAAGAATCTAACCCCTGGATATGTATATTACCGAGGGCTAAAAGCACTGGATTGTTTTGATGCAAATTATTTGTCGTCAGCATATTTTTATCCGTATATAGAACGGATCCTCAATCCTGCTAAGTATAAATTTAACTTAGGACATAAAGCGATGCTTGAATTGGTATACGGTGATATTATCGCTCATCCGAAAACATTGCTGCGCTCATATGGCGGTGTGATGTTTAATGAAGAATATCATGCTATTAGAAAAAGCGATGCAATTAGAATTATCAGAGCTGCTGAACAACCGTTATTGTATAAGCCTGCAGTGGATTCAGCTCAAGGTGATGGTATTCGCAAGTTTGACGTGTCTGAATTTGATGAACTATGCAAATTAATCGATTCAAACCGATTAGGGCAAACGGATTTTGTGCTGCAGTATTTAGTAGAACAAAGTCTGGATACTAAGGTGTTTAATCCGACATCACTGAATTGTATGCGTATTACGACCTTGAATCTTAACGGCCATATTACCATTTGCTCTCGTGCTATCAAATGCGGTCCACAAAATTCTGTTGTTGATAACATTGGTAGTGGCAGGAGAGGGGTTATTGTCGGTATTCACCCAGATGGTTCGTTGTGTGAGCGTGGTTTTTACGGCAACGGCGAGATTGCGACAGAACATAATGGTGTGCGGTTCCAAGATTATAAAATCAACCACTTTCATGTAGTTGAGGACGCTGCTTATAGACTCCACCAAATTGTTCCTTCTTGTAAGATAATAGGTTGGGATATAGCATTAGACTACAACAATAATCCAATTCTTATTGAAGGGAATACAAACTACCCAGGAATATCATTGGAACAGATGTGTTCCGGCCCCATATTTGGTGAGCGCACAGATGAGGTAATAGACTATGTCAGGCTGTATTTATAATTCCACAATTGGCAGATATTGATTATAGAATAACGAAAGACGGAGCTCCTATATATGGAGATAGAACTAAGGAGGTAATCGATTATGTGGTGAAGAATAAACATAAGATTACCTGGACTGAGTTTACCGGGGACTGGATATAAAAATTAATGGTCATCTATTACAGAATCAGACGAGTTATAACCGGAGTTTATTCCGAGTTTCTCAGAGCCATAAGTCCGTTAGTGATCGAACGCTGGCATGAAGGATTTTGGTGTTATCGTAAGTATTTGATTGGTAAGGAGATACTAATGGGGGGGGTAAGAGCAGGCAGCTTATTTATCGGCATTACCTGAATCGTTTCGGCGCATTTGTCGGTTTGAACACTGAGATTGCTTCGCCACCGTTTTTACCTCACAACCTGCACGGAATCTTCATTTCTGAAGGAGCCAAAATCGGAAAGAATGTTACCATTTTCCAGCATGTTACTATCGGAGGAAACCATTTGAAAGATAGTAAAAGGAGAGGAGCTCCAATCATCGAAGACGGAGTGCTGATTGGTGCGGGGGCAAAAATAATTGGCAGCGTCACTATTGGTCGCAACTCCCGGATTGGTGCAGGTTGCGTTGTAGCACAAGATGTTCCGCCGAATAGTGTAGTCGTCATGCCAAAGCCTCTCATTATTGAAAAAAATGAAGAGTTGAATAACGATATGGTTCTGCAGGTTAATACTCTTCTAAAGGTTTGAGATTAATAACAAGATGATAAAAGAGGTGTCGCAGCCTATGGCTACGCCGCGATAAGATATTCAGATAAGTATGAGTAGCAGAGAAATGTATGAGGAGTTTGTGACTCCGTGTTTTGTTTTTGATGAAGCGGAGTTCCGTAGAGGAGTAGAGGCTTTTGGCAATGCGTTGAGGCAAAGGTTTCAGCGGGTGGCAATCGGCTATTCGGTTAAGACGAATTCGTTGCCTTATGCGTTGAAGTCGGCGCGCGCGTGTGGGTGCCGGGCTGAGGTTGTGAGTCACGATGAATATCAGTTGGCCCGACTGTGCGGCTATGAGCCTTCAGAGATTATTTATAATGGTCCGATGAAGTCGAAGCAGACTTTTTTGGAGGCTGTTGAAGGCGGTGCAATTGTTAACCTGGAAACGAAGCGTGAGTTGCAGTGGTTAAGAGAACTGCCTGCCGAAGGAAAGTATGCGGTGGGTATTCGTTTGAATATCAACATTTCTCATATCTCGCCTGAGGATGCGGATGGGGATGATGATAACAGCCGCTTTGGTTTTAGCGATGAGAGCGATGAGTTCGAATGCGCTTTGCGCCAAATTGAGTCGATGCCGAATGTTAGTCTGAGTGGATTGCATATTCATCGCACGGCTCATTCCCGATCCCCTCGATTCTACGAACGTTCGGTTGCATACGCGGCTCAAATCATAAGGAAATATAAACTGACGCTTGATTATCTGGATGTTGGCGGCGGATATTTCGGAATTTTTCCGAATAAACCGACTTTTGCCGACTATGCGGAAGCGTTTTATCGTCCGCTGGCTGAGCAGGGAGTGGCGAATCTGATGATTATAGTTGAGCCGGGCAATGCGCTGACGGCAAGCCCGTTCAAGTTCCTGTCGGAGGTGATTGATGTTAAGCGGGTGGATGAGCGGACGCGTTTCGTAACGACGGATGGTTCGCGCAATGACATTGACCCGTTTTTTCACAAGTCGGACTACCTTAAAGAGCTGTTGCCGACAGATGATGATCGCGAGATAGAGCATTGTCAGATTGTTAGCGGCTGTACTTGTTTGGAATATGACCGTTTGTTTGCTCTGACGGATGCACCTCGTTTAGAGCCGGGCGATAGAATTTTATATAATAACGTCGGTGCTTACACGATGACGCTTTCGCCTCAATTTATTCGACTTTGGCCACGCGTTTATGCCGTTAATGAGCAGGGGGAGATAAAGTTAGTGCGACGAGAATCGTCAGCCACCGATATTATACAATATGAACAATAAAACATCGTTATAATTATATGAACAATCTTCTTTTTTGCAGCGTGGGTCGTCGTGGACGCCTGCTGCGCAATGTTAAAGAAACTATTGGCAAAACCGGTTTGATTATCGGCACTGATAATCAGTCAACTGCTCCGGCTTTGCAGTTCTGTGACCGACAGTATGTTGTTCCGCGCATTACGGAACCCGGATATATAGACAGGATTCTTGAAATTTGTCGTGAGAATAAGGTAAAGGCCATTACCACGCTGATTGATCCGGAAATTGAAATTCTGGCGTCAAATACCGAGCGATTTAAGGAAATAGGAGTTATTCCTCTATGTCCCGCCCCTCAAAGCGCGATTTATTGCTTCAATAAATATGAACTTTATAAGTATTTGGTAACAAAAGGGATCCGCACTCCGCTTACTTTCCATGACTGGGATGAGTTCAAGGGCGCTCTGGCAGATGGCCGTATAGCTTTCCCTGTGTTCATGAAGCCGGTATGTGGTAGCGGCAGTGTTGGTGCTCATAAGGTCCACACCCTGGAACAGGCCGAGGCAGATTGGTTCTCCGGCGAACATAATTATATCATTCAAGAGCTTATGACCGGCGGCGATTGTGATGCCGATGTTTATGTCGACACGATTTCACACAAGGCGGTTGCTGCTTTCTCAAAGCGTAAGATTGAAACTCGCATTGGCGGCGCCAGCAAAACGATTTCATTCAAAGACCCCAAGTTGTTTGCGTTTATTGAAGAGATATGTTCGGTGTTTGAGTTCAATGGCCCTCTCGACATGGACTTCTTTATCAAGGACGGCGAATATTATCTGTCGGAAATCAATCCGCGCTTCGGCGGAGCATACTTGCATGCCTATGGTGCCGGAGTTGACTTTATTCAGCTGATTGTAAATAATATTAACGGTATTGAAAACGAAGTCAATATCGGCAATTATGATAATGACGTGTTAATGATGATGTATGACGACGTTGTTATTGCGCGTGCCGAAGATTTGGTTGACCGTAATTATTCGTTTATTTAAGATATTAAGAGAGTATGCAGGAAAGAATTTTGCTTTGTTTGGCTCATATGAGCGGCAAGGAAATGGATTTTATAAAGGAGGCGTTCGACTCGAATTGGGTGGTGCCGATGGGCCCGAATGTTACCGGGTTCGAGCATGACCTGGAGGCGTTTGTTAACCGCCGCGAGGAGCTGCCGCCGCTGGATAAGAAGGTGGTGTGTTTGTCGGCGGGCACTGCTGCGGTGCATCTGGCGCTGATCGCGTGTGGCGTAGGGCCGGGCGATGAGGTGCTGGTCCAGTCGTTTACTTTCTGCGCTTCGAGCCACCCGATTACTTATGTCGGCGCAACGCCTGTGTTCGTTGATTCCGAGCCGGATTCGTGGAATATGGATCCCGATTTGCTCGAGGAGGCTATCAAGGACCGCATTGCCAAGACCGGCCGTAAGCCTAAGGCGATTATTCCTGTGGCGCTTTATGGTATGCCCTACCGGATTGACCGCATAATGGAGATTGCGAACCGCTATGAGATTCCGGTTATCGAGGATGGCGCGGAGGGTTTCGGCTCGAATTTCAAGGGTCAGGCGCTGGGCACTTTCGGCCGCTATGGCGTTTTGTCGTTTAATGGTAATAAGATGATTACCACTTCGGGCGGCGGCGCTCTGATATGTGGAGACGCCGATAGTGCGCGCGAAATCCTTTGGTATGCAACGCAGGCGCGCGAGAGCTATCCTTATTATCAGCATGAGGCTATCGGGTTTAATTACCGAATGTCGAACATCTGCGCCGGTATCGGTCGCGGTCAAATGACGATTGTTGATGAGCATATCGCTCACCATAAGCACGTTCAGGCGCTTTATGCCGAGCTGCTGAAGGATGTTGAGGGCATTACGCTCCACACCAACCCGGGCCCCGATTATGATTCGAACTTTTGGCTCTGCACGGCAACGCTCGACCCCGAAGTGAAGATTAAGGGTCAGGAGAATGCTTATCGCCAGGTTATTACGGGCGCAGTCGGCGGTGCGGCCGGCGTTACGCATGCGTCGGCAACGGCTACCACCGATTGTCAGCCCAACGACAACGTCGAGGCCCTGCGCATGGCTTTGGATGCTGCCGGAGTTGAGTCGCGTCCGCTTTGGAAGCCGATGCACAAGCAGCCTGTCTATGCCAACGCGCCGGCCTATGTCAACGGCGTTAGCGAAGGCCTCTTCAAGGTTGGCATCTGCTTGCCCGCCGGGCCGTGGGTTACCGACGACCACGTCCGCTACATCGTTGACCAAATCCGGGCGGCTATTCTCTAAGCCGCCGGTCGGTTAGCCAACGGCGTCGGCCAGGCGCCGGGCGTGGTCGGCAACTTTGTTGTAGAAGACGTTGGCCGCTTCCTTGTCGTCGGGATTCGCGAGGGTCATTCCGCAGCTATAAATAGGCTCCTGCCACTCTAAGCCGCAGAGGTTCGACAGCGCGCGGAACTGAGGCATGAATTGCTCAATGGTGTAGTGTTGATACCCTTGGGGCGAATATGCCTCGGCAGCGGCGCCGGTAGTGAACGAAACTATCAGCCGCTTGCCGGTCAGGGCTTTGCCCGTGGGGCCGAACGCGAAGCCATAGGTCATTACCTGCTCCAGGTAGCGGCGCATCAGCGACGGCGCGCTATACCACCAGAACGGAAACTCAAGAACAACAGTGTCGGCCTGCGCCAACCGCTTCTGCTCGCGCTTGACGTCGATGTTGAAATCGGGGTATTCCGAATCCAGATAAACGATTTCCGCGTCGGGCACCAGACTGCGGAACTCATTGATAATAGCGCGGTTTGCAATTGACTTCTTATAATCCGGATGGCCGGAGATAACGAGGATTTTTCCCATATTGTTCACACTTGAAAAATTAAACTGAATTACCTCCTTATAACGCCGCTCTGCCGGTTTCGGTTCACCCCCGGGCTTGAGGGGCGAGCAAAGGCGGCGGAGCAGGGTAGGGGAGGGTGTGAACTTTCCGGCGGGGAGGAGCGTTGATGTTTCGTGAACGATTCAACTTTTCTCCCCAACTCCTAAAAAAATTATCAACGTATGAGAAGTATTGCTACTTTTGATCTTCAGTATGCCCACCGTTTCTATGGCTTCAAGGGTGAGGCACAGTACCTTCACGGCCACACAGGAATTATGACCATTGAAGTGGAAGATACCGTCAATGAAGGTGTTAACATGGTCTTCCCATGCAATGAAATCAGGAAAACAGCCTGGAATGTTTTGCAGAATTTCGACCATGCGCTCGTTTTGCGCGAGGATGATCCGCTGCTGCCGGCAATCGTTGGCGTCTATGAGCAGCAGGGGATTCTTAACGGCCACCCGCAGAACTCAATGAAGGGACCCGCCTTCAAAACGGAGCTGGCAACCGCCTATCCCGATGCCCGCCTGGTAGTTACCAAGGAAACCATGACGGTTGAAGGGATGATTAAGATTGTTTATGACCTGCTGAAAGACAAGCTCAACATCGCAAAAATATCTTTCAGCAGCGGAGTGAACGCCGCCTCGATGGACTTCACGACTCATAACGACATTGACCGCTGCCCGCTTTGCGGCATCTCGCTCAACGACGAAGGCGTGTGTCCCAAGTGCGGCTACCGCAAAAAGAAATAATTCCCCCTAACCAAGTCTGCGTTCCCCCTCCGTCATCCCGGTTTCCTGCGCCGGTCGGACGGAGGGGGACGTTTTCATAGCGTTGAGGCTAACACCATCGTTGCCGGCAATCCTGCCCGCGTTATCCGGCGAATCTAACCGGCTGACCCGCTCAGCAGTTCTTTGACAACGACGGCATTATTGCGTATATGATCCCTGGAGGAGTAAAGAAGCGTTACCGATTCTTTACCTTCCAGGGTTTGCTTCAGCTCTTTGAATGCCGGATTGGATTGTAATTCGGCCATGTAGCGTTCCTTAAATTGAGGCCAGCGTTCGTCGGGGTCGCCGTGGAACCATTCGCGGAGTTCGGTCGACGGAGCTATCGCCTTGTCCCATAGGTCGAAAGTGAAAGTCTCGTGCGAAAGACCCCGCGGCCACAGCCGGTCGATATACACGCGAAATCCGTCGGCCTTATCTGCCGGGTCATACGCCCGTTTGATTTGAATGCGTTCAGTCATAGTTATATCTGTTTTTCTACTCAACGCCCTACCGACTCCGCCGGTTCACCAACCGTTTGGTTCCCTATCTGACGGCTTTCCCGCCGGATAGTTCTTCAGAACAGCCAATAGGCTAATGAAACCGAGAGGCTGCGCTGCTTGCCGTTGCCATAGTATGTCGCCGTTGCAAGCCCCAGGTCATATTCAGCTTTAAGAGCGAAATGGCGGTAGTTCAGGCTCAGGGCGAAAGCTAATCCGCCGTCAACCCGGTTGCAGGGCCTGAAAGGAGCAACGCCATTCTTGCTGTCTGTATTGGAGAAGGTGCGGACCCTTGCCTCGTAGGGCTGGTTAAAAGCGTCCATACCCGATACGAACGAATCGCCGTTTACGCCGACTGCGAAATATCCTCCGACTTCCGGCTTGATGCTGAACTGATTGCCTAACTCGAACTTATATCCGGCCATCAGAGGAATCTGCAGATAATCCATTTCTGCAAATTTGATGGAGCTGATGCCGGTGCCCAGCATATTGTTGCCCGAAGTGATTGCACCCTTGCGGATATAGGCGAGTCCCGATTCAAACGAAATGTGATTGCCGAGGGTATATTCGGCATCCAGCCCGACCTTAAAGCCGCTGCGCGCGGAGGAGCCGTATTCCTCAACGGCAAGCGTGCTGTTGACATATCCGGCCTCTACGCCGAAATTCCATTTCTGAGCCATGCCGCTCAACGGACAAGCTGCAAACAAGCAAGCAGCTAATTTTAATATATTTGCTCTCATAATGCGATAGTTTATACGACGCAAAGTTACGCAACTTTCCCCACCCGTGCAATACCCATTTGGGTACGTTATTTAGTTCATGTGGTTTTCCCACGATCCTTTGGTGTCCACTCCGGTTTCGGCACCGAGTTTTTCAAGAAGTTGAATCTCGTTTGCACTCAGTCTGATCTTCGCAGCTGTGGCCGCCTCCTCAACATGGCGTGGTTTGGTAACGCCGATAATCGGGTATGTACCCTTGTTTATCGCATAGGCGATTGCAACCTGAGAAACCGTTGCATTGTGCGATTCTCCGATTTCGCGCATTGCTGCAATCAGATTGTCAAGTTTAGGAAGTATAGGATTGTATGTCGCTGCACGTCCGCTACCTTCAGGCATGGGGTTGGCAGTACCGTACTTACCGCTCAGAGCACCTTGTTCAAGTGTCATATAGGCGAAGAAGTCAATATCGTTTTCTTTGCAGTAATC
>JAAVDE010000023.1 GCA_014801955.1 Bacteroides sp. | reverse complement strand
GGGGGGGGGGGGGGAGGGGGATTGGCGGCGGACGGAGTAGTAGGTGAGGGTGTGTTTGGAGCAGAGGCGTGGGTTGGTGATGGTGGTGATGCCGCAGCGGCGAAGCTGGAGTTCGACGGCGCGGGCGAGGTCAACGTGGGGTTTGGGCCAATCGGGACGGCGGATAACGGCGTCGGCGGGGAATTGGGCGGCGACTTCTTCGCCGACTTCGAAGCAGTCGGGGCATATGTGGGGGCCGATGGCGGCAATGATGCGCGCGGGGTCGGCGCCGAGGGCGGTCATGGCGTTGACGGCGTTGATGGCGATGCCGGCAACTGTGCCGCGCCAGCCGCAGTGGACGGCGGCGATGACTTCGGCTCGGGTGTCGACCAGGAGCAGGGGCAGGCAGTCGGCTGTGTGGATTCCGACGGCTATGCCGCGCCCGCGGGCCACGACGCCGTCGCATCCGCGAAGGTCGTCGGCTCCGGCAACGGCTATGCGCGCCGAGTGGGTCTGCACGGGCAGGTAGATTCGGCTGCGGTCGAGGCCGGTCAGTGCTTCCAGCCGACGGAGGTCGGGTTCGGCGTCGGCAGCCGAGGCGCCGGCATAGGTGCAGATGTTGAAGCCGGCGTGAGTGCTGAATGCGCTCACGCCGGCCATTTTAGGAAAGAGTTCAGTTACCTTCAATGAGTAATTAGAAATTAGTAATTAGTAATTCTTCAATGCGTAATTAGCAATTAGGAATTAGTAATTAATTTAATGCGTAATTCTTCAATGATTAATTGGTAATCCGTTAATTCGCGGTTAAACGTAGCGTCAATAATTGCTAATTACTCAGTACTAATTACTAATTACTCATTACTAATTACTAATTACCGAGAGGGTTATTGTGCGAGGTAGCTTTTGAGGAGTTCGCTTTTGGAGCCTTTGAGGCGGCGAATGGCTTTTTCTTTGATCTGACGCACGCGTTCGCGGGTGAGGTCGAATTTAACGCCGATTTCTTCGAGGGTCATTTCCTGACAGCCGATGCCGAAGAAGAGCTTGATGATCTGGCGTTCGCGGTCGTGGAGCTGGAGCAGGGCGCGTTCAACCTCGGTCGAGAGCGATTCGCGCGAGAGGTTGTCGTCGGTGGCGGGCGAGTCGTTGTTGGTCAGCACGTCGAGCAGGGAGTTGTCTTCGCCTTCCTGGAAGGGAGCGTCGACCGACACCTGGCGGCCTGAAACCTTCATCGTTTCGGCAATCTTTTCGGGAGCCACGTCGAGTTCCTTTGCGAGCTCCTCAACCGAGGGAGCGCGCATGTTTTCCTGTTCGAACTTGTTGAGCACCTTGCGGATTTTGTTGATCGAGCCGACCTGGTTCAGGGGCAGGCGCACGATGCGGCTCTGCTCTGCAAGGGCCTGGAGAATGCTCTGGCGAATCCACCAAACGGCGTAGGAAATGAACTTGAAACCACGGGTTTCGTCGAACTTCTGGGCTGCTTTCTGCAGGCCTACGTTGCCTTCGGAAATGAGGTCCATGAGTTCGAGGCCCTGGTTCTGGTATTGCTTGGCAACGGAAACGACGAAGCGGAGGTTGGCGCGCACGAGGCGGTCAACGGCTGCGGTGTCGCCCTGGCGGATGCGCTGGGCGAGTTCAACTTCTTCGTCGACGGTCAGTAGTTCCTCGCGACCGATTTCCTGGAGATAGCGGTTAAGAAGCGGGTCGCGGTTGGTAGGTGCCTGGCTTATTTTTAGCTGCTGCATGTTGTTTTGGAAGTTGTGGTGGAGTTGAGGTTTTAGAATTCATAGTCAACGCAGGCGCGGTTGCGGCGCAGGGGGGCGATGATGGCCGCTGCGGCAACGTGGGCGGGGTGCGTTGCATAGGTCTGAACATCGGACATGGTGGGCACAACTGCGGTTAGAACAACGTCCCAGTCTTCGGCGGGGTTCTCGTTAATGCCTACTTCCATTGATTGGAGCACTGAAATCTGCTCGGGGAGTGCCATAAGGGCGTCTTTGAAGCGGCGGGCGGCGTCGAGGCGTTCGGTTGCGGAGCCGTTGAGTTGAAAGCTGACTATATGTTTGACCATTTTTTTTGAATTTCAGGGAGTTTAAGCGTGCAAAGTTACGAAAATAATTAGTAATTAGCAAATGGTAATTAGTAATTAGCAGTCGGTCAATGCGATTCGGGTTTGATTCGGCGGGCAATCGCCGAGTTGAAATAGGCGGGATCGTCGGTTACCTCCTTGCCGACCCAGGCGGGGAGCTCGACCGGATAGTCGGCGCGCGGAAGCTCGACTTCGGCCAGAATCAGCCCCGGCGGGTTGCTGAAAAAGTCAACCTCCCAGGTCAGGCCGCCGAAGGGAACCAGGCGGCGCACCTTGCGGAGCACCGCGGTTTCCGCGAGGCGGAGCATTTGGCGGGCGTCGTCGGCTGGGATTTCATATTCCCATTCGTTGCGCACCGAGCCGCAGTTTTTTGACTTTACGGTCAGGTAGCCGCGTTTGCCGCGCAGGCGGACGCGCACCGTTGCCTGCGGATTGGCGCTCAGGTAGCCCTGGGCGATTTCGGTTTCGGATATGGCCGCGGCGCGGGCCGCCTCGGGGTCGGAAACGAGGAATTTGCGTTCGATTTCAAGCATTTCTGTTGGCGGTTTAGAAGCTGAAGTTAAAGCCGACGCGCACGCCGTTGCGCGGCAGGCCGGGGCCGTTGTGGGTCAGGCGGTGAACATATTCAACGCTGAGAATGCGAAGAATGTTGCCCAGGCCGACGTTAAATTCCATGTAGGGCGTGTTGCCCATCGGCTTGGTTCCGGCGCTTTCGGGGAAGAGGAGCAGCGAGGGGTTACGCGACGGATTGTTGCGGTCGCTCAGCGTGCCCCATATCGCATGGAAGCCGAAGTGCTCGCGGAGCTTGAGCTTGCGAATCAGCGGAATATAGTTCAGAATCGCGCCGTTGGCATTATAGTTCAGGTGGAGTTCAACGTAGGAATCGTTAACGAACTCCATTGCGTTCATCAGCGAGAAGCTCTTGGCCTTGAAGAAATAGCTGAGGTCAACGTTCGGCACCAGCAGCGACGGGAACACCGTCTGGTCCCAGACGTGGCCGCCGCCGAGACGGGTGTCGAGGTGGCCCCAGGCCGAGAAATACCAGCGCTTGTCGACCATCATTTCGGTTTTGTTGACTCCCCAGCGGGTGCCGAACACTCCGGAGGGGGCCCAGGTGTGGGTCAGGCGCAGAACCGGGGCGGTCGTGTTGAGCTGCTTGCGGCCATTGATGCTCTGGTAGTATTTTTCGCCCGGCGCCCAGCGGAACTCAAAAACCGCGGCGGTTTGCTGGAAGTGGCCGAAGCGTTGGCCGTTGCCGTCGGTGAACTGAACGAACGGCGTGGCCTCCTGGCGGGTGTGGGTCAGGCCGAGCGAAAAGTTCAGGTTGCGGTCGGTTTCGTAGTTGAAAGCCACCGACGTCAGGCGTCGATAGGTCATCAGGTCGTTGCGTCCGCGGGTAACGGAGTTGAAGAGCGTTCCTGTCTGGGAGTAGGCCTGGCCGAGGCGGTCGGTGTCGTAGCTATGGCTGATTTTCAGCGAGCGGATAGGAAATTCGCCGGGGTGGAACTGCTTGTCGATGAAGCTATATTCGACCGAGGCGCCATATTTAGGCTTATGGTCCGAGAAGCCATAGGCGCCATAGGCCGAGCCGAACCAGCGGCGCGACAGGTTGGCCGTAGTCATCGCGCCCAGGCGCAGGCGCCAGCCCTCGAGGTCGTTATGGCTGATGGTCGAGAAAATCGGGCCGATGGCCACGGGGGCCTTGTCGCCGCCGGGGCGCACCCAGTCGGAAACCAGTGTGCCGGCCAGCTTTTCGGTCCAGTAATACACCTTGTTGCCGCGCAGGCGATCCATCATCTGCTCCATGCGTCCGGCGCCGGAAGGGGTTCCGACCGGACGATATTCGGCAATGGCGTCAGTCAGGTCGTTGCGCTCGATGACCTCGCGCCTGGAGTCGAAAACAGTGGTGTCGAGCGGCTGGCGGTAGTTATGGCTGTTATAGACGCTCAGGCGCGTAGCATAGGCGTCGATGCCCATGTAGGAAGCCTCGATGAGCACTTCGTCGCGGGTTTTCAGGCGCGAGCCGTCGGAGCCGCGGTCATACTCCTGGAGCAGGAACATGTCGCTGATGAAGTTGACGTTCGACGCCTTCGGCAGGCGCATTTCGGCGCGGCGGATAAACATTGACGAGTCACCTTTAACAACGTAGAGTCGGCCATTGAAGCTGGGCATCGACGGGTTGTGGGGCACGAACGACAGAACAATCAGCGAGTCGCCGCGCTCGGGGTCGGCAATGGTGTCCGAAAGGAAGTATTTATAGAAATCGGTTGCCAGGCGTCCCAAAGGGCTGACGAACTTCTGGCGAAGCAGAAAAATGTCGTCGGTGTCGTAGAGGTCGACCGGCTGCATCAGGTCCTCGAAAATCGTTTGAACCGAGGCGGCGTCGCCGATGAGGTCGTCGATGCCGTGGCGGTTGCGCATGCGAACCACCTCGCGACGCGTCTGCGGGTCGCGGCGATGGTGAACGTCGCTGATTTTTTCCTTGACCGTCAGGTTCAGCACCGGGCGCTCGGTCAGCTCGGTCGTGTCCATAAACTCGGTCAGGAAGCCCAGGGCGCCGCCCGAGTCGACCGGAAAGTTTATGATGCCGATGTTGATGCGCTCGTAGAGCCCGTGGTTATAGAAGTCGTTGTTGAGCCGGGGATCGGTCAGGTTGCGGCGGTCCATGACTTTTTTAACGAAGTCGACCGCGGGGTTGTTTTTCTTGGAGTATTTATCGCGGGTGCGACGAACGGTCACTTCCCGGAGTTCCAGATGGCGGTTGTCGCGGTCCGAATCGGAATCGGAATCGGTGTCCGCGGCAAAAGCTGTTCCCCAAGAAGCAAGTATTAGAGAGAGTATGTTAATCCACTTTTTCACGATATATAAACGCAGCGCCGCCGGGAATTATTGTGCGGTATAGTAGGGATAACGTATGTTGGCGAGATACAGTGCGTGGGGCGGCATCGAAGTGCCGGCGGCGCAGCGGTTTTTGGCGGCGATAACGGCGCCGAACTCCTCGACGGTCATTTTTCCGCGGCCAACGTCGACCAGAGTGCCGACAACCGCCCGCACCATGTTGCGCAAAAAGCGGTTGGCGGAGATTACGAACGTCATTCCGCCGGTTGCGGGATCGGCAACCCATTCGGCGCGCGTAACGCGGCAGAGGTTCGTCTTGGCGTCGGAGTGGAGCTTGGCAAAGGAGGTGAAATCGTCGGTTTCGAGCAGCAGGGCGGCGGCGCGGTTCATTGCCTCGTAGTCGAGCGGGCGCGTGAACCAGGCCAGGGGGTAGAGAAACGGCGACTTTTGCTCGATTGCGCGATAGTGGTAGGTACGCTCGGTTGCGTCGAAGCGGGCGTGGGCGTCGGGGTGTACGGCGCGGATGGAGTAGACGGCGATGTCGGGCCCCACGAGCGAGTTGACCGCGCGCGGCTCCAGGGGGCGGTCGGCGTCGAAGTGGGCAATCATCATCGAGGCATTGACGCCGGCGTCGGTCCGCCCGGCGCCGACAATGGCCGTCGGGCGGCGCAGAAGGGTTGACAGCGCCTGTTCAAGCACGGACTGAACGGTGACCTCCCCCGGCTGGTTCTGCCAGCCGTGGAAGGGAGCGCCGCGATAGCTGAGGTGCATGAAGTAGCGGGCCATCAGTCTTTTTCGAGGTAGGTGTAGCCATAGAGGCCCGAGCGGTAGTTGCCCAGGAACTCGCGGCCCTCTTCGGGCGAGATTTTGCCGGACTTCATTGCGGCGGTTACCCAGCGCTCAACGTTGCGCACCAGCGCCTTGGGCGAGAACTGAACGTAGTCGAGCACTTCGGCAACGGTTTCGCCGTCGATGATGCGGTCAATTTCGTAGCGGTCGGGGTAGACGTCGATATGAACGGCGTTCGTGTCGCCGAACAGGTTGTGGAGGTCGCCCAGGATTTCCTGGTAGGCACCAACGAGAAACACGCCGATATAGTAAGGCTCCGCCGGGCGCAGCTGGTGGACCGGCAGCGAGTCGCTCAGGCCGCTGGCGGTTATGAAGTGGGCTATTTTGCCGTCGCTGTCGCAGGTCATGTCCTGGATGGTTGCCGTTTTGGTGGGCTTTTCGTCGAGCCGCGCAATCGGCATGATGGGGAAAATCTGGTCAACGGCCCAGTGGTCGGGCAGCGACTGAAAGAGCGAGAAGTTACAGAAATACTTGTCGGGAATCATGCGGGCGATTTTGCGCAGTTCCTCCGGCGGGTGTTTCATTGAATTGCCGAGCTCGGCAACCTCGCGGGCAACGCTCCAGAACAGCTTTTCGACCTGGGCGCGCGTGCGCAGATCAAGCAGGCCGATTGAGAAGAGTTCCAGGGCCTCCTCGCGGATCTGCAGGGCGTCGTGCCAGGCTTCGTAGAGGTTCTTGGCGTCGAGCTTGTCCCAGATGTCGTAGAGCTCGCGGGCGAGTTCATGGGCATTTTCGTCGAGCTCCTCGGAGTCTTTCCAGCTGGGCAGCGAGGTTGACTCGAGGGCTTCGAAAATGAGAATAGAGTGGTGGGCCGACAGCGAGCGTCCGCTCTCGGTAATGATGTTGGGCTGCGGAAGGTCGTTTTTAACGCAGGCGTCGACCAGGGCCGAAACGGCGTCGTTGGCATATTCCTGAATCGAATAGTTCATCGACGATTCCGACGACGAAGAGCGCGTTCCGTCATAGTCCACGCCAAGGCCGCCGCCGATGTCAACGAAATTGATGCTGAAGCCCATGCGGGTCAGCTGAACGTAGAACTGCATGGCCTCGCGCAGGGCGTTCTTGATGCGGCGGATTTTGGTTATCTGGCTGCCGATATGGAAGTGGATGAGCTTCAGCGACTCAACCAGGTTGTTGCGCTCCATGAAGGCCACTGCCTCGAGCAGTTCGGAGCTGTTGAGGCCGAACTTGCTTTGGTCGCCGCCGCTCTCCTCCCATTTTCCGGAGCCGGAGTTTGAGATTTTAATGCGGATGCCGATGTTGGGGCGGATGTTCAGACGCTTGGAGATGCGGGCAATAGTGCGCAGCTCGTTGAGCTTCTCTACGACCAGATAGATGTTGCGGCCCATTTTCTGGGCGAGCAGGGCCAGCTCAATGTAGTTTTCATCCTTGTAGCCGTTGCAGATAATCAGAGCGTTGTCGGCGATGTTGGTTGCCAGAACGGCGTGGAGTTCGGGTTTCGAACCGGCCTCGAGGCCGATGTTGAACTTCTTGCCGTGGCTGACGATTTCTTCAACAACCTCGCGTATCTGGTTGACCTTGATGGGGTAAATAACGTAGTTCTGGGCCTTGTAGTCATAGGTTTTGGCGGCCCGCTTGAAGCAGTTGGAAATTTTTTCGACGCGGTTGTCGAGAATGTCGGGGAATCGGAGCAGAACCGGAGCCTGAACGTCGCGCACCTGCAGTTCGTCCATAACTTCCTTGAGGTCAACTGCGGCCAGGCCCTCTTTGGGAGTTACCTGAACGTGGCCTTTGTCGTTGATGGAGAAATAGTTGCGACCCCATCCGTTGATGTTGTAGAGCTCAGCGCTGTCTTCAATACGCCATTTACGCATTTCTTACTGTTATTGAGGTTGTTAAAAAAAGTGTTATATCGATTAGTTGAGAGCAGAGAGGATTGCCCGGCGCGAGTTGTCGATCAGGTCGGGGTCGGCCGGGTCGAGCGCCGGGTGAATGGTCAGCCGGATATGGCCGAAGCGGGGAATCTTGCCCGTTCGGGGCAGAACGGCAAAGGCGCCGTCGATAGTCACCGGAACTACCGGCAGGCCAAATTCCTGGGCCAGGGTGTAGGCGCCGCGCTTGAAGCGGCCCACTTCGCCGGTGAACGTTCGGGCACCCTCGGGAAACACCACCAGGCTCATCCCCGACGCCAGCTGGCGTTCGGCGGCCTGCATCGTTCGGCGGATTGCCTGCGGCGAGTGGTTGTCGACGAAAATCTGGCCGGCGCGCTTGCATGCCCATCCGACCATAGGGATTTTTTCGAGGCTCTTCTTCATCATCCAGCGGAAGTTGTGGCCCAGGTAGCCGTAGATTGAAAAAATGTCGTAGGCTCCCTGGTGGTTGGCAACGAAAACATAGCTCGTACCTTGGCTGATATGTTCGCGGCCATGCACTTCGACGCTGACCAGCGTTAGCCGGCACATCAGGCGCGACCAGAGCATCGGCGGGTAGTAGCCCCACCAGCGGCCGCCGAAAATCATGCAGCCCAGGGCCGTTACGGTTGCCGCTACTGCGGTGGCAACCAGCATCAGCGGCACCATTATCAGCAGCTGGTAGATGCGATAGAAGAGGAGTTTCATTTCTGAGTGAATTTCCAGATAACGGCGCCGCGGGCGGGAACCTTGGTCGTGAACGGCAGAACCGACGAAACCACCTTGCGGGCCTTGCGGTCGGTCAGCAGCTCGGTTGCCGAACATTCCTGTTCGCGCAGGCCCAGGTAGTCGAAGGCATGGTGGGGAATGTTGATGCGCATGTCGGCCTCGGTCGTGTCGAAGTTAACGGCGATGAGCAGCGTTTCGTTGCCGTGGTTGCGCAGGTAGGCGAAGTGGCGGTGGGGGTTCATGCCGGCGCTTTCGTAGTTGACATACATCAGGTCGAAGAACTTGCCTTCGCTGATTGCCGCCTCGGAGCGGGCAATGTTGAGCACCTTCATGTAGAAGTTGCGCAGGGCGATTTCGTCGTCGGTCAGATTTGCCTGCGAGGGCTTTCCGCCGGCGAGCCAGCGGCGCATCTTGTCGAGGCTCCAGTAGTCGAAAATCGTTGTGCGGCCGTCGCGACCCGAAAAGCCTTCGGCCTCCATTCCGCGCTCGCCCAGCTCCTGGCCGAAATAAATCATCATCGGGCCGGTCGAAAAAGTCGAGGCAACGACCAGCGAAGGCACGACGCGCCAGGGATCGCCGGCATAGAAGTCGCTGGCAAAGCGCTGCTCGTCGTGGTTTTCGAGGAAGTTGAGCATGTGGGCTCCGAGGCCATCGACCGTTTGCCAGGCGGCGGTCAGGCGGTCGGCGCCGACGTTGTAGGTTTCAATTGCGCGCAGGGTGTCATAGAGGTTCACCTTGTCGTAGAGATAGTCGAAGCCGGCGTCGATAAAGGTTCGATAGAGGTTGACGTCGTAGATTTCGGCAATGAACTGCACTCCCTTGCGCGAGCGGCGCACCTGGGGAATGGCCCAGCGCCAGAAGTCGACCGGAACCATGAACGCCATGTCGCAGCGGAAGGCATCGACCCCCTTGCGGGCCCAGTAGCGCAAAATGTTGAGCATCTTGTGCCAGGTGTCGGGAATCGGGTCGAAGTGGCAGCCGGTTCCGCCAACGTAGTCAACGCCATAGTTCAACTTAACCGTTTCATACCAGTCGTTGCGGTCGGGTGCCGGAGTGAAGCAGTCGTTGCCCGAGGCGCGGGCGGGCTCTTCAACGTAGTCGCCCAGGTGGACGTTCGTCGGGGCGAAGCGCTGGCCCGGGAGGTAGTAATAGTTGTTGTCGGGGTGAAAGGCAAGCGAGGGGTCGTCGGTCGTTCCGAAGTCTTTGACTCCCTTGGGGGCGGCGTCGCTGTGGTAGACGCGGGCAACGTGGTTCGGCACGAAGTCGAGCACCACCTTCAGCCCCTGCTCGTGGGTGCGGTCAATCAGGGCCTGGAACTCCGCCATGCGTTCGGCGGGATTGTCGGCCAGGTCGGGGTCAACGTCGTAGTAGTCGCTGATTGCATATGGCGAGCCGGCCTGCCCCTTGATAACATGGGGGTTATCTGCGGGGATGCCATAGGCTGAGTAGTCGGGGCAGTGGGCGTGTTCGATAACTCCGGTGTACCAGACGTGGGTCGCCCCCAGGGCGTGGATTGCGCGGAGCGTTGAGTTGGTGATGTCGCTGAAATGGCCCGAACCGTTGGTTTGCAGGGAGCCACACGGCTCGCAGGTCGGGTTGCTGTTGCCGAAAAGGCGGGGCAACATCTGATAGATAATTGGTTTCATTGACGCGTTGTGCACTGGTTACTTTGAACGGTGAATAACGTGGAGCAAAAGATTATGCAGGGCCCTGCGGGCTTCGCAGTCGTCGAAAGCCGCGTCGAGAGCGCGGGCGGCCGCGTCGGCGAGCTGCTGAATTTTTTCGCGTGAGTAGTCAATGCCGCCGTTGTCGATGGCATATTTGGTCAGAACGGCGATTTCCTCGGTCGACAGCGAATCTTTCGACAGCAGGGCCAGCATCCGGTCGCGGCCCGGGACGTCGGGGCGCAGCAAAACGCTCAGCAGCGGGAGCGTTACCTTTCCTTCGCGCAGGTCGTTGCCGGTCGGTTTGCCGATTTCGGCCTGGCGCGGGTAGTAGTCGAAAATGTCGTCGGTTATCTGGAAGCAGAGGCCCAGGTTGCGCGCAAAGGTGCGCAGCGCCTCCAGGCGCGGGTCGTCGTTGTCAACGTTGGCTGCAAAGGCGCCCATGTCGGCGCAGGCAACGAAGAGCGACGCCGTTTTGTGGTCGATGGTTTGGAAATAGGCCTGTTCCGACAGGCGGTGGTACCTGGCGTTATAAATCTGGTCGAGCTCGCCCATTGCCAGGCGGCGGCCCAGGTTGGCAATAGTGTTGATAACGCGCAGGTCGTCGGTTGCCGACGCCAGCTGGAGCGACGTTGAAGTGAAAAAATCGCCGACGAGAACGGCTATGTGGTTATCCCAGATGCCGTTGAGGGTCGGTTCGTTGCGTCGCAGCTTCGATTCGTCAACAACGTCGTCGTGGATGAGCGATGCGTTATGGAGCATCTCGACCGACGCGGCTGCCGAAATGACCTTCTGCGTTGTTTTGTCGCCAAACAGGCGCGCCGACAGAATCACCAGAATCGGGCGAATCTGTTTGCCTTTGCGCCGCAAATACTCTCTAACAATGCCGTTCATCATGTCGTTGGGCGACGACAACGACATCAGTATTCGGTCATTCAGCTCGCGCAGTTCGGGAGCTATGGCGGCGGCTATAGGTTCGAGAGTCGGAGGGTTCATTTTAGTCAAGAAGAGTTGAAAGGGCTGGAATTGCGTCGAATGCGGTCTGGTCGGGGCGGATGGGGGTAACGGTAACGTAGTCGCGGCGGAGCCAGTAGTTGTCGCCGGCGGGATTTTCGGGGTCGAAATCGACGTATTGGCCAGTGAGCCAGTAGAATTTCTGGCCGTGGGGCGACGTGTAGTCCTGATATTCCTCGGTCCAGCGGCCTTCGGCGCAGGCCGTTACCTTGATTCCCTTTGGAACGCAGTTCTTCGGCATGTTAACGTTCAGGCAAACGCCCTTGGGCAGACCTTTTTCCATTACCGTTGCGATGATGCGCTTAATGAAAGGCGTCGTTTCCGAAAAGTCGGCGTCGGGGTCGTGGGTCAGCAGCGAGAAGCCGATGGCCGGAATGCCGATCATGCAGGCTTCCATGGCGGCGCCCATCGTGCCGCTGTAAATATTGGAGTTGCCGGAGTTGGAGCCGTGGTTAACGCCCGAGAGCATCAGGTCGGGAATACGGGGCAGGGCGGCGTGGATGCCGAGCTTGACGCAATCGACCGGAGTGCCGGTGACGGCAAACATTTTCGCACCCTCATAGTCGGGGTGTTCAATCAGGTGGAGCGGGCCGTTGACGGTGATGGCCGAGCTCATGCCGGAGCAGTGGCCGGCAGGGGCTACGGCATAGATTTCCGCGTCCAAATCCATTTGGTTGACGCAGTCAATAAGGTGGCGCAGGCCGCGGGCCGAAATGCCGTCGTCGTTAGCAATGAGAATCAAGGGGCGTTCTTTCTGTTCCATTTCGGGGGAATATAGAGGGGGTGGAATTAAACGAGGTGGGCAACGTTGTCTTCGCGCGAGCCGGGCAGAAGGTCAACCACCGGGATTTCAATCATAGTGTAGCAGCCGGGCTGCTGGCGCATGGCGGCGCGGGCGGCGCCGACGAGAATCTGGGCCGTCAGGGCCGGATTGTTGATGGCCATGTTGAACTCGAAGCGCTGCGAGGGAGTGCGGCCCGAGGTGCCTTTGCGGGTCATGTTGACGCCGTGGCCCATGTCGCGCACGGCATCGACCGACTCAACCTGGAAAACGTGCGTTTCGTCGCTCGCAAAATAGGGGTCGGCCTTGACTGCCGCGGCAACCTCCTCGAGTTTGGCGCCGGGGAGCAGCTCAACGTAGACCATGCGGCGGTGAATGCCGGTTCCGAGCGGAATGGTCATCGACAGGGCGTCTTTCACGCCCTCCTTGGAGCGGACGCATACGCTGTGGCCCATGCTCATTCCGGGGCCGAAGTTGGTATAGGTAACGCCCTTGGGGGCGGCGGCTTCCATCAGTGCGCGCACGATAGAGTCGGAACCCGGGTCCCAGCCGGCGGAGATAATGGCAACCGTTCCGTTGGCGCGGGCAACCTCGCCCAGGTTGCGGCGAAGGGCCGGAATGGAGCCGTGGATGTCGAAGGAGTCCACTGTGTTGATGCCGGCGGCCAGATATTTGGCTGCGTTTTCTTCAACGTGGCGAGTGGGGGTTGCGAGAATCGCAACGTCAACCTTGCCCAGGCGGGCAATGTCGGTAACGACGTTGAAGTCGCGCAGTTCTGCGGGGATGTTTTCAGCCGAGCGGCGAACGATGCCGGCCAGTTCCATGTCGGGGGCTTCAAGAACGGAGTCGAGCACATAGCGCCCGATGTTTCCGTAGCCAACGATTGCTACTTTAATCACTGCTTTAATTCTTTTTAATGGGGGAGGGGTTATTAATCAAACAATTAGTAATTAGTAACCGGCACGCCGCCGGTTACTGATTACTAACGTAACGGAGAATCGGAGATTAGAGTTTTTCAACGATGTCGCGGGTGTCGCGGGCAATGGTCAGTTCCTCGTCGGTCGGAACGACTACAACCTTGACTTTCGAAGCGGGAGTTGAAATAACGGTTTCGGTGCCGTGGACGGTGGCGTTCAGAGCGTTGTCGAGCTCAACACCCATGAATTTCAGCGGAGCGCAAACGTTTTCGCGCACGCCGACCTGGTTTTCGCCAACGCCGCCGGTGAACACGATGATGTCAACGCCGCCCATTTCGGCTGCATAGGCGCCGACATATTTGATAATGCGGTGTTCATACATGTCCAGCGCCAGGGTTGCGCGTTCGTGGCCCGACTTAACGGCGGCTTCGATTTCGCGCATGTCGTTGCTCAGGCCGCTGATGGCCGCAACGCCGCTCTCCTTGTTGATCATTTTCTGAACGTCGGCGTCGGTCATGCCGCGGCGCTCCATCAGGTAGGTCAGCGCGCCCGGGTCAACGTCGCCGCAGCGGGTGCCCATCATCAGGCCTTCGGTCGGAGTGAGGCCCATTGAGGTGTCAACGCTCTTGCCGCCAACAACGGCTGCGATTGAGCCGCCGTTGCCGATATGGCAGGTGATGATGCGCTGCTTGGCGGGGTCTACGCCGAGAATTTCGCAAACGCGCTGGCTGACGTAGCGGTGGCTGGTGCCGTGGAAGCCATAGCGGCGAACGCCGTCTTCCTCATAGTATTTATAGGGGAGGGCATACATGTAGGCCTTCGGGGGCATGGTCTGGTGGAATGCGGTGTCGAACACGCCGACCTGCGGAACGCCGGGCATCAGAGTGTCGATAGCTTCAACGCCGGTCATGTTGGCGGGGTTATGGAGCGGAGCCAGGGGGTAGCACTCGCGAACCATTTCCTTGACTTCGTCGGTTATGAGAACCGAGCCGGAGAACTTGGTGCCGCCGTGGACCAGGCGGTGGCCGACGGCGTCGATGTCTTTCAGCGACGGGATGCAACCGAATTTCTTGTCGGTCAGAATGTTGAGAACGGCGTTGATTGCACCGTTGTGGTCAACCAGGCCGAGTTCCTTAACTTCCTTTGCGCCGTGGAACTTAAATTTCAGAAAGCCGTCGGCGAGACCGATTTTTTCAACGCCGCCTTCAGCGAGAACTTCTTCCGAGGCGGTGTCGATGAGCTTATATTTAACTGAGCTGGAGCCGCAGTTGAGAACGAGAATTTTCATATATGCTTGAATTACTGGTTGCAGGTCATGATGATGGTTTTGTAGATGTCTTCCCACGAAGCGCCGCGGCTGAGGTCATTGACCGGAGCGGCCAAGCCCTGCAGAACGGGGCCTACGGCCTGGGCGCCGGCAATGCGCTGAACGAGCTTATAGGCAATGTTGCCGACTTCGAGCGAGGGGAACACAAGAACGTTGGCCTTGCCGGCAACTTCCGAGCCGGGAGCCTTTTTGGCGGCAACGACGGGAACGATTGCGGCGTCGGCCTGCAGTTCGCCGTCGAGGTCAACGCAGGGGTCCATTTCGTGGGCCAGGCGGGTTGCTTCAACGACCTTGTCGACCTGGTCGCCCTTGCCGGAGCCTTTGGTCGAGTAGGAGAGCATTGCAACGCGCGGCTCGATGCCGGCGATTTTGCGGGCGGTTTCGGCCGAGGAAACGGCGATTTGTGCCAGCTGGCGGGCGTCGGGGTTGGGAACTACGGCGCAGTCGGCGAAAATCATGATGCCGTCGGTTCCGTAGTCAACGCCTTCGGGCATAATCATGATGAACGCGCCGGAAACAACGTCGATGCCCGGGCGGGTCTTGATTACCTGGAAGGCGGCGCGCAGAACGTCGCCGGTAGTGTTTTCCGCACCAGCAACCATGCAGTATGCGTCGCCGGTCTTAACCATCAGGCAGCCGAGATACAAGGGATCGGCAGCGGTTTTCGCAGCCTGTTCTTCGGTCATGCCTTTCGACTTGCGGAGTTCGAGAAGAACCGGGGCATAGCGGTCGATAACGGCCTTGTCGGCGGGGTCAACGATCTGTGCCTGAGCAATGGCTTCGAGGCCATCGGCGGCGGCAAGTGCGTTGATTTCGTCGGCGTTACCGATGAGAATTACTTTGGCGAGGCCTTCGCCAAGAATGCGGTTTGCGGCACGAAGGGTGCGGGGTTCGTTGCCCTCGGGCAGCACTACGCAGCGCTGCAGCGAGCGCGCGCGTTCAGTCATGTGTTGTAGCAGGTCCATAGGTTGGTACTTGATGTGGTCAGGTTTGTTTAATGCGTGCAAATTTACGAAAAATAAATGAAAAACTAACCATTAATTTAACAAAACCGCGCCGCGCCTGCGCCGCGCACCCCGCAGCGGTGAACATTTTGCCCGTCCGACGTGTTTTTAAGTCAGATTAACCGCTAAAAAAGTATATAAGCTATGACAAAATCCATTAAAGGTACAAAGACCGAACAGAACCTCGTTGCAAGTTATATGGCTGAATCCGCAGCCTATTCCCGCTATACTTATTATGCAGCCCAGGCTGAGAAAGAAGGCTACTATCCCATCGCAAAAGTATTTACCGATACCGCAGCCAATGAGCTTCGCCACGGCAAGGTGTTCTTCAAGTTCCTCGAAGGCGGCCAGGTAGCCGTTGACCTCACGGTTGATGCCGGCGTTATCGGAACTACCCTCGAAAACCTCACGACCGCCGCCGAAGAAGAGCAGCGCGAGGGCGTCAGCGCCTACGTTCAGGCCGCCGAAACAGCCGACGCCGAAGGCTTCCCCGCCATCGCCGCCCACTTCCGCGCCATTGCCGAAGTTGAGGCCCGCCACGAAAAACGTTTCCGCAAGTTTATCGAGCAGATCAAGACCGGCACTGTCTGGAAACGCGAGCAGCCGATTGAATGGCAGTGTCTGGTTTGTGGCTACACCTACTATGGCACCGAACCGCCCAAAGCATGTCCGGCCTGCGACCACCCCTATCAGCACTACATGCCGCTCGATATGGATCTCGACTAATTCTGCAAACACATATATAAGTCGTTACATAATAGCATTAAACCCCGAACGGGCTTCTGCACCACAACGGTTGCGGGAGCCCGTTTCTCACCCCCGCGCCGGTCGGCGAAAGAAAGTGTTAAATATTCTTTTCCGGGGAACTTTCAGGGGCGCCGGAGCGTTCTAAAGATGTAATTCAAAAACAAACAACAGCTATGAAATACGTCCAACCCGAACTTCCCTACGATGCCGCAGCGCTCGCCCCCGCAATCAGCGAGGAAACCGTCCGCTTCCACTATGGCAAGCACGAGAAAACATATATCGACAACCTCAATGCTCTCATCAAAGACACTCACTTCGAGAGCTTGAGCCTCGAGGAAATCATATGCGAATCCGACGGTGCGCTGTTCAACAATGCCTCGCAGGCATGGAACCATATCTTCTATTTCTTTTCGCTGAGCCCCGACGGCGGTGGCGAACCCGGCGGCGACCTGCGCCGCGCGATTGACCGCGACTTCGGCTCTTTCGAAAAGTTTAAGGAAGATTTTGTCAAGGCAGGCACCGGCCTGTTTGGCAGCGGCTGGGTTTGGCTCGCAGCCGACTCCGACGGCAAGCTGTTCATCCAGGCTGACTCAAACGCCGGCAACCCGATGACTTCGGGGCTGACTCCGCTGCTGACGTTCGACGTTTGGGAACACGCCTACTACCTCGACTATCAAAACCGGCGCGCCGACGCCCTCAACGCCCTCTGGAACATTGTTGACTGGGACGTCGTTGAAAGCCGCTATTAAAAATATAATTTTTTGAATAAGAATAGAAAGCAATAAGCATAATGTGATGAATGGAGAGAGAGGCACGCGTGAGCGCCCCTCTTTTTCTGTCTATCCCCCCCGAAAAACTAAAAAGCCTGGATCGCTCCTATAACCCGAATTGCGCGAGTCTTTTTTCGCTTTCAACGGGGCTTTCCTTTATTGTTCCGATTATTAGCTCAACGTCGTAGTCCTCAATCCTGCCCAAATAATTCCATTCGTTGAATTTATTAGGAAATGCTATTTTCAGTCTCAGGCAATCAACGAATGAATCATATCGCAGAAACCGATATTTTGATTGCTTTATGGGCATGTGGTACATTTTCAGGTGTGGCGGCAGGTTTTTGTTTATCTGCGAGTTGATGATAACACCGCCATAGGCGACGCCATTTGAGTCGAATCCTAAAATTATGAAATATTTATCTCTCGATGAATCGCCTGCTTTAGGCTTGATGCCGTTGGCCTCCGTCATGGTGATTTCATAAACATCCCCGACTTTCAGAGTGCGTGATGCAAGCCGCGAAATATTCTCCTCATTGAGAGCATCGGAAATCTTCATTATTTCAAGGCTTTTTCGATTTTTAATTGCTCTTCAATATAGTCAATAACAGCTTCGTCGGCATTGAGCACCCGCGCCATAGAGATTGGTGAGATAATGTTCGTTCCATTAGTGTATCGTTCGGCCTCGGTCCATGCTTCATCGTGTGACTTACTCAGAAGTTGTCGGAAAGTCAATGATTTATTTTCCTCAATTGACTGGTTCAGTGCTTCAATCTCTGATTTGGACAGGAATTCGGTGTCGGCCTCTCGTTTGGGCAGCAGAACATTCGGCGCGTCCTCTCCGGCAATCTGAACGGCCTCGGCCAGTTCGGCTGATAGCGGCATACATGGGTTCGGACGGCTAAGCTCTTTGACGGCATCATATAGCCGGGTGGGAACGGGCCCATACTTTAGCGCGCAAAACTTGTCGGGGACAAAGCTGCTTCCCCATTTCGCAAGATGTTTCATTTCAGCGAAATAGAGAATCTTAAACGCATGATAGAAGTCAACTCCACCGGTCTTGTTGAGTATGTAGAGAACTAATTCTGTGAGTTTTTGGCTGTTGTAATTACTCATTGTGTCTAAATTCTTTACCATCTTGTAATGGATAACCCACCGCAAATATACTAAATATTTCTCAAGTTGCAAAATTCATGTCTGTTAAACAATTGCGGCATTTCGGGGTTTATACAGGTGCAGCGTTGCGATTAGATAACTAAGCGGACTTGGCGATTTTTTTTGAAAAGGTTTTGCGGGTTCGCGAAGATTTGCTAAATTTGTCAACAACTTTTAATCCCTCCATAACTCATGACCATGACTGACCACGACCTGAAGACTCTTGCAGCACGCGGCATTTCCGAAGCCGAGGCGCTCGAGCAGCTTAACCGCTTCAAAACCGGTTTCCCTTATTTGAAGATTATTGATTCGGCAACTCCCGGCAGCGGCATCCTGCGCCTGACGCCCGAGCAGCAGCAGGCAGCCGCCGACCGCTGGCAAACGTTTGTCGACGATGGCGGACAGGCCTGCAAGTTCGTGCCGGCCTCAGGAGCCGCATCGCGCATGTTTAAGGCGCTGTTTAATTTCGTTGACGGCGGAACCGACACTCCCGCTCCCGGCTCCGACGTTGAGCAGGTTCTCGAGAATATTGAGAAGTTCGCGTTCTTCCCCGCGCTCAATGCCGTTTGCATCCATAACTTCGGCAAGTCGGTCAAAGACCTGCGCGCCGAGGGAAAGAACCGCGACATCATCGCCGCAATCATCGGCGGCTCCGGCCTGAACTATGGCCAGCTCCCCAAGGGCCTGCTGCAGTTCCATAAGTATGACGGCGGCTCGCGCACTCCCCTCGAGGAGCAGATTGCCGAGGGCGCCGCAACGGCAACCCGCCCCGGCGGCACGCTGCATCTGCACTTCACCGTGAGCCCCGACCATCGCCGCCTGTTTGAACAGAAGCTCGCCGAGGTTATTCCCGCCGCCGAAGCTAAATATGGCATCAAAATCGACGCTCAACTCTCGGAGCAGAAGGCCTCGACCGACACTATCGCGGCCAACCCCGACGGCACCCCCTTCCGAACCGACGACGGCTCGCTGCTGTTTCGTCCCGGCGGCCACGGCGCTCTCATTGCCAATCTCAACGACATTGACGCGGCGGTCGTGTTCATCAAGAACATCGACAACGTCGTTCCCGACTCCCACCGCGAGGCAACCGTTAAGTGGAAAAAGATTCTTGCCGGCGAGCTGATTCTCGTTCACGACAAAATCGCTTCCTATTTGCGCGCGCTCCATTCCGGCACGTCGACCATCGAGCTCCAGCGCGAAATGATTGAGTTCCTCCACTCGACGCTCAACGTTCGCGACCCGCGCATGAAAACCCTCTCCGACGCCGACCTCGAGGGCTTCCTGATCGAGAAGCTGAACCGCCCGCTGCGTGTGTGTGGCATGGTTGTCAACGAGGGCGAACCTGGCGGCGGTCCGTTCATCGCCGTGAATCCCGACGGCTCCTCGTCGCCCCAGATTCTCGAAAGCCACCAGATTGCTCCTGACTACAAAGAGCTGATGGCCAAGGCAACGCACTTCAACCCGGTTGACCTGGTCTGCTACATTGCCGACATTGACGGCAAGCACTACAATCTGCCCGACTACGTTGACCGCGCAACCGGCTTCATTTCGCGCAAATCCGCCCAGGGTCGCGAGCTGCAGGCGCTTGAGCTCCCCGGCCTCTGGAATGGCGCAATGAGCGACTGGAATACCGTTTTCGTCGAAGTTCCCGCCGCTACGTTTAACCCCGTAAAAACCGTTAACGACCTGCTCCGTCCGAGCCATCAGTAAAAAAAGTTGCGCAAAAATTTGCACAGTTCGCAGAAATTGCATAACTTTGCGGCGCAAAACCAAGGTTCCATGGCCGAGTGGTGAGGCAACGGTCTGCAAAACCGTGCACAGCAGTTCGATTCTGCTTGGGACCTCAAAAAAAAGGAGTTCGACATTGTCGAACTCCTTTTTTCGTATCTCTTTATCAGTTGATTCGGAGAGTGTGGCGCGTCGTTGCGTCAACGTAGACGCCGGGGCGGGGAGTGCCCGTAACGGGGCGGCCGGTCAGGTCATAGAGCTTGCGGCCGGCGGCCTCGGCTGCCGAGATTTCTTCGATTGAAGCGTCGGGGTTGGCGCCCATAACGGTTTGGAGCGCACCTTGGTCATCGGAAACGATATAGCAGCTGCCGGGGGTAGCGCCGGTTTCGGTTGCGGGTTCATAGGCGAAGGTGATGCCCGATGATGAGAAGCGCGGAACGTAGCGTCCGGGCATTCCGGCGGCGGTTGCGCGGCGGTTGCCGGTCATTTCCGATGCTACCCACTTGGTCGTGTTTTCAACGGCAACAACGATTTCGCTCTTGCCGGGGGCAGCCTTGAGAATCAGTGGGGTTCCCAGGTGGATGGGCGAGGCAACTTCCTCAACGTAGGCTTTGCCGGCGGAAACGTCGGTTACGGTGTAGGCCTTGGCGCCTTCGGGCAGGGCGATGCCGCAGGGCAGGCAGGCGGTTGCATAGCCGTTGTCGTCAACGGGGATAACAATCGAGTCGACCGGCTCGATATACCACTGGTTGGCGGTTTCGAGCGTTGAGTAGCCCCAGAGGTAGCAGTCGGGAACGGAGGTTACGCTCAGGTGCGAGTTCTTCGACGGAATCGACATGCGGAAAACGCGGCCGGTGGGCGACGTGGTCGACAGTTCATAGACCGTGGAGCCGTCGAGGCTGCCCAGGCCGACGCGCTCTGTGTTGGCGCCGCCGGCGAAGTATTCGCCAAAGGCGGCGGCTTCGATGTTGACCTGCGAGCGGTCGCCGTCAACGGGCCAGAAGCGGAAGAGCACCAGGTCGTCCGACGTGCCTTCGGTCGCAACATTCGCCGCGGGGTTCTCGAGAGTGCGCACGCGCAGGGTGCCGTCCAGGTCGGTCGACAGATAGTTGTTCGGTCGGCCTGCAACGCCGCCTACCGGGCGGGCGCCGTTGTGGATTCGGTAGTAGTGGCCGGGCTTCGGATAGCGGCTCAGCAGCGTTTCCTGGTAAATGGCTTCGATTTCGGCGATGGAGTAATCTTCTTCGTGGTCGAGCGCATAGGTCAGCGCTTCCAGGTCATACTCGCCCAGGTAGCGGCCGAGTTCGTTGGTGTTGATAACCTTGGCTGCCGATGAAAGGAAGGTGCGATAGACCTTCAGCGCCGATTCGCGCGAGGCGGCGATTTTAGCCTCGATGGCGTCGGAGACCTCGGGGGCTACCGTTTCGCCGAATTTTTCGGTGATGAGGAAGTGGGTGGCTCCCTGGCGGGCGCGCGCCAGAGTCAGGTCGTCGTAGAACATCGTGAAGCCGTCCTCGCGGTCGGAGGCCAGGACGTAGCCGCCGCAGTCGAGCAGCCAATGTTCGGCCAGCTCGCTATAGAGCGGCACGCAGTCAACCGCCGATGACGAAACGCAGGCCTGGTGCGACGAATTGCCGGTAATGAACATTTCGCTGCCGAGGTTATAGAGGTAGAACGCCTTTTCGCGCGGGGAGTAGTGGATGGAGAAGTGGCAGGCCGCTTTGGTGGTGTCGGTTTTCGTTGCGGCGGCGGTGAAGAGGGTGGCCTTCGTTCCGGTGCCCTCAACGTAGGCGTAGCCGCGGCCGGCCGTGGTGTTCAGAGCGTCGCGCATCAGAAGGTAGACCTTATCGTTTGAAAACTCCTCGGTCGAGGTAATCTCGATTGCAGCAGCAGCGCTGAGGCAGCCGCCGGCCAGGAGGAGCATGGATAATGCTTGATTTTTCATTTGGATGGAGTGGGGGAGGGGGTGGATTAGTTGTCGTTACTGGTGATGGGACGGTCGTTGGGAATTTCGGGTTTCGGATAAACCGGCGCGTCGACGGTCGAAATCTTCATGCGCATATCTTCGGGGAGCGGTTTGACGATGCCATCCTTTTCGAGCTGATACATGTCGGCCTTGAACTCGTCATACATGGCGTCGGTCATTATGTAGTACTGAATACCATAGTCGCCCTGCTCGATGGCCGCAACAGTGAAGAGGCCAAACGGTTCGAAGTAGCTCCAGAGGTTATAGCCGGTCAGGCGCGAGAGCTTGCGCACGCAGTTAAGAATCGCCGGGCCCGAGTTCTGGGTCCACGCGATGCGGTCGTTCTCGCCGCCGATGTAGCCGCGCTTGGTCCAGCATGATTCGGGGAAGAGCTGCTTGAACTGCTGAACCTTGTTGACCGACGGGTCGGTTGAGCGGTTGGAGTTGAAAATCGAGGTCAGGATTTCATATTTGTCGGGCGTGGTTTTGTTCGGTTCCACGGTGGAGCCGTTGGGATAGTCGTTCTGGCGCATGGCTTCGAACAGGTCGGGCCAGAGGTCGGGGCGATAGTCTTCGGGCAGGCGGTCGGGGTTCTCTTCCGAGAAATAATACATCAGATAGAGGAACGGCGCGAGAATCAGCTCGCCGTTATTGCTCGAATAAGCCTCGATGGCGTTGAGGGCGCGGCGCGGGTCAACGATGTTGCGCGGGTCGGCGGTGTTGGCGGTGTTCCAGGTGTCGGTCGGCGCGCCGGAATAGGTCTTGTCCGAGGCCAGGCGCTTGGTGGGATACTTGACCTGGTCGAGGGCAAACTGCTTCAGCTCGTCGCACCACCAGAAGGCGTTGCCCGCCTTGGCGGCCTTGGCGGCGTCGGTGCGGAGCGACATAACGATGTTGTCGCCGTCGTTGGCCGTTTTTGTTTCGCCGTCTTTGGGCGCGGTGATGTCGCGATTATAGTCGTCGTTGAGGAAGATGCGGCGGATTCGCGAGGGCTGGCCGTTGAAATCGTGCCAGTTGCTGTAGTGGTAGCGTTCGCGGTTGGTGCGCACGTTGTAGCCCATGTGGATCACGTTGTAGGCCGAGAAAATGTTGTTGGAAACCTCGGCGGTGCCGATCCAGCGGAAGTAGGGTGCCATCTGGTGCTGGTGGCCCCATTCGTGCGACAGGCCCCAGATAGCGTCGGAGTCGCGGTTCATCAGAACGTCGGGGTTGCAGACGCGCGACTGGGTGTCGTATTTGAACGTCGGGCCCCAGCCGCCCTGATACATGTAGTAGTCGTAGTTAACATACGTCATGGTGCGGTTTTCCGGCACTCGGTCATATTTGTCGAGGCCGAGAACGCGGTGTTCCCAAACGATAATCTGGTCGAGCAGGTTGATGTAGCGCACATATTGGCCGGCGGCATAGCTTTTCAGGGCGTTGGTCTGCCAAACGGAGTGGACGCGCGTGCCGACGCAGTCCATAACCGGGTAGACTGAGGCGTCGAGCGTTGCCTGGTTTTCGGCGTTGGTTTTCAGGTTCGACAGATAGCCGTTGAAGAGGCCGCCGACGATGTGGACGTTAACGGCGCGTGCGGCGCCCTCGTCGGGGGTGGTTACCTTGTCGTCGAAGTTGTTGATGTAGGCCAGGCCCTGGTCGTGGCCTTTCACGATTTTTTCGTCGGGGCGCGAAACCTCGGGAACCTCAATGATGTTGACGCCGTTGACCAGGTTGTAGTTAAAGCGTTCGGCATACCATTTGACCTCCTTGTTGTTGGCGTCCTGGTAGCTTTCGTGGCCGTGCCAGCGAATAAGAACCATGCCTACGGTGCCCTTGTCGGCGGGGATGTCGGAAACCAGAACAACGTACTTGCCGGGGTTGAGAACAACGCCGGTGATGCCCTGCGACTGGTCGTAGCATTTGCCGGGGGCGTTCCATGTTTCGGCCAGGGTTTGCGGAGTCATGACAGCGTGGTGGTTGCTGACCATATTGGTCGGGTCATAGTCGCCGTTGAAAATCAGTTGGGCCAGCTTTTTATAGAACGGGTCGGCCAGAGCGTCGATGTCGGCCTGCGTAACGCCCGGTTTCAGTTTGGAGCAGATATTGTCGGCAAACACTGCCGCGCCGGGGCTGACGAAGTTCTTTTTGTTGAACTGCATTTCCGCGCACGAGGCATACTGGCCGTCCTGGCCGTTGGCGATGCCCGAGGCGCCGGAGTGAACCGTTACGCGCACGCCCAAAATACCGTTTTGCAGCTCCGAGGGGAAGGCGATGGTCGATGCGTTGCCGCTCATTTTCAGGTCAATGAGCTCGTCGCTGATTGAGGTCCACTTCAGCGAGGATCCGTTTTTGTGGGCTACTTCAACGGCGATTTCGCCGAAGTTGCCGTTGTTGCCGCCGTCCTGGCGCGGAACGTAGGTCATCGACTCCAGGTCAACGCCGTTGTTCAGGTCGCCCTCGGCGGTGAAGTAATATTCCAGAACGGGGCGCTGGTCGGCAACGCGGCCCGAGAAGCCCGAATAGCTGGAGTGATACATGGTTGCCGTGTTGCCGTCGATGGTCATTGCAATGCCTTCGGCCGACGATTGGGCGCGACCGGCCGAGCTCTTGGCGGCATCGACGCAGCGAACCGGTTTGGCAAACGCGGCTTCGTGGGCGCCGATGGCGTCGGTTGCGAAGTCCCAGCCGGGTTGCTCGAGGGTCATGTTAGTGGTCGCGCCGGCCGACGAGCGGATCGCCAGGGTTGCGCGGCGGGTGGTTGCCGAGGCGTTTTGGTCGATTTCCAGGTGGATGGCGCCGTTTTTAATCGACGGATGCACCCAGTCCTCGTCGCTCACAACGAATTTATAGCGCGAGTAGGCGGGCAGAACCATTTCGGTTGCCTCGTTGTCTGACAGAGTGATTGAACTTTTGCCATAGACCAGAGCTCCCAGCTTCGTTGCCGGCAATTGCTTCTGGGCCGCTGCGGGAAATGCGCCAGCGAGGGCACACACGCTCAGCAGCATGGCCGAAATGATATTAGATTTCATTTAACGGGTGAGATTGTGATTGAAATGATTATTATATAAGGTGCAAAATTAAGTTTTTTTTGCGACTTTCCAAACATTTATTTCGAAATTTTGGATTTTTGCCGTAAATTTGCACCCAATTCGCACTCAAAAAAGACAATTATCTATGTTTTTTGAAGATTTAGATTTGACCGACGACGTTCTTGACGCGCTCTATGATATGCACTTCGAGCAGTGTACCCCCATTCAGGAACAGGCTATTCCGGCAGCTCTTGCCGGACGCGACCTCATAGCCGTTGCCCAGACCGGCACGGGCAAGACCGCCGCCTTTCTCCTGCCCGTAATCAACGAGCTGGGCAAACGCAAGGCTTCCGACAAGGTTAAGTGCGTCGTTATGACGCCGACGCGCGAGCTCGCCCTGCAAATCGACGCTCAGATGCAGGGATTCAGCTACTTCCTGCCAATCAGCTCGCTGCCAATCTATGGCGGAACCGACGGCGCAGGCTATGCCCGCCAGCAGCGCGGCCTGCAGATGGGTGCCGAAGTGGTTATCGCAACTCCCGGTCGCCTGCTCGCCCACCTATCGATGGGCTACGTTGACCTCTCGGAGGTGGAATTTTTTATTCTCGACGAGGCCGACCGAATGCTCGACATGGGTTTCAACGACGACATCATGCAGATTGCCAAGCACCTGCCTCAGTCGCGCCAAACGCTGATGTTTTCGGCAACAATGCCGCCGAAAATCCAAAAGATGGCCAAGTCGCTGCTGACCGACCCGGTTGAAATCAAAATCGCGGTTAGCCGGCCCACCGAAAAGGTGCATCAGAAGGTCTACATCTGCGGCGAGCGCCAGAAGGAGGCACTGCTGCTCCATCTGTTTGACTCGGTCAACTCCAAGCGGGTAATCGTTTTTGCGTCGTCGAAGCTGAAAGTCAAGGATTTGGCCCGCGCCCTGCGACGCAAGAAGCTCGCCGTAGGCGAAATGCACTCCGATCTGGATCAGACTGTCCGCGAGGAGGTTATGCGCAACTTCCGCGCCGGCAATACCGACATCCTCGTTGCGACCGACATCGTTGCCCGCGGCATCGACATCGACGACATTACGATGGTCGTTAACTTCGACGTTCCCCACGACGCCGAGGACTACGTTCACCGCATCGGCCGCACCGCCCGCGCCGGCGAGGAGGGCGTTGCCGTGACTCTCGTCGGCGAGCGCGAGCGCCGCAAATTCAAGTATATCGAAGATTTTCTCGGCAAGCCCGTTGAGCGCGGTCAGCTTCCGGAGCATCTGCGCCCCAAAAAGGAGGAAAAGCAGCCCGAAAAGCCCGCCGCCACCGCCGAAACCGAGGCCGGCGCCGAAAAGAAAGGCCGGGGGCGCGGCGACCGTCAGCGCTCGCGCCGCAACTGGCGCCGCCGAAAGCCGCAGCGTCCGCGCGAGGGTGGCGAAAAATAAAATTCAAATTTTCGCGTTATGTAAATATGTTATATAACATAACGGAAAAAATATTTCGCTTTGCGCTGAAATTTTGGCTTTTTTGCGCAATTTGCTACAATTTTTGCTGTTTTTTGGCGTTTTGATGTTAAAATGCGCTTAAAGGTTTGCGTATATTGAAAGATTTTTGTATCTTTGCAAACTCAAAGAAGACAACTATGCCGTTTCCGAACGGTACAATATTAACTGATTAATCATTATCATTCGCAGTAATATGGGTAAAAAAATCGCTATGCTCCTTATGGTGCTCCTTTCAGCCCTTGGCGTCGCCGCAGAGGTGACGGTAACGGGTACGGTCATCGATAAGGTTGAAAACGAGCCAATTATCGGCGCAACAATCAAACTGAAAGGCAAAGCTACTGTTGGCACGTCGACCGACGTTGACGGTAACTTTACCATCAAGGTTCCCTCCGAGAAATCAGTGCTCGAAATTACCTACGTCGGCATGAAGCCCGTAGAAGTCAAAGCATCCACCAAGCATCTCGACATCGTTATGGAGTCGTCGTCGACCGTCCTCAACGAAGTTGTTGCCGTTGGTATGGCCAACACCGACAAGCGCCTGTTTACCGGTGCGACCACCAAGATTAACGCCGAAGAGAGCCTCCTGTCGGGCGTAAGCGATATTTCGCGCTCGCTGAGCGGCCGCGCTGCCGGCGTTAGCGTTCAGAACGTGAGCGGCACTTTCGGTACCGCACCGAAAATCCGCGTGCGTGGCGCAACCTCCATCTATGGCTCCAGCAAACCGCTGTGGGTTGTCGACGGTGTGGTTCTTGAAGATAATGTTGAAATCGATGCCGACGCTCTTTCCAGCGGCGACGCAACCACTATGATTGCTTCAGCAGTTGCCGGCCTCAATGCCGACGACATCGAGAGCTTCCAGATTCTGAAAGACGGCTCCGCCACCTCTATCTATGGCGCGCGCGCGATGGCCGGCGTTATCGTCGTGACCACCAAGCAGGGCCGTGCCGGTCAGACTTCGATTAACTACACCGGCGAACTGACCTATCGCCTCAAACCCTCCTATCGCAACTACAACATCTGTAACTCTCAGGAACAGATGGGTATCTATAAGGAGATGGAAGCCAAAGGCTGGCTGAGCTTCGCCTCGCTTGCCAACGCCTCGAGCAGCGGCGTTTACGGCACCATGTATAAACTCATCAACACCTACGATCCCACCACCGGCAAATACGCGCTGGCCAACACCACCGCCGCTCGCAACGCCTACCTCCGCGAGGCTGAAATGCGCAATACCGACTGGTTCGACGAGCTCTTCAACAATACTGTTATGCAGAGCCACGCCGTCAGCATCTCCGGCGGTACTGAAAAAGGTCAGTTCTACACCTCGTTCTCCTATATGAACGACCCGGGCTGGACCAAGTCGAGCTCCGTTGACCGCTACGTTTTCAATGCCAACGCGACCTACAACCTGTCCAAGCAGCTGCGCTTCAAACTGCGCACCAACGACAGCTACCGTAAGCAGAAAGCTCCCGGCACTCTCGCTCAGGACGTTGACGTAGTTAGCGGTAACGTTAGCCGTTCGTTCGACATCAACCCGTTCAGCTATGCGCTCAACACTTCGCGCACGACTGACCCCACGACCCGCCTGACCCGCAACTATGCCGATTTTAATATCTTCGACGAACTCGACAATAACTATATCACCAACGAAATGGTCGACGTTAAGTTCCAGGGTGAACTTGAATACAAACCTATCGTAGGTCTGACGCTTACCGCTCTCGGTTCGTTCCGCTACTCCTCGACCCAGCAGGAACACTATGTTACCGACCGTTCCAACCAGGCCGAAGCCTACCGCGCCGGTATCAGCCCCGAGAACGCAACCATCCGCGACGCGAACCCCTATCTCTATCGCGATCCCGATGATCCCACCTCGCTGCCGCAGACCGTGCTCCCCAAGGGCGGTATTCTCTACCACACCCTCTATGGCCTGCGTTCGCTCGACTTCCGCGCAACCGCAACCTATAATAAGGATATTCTCGGCAAGTATCTGGTAAACGTGTTTGCCGGCTATGAAGCCTCCAAGATCGACCGCCACACCGAAGCCTTCCAGGGCTGGGGCATGTGTTACGACAACGGTAACCTTCCCTTCTACGACTGGCGCCTGTTCAAGCAGATGACCGAAGAAAACTCGGTTTACTATAGCGACCAGACCACTGCTACCCGCTCTATGGCCGGTTTCGGTAACGCGTCGTTCATGTATGACAACCGTTATATCTTCAACGGTACTTTCCGCTACGAAGGCACCAACAAGCTCGGTAAGGCCAAGAAGAGCCGCTGGCTCCCCACCTGGAACCTCTCCGGCGCCTGGAATGCCGACTCCGAAGATTGGTTCGGCAACCCCGTAGTTTCGACCGCCAAGCTCCGCGCCAGCTACTCGCTGACCGCCGATGCCGGTCCTGCCAATATCTCCAACGCTCTGGCTATCTACTATCCCGAACGCCCCTGGCGCCAGGACACCGAAGCCTACGAGCAGGCCCTCATCCTCAGCCGCCTCGGCAACTCCGAGCTGACCTATGAAAAGAAACATGAGCTTGACATCGGTGTTGACCTCGGTTTCCTGAACAACCGCATCAACCTCGTGTTTGACTGGTATGACCGCAATAACTATGACCTCATCGGTTATATCTACACTCAGGGTGTCGGCGGCGAAATCGGCAAGTGGGCTAACGTTGCCTCGATGAAGAGCCACGGCGTTGAGTTCACCCTGTCGACCCTCAACATCGCAACCCGCGACTGGAAATGGACCTCCGACTTCACCTTCTCCTACGCCAAGAACAAAATCACCGACCTGAAATCCCGCTCGCGCGTAATCGACCTGGTTCAGGGCACCGGCTTCGCTCTCGAAGGCTACCCCGTGCGCTCGGTGTTCTCGATTCCTTTCGTAGGCCTGACTGAAGACGGTCTGCCCATCGTTATCAACGAACACGGCGAAGAAACCACTACCGACATCAACTTCCAGGAATGGGACAAGCTCGACTTCCTCAAGTATGAAGGCCCCGTTGACGCTCCCTATACCGGCGGTTTCAACAACACCGTTAACTGGAAGAACCTCAGCCTGAACGTGTTCTTCACCTACGCCTTCGGCTCGGTTGTTCGCCTCGACCCGACCTTCTCGGTTGCCTACTCCGACCTCGACGCGATGCCCCGCGAGTTCATGGACCGCTGGGTTCAGCCCGGCGACGAAAAAGTCACCAACGTGCCTGCAATCGCCTCGACCCGTCAGTACCACAACAACAACGACATCCGCTACGGCTACAACGCCTATAACTACTCCGATGCCCGCATTGCAAAAGGCGACTTTATCCGCCTGAAGGAAATTGCCCTCACCTGGCAGTTCCCCGCCAGCTGGACCCGCGCCCTGCGCATCAGCACCGCATCGCTCAAGCTCGCCGCCACCGACCTCTGGCTCTGCTACTCCGACAAGAAGCTCCAGGGTCAGGACCCCGAATTCGTTAACGCCGGCGGCGTTGCGAACCCCAACCCCAAGCAGTTCACTTTCACTCTCCGTTTTGGACTCTAATCCCACTAAGCAACAATGAACACGACGAAGAAATACATATTTGGTGCAGCCGCCGTGGCTGCCATCGCCCTCTCCTCTTGCTCGGGATTCCTCGACACCCCGACCGACACCCGCGTGGAGCTGGTCACCACCGAACAGGTGCAGATGCTCATGAATGGCGCTTATCCCTCGGCTAACTATGCCTGGCCTTGCGAAATCATGAGCGACAACATCGAGGATAACAACGCCCCCGAGGGTGAAGGTTCGCAGGGTGTACACTATAACCTCAGCGCCTACGACCGCGGCGACGACGAAATGTTCCGCTGGGAAATCTGTCGCAGCAACACTGACTCCGACTCTCCCTCCAGCATCTGGGAAGGCTTCTATAACTCAACGGCTGTTGCAAATGCCGTTATGGAGAAGCTCGACCAGTGGCGCGAGGAAAACGGAGGCCTTGACCGCACCCAAACCGCAATCTACGCCGAAGCCCAGATGCTCCGCGCGTTCAACCACTTCATCCTCGCCCAGGTGTTCTGCATGCCCTACGGCGCCAATAACGACAACGAGCTCGGTATTCCCTATATCACCAAGCCCGAAACCACCGTTAAGCCCCACTACGAGCGCGGCACCCTGGCCGAAACCTACCGCAAGATCGAGGCCGACATGGACTCCGCGATGAAGTATCTCAACAACGGCATCTACGACGTGCCCAAGTATCACTTCAACACCCAGGCCGCAAACGCCTTCGCCGCCCGCTTCTATCTCTATACCCGCCAGTATAAGAAGTGTATCGACGCTTGCAACAAGGTTTTCGGCGGCGAAAATGCCGACGTTACCCCCTACGTCAGCAAAATCTGGTCCACTCTCGACACCTACTCTTATATCAGCGACTTCGGACGCTATCAGAACAACATCGACAAGCAGTGGAACTTCCTCCTCTATCCGACCCACTCGATCGAGCTGCGCCGCTACTCCGGCAAGCGCCGCTACTCTCTGATTCGCGACGCTCTCAATGCAACCGTTCATAGCTCTTCGCCCGTTTGGGACACCTTCAAGTGGACTTCCGGCTCCGGCAAGAACAAAAAGAGCTTCACCATGCACCCCTGCTTCAACGGCATCTGCATCACCAACGGCGGACAGGAGTATGGCTACGCAATGTGTGGCAACGTTGCCGAGCAGTTCGAATACACCGATAAAATCGCCGGCATCGGCTACGCCCACATCACCCGCCGCGAGTTCGGCGGCGAGGAAGTGTTGCTGACCCGCGCCGAAGCCCGCCTCTTCCTCGGCGACATCGACGGCGCCATCGCCGACCTCGACGCCTGGGAAAAGCCCCGCCGAAACTGCCCCGGTGCTTCCGGCTATGAAGATAAGTTCAATGACTTCAGCCGCGAAAACATCGTTAAGTTCTATCAGACCACCGATCCCGGCTACGGCATTGCCAAACCGCTCAACACCGACATCGTTTGCCCCGAGAGCGATGCAACCGCAAACCTCGACGAAATCATGCCCTACCTGCAGTGCGTTCTCCACATGCGCCGCATCGAAACCATCCACACCGGCCTGCGCTGGTTCGACATCAAACGCCACGGCATTGAAATCGACCGCAAGATCGGTAACTCTATCGCTCCCGACTACCACACTATGGATCGCCTGACCGTCAACGATCCCCGTCGCGCAATCCAGATTCCCGCCGAAGTCGGTTCCGCAGGTTTGCAGTCAAACCCCCGTCCGACCAACGAAAAAACTCAGTCGCCCAGCGAAAACGTAATGGTTTCGGCCGGTCAGAATTAATAATCCGATAAATAGACTTTAACGAAATGAAACTCCATAAATATTTCCTCATGGCAGTAGCCGGCCTCTCCCTGGCAGCCTGCTCCGAAGAGAAACTCGGCCCTTCGATTTTCCCCGACGACAATCCTCCCGCTGACCCTAACGGCTACAGCTACAAGTTCGACAAGTGGGTAGAACAGAACTTCCTGATCCCCTACAACCTCGACTTCAAATACAAGATGGAAGACATTGAGTCGAGCATGGACTACCACCTGGTGCCCGCATCGTTCGATAACGCACGCGACCTCTGCCTGCTGACCAAGTATCTCTGGTTCGACACCTATGGCGAGCACTGCGGAACCGACTTCCTGAAGTCCTACGGTCCCCGTATTCTCCACCTCATCGGCTCTCCGGCCTATAACCCCACCAGCGGCACCGAAATCCTCGGTCTCGCCGAGGGCGGCCTGAAGGTAAGTCTCTTCAAGGTTAACGAAATCCAGCTCAACAACGTTAACCAGCTCAACGAGTATTACTTCCGCACGATGCACCACGAGTTCGGCCACATTCTCCACCAGACCCGAACCTATCCCAAGGAGTTTGACCTCATCAGCGCCGGCCGCTACGACGCTTCTTCCTGGCAGAACAAGCCGATGGGCCTGCAGGCTTCGCAAGGTTTCATTACCCCCTATTCCTCGAGCGAGGGCCGCGAAGACTTTGCCGAAACCATTGCAAACTACCTGACCCGCACCGACGAGGCCGACGCCCTGATTATGTGGATGGCCGACCACGGCTGGACCAACGGTCTCGCCGAGGACGCTGCCGACAGCGACGATGCTCCCTACTATTGCTACTACTACCTCAAGGATGCATCCAAGCCCGACGAAAAGACCTATATCATGACCTCGGTTGAAAAGGACAGCAACTTCCGTCCGGCAATCATCGGCATGAAGGGCGAGGTGCTCAACACCGTTGAGGCCGTTGAAGCCTACATCGAACGCACCAATGCTTCGGTAGCCGGCGGTATCTTCCCCGTTGAAGACAACGACAAGGTCGACGGTCGCGCCGTTATCGAGCAGAAGCGCTCAATCGTTCGCAGCTGGTTCAAAGACACCTGGCAGCTCGACTTCGACGAACTCCGCAAAATCGTTCAGCGCCGCCAGACCGACTTCGACATCGAAGCCCTCCGCGCCGAAATCGACGCCGTTCAGTAATGAAATAATTACTAATTTCTAACTCCGAATTTCTAATTATGAAAAAATATATTGTCCTCCCGGTTCTGGCCGCAGCCCTCGGTCTCGGCGCCTGCTCCAACGACGACGAGCGCATCTTCGACGAATCTGCCGCCGACCGCCTGGAATCCAGCAAGCAGACCAGCTTCGACGCTCTGACCGCCGACGGCGGCAAGTGGGCGCTCGAATATTTCTCGAACACCGAGGAACCCGGCTACCTCTTCGTCGTTGAGTTCCGTCCCGACAAGTCCGTTACCTTCACTACCGACCATAAGTGGATCGGCGGCGCCGAAAAGTCGGAGACTTCCATGTTTGACGTAATTACCGACAACGGCATCGTTCTGACCTTCAATACCTACAATACGCTGTTTCACGTATTCTCCGACCCCGCCGACATTACCGGCCCCGACGCTCCCACCGATAACGGCGAGGACATCGACGAAACCGGCTTCGGCCACGAAGGCGACTACGAGTTCATGATGATGGAAAACGACGGCCAGACCATTCGTCTGCGCGGCAAAAAGCACGCTCTCAACAGCTACATCCGCCGTTTGCCCGCCGACACCGACGTTTCGGAATATCTTGCCCACGCCCGCGCTCAGCGCAGCCAGTTCGACTCAAAGCGTTTCCCGACCTACACCATGACCGAAACCGCTACCGGCAAGACCTACGACATCACCGGCCTCGCCTCCGGCGTTGTTTCCTGCATGCCCACAGGCTCCACCAACCCCTACGCGCAGACCGAAACCAAGGCCGTTATCTTTACCGCCGCCGGCATGCGTCCGCTGACCGCCTTTGACTGCATCCGCGACGACAACAGCCACTTCGCAATCTCCGAATTTACCTGGAGCGATAATGGTCTCGTTGCCCCCGGCTTCGTTATCACCGCTCCCGCGCCCGCCTCAAACCTCGTGCGCCAGGACCTCACCTGGGAGCTCCTTACCGACTCCTTCAGCCCTGCTCTCGAGGCTGCTTTCGCCGAGGCTAACGCTCAGACCCAGCAGATCACCGTTACCGGCTTCGGCAGCAAGCCGACCATTACCGGCTCCTCTTTCCTCTTCAAGTCGAAGAGCGGCGTGCTGACCTTCAGCTACCAGGCAAAAGTCGGCAAAGTGAACTTCAACTACTACGGAACCATCGAGCAGACGTCGGATTCCACCGTGAAGATTCAGTTCACCACCATCGACGATGCTATCCGCCTCTATCTCCAGCCTCTTGCTCCCAAATCTATCGATTTCATCAAGATGCTTGAAGGCGACTTCACTCTGACCAACAAATCGGCTCTGGACCCCTCGCAGGTAACGCTCACCAGCGTTTCGAACCCCGAGGTTAGCTTCACCGTTGCCGTTAAATAATTAATTTAGGGTGCGCGGACGCCGCACGCCCTAAATTCTGTTTTTTTATACGCTGATTATTACTAACGTTTCATTTTTTTAACTACACATTTATGAAAAAGTTTACTCTTTTCGCTTCAGCTGCGCTGGCTGCTTCGACCGCCTTCGCCGCTTCGCCTCTGACTGAGGCAAACCAGGGTAAAGTGGTTATGAACAATGCAAAGCTCTCCACTTTCGCCAAGGAAGCTCCCGTTGCTCGCCAGGCTCAGGCTTCTTCGCGTGCCGGCGTTACCCCCGCTTCCCTTCCCACCTATCGCACCTTCAACGCCATGTATTTTGGCTTCTCCAATGATTGGCGCTACTATTACTATCCCTTCGGCTTCCTGCCCGTTGGTCAGGTTACTTTCAATGCGTTGAACGAGGCTGATTCCTATGCTTGGAACTGGGTTGAGTTCGAAGGCTCTTCCGAAGTGGAAAAGACCGCTACCGAGGCTGATCTTACCATGACCACTACCGCCTACCAGCAGTTTGAAGGTCCGACTCTCGAGCTGACCACCGCCGATGGCGTAGTGTCCTATAACGATAGCGTTGCCGTTTATATGTGCGGCGCAAACCCCGCTGCCTATTCTGAAAATTTCGAAGGCTACGGTCTGACCCCGGTGAAGTACACCGACGATTACTTCATGGCCTACTATCCTTCGATTGACTATACCGACAAAACCGGTACCAACTTTAACGCTAACGGTACCTACAAAAATCTCGGTACCCGCATTTCGCAGGCTTACGCAGACTGCACCGACTTTAAGCTCACCGGCTGGGGTTCTGTAGTTCCCGGAACTTCTACTCCCTACCTCCTCAAGGGCGGTTATATCCTCATTTCCGGCGAAACCAAGAGCGCTGTAGAACTGACCGTAACCGTTATGAGCATGACCGATGAAGGCAAAATCAACCGTGAGGACACCATTGGCTATGGTTCGATTATGCTTCCCGCCGGCAAGCCCCAGGATTTCTACTCTTTCGAAGTTCATGCCGCAAGCCTCATCCCCGGCCTGACCACCGATGAACCCATCGTTGTTCCCTCCAACGGCGTTTACCTCTCGATTTCCGGCATCAACAATCCCGAGGTCATCACTTCTATCGAACCCGTTATCAATGGCTCCGCTTGCCTGAACATGGACTTCAACAACTACAATGACCCCATCTACAACGACCTGATTGACTGGAACGCCACTCTTGAGTTCGAGTGTACCGACGCGAAAGGCCAAGCAATTCGCGGCCGGAGCACCTGCACCGCTCTCTTCCAGCTCGGCGACGCTGCCGATAGCCCCCTCACTCCGCTGGCTGAATACATGATTTTCTACGACGTTGAATATCCCTTCATCTCTAACGCAACCGTTGGCTTTGAACATAACGACATGACCATCGAAATCCCCGTTGAAGGCGGCACGACCAACCGCTTCTTCGAGTGCAACCAGGACATCATGCAGCTCATCGACGACGAATACGTTACCGTTGACATTGAAGGCGCTGACTGGCTTGAATACCTCATCGAACCCGATGAAGACTATGACGGCGTATTCGACTTCCTCGTTGGTGCTGACGCTCTTCCCGAAGGCGTTAAGGGCCGCAAGGCAACCTTCACCTTCACCGGCTATGGCTACGACAACACCATTACCGTTTACCAGGGCGACCTCGACGCCGCAGAAGGCAGCATCAATCAGATTGTTGCTGACAAGGCTAAGCAGGGCAAGGTATTCGACCTGCAGGGCCGTGCGGTTAAGAACGCCACCAAGGGCATCTACATCGTTGACGGCGTTAAGACCATCCTCTAATCCTCCCCATCCATCGCAAACCAAAGGGCGACCCTCCCGGGCCGCCCTTTCCTTATTGTTAAAAGTGCGATTCGTTAGTTGAATTTGTTTCTTAGTTTTGCAATCTCGGCGCTTACAAATCCAAGGATTTCGCGACCCAATAAGTGTTGCTCAGTTGAGAACAATGCCGGATTTCCGTTCTCTTTGCGAGTGAAATTCTTTGCGGAGTTCTCGATTGCGTCCTTAATCCTGACAGGGTCTTTCTGATAATTGAACCCACCTTCGATTTTCTTATGGACGTATGTCTTTATCGATGGGTACTCTTCAATATCATCAACTGATGGTGGGGTGTCGTAGAAGTGATAATATAGCCATATTTCAAAGGCCGGATTACTTTGGGTGACGTTCCATGCGTTGTATGGCTTGATTTCATCATACTTTTCGATAATCGCATTTTGCGTGGCGCAAAAATCCCTCAGAGGTTGAATCTTCCCTTCCTTCTCCCAGGTGTCTGTGTCGATGGCGAACCATACCTGATCGTGCTGTCGGAAGTCAAGAGTAAATCTGCCCGTCTCGCTTAAAAGCAGCTTCTTAGCCAGCTCCATTAATTTCAGAGGGTCAGTGCCTTCTTCGGGTGGAATGATTATCAGCTGGAGGTTGGAGGAAAGTCCTTCAAAGAACTCAAAATATCCTGTCTCCGTTTCCTTACCTTCGCAGACTATATAAATCTTACTCGCTTCTTTTGAAGGCGCCTTCTTTGAATAATCTTTTCTTCGTTGAATCATATCACCACTTCAGGTCAGTAAGATTGGATAAAAACGGGATTCCTCCATAACGCCCATTGAGATAGCCGTTTTCTATATTGGCAGTCCGATGAATGTTATAGTCGCTCAGGGGATAAAGTTGAGTGGATTGGTCCACGTCCTTTTGTGCAAACCATATCTCATCTGGTCGAAATATCGACTGGTCAAGCAGGCAGCTTTCATGAGTAGTGAATATTATCTGCCCTTTTGCGTCCTTGCTTTCCGATATTTTGCTAACCAGGGTCTTTATCATTATAGGATGTATGCTGCGCTCTATCTCATCCACGATAAAGACCTTGTCGCTTTTGAGTACGGCATAGAGCAATGGCATATATTCGATTAAGCGTCGGGTGCCGTCAGACTCCTGATCGATTTCCATCTCTATCTCCTTGCCGGCAGAATCAGTGTGGATTACGATAAGCGTCTTTTTATATGCGACACCGTCCTCAACTACGACGTTGGATATTTCCCGTGCCTTGGCGTAGGGAATGCTGACAGGCATTCCGGGAGATTGTTTTGCCTCTGACAGAACACCCGCAAGTATTGAGTTCGGATGGATGTCATCTTCATTGATAAGCTCCTTCCTGACCTGAAGTCTGGTTATTCCGGTCTTTAATTCAGGCACTATCGTGTTGACAAGTTTGGAAAACTCAGGATCTATATCCATCAGATGTGGCAACTCGCGCACACTCATGGAAGGAAGAACTATCTGCAAAGAGAGAATCCAATAATATGCCTCCCCGACAATCGGCAACTCCTTGGAATAGTATTTGCCCAGGAATGAGAGCGCGGTCATATCAGGGCGAAGCAGGCGGTTTATCCCATCGATAAAGACCTCCAATGAGGCCGTCTTTCCCATTGAATCGAGAAATTCGGCTGAAATCTTAACCTCATTATTGCTCCGACTGAAGATGGTAACATCTTTTGTCTTTTTACTGAGGATAAGCTCTTCTGAAATTATCTCCTTGCGAGTGAAGGCGAGATGGTAATAGAAAATCCGGCCGTTCGCATAAAATTCAATAGCCAGCTCTGACGGATTTGTTTTTCCGTTGTCGTCGAGTTTGAAGTGCAGCTCATCCGTAATTGATAAGTCGCCGAGCTTATCGGCGCCCACCATTGCCCTTAACAGGGATATACACTTCAGCAGGTTACTTTTGCCGGCGCCATTTGCGCCATAGATGGCACTCATACGCAAGGCGGTTGCTTGGCCGCAAGTAACCTTGTGCCACTCGTGGCTGTGAGTTTTACTTGACGGAAAAGTGTTGAACTCAACGGCATCCTTGAAGGACATTATATTTTCGGCTGCAAATCTCAGTAACATGGTTTAGGCGTTATGATTTAATCGCAAAGATAGTAAATAATCTGTAAATATCCAAAACAATACCGCCGATTCCGTTAAATTCTAACGGAATCGGTGGAAAAGGAAACGCTCCGCAGCTTTTGGCTGCGGAGCGTTGGGGTTTCGGTTGGGGTCGTGGGGGTTATTTTACTGCGGCGATGCCGGGAAGGATTTTGCCTTCGATGGCTTCGAGCAGGGCGCCGCCGCCGGTGGAAACGTAGCTTACTTCGTCGGCGAGGCCGAATTTGTTGACGCAGGCAACGGAGTCACCGCCGCCAACGAGCGAGAAGGCGCCGTTTTTGGTGGCGATTACGATGGCGTCGGCGATTGCACGCGAGCCGTCGGTGAATTTTTCGAATTCGAATACGCCGGCCGGGCCGTTCCAAAGAATGGTTTTTGCGGGGAGAATGGCGTCGGCGAATGCTTTGCGGCTTTCGGGACCTGCATCCATGCCTTCCCAGCCTTCGGGGATGTCCATTGCGGAGCAGATCTGGGTGTTGGCGTCGTTGGAGAAGGCGTCGGCGGCTACGCAGTCGGTTCCGAGAACGAGGTTAACGCCTTTTTCCTTGGCTTTCTTCATGATGTCGAGGGCGAGGTCGAGCTTGTCGTTTTCGCAGATGGAGGTGCCGATGTTGCCGCCCATAGCTTTTGCGAAGGTGTAGGTCATGCCGCCGCAGAGAATGAGGTTGTCGACTTTGTCCATGAGGTTTTCGATGATGCCGATTTTGGTCGACACTTTTGAGCCGCCCATGATTGCGGTGAAGGGGCGCTTGATGTTGGAGAGGATGTTGTCAACGGCCTGTACTTCTTTTTCCATGAGGTAGCCGAGCATTTTGTTGTCCGGTTCGAAGTAGTCGGCGATAACGGCGGTTGAGGCGTGCTTGCGGTGGGCGGTACCAAAGGCGTCGTTAACGTAGACGTCGGCATAGGAAGCGAGCTTTTTGGCGAAGTCTTTCTGGGCGACTTTCATTGCCTTTTTGGCTTCTTCGTAGGCGGGGTCGGCTTTGTCGATGCCAACGGGTTTGCCTTCTTCTTCGGGGTAGAAGCGGAGGTTTTCGAGCAGGAGAACCTGGCCGGGCTTGAGGGCTGCGGCCTGGTCGGCGGCGTTGGCGCAGTCGGGGGCGAACTCAACGGGTGCGCCGAGGGCCTGGGCAACTACGTCTTTAATCTGGCCGAGCGAGAGTTTGGGGTTTACTTTGCCTTTGGGTTTGCCCATGTGGCTCATGATGATGAGCGAGCCGCCGTCGGCAAGGATTTTTTTCAGGGTGGGGAGGGCGCCGCGAATACGGGTGTCGTCGGTAACGTTGCCGTTTTCGTCGAGGGGCACATTGAAGTCAACGCGGACAATCGCCTTTTTGCCGGCGAAGTTGTAATTGTCGATTTTCATTTTGGGTTAGTTGATTGTAAAAATATGGGTTTTGGTTAGTTATAGCGCAAAGGTACAAAAAAGTTTGAGATTGTGCAAGCCGTTAGAGGTCGAAGAGGGCGGAAACCGTGCCGACCACGGCGAAGAGCATCAGCAGCGAGCCGATAATGCGGTTGAGCAGATAGAGGGAGCGGACGTTGAAGTGGGTTCGCATTTTGTTGACGAGGAAGGTTATCAGGAACCACCAGGCCAGGGCGCCGACGGCGATCGAGAGGTAGCCGGCGGCGTAGTGGTAGTAGCGGAACTCGGGGAGCAGGAAGTTGAAGCGCGCAAACAGGCCGATGATGAAGAAGAGAATCAGCGGGTTGCTGAAGGTTAGCAGAAAGCCGGTAACGATGTCGGACCAGTAGGTGTTGGTTTCGGCAACGTCGGGGCGCTGCAGTTCTTTGGCGGGGTTTTTGCGGAAGAGGTAAATGCCGAAGATGGCGATTGCGATGGAGCCGAAAATCTGGAGCAGAAGCTGCTGCGAGGCGATGAAGTCGGTTATGAAGGCGATGCCGGCGCCGGTCAGGATGCAGTAGAAGAGGTCGGAGATGGAGGCGCCGATGCCGGTGAAGAAGGCGGGCCAGCGGCCTTTGGTCAGAGTGCGCTGGATAACGAGCATGCCGATCGGTCCCATCGGAGCCGAGATGAGCACTCCGATGGCGAAGCCGCGCATTATAACGTATATCAGGTTCTCCACTGCTTGAGTTTCTTTTAGGGTTTGGGTGAGGGGAAGAGGCGGTTGATGATGAGGGCGATGGCTCCGTCGCCGGTAACGTTGCAGGCGGTTCCGAAGGAGTCCATCGTTATGTAGAGGGCGATCATCAGGGCGTTGTCGGCCTCGGAGAAGCCGAGCATCGACGACAGCAGGCCCAGGGAGGCCATTATGGCGCCGCCGGGCACTCCGGGTGCGGCGATGATGGTGATTCCGAGCATGGCGATGAAGCCGGCGAACTGGCCTGCGCTCCAGGGCATGCCCTGCATGATCATCAGGGCCAGGGCGCAGGAGGTGATTTTCAGCGTTGAGCCCGACATGTGGATAGTGGCGCAGAGCGGAACGACGAAGCCGGCCGTCGATTCGTTGACGCCGAGGGTCTTGACCTGGCGCAGCGTAACGGGGATGGTTGCGGCGGAGCTTTGGGTTCCGAGGGCGGTGAAGTAGGCGGGAAGCATGGTTTTCAGCGCCGTCAGCGGGTTGCGGCGGTCAATGATGCCGGCAATGGTGAACTGGCCGAGCAGGAGCAGAATGTGCATTGCGAAGATAACGGCGATTATGCTGACGAAGGTCAGCAGCACGCGCCCGACCTGGCCCTCCATGGTCATTGATAGGAAGATGCCGAAAATGTAGACCGGCAGCAGGGGGATGATGACGCCCATGATGGTGCGGGTAATGATGTCGCGAAACTCGTTGAAGCCGCGTTTGAGGGCCGTTGAGTTGCTGTAGGCCATTCCCAGGCCCATGACAAAGGCGAGCACCAGGGCGCTCATGACGCCGAACAGCGGGGGCATTTCAACCGTGAAGAACGCCTCGGGGGCGGCGGCGCCCGATTCCAGGGCAGCAACGGAGCCGTCGGGGTGGATCAGCATCGGAAAGGTCCAGGCGCTGACGCCGAAGGCAAACCAGCCCGAGGCCAGGGTCATTGCGTAGGCGATCAGGGCCGTTGCGGCGAGCATTTTGCCGGCTTTGGTGCCGATTTCGGCGATTGCCGGGGCAACGTAGCCGAGAATGAGCAGCGGAATCAGAAAGCCGAGAAATTGCGAGAATATGGCGTTGAAGGTCATAAAGACCCGTGCGCCCCAAAGGGGCACGACGTAGCCGGCACCGATGCCCAGGGCAATGGCGGCGAGTATGCGCCAGAGCAGCTTCATCCAACGGCCCCCTCCAGGGTCAGCGCAAGGAGCTTCTGGGCCTCTACGGCGAACTCCATTGGCAGTTTGGCCATGACTTCCTTGGCATAGCCGTTGACGATGAGCCCGACGGCCTCTTCGGTCGGAATGCCGCGCTGGTTGCAGTAGAAGAGCTGGTCGGCGGAGATTTTGCTGGTCGTTGCTTCGTGTTCAACGATGGCTGTCGGGTTCTTTACGTCGATTACCGGGAAGGTGTGGGCGCCGCAGGTCGGCGATAGCAGCAGCGAGTCGCACTGAGTGTGGTTGCGGCAGCCGTCGGCGTTGGCGGCTACGGAAACCAGGCCGCGATAGGAGTTCTGGCTGTGGCCGGCGGAAATGCCTTTGCTCACGATGGTTGAGCGCGTTCGCCGGCCCAGGTGAATCATCTTGGTGCCGGTGTCGGCCTGCTGGCGGTGGCGCGTAACGGCAACGCTGTAGAACTCGCCGACGGAGTCGTCGCCCTGCAGAACGCACGACGGGTATTTCCACGTTATGCTCGAGCCGGTTTCGACCTGAGTCCACGAAATTTTGGAGCGCTCGCCCCGGCAGAGGCCGCGCTTGGTAACGAAGTTATAAACGCCGCCGCGGCCGTCGCGGTCGCCCGCATACCAGTTCTGAACGGTTGAGTACTTGACTTCGGCGCGGTTTTCGGCAATGATTTCAACGATGGCTGCGTGGAGCTGGTTTTCGTCGCGTCGCGGAGCGGTGCATCCTTCCAGGTAGGAAACGTAGGCGTCGTCGTCGGCAACGATGAGCGTGCGCTCGAACTGGCCGGTGCCGGCGGCGTTGATGCGGAAATAGGTGCTCAGCTCCATCGGGCAGCGAACGCCCTTGGGAATGTAGACGAACGAGCCGTCGGAAAACACCGCCGAGTTCAGCGCGGCATAGAAGTTGTCGGCGTAGCTCACGACCTTGCCCAGATATTTCCTGACAAGGTCGGGGTACTCCTTGACCGCCTCGGAAAACGAGCAGAACACGATGCCGAGCTCGGCGAGCTTGGCCTGGTGGGTGGTCTTGACCGACACCGAGTCCATCACGGCGTCGACCGCCATGCCCGCCAGCTGCTTCTGTTCGCTCAGCGGAATGCCCAGGCGGTTGAACGTGTTGAGAATCTCGGGGTCAACCTCGTCGAGGCTCTTGGGGCCTTCCTTCCGGCGCGGGGCGGCATAGTAGCTGATGGCCTGGAAGTCGATTTCGGGAATCGAAAGGTGGGCCCAGGTCGGGGGCGTCATCTTCTGCCAGTGGCGAAACGCCTTCAGGCGGAAGTCGAGCAGCCATTGAGGCTCGCCCTTCTTTTGGGAGATGAGTCGAACAACGTCTTCGTTCAGGCCGGCGGGAATGATGTCGGTTTCAACGTTGCCCGAAAAAAAGCCATATTTGTAATCGTCGTCGTTGTTGTCCGAAATTTTTCGGAGCTGGTCGTCGTCGTTAGCCATTTTTTAAGCAGTTTGATATAAGGTGAGGGCAAGCCCGAACAGCCGCCGCGCAAACCCACACACCCACTGCGAGTATGGGGCGGAAAAATAGGCGCAGTCGGGCGCACATAGTAATAACACGTTAATGAGCAGAGAAGTTACCAGCAGCCACTTGAAAGCGCCGATAATGGAGCCGATTATGCGGTCGAGCCAGCCGAGCAGCAACATGCGAACGGTCAGACGCAGCGCCCGGGCCACGAGAATCACACACAGATATATAATCGCATAAACGACCGCAAAACAGAGAATCGACGGCAGCGCCAGCTGCGACGCAACCGTCGGCGCAAACAGCCGCGCGCCGAAAAAGCCGAGCAAAAACGCCAGCACCGACGCCGCCTGCGAAATGGCGCCGCGCCACCCGCCATAGATGGCGCATGCAACAGTGCCGACAATCAGCACCCAACTGACTATCTGCGGCGCACTCACTTTTGGCTGAATCGTTCTTTAAGGGCACTCATGGCCGGGTTCTTCAGTTCGATGCGCCGGTCGCCGCTGAGCAGATAAATCGACGGCAACTGCCTGATAATATATAGGTCGTTTTCCATGATTCCCGAGCGGTCGTAGGCTGCGGTCCACTCCGCGGGCAACTGGCCGCGCGTGGCCTCCCAGCGTTTGGCCGGCGCCTCGATGCAAACGGCCAACACTCGCGGCAGGCCCTCCATCGCGCTCAGCTCCTTAATGACCTGACGGCAATGGTCGCAGTCCGGGTTATAAAGCAGCATCAGCAGCGGCTCGCCCTGCGCGAAAGTCAGCAGCCGGTTCTCCGACGCCTCGGCGGTTGCGAAGCGGAAATCCGTTGCTACGGCGCCGCGCGCGTTAACCTCGCAGACGTCATGGAGCATCCATTCCGCCGTTGCCTTCTGCGAATCCGACAGCTTGCCCGTTGCCAACGCCGCGCGCAGCAACTCGGCCATGCGCTCCTCGTCAACGTCAAACACCGTGGCCTCCGCGTGCTCCAGCAGCCGGCCCAGCTCGCCGGCCTTCGCGGCGTCGCCGACCAGAGTCGTGGCGTCGCCCCGGCTCAAGTCTGCCGGCACGCTCCACTGGCGCTTGGCGGCGCAACCCGTAGCGGCCATCAGCGCCAGCGCACTCGCAAAAACTAATTTCAAGCACTTCATAGACCGCAAAGTTACAAAAAATCCCCCTATCCTCAAAATGCAACTTAAAAACGAAGCGCGCCCCCGGGCTCGGGAGCGCGCTTTGCATATTCAAGAATCAGAAGATTATTTGCGGATCAGAACCTTAACGCCGTTCTGGATAAACAGACCGCGAGTCGGTTTTGCGATGCGACGGCCCTGCAGGTCATAAACCTCGCCTTCGCTCTCCTCGCCGGCCTCAATCTCCTCAATCGAAGTAACACTGCCATTCGAATAGAGGTGAGCATTGTGTTCGATTTCGCCCATGGTATCGGTTGCGGGATCATAAGCGTAGTAATCGATAACATTTACGCGTCCAGCCGGGAGAGTGAACGTATGAGTATTGCCCTCAGAGTTTGCGAGAGTATAGCCTTCATGGCTCACAACGCGACGTGCTGCAGAGTTCTTGGCATTGAAGAGCAGACGATAGTAGATCTGAATACCGGTGTATTTTGGATTAGTAGTAATGGTAACAGACATGTTTCCATCTGCGTCTTTTGAAACGCTAACGTCATCAAGTGAAGGAGTCAGACCTTCTACTTCGGGGACTTCAGTAACCTCTACTTTCAGGCCGGGGATGGATGTACCTGCACCTGAGAGTGATGCGAATGAAACGGTAGCAGTGATCTTGTCTTCTGCGATTGACGTTTCAATGTTGGTGAAGTTGGTGGCTACACCAGCTGCATTAAGGGTTTCGATAGATACAATCTGATAGCCAGCGGGGGCGGTAACAACCAGTTTACCCTTGCTCTCTTCAGTACCACCGCTATTGAAGCGAAGGCCAGTGTTTTGCCACAGACGAGTTCTGTTGTTCACAGTGTAGGTGAAGGAGGTGCCTGTGAGAACCTGATTGTTGCTATTGTAAGGATCGGAAGCATTCATCATAACGGTCATGCCGTAGGTGTTGTTGATGAAGTCAAGTATTTCTACAGTCGGGATAACAACGTTGAGTTCAAATTCAGTGGTGTTGGTTACACCGTAGATGTCTGTAGCGGTCAGGGTAACGAAGTAGTGTGCAGCTTCTTTCGGAGTGAAGGTCAGGCTTCCATTAGCAGATTCAGCATTAGTCTGGCTGCCGAAATCATCGGTAATGGTGTAGTTGAACTCAACTGCGTTCTTAACAGTGAATACAACTTCCTTATTAACGTTGGTTTGTATTTCTCCGGCTGCTTCTTTGCCATTTACATAGAAGGTGCCGAGTACCTTAGCTTCATCATATTCAGCGGTAACAGTGAAGGTGAGAGACTTAGAGTCATCTGCGTTTGATGCAGTTACTGTAATTTCATATTCTCCTGGTTCTTTAATAGTCCAGTCATATGAGGAGCCTTCCACTGATTCTTCGTCTCCATCAATTGCTACCTTGATATTGTCGGCATTCAGGGCCGAGAAGGTAAACTTGTCAAGTACAAGAGCATTAATCTTGGCTCCTGCTTCAATGGTTTCACGAACATCGTTGATGGCAACTGCAATGTCGCCAACGAGGTTCTTGGGAAGAGCCGCTTTTACGGTCAGTTGGTAAGATGTAGAGTAGCTGGTGTAGAATTCATTACCAGTAGTCTCAGCCGTAATAGTTACTGTACCTTCTTCGTTGAGCTGCAGGCTACCGGTGGTTGCGTCAACGGTTGCAATCTCTGCGTTATCAGAAGTATAGGTGACAGTAATGCCTTCGGGAACATTATTCAGAGTAGGAGCTACAAATGATTCATCGCCCAAATGTACTTCATACTCGGGTTTAGCAAAGGAGAAATCGGGGGTTGCCTTCTTGTACTGAACCAGAATCTCCTTAATGTAGACTGCTGCATTTGATTTCAGGCAGATGCTCTTATAATCAGCAGTCGGGCGGTAGGTAAATTCAAGTACTTTATCGGATTTAACGAACTGTGCAACGCGGTTGGTATAGTCTGCGGTTGAAGCCTCAACTTTATCAGAAGCGTAAACGGTGATGTTATTGCCGTTATTGGTGTTCGATGCGAAAACCAGGGTTATTTTGCTAATTTCAAGACCCATTTCGTTAGCTGAAATCCAGAGAGCATCACCGTTCATCTGGAAATCACCATCTTTGTTGATGGCCTGTGCAGAGTAGGTCACCTTGGTAGTTGAAGATGCGGAGGTAGCTACAGTATAGCTAGAACTGTTGCCGAAACCTGTGAAGGATGTTACTTTGAGAAGATCTTCAATCTTGTTCGGGTCTTCAACGTTAAGTACAAAATCAGTTGGTTCTGCATAGTACAGATCGGACTCAATCGTTGCGGTTACGGTTGCAACACCATCGATGCCTTCAGCAATGGTCCATTCACCGTTTACAATAGAGAGAACCTCACCTTCTGTATACAGTTTAACATATTCGGTCGCTTCTACGGGATCGACGGTGAGAGTCGGAGCAGTGAAGATGTGGCCAACGTTAATGGTTTCAGTTGCGGTAGACCAGGTCAAGTTTACCGGTGCCTTGCCAACAGTAATCGTGTACGAAGCTTCGCCGGCTCGATAATCATGATTACCTTCTGTTGCAGCGGTAATCGTGACCGTACCAACGCCAACAATGCTTACAACGCCATCCTGATTTACTGTTGCTACGTTGTTGTCAGAGGATGAGTAAACAACATCAAGGTTGTTGGGATTAGCTACCTTTTGACCGACGTAATCGGAGCGATAGGTGGTAGTTACTTCCTTGTTTTCAAAGGCGAGGCCATTGGCCTTCTGTTCGAACTTCTTAACATTGAGAACGTATGAAACAGCGTGGCTCTTATAAATGCCGGAGGCTTCTGACGATGCGGTAATTGTTGTTGTACCTACAGTATTGCCAATAATGACAGTGCCGTAGCCGTTTACGTCAGCTACTTCATGGTCTGAAGAAGAATAAGTAACTTTAATGCCGGCGGGGACATTCTTCAATACCGGAGAGTCGAACTCTTCACCAATAGCAGCTTCGTATTCTTCCTTGTCAAACGAGTATTCGGGAGTTGCTTTGTCATACTGGACAATAATTTTTTCAAGATACAGAGGATTGTTGGTCTTAAAGCCGAGTCCTTTCAGTTCGCCGCTAACCTTGTAGGCACTTTCAATATTCGTGTCGCTATTGTAGCGTTTGATTTCGGCGATATTGTTTGTATAGTCCGACAGATATTGTTGTGCATTTTCTGCGCCGTATATAGTGATAGCGCAGTTGCTCTTCAAAGTAGATGAGTAGACAAAGGTAATCTTGCTAATCGTAAGATTATTCGGGTTGGCAGTAATCCAAACGCCGTCGCCGTTCATCTGGAAATTGCCGTTATTGTTAATCATACGGCCTGCGTATGAAACGCCGGTGGTAGCTGACGTCATGGTTGCGGAGCCGTAGACGTAACCGCTGCCATAACCGCTGAAATCGCGTACGGTGAGGATGTCTTCAATCTTAGAGGGGTCGATTACGGTTACCTCATAGGTTGCCGGAGTAGCTTCATAGAGATCGGATACTACAGATGCTGTTACTCGACCAACACCATCGGTTCCCGACTGCAGTGTGAGTACACCATTATTAGCGGAGAGGAGGCCTTCAGCGTTGTAAACAACGGATGATGATGCGGCAGCGGGAGTTACTTTCAGGGTGGGAGCAACGAAAGTATCGCCAACATTCATTACCGAAACGCCATTTTCCCAATTGAGTGTTACTTTTGCTTTGGTTACTACGAGAGTGTAAGAGGCAGTACCGGGGCCAAAGTCGCCTTGAACTTCTGATGATGCGGTAATCTGAGTGGTGCCAACGCCCATTACGGTTACAAGACCGCCTGCGCTTACAGTAGCAACATTGGTATTGCTGGATGTATAGGAAACCTTCAGGTTGTTTTTATTGTTGAGCTTCTGGCCGGTATATGACGGGTCATAGGCGATGGTAACAGTGTTGTCAGTGAACGAGAGTTCTGCGGGTAGCTGGTTTTTTGACAATACGGTTAATGTATACGATACCGAACCTCCGGCGTAGGTGTCGTTGCCATTAGTCGTAGCGGTGATGGTCGTTTTACCCTCCTTGAGAGCGGTAACCTTGCCGGTAGAGTCAACGGTTGCCACGCTGGAATCACTGCTGGTGTAGGAAACCGCCAGTTTGTTGGGGTTATTGATAGCAACGCCGTTGGATGTTTCTCCTACAAATACACTAAGTGAGTTTTCGCTGAACGATAAGCCGTTTGCTTCTTTTGCGATTACATAGTTAACAGTGATTTTGTTAACGTAGAAGCGTTTGTTGGTTGATGCGATTCGGATTGACTCAATGTTTGTAAGATTTGTTAGATCAAATGTGTAATCAGTAAGAGTTTGTGCAACAACAGTTTCTGAACCTACCTGATTGCCGTTTACTGAGACAGTCATTTTGGCTGCGTCGTAAGTTCCGTTCGTGTCGTATGCCTTGGCAGTTACCACAACCGACGAAGCCAAAACTTTACCTTTATCAGAAAGATTAAAGGTTACTGCGCCGTTTTTGCTTGAGGTTGATAATCTCAGGCCTGCTTTACCTGCAAAAAGTGCGGTGAACTCAGGTATGCTGGAGATGTATACCTGATCTTCTTTGATAATCTGACCAAGAACGGCGCTGGCTTGGCTCAATGAAGAGTTGGACTCAGTCTCAACCGTCTTGAAATCAATCGTGTAGGACTCTACGTTATATTTCGTATTGTCCACCACAACCGCATTTGCTTGGGCTCCGGAAATTAGTCCTATCATGAGGACTCCGAAGAGAGAAAGTAAATACTTTTTCATTTGATTGTGTGATAGTAAGTGATTAGTTGTTATTTGTTTGATTTATTGTTTTTGTTGTTGTTATTGCGTTGATTGTTTGTTAGTTGTTGGGGTATGGGTGTAGTTATAGCATAGATATCTGCCTATTTTTAGAGCGCAAATTTACTGAAAAGGCCGCGATTCTACAACTGATTAACAATTATTAACTAAGTTTTAAGAAGTTTATTATCAACAGTAAGCGCGCTCCCGGGTTGGGAGCGCGCTTGCGGATATGAGATATGGGGGAGGGTGTTAGCGGAGGTAGACTTTGTGGCCGTTGCTGATGTAGAGGCCGCGGGCGGCTTTGGCAACGCGGCGACCCTGGAGGTCGTAGATGGCGTTGGCGTCGGCGTTGGAGTCGAGGGTGATTTCGCTGATGGAGGTTACGCCACCGTCGGCAGAAACGCTGATGCTCTTGAGTTCGCCTTTGGTGTCGGTAGCGGCGTGGTAGGCGTAGTAGTCAACGGTGCCTGCGGAGGGTACGGTGAAGGTGTGGACGGAGCTGGTGCCATCGTCGTGGAGGGTTGCGTCGGCAGCGGTGTAGTCGCCGTGGTCAGCGATGCGGCGACGAACTTCGGCGGGAACTTCGTCGGGGGTGTGCTTGAAGTAGATGGAGGCGTGCTTGTCGGCGTGGGTGATGATGATGGTGATGGCGCCGGTGATTTCGTCGGTCGAGGTCTGCACGTTGTCGTTGTAGACGAGTTCGGGGCTGTAGCCTTCGACTTCGGGAGCCTTGGCGGGCTTGACAACTACGCGGAGGCCGGGAAGAGCGGAGTTTTTGGAAGTGCTGGTGTATTGAACCGTTGCGGTTACTTCGTTGATAGAGATGGAGGTTGCAAGGTTGCTGATGGTTGCGGCGACGCCATTCTTATTGAGAGTTTCGATGGATTCAATCATGTAGCCGAGGGGGGCGGTTGCAGTGAACGAGCCTCCATTGTAGAAACGCAGGCCGTCGGACCAGAGGCGGGTGCCGTCGTTTACGGTGTAGGTAAATTCGGTGTCAGCGAGAACGAAGCCGTCTTCATTGTATTTTGACGTGTTGCCGCTTAGGCGTTCCATGCCATAGTCGTTGTTGGCGAAGTCGAGGGTTTCTTCGGTGATTGCGGGGACTTCGGTAACGTTGATGGTGAAGGTAGCTTCGGCTTCTTCGTTGCAGCCGGTGGCGGAGATGCTAACGATGTATTCGCCGATGGCGGCGGGAGTGAAGGTGTAGCTGTCGGCGTCAACGATGTCGGCGGCTTCGAAGCCTTCGGGGCCAGCGATTTCGTATTCGATGATTTCGGCGTTTTCGGCGGCGAAGGTAACTTCGGTGTTAACAACGATGGAGATAACGTCGTCGTCGGCAACGGTCTGGCCGTTAACGGTGATTGCGCCGAGGTGGGGTTTGGCGGTAACGGTTACGGTGAACTCTGCGGAGCCGGAGTAGGTTTCGGTGTCGGCGGGAGTTGCGGTGATAACGGTGGTGCCGACTTCGCCGATGAGGAGCATGCCGTCTTCGTAGATGGCAACGTCTTCGTTGGAGGAGGTGAATACTACGTCAATGCCGAGTTCGTTGATGAGAGTGGGGTAGCCTTCGGGTTCTTCGCCTTCCATTACGGTGAATTCCGATGCGGTCCATGCGAGGCCGGATTCGATTTTTTCAACGGTGTTTTCAACGATGCTGATGGGGTCGATCTGGAGGGTTGAGTTGTTGCGCCAAACGAAGCCGGTCAGGTTAACGTTTTCGAGGTTGCTGAAATTGTCGATGTTGAAGTTATTGTAGAGCGCAATGGATTGGCCGTTGAGCTCGAGGGTGGCCTGCTTGCCGCTGACGTCGTAGATTTCGGCACCGTTAACGGCAACGAGGTCGAAGAGGTTGTCGGTGTAGTTGATGCTGTCGAACGAGGTGAGTTCAACGGGTTCGATGGTTGCGCCGTTGCTGCCTTCGGTCAGGGTAACGGAGGTGAGTTCAAACAGGCCGTTGTAGGGCGAAACGGTGCCTTCGATGCGGGCGATGGGGGTGCCGACTTCGTAGGAGGCAAGGTTGTAGTCGTAGCAGAGGATGTTGCTGGTGCCGTCGGTCAGGATAGTGTTGGCGCCACTCTGATAGAGCACGGCGAAGTTGCCGACGATGGTTACTTTTTCGTCTTTAACGGTGGTGGTAACAACCTCTTTGAGGTTGGTGTAGGGAGCGGCAACTACGGTCAGGGTGTAGCTTGCGGTAGACTTGCGATATTCGTCGTTGCCCTCGAAAGTGGCTGTGATGGTGGTGGTGCCTACGGTCAGTGCGGAGATGGTGCCGGTAGCTTCGTCAACGGTAGCGACAGAGGGGTTCGAGGAGGTGTAGGCGATAGGAGCAACCTCATAGTCCCAGTTGAGTTTCAGGCCGTCGAAGCTGTCGCCGGCAACCATCTCATACTGATTTGCTTCGAAGTTAAGGTTGGGGTTGATCAATACCGGACCATCGGAATTGTTTTCCCAGGTCAACGAATAGAGGGTTGCACGGTCCTTGTTGCTCGTTGAGTTTGTGGGGCAATTGTTGGTAATTACGATGGTGAAATCGCCGGAAACGTTGATGTCAGACCATTCGAAATCGGCCTGCTTATTGTCAGAGCTTATGAAATCGGTAGATGCCACGGTCGCGCCGTCCTGCTTGATTTCAGCTTTCAGGCTAAAGCCTTTTGATTCCGAGAAGGTGTAGGCAGCTGAGAGCTTTAGGTTGGAGATGCCATCGGTCAGAGTCGGCGATGTCAGAGTGCCGACAGCAGTTCTTTTACCATTGATTGTTATGTAAGTGTCGCCATTGTACTCGATAATAGCCGCATTAGTGGCTTTCCAGCCATCGTCAGTGGACCGTGCGGTGTAAGACGAATTTTTACTGCCGAATCCATTAAGCGGAGCCGAATTCTCGGCGAAGGCCGAGGTCCCTATCAAAAGGGCGCCAATGAGAGAAAGTAAAAACTTTTTCATTAGATTGTGTGAAAAGATTAGTAATTTATTATGTGTTAGTTGTTTGTTCGAATGTGGTAAAATAGCTATTGCGGCTCGCAGTGTGCGGCCGCTGTGTTGGGTGGGCTTATTTGTGTGCAAAGTTACGCAATTCGCCCAGGAGTAACAATTAATTAACGGAGTTTAACTTATTTTAACTGGGAGGGGGAGAGGGTGGGAGGATTGGGAGTTATGGGAGGATTGGGAGTTTTTGGGGGATGGCTGATGGGGGCGACGGCGGGACGCCGTCGTTCCCAGGGGGCGGCGGGACGCCGTCGCCCCCAGTTGGGCGTTGCCCTTGGTTGGGTAGGAGGGGGGCGGAGGGGGACCCAGGGGGTGCCCCTGGGATTAGGGGAGGGGTTGGAGTTTGAGGCCGAGGGTGAGTTTTTTGGAGATTTGGGGGGTGCCTTTGAAGTAGATGGTGCCGGAGCCGGAGCCGCGGATGGTTAGTTTGTCGGTTGCCCAGACGCCGACGTTGCCGGTGCCGGCGAGTTTGACGGTTGCGTTGGTCGCACGGATTCCGTCGGCTTCGATGGTGCCGACGCCGGCGAGGGTTATGTTTTCGTTTTGGGCGGTTCCGTGGAGGGCCATCGTTCCGCGTCCGGTGAGGAGTTTGACGGTTAGGTTTTCGGTGTCGATGCCGCGGATGCTGAGGTAGCCGTTGCCGATGAGGCGGGCGGTGAAGGCGGGGACGTTGGTGGAGGTTATTACGCGGACAATGGAGTCGCCTTCGTTGGCGACTTCGGTCAGGTAGTTGGTGTAGACGCGCACTGAGGGGAGGTTGGCGGGGATGGGTTGGATGCCTTGGCGCATGTCGTCGGGGAGGCGGAGGTGGAGTTTGAGTTTGTTGCCTGAGGTCGAGGCTTCGACCCATGAGATTTGGTCGGGGTGGGGGGCGGCAACGACTATGTAGCCAACGGAGTCGGGGCAGTAGATGCAGTCAACGTTGGCGGGGCCGACGACGCGGATTTTCTGGAAGCGGTCGACTTTGAGGGTCTGGGTTTCGGCGTTTAGGTTGAGGGCGAGGAGGAGGAGGGGGGCCGTTATTGCGGCGGTCAGTTTTTTAAGCATTACTGTAGAATTCGTTTTCGATTTGGTTTATGAGCTGCAGGAGGGTTTCGGGGTCGGGGGTCTGGAGGAGGCGGATTCGGGTTTGGCGGAAGTTGGGGATGCCTTTGAACAGGGGGGTTACGGCGAGGTGGCGCCGGATATGGAGTATGCCGCGCACGGGGTCGATGCGGCTAACGCTTTCGTTGATCTGGCGGCGGAGGTAGTCGAACTGGCGGTGGGGGTCGAGGGGGGTGGAGGTTTTGAGTTCGTGGAATATCCAGGGGGCGCCGATGGCAGCGCGGCCAACCATTACGCCGTCAACGCCGTAGCGGTCGAAGGCGTCGCGGACTTGGGCGGGGGTTGCGATGTCGCCGTTGCCGATGAGGGGAATCGTCAGGCGGGGGTTTTCTTTTACGCGGGCGATCATTTCCCAGTCGGCGGCGCCGGTATACATTTGTGAGCGCGTTCGGCCATGAACGGTCAGCGCGGCGATTCCGCAGTCCTGGAGCTGCTCGGCGAGTTCAACGATGATTTTGTTTTCGCAGTCCCAGCCGAGTCGGGTTTTGACGGTTACGGGGATTTTGACGGCGTTGACAACGTCGCGGGTGATGCGGAGCATCTTGGGGATGTCGCGCAGCAGGCCTGCGCCGGCGCCTTTGCCGGCGACTTTTTTAACGGGGCAGCCGAAGTTGATGTCGAGGATGTCGGGGTTGGCTTGTTCAACGATTTTGGCGGCCTGCACCATAACGTCGGGCTCGCGGCCATAGATTTGGATGGCCACGGGGCGCTCGCGGGGGTCGATCTGGAGCTTGCGGGTAGTTGAGGCGATGTCGCGGATGAGGGCGTCGGCGCTGACGAACTCGGTGTAGACCATGTCGGCGCCGTTTTCCTTGGCTATGAGTCGGAAGGAGCCGTCGGTGACGTCTTCCATCGGTGCGAGCATGATTGGGCGGGGGCCAAGGTCGATTGAACCAATAGTCATAGGGTAATGGATTGAGCCTGAATGTCTTTTGATAGGAAAAGGGATCCCATTTCGGAGAATTTTTCGGCGCTTTCGGTTGTTAGATACGTTGCGGAGCCGCCGCGGCTGACGCGGGCGGCGATTTCGGGGTGGCGGCGGAGGTAGTCGGCCAGCGAGTGGGCAACGATGTCGCCTTGGGTCACGATATTGACCTCGCGGGGCATGAACCGGCGGATTTTGCGCAGCAGCAGGGGATAGTGGGTGCAGCCGAGCAGGGCGGTGTCGATCAGCGGGTCGCGGTGGAGGAGCGTGTCGATATATTTTTCGACGAAGTAGTCGGCGCCGGGGTTGTCGAACTCGCGGTTTTCGACCAGGGGGACCCAGAGGGGACATTCCTGGCCGGTGGTTACGAATCCGGGGTAGAGTTTGGAGATTTCGATGTCGTAGCTGCGGGAGCGGATGGTTCCGGGGGTGCCGAAGATTCCGATGTGGCCTGTTCGGGTGTATTGGCCGATGGCTTCGACCGTAGGGCGGATGATTCCGAGCACCCGGCGGTCGGGGGCCAGGCGGGGCAGGTCGACCTGCTGAATGGTTCGCAGGGCCTTGGCCGAGGCCGTGTTGCAGCCGAGGATAACGAGCTGGCAGCCCATGTCGAACAGGCGGCGCACTGCCTGGAGCGTGAACTGGTAGACTACTTCGAAGGAGCGGGTGCCATAGGGGGCGCGGGCGTTGTCGCCCAGGTAGAGGTAGTCGGGTTCGGGCAGGAGCCGTCGGATGCCGTCGAGAACGGTGAGGCCCCCATAGCCGCTGTCGAAAACGCCTATGGGGCCGGGGGTGCGGTCGTTGGCCAACACGATTATTTGTTTTGCTGTTTGAGCAGGTCGCGGATTTCGGTCAGGAGCACTTCTTCTTTCGAGGGGGCCGGGGGAGCGGCGGGCGCTTCGGCTTCGGCCTTTTTGAACTTGACGATTACGCGGAGGGCGCAGAAGATGCTGAGGGCAATGATGAGGAAGTCAACGATGTTTTGGATGAACATGCCGTAGTTGAGGGTAACGGCTTCCTTGATTACCTCCTGGGTGGTGGGGTCGAGCACGGCTTCGTGGAGCGTGGCTTTGAGTTCGGTGAAGTTCACTCCGCCGGTTGCGAGGCCCACGACGGGCATGATGATGTCGTTGACGAGCGAGGAAACTATTTTGCCGAACGCGCCGCCGATGATAACGCCGACGGCCATGTCAACGATGTTGCCTTTCATTGCAAAGGCCTTGAAGTCTTGGACGAAACTCATTTTTCTTGGAATTAGTAATTAGTAATTAGTAATTTTTAATTAGTAGTTGTTGATTTCTTTCATGAAGGAGTCTTTGAAGCCGAGGAAGTAGAGAACGCCGTCGAGGCCGATGGTCGAGAGGCTCTGTTTGGCGGTTGCCTTTACCTTGGGCTTTGCGTGGAAGGCGATGCCGAGGCCTGCGGTTGCGAGCATGGGCAGGTCGTTGGCGCCGTCGCCCACGGCGATAGTCTGGGCGATGTTGACGTTTTCGACCTGGGCGAGCAGGCGGAGCAGTTCGGCCTTTCGGCGGCCGTCGACAACCTCGCCGACGTAGCGCCCGGTCAGGTGGCCGGTTGAGTCAACTTCGAGCTCGTTGGCATAAACGTAGTCGAAGCCGAATTTGCGCCTCAGGTAGTCGCCGAAGTAGGTGAAGCCGCCCGAGAGGATTGCGGTTTTATAGCCAGCGCGCTTGAGAACGTCCATCATGCGCTCGAGTCCCTCGGTGAAGGGCAGATGCTCGGCAATGTCTTGCATAACGCTGACGTCGAGGCCCTTCAGCAGGGCAACGCGGCGGGCAAAGCTCTCCGTGAAGTCGATTTCGCCGCGCATGGCGCTTTCGGTAATGGCCTTTACCTGGTCGCCGACGCCGGCGCGCATTGCCAGCTCGTCGATAACCTCGGTTTCGATGAGGGTCGAGTCCATGTCGAAGCAGATCAGGCGGCGGGTGCGGCGAAACACGTTATCTTCCTGGAAGGAGATGTCAACGTCGTTTTTCGACGCAATTTCCAGGAAGCGCCGGCTCAGCCCGGCGCGGTCGGCCGGATTGCCGCGCACGGCCATTTCGATGCAGGTTTTCGACTTTGAGTCGTCGGTTTCGGCCTTCAGCGAAATGCGTCCGGTCAGGCGCTTGATGTTTTCGATGTTCAGCCCCTCGGCGGCGACCTCGGCCGTTAGCCGGGCAATATGGTCGGCGGTCAGGCGGCGGCCAAGCATGGTTATGATCCAGCGGCTCTTGCCCTGCATGTCAACCCAGGCTTCGTAGTCGTTGACGTCGGTTGGGGTGAAGCGTATGTTGAGGTTAAGCTCCGAGGCCTTGAAGAGCATTTCCTTCAGGATGTTGCCCGAGGTTTGGGAGTCGGTTTTGATCAGGATGCCGAGCGAGAGATAATGGTGGATGGTGCTCTGGCCGATGTCGAGAATCGACGCTTTGTGGCGCCCGAGGATGCCGGTCAGGGCGGAAGTCACTCCGGGTCGGTCAACGCCCGTTATGTTGATTAGAATCAGTTCGGTTTGGGGGCTATTGTTATTCATGGGTGTGATATGCGATAAGTCCGGGAAGCGGACGGTCAAGAATCAGGTCGACGGAGAAGCCGCGCAGAGCCGCCGCGGCGATGACGCGCGGAGCCAGGGCCTTTGCAACGCCGCCAACGATTTTCAGGCGGCGTTCGATCCGATAGTATTCGCCCAGGGCGGCAAACAGCGAGTCGAGCTCGGCGTCGATGAGGTCCGAAAGGTGCTCGCTGTGGTCAATAATAAAGGGCACGAGCGAGGCCAGAAACGCATTGGGCGCCGGGCGGCGATAGACGCGCTCGAGGATTTCGGGGTAGGTCAGGCCCAGATGGCGCTCCAGCTCGGGGCGCAGGCGGCCGGTTCGGAAGGCCAGGCGCAAGAGGCGTTTGCCAAACGAGGCGCCGCTGCCTTCGTCGCCGAGAATGAAGCCGAGAGGGGGCATGTTGGCGGTCAGGTCGCGGCCGTTATAGAGGGCCGAGTTGCTGCCGGTTCCCATAATCAGGGCCAGACCCGGCTCGCGGCCAAACAGGGCACGGGCGGCGCCGAGCATGTCGGACGCCACCTCAACGTAGGCTCCGGCCGGAAAGGCAGCGGCAACGCGCGCGCAAACGTCGGAGTCGACGCATCCGGCGCCGTAGTAGTAAATCTCGTCGGGTTCGAGGCCGCGCAGAGCCGCGCCGAAAGCCTGCCGGAGTTCGTCGTCGCTCATCATCAGGGCGTTGACTCCGGGGGTTTCAAACGTTCGGACCGCGCCGCCGGGTTCAACGGCAGCCCAGTGTACTTTGGTGCTTCCAGCGTCGGCAATTACTATCATAGGGGGCAAAGTTACGAAAATTTATCTAAAAAACATCTTTTTCCCCCGCGCAGTTCATTTTTAGGTCAAATGGCGGTCTTGAGGGTTGAAACGGCGCCGGCGGCGTCGGTTGCCTTAATGAGCACGACGCCGGCGGCTTCGGGGAGCTTCAGCGAAGAGGCGTTGGCCGCGGCGAGCAGGCGTCCGGCAAGGTCATAGACGGCAATCGAAACCGCATTCGGGGCAACTACGAAGCCATTACTGACGCGCACCGAGGCCGGAGTGGCCTCGGGCGCTGAAAGGGAGTCTTCGCGGCGCGTGTTGGTGTTGGTATAGTCGGCGTCGTAGGTGAACTCAACGGTGTCGCCTGCCTTGAGGTCGTCGAGGTCAATGGTCTTGGTGCCGGTGGTCGTGTTGATGGTGATCAGCGGGTCGGTCAGTTCGGCGCCGTTGAGCTTAACGCGCAGGTGCTCGATGTCGGCGTTGCCGATTTTCAGGTCGCCGCCCTGGTTGGCAACGAGGGTTGCGGTTGCGATTTTGCCCTGCTTCCAGGTTGCGCCGAAGGTAACGTCGCCGGCGGCTTTCAGGCCGTTGACCCGGCCTTCCTTCCAGGTAGAGGGGAGGGCGGGGAGCATGTAGATTCCGCCGTTGCGGCTCTGGAGCAGCATTTCGGCAATGCCGGAGCAGGCGCCGAAGTTGCCGTCGATCTGGAAGGGCGAGTGGGAGTCGAACAGGTTGTTATAGACGCCCGAACCGTTGGAATGGGTCGAGCAGAGGGCGTTGCGCAGAATCTTGCGTGCGTGGTCGCCATCCTGGGCACGGGCCCAGAGGTTGATTTTCCAGCCCATAGACCAGCCGGTTGCGCCGTCGCCGCGCAGAATCATTGAGTTGACGGCGGGCTCAAACATCGGGTGGCCGGGTTCGATTTGCGAATAGGGGTAGAGACACATCAGGTGGCTCATGTGGCGGTGGCCGTCGGCGCCGGCGGTGTAGTCGCTATATTTCCATTCGCGGAGAATGGGAGTGCCCTTGGCCAGGGAGTTGTTATTCCACTTCTTGGTGTATTCCTCCGAAGCGAGGCCGCGGTCGAGGTTGTTGTAGTAGTCGGCGAGCTTGGCGCGGTCGTCGGCGGTGATTCCGCAGGCTTCGAGGCCGAGCGTGTCGATGGCCTTCAGGGTGTTGGAGAAGAGGTCGACGAGAATCTGCTGGGCGTGGGCGGTAGCGTTTTCAGCGCCGGGACCATGCTCGGGCGAGTATTCCTTGGGGGCTTCCCAGGTTCCGTCGGCGCCCTTCACGAGGCGTTCCATCCAGAACTCGCAGGCGCTCCAGATTGTTGGGAACGCGCGCTTGAGGAACTCCTTGTCGAGGGTGTAGTCGTAGTGTTGGAACAGGTGGGAGCAACACCAGGCGTTGGCGATGGTGTAGTTGTGCATGAACGAGCCTACGCCGCCGAAAATGTTGGATTCGGTGAAGAAGGTCCAGCCCTTGGTCTGGCCGGAGTCGCGGGCGAGGGTCTTCCAGAGGTCGTGTTCGGTGGCCTGGCTGATGATGTAGTTCAGCATGGGCAGGTGGAGCTCGCTGAGGTTGGTCGGCTCGGCGGGCCAGTAACACATCTGAAGGTTGATGTTGTTATGGATGTCGGCGTTCCAGGGAGCGATCTGGCTGCTGTTGTAGGGGCGGGCGGAGGTGAAGCCGCTCCAGATGCCCTGGAGGTTATTGGGAACGTCAACGCCTCGGCTCGAGCCGATATGGAGATAGCGGCCATAGTGGAAATAGAGCTGCTCGAGGAAGCGGACGTTATTGTCGTCGGCGTTGATGTTGGAGCCGGTGGTTGACTGATAGTAGGTGATGAGCTCGTCGGTCGGCTTATCGTTGGCCGAGCCGGCCAGGTCGAAGTCAACGCGGCCGAAGATTGACCGGTAGTCGGCGACGTGGTCGGCATAGACGGCGTCCCAGCCCTTGGCGGCGGCATTGGCGGCGATGGCGGCGACGTTGCCGGTCAGGGCCGAGGTGTTGGCGGTGAAGGAGGGCGAGTGGAGGTCATAGTCGGTAGCGGCGGAGATGACAACGTAGATTTTGTCGGCGCCCTTGACCGTGATGCCGGTTTCGTCGGCGGTCATGGTGCCGCCGGTGGGAACGATTTTGATGCACGAAGCGAACGAAACGGTTTCGAACTTGCCGCCATAGGTGATGGTGCCGTCGGCGTTGTAGGTGACCGGCGAGGTTATGAATCCGGCGTCCATGCCGGGCACTTCGGTGAACTTAACGTTGATGGCGCCGGGGGTGGAGGCGGTCAGCAGCGCTGCGATAACTTGGTCGGGATATGAGGCGAGAATATGGCGGGTAAAGGTCGTTCCGTCGGCGTTTTCGTAGCTGACGTTCGACGTGGCGTCGGTCAGGTCGAGGTTGCGCCAGTAGTTTCGGGCGCTCTTGTCGCCCCAGCCCAGCCCCTCTTCGGTCAGCGAGTTGATGAGCAGCGAGCCGAAGTTCTGGTAGCAGCCGTAGGGCGCGGTTTTCTGGGTCTTGGTGCCGGTCCAGAGTGTTTTTTCGTTAACAGAAATGTCTTCCTGGAGAATACCGCCGAGCACCGTTGCGCCCAGCTGGCCGTTGCCGACCGGGAGGCCCAGGTCCATCCACTTCTGCTTGTAGCCGCTGATGGCATATGACGAGGTGGTGCCGGGACGGGTGTACCAGAGCGACAGCTTATTGTCGGGGCGATAGGTCGTTGAGGGTTCGTAGCCATACTCCTCGGCGGGAAGGTCGGCCAGGGTCATGAACGTCAGCGCGTTGCCGGTTTCGGTAGCGCCTCCGGCCCAGAAGCCGATTTCCTGGTGGGCGGCGTTTGCGCCCTGCCAGAGGTTGAAGTAGCCGTTCTGGTCGTTGGGCTTGATTTCAAACGCGGGCCAGTGGGCGGTCGACGGGGTTTCGCGCAGCGAGAATCCGGCGGCATGGGGCGTTGACGACGCGTAGAGGCGCGCGTTGTCGCCCGAGCCTTTGGCGGTCAGATATTCGCCGGCCTTGTTGATAATCTGGAAGTTGCCGTCGGTTCCTACCAGCTTCCAGAGCTTGGAATCCATCGGGGCGACCATTGCTTCGCGCTTGACCTTTTGGTCAACGCCCTGAGAGGTCACGACGGCACCGTTCTGCTTGAACTGGATGTAGTACCAGGTCGGCTCGGCATCGTTGTCGGCAGCGATGTCGGGCTGCACGGAGTAGATGAAATTCAGCTTATTGTTATTGTCGGCGGAGTTCCATTCGCCCAGCTCAACGCCGGCCGAGGTGCCGCCCCATTGGTTCATTGCCTTGTCTTGGCCCTTGCGGTGGATTTCCCAGCATGTTCCGAGGTCTTTGAGGCTGAGGGTAGCGGCGTTGTCGGCGTTGGCAACGGCGGTGAAGCGGCCTGTTGAGCTGTCGAAGCCGACGTAGCGGCCTGCGGCGCTCTTCATTTTGAACTCGTCGGCGTTGCCGATCAGCTGCCAGCGCATTTCCTGAGAGCCGGAGGCGTCGGCGGTGACGAGTTTGCCGGCGCCGTTATCTTTCAGCACATGGCTGCCCGTTACGAACTTAACCTGGTTCCACGCGGGATTGTCGGCGGTTGAATACTGAGGCGGGGTGGCTGCCGATGCCGTCATTGCCGACAGCAGGCCAACGGCGCCAAGCAAAGCTTTGAAACTACATTTCATGGAGTTGACTCAAGATATTTTTATGGTTTATTATATTCAATCCAGGTCGCAAATATACATATTTTTTCCATATTTGACAACCGACAACACTATTTTCCCGGAGCCGCGCATGAATTTCATGATTATTTAGAAACTAATTTTATAGTATAGATTTGGCATACAGATTCCATCGCGATATTCCTCAACGCGTCCGGTCTTAAAATTATATTCATGACCGAGGTACTCATCATGGAAAGTAGCGTTAAGCCATTTTAAGCCAAACTCATGAGATACTTTGCGACGATTGATGCGGTAATATACCGAGAAGTCCGCCCACAATACCGGCTTGAGCTGTTGGCTGTAGGCCAGCCGTTCATCGAAAATAACTTCTTGTGCGGTAATGGATTCATCTTCCAGGATTGGAGAATACCTGTCGCCGCCACGGAAGGTTATACGCGCGTTGGCGCCCAATACATTTCTGCGGTTTTTGCCTACCATCCATTCCTTGCCTCCGAGCAGATTAAAAAGATAATTACGATTATAGCGGGTGTTACGCCATATGCCGTCGCCGCCCTTATAGCGCGAGCTGAAAACGGAGCCGGTAAACATAAAATAATAGCCGTTTGACATATATTTTTCAAAAGTGACCTCGAGTCCGTAGTTCAGTCCGCGTCCGGTACTTTCAAACTTGTCGGTAATGAACCAGTCGTCTTTATTATTAATCAAAGAATTGGAACTGCCGGCTACGACAGGTACTTTATCGAGCATCTGTAGGTATGGTTCTACGCGAAGGTGGAAATCGTTACCGATATTCCAATCGTAAGTCAATACGAAATGATGTCCGCGGGTAAAGTCCAGATTTTTGTTAATCAGCTCCCCTTTATCATTTCGCGTAAAATAATAGTTGAGCAATTCCGTGCGGCTGTGGCTGCCATAAGAGAACACCAACGATTGCTTTTGATTGATGTTGAATTTTACCGACAGACGCGGCTCGATGCTGTAATGTCCGTTAAGCGCGAAATACTGAAAATGGACTCCGGGATTAATCTGCCACCGCCAGGACGGCAATAGTGAGAACTCCGTGTAACCCTCCAATAAGGCGCTGTTGCCATGTTCATCCGCAATAGTCTTCATTTCTTGTCCGACTCCCGGAGCGTTTTTAAGGAGCATATCGTAGAACATTCCGGTTACTACGACTCCCGTGCGGTTATTTCCAATGTGGCCTATGCGGGAGTTCATAAATGCGTTGAAAACAAGATTGTAATTATTCTTCCTGATAATATTATCAGGATGCGCCACGAGGTTATCATCAAGGGCACTCTGATGCGAGTCTATGCCATTATAAGTACCGGCAACAGTAGTGTTGAACTGTATGGTTTCATTCAGGCGATATTTATGATTTACGCCCAGCGCTCCCATCCATATTGATGTGTTGAAGAAGTTTCGGTCAGATTCATATTGCCACTCTTCTTTATCGGTTTTGGCTTTCTCCGTGTTGCCGTCAATAAGTCCGAGACCCCACACGGAAAATGTGCCGGCCTTTTTAGTGGGGAAGTTTAATTTCAGCGACAAATCCTGATATTTCATTCCTTGTCCGGCCCCATCGGGAAGAAAACTTGAAATCATCCATAGGGTCGAGTATCTATAATTAAAGAGATATGACGATTTACCACCCTTTTTGAAAGGTCCTTCCGACGAAAGGTCTATTCCCATCGTGCCGAGCGACGCGGTATGCTCCCACTTATTGTTATTGCCGGTACGGAGCTTCAAATCAAATACTCCGGCAAGCGCATTGCCGTATTCCGCCGGAAAAGCACCGGTAAGAAAATCGGAATTTCCGAGCACAAGACTACTCAACGCCGTCAGTCCGCCTCCGCCGAAGCCGCCAACCTCTCCGAAATGATTAGGATTCGGTATCTCCACTCCTTCAAGTTTCCATTGCATCAGCTTCGGAGCATTGCCACGCACGGTAATCCCGTTGTCGCCAATATTCGTAGCGACTCCGGCAAAAGCGCCGGCAAGGCGAGCCGGATCGTCCAGACCGCCGGCAAAACGCCCGGCTTCCTCTACGCTCAGCATTCTTCCGCTTGATAGATTCATATTGTTGAGCGGCCGATATTTAATGATTTTGGGTGTAACTACAAGTTCATTTAGTTCGGATGACATTTCCTGAAGAGGAATCTCTATCTGCGTTTCTTTGGATGACATAACGACTATATCTTTCATCATAACGGGAGCGTATCCGACATAAGACGCTTCCATATCATAGCGTCCGACAGGTATATCCTTAAACAGGAAATATCCGAGGCTGTCGGTAACCACACCCTGTCCGTTATACGAAAGTTTTACAGTACTGAAAGGAAGCCCTTCTTCAGTTGCCGCATCAATGACGCGACCGGTAATGTTCTGCACGGGGCTCTGGCAGAATCCGCGTACTACCGTGAGCATGAGGAGCATAGATGCCAATGTTGCTTGTCTGATCATTTTCGATTGTTTTATTATGCAAAATTACTATTGTTTTGTTCTGCAAAGTTACTATCGAAAATGAGCCGCATCAATGGATAAGCGGCGGCAATGATTGGACTATTCAAGGATTGCGTTCCTGAATTCCAGCGGCGTCATGGAAGTATTCTTTTTGAACAATCTGGAGAAATAGGCATGGTCTTCAAAGCCTAATTCATGAGCTATTTCTTTTACTGTCAGAGCTGTTAAGCGGAGCATGCGCTTAGCGTCCAGCAAGATAGCAATATTAATCCACTCCGAGGGCGTCATCCCCGTACTTTTCTTTACGACCTCATTAAGATACACTTCCGATATACATAATTCATTAGCATAAAACGATGGTCTTTTCTGGTGTCTGACAAATTGAGGGAGCATCCGTTTGAACTTTACCGTTAATTCCGTACTGCGCCGGCGCGACCTCGTCCGTCCGTTCACAATCTTCGGAGTTATGATACCCAAAACGACATTAAGCATATTGAATAAAACACTTTTCATAGATTGTCGGTCATTCATCGAAGCAAATAGCTTTGACAAGAACTCCAATGCTTCACACAATATTACCGTAGTGTCCTCCGTCAGCACGACCGGACTCTCCGTCATCGAGTATTCATCTAACAGATAGCGGTAGTCATCCTCTATCATTTCCGGAGACAGTCTCAGCATCCATAACTCACATTCCTTTATGCGGATATTAGAATGGATCTGTCCGGGCGCTATAATTCCGAGCTGCCCCTCCGACATCGGTACCGTATGGAAGTCGATATCCGCGGAACCGTAACCCTTGGTAACAAGAATTATAGTATAACAGTCGTCGATATGGTCTGCATAGCCGTCTAATTTGTTAGCCCTCTCACTCATCGGATTAAGATGAAGGACTTCAGAATCAAAGGCGGAATCTTCATTTAGATAACGAATAGGGATATTTCGGGTCATAATTAACAGTCATTAGCCATCTGCAAATATGCAAAGTTACAAAATTTTTCGATATATACGGCAGTCTAAGCCTGAAGCGCCGGCACACCCGGCGGATGCTTATATCCGGCAAAAGTCATGAAATTTCATGCGCCGGACGGGATTATTTTGCGAATCGCTTTCGAATTTTAAGTTTTATTCTTAACTTTGCACCTTAAATTCATCGCGCAAAGTGAATACTAAGTATATTTTCGTTACCGGCGGCGTTGTGTCGTCGCTTGGAAAGGGAATAATTTCCTCATCGCTGGCCTGTTTGCTGAAGGCCCGCGGCTTCAGGGTCACTATCCAGAAGTTTGACCCGTATATCAACATCGACCCCGGAACGCTGAACCCCTACGAGCACGGCGAGTGTTACGTCACGGTCGATGGCCACGAAGCCGACCTGGACCTGGGCCACTACGAGCGTTTCACCAACGTTCGCACAACCCGCGCCAACAACATTACGACCGGGCGCGTTTATCAGAACGTTATCGACAAGGAGCGCCGCGGCGACTATCTCGGAAAAACCGTTCAGATTATTCCTCATATAACCGACGAAATCAAACGCAACGTTAAGCTGCTCGGCAAAACCGGCGACTATGACTTCGTGATTACGGAAATCGGCGGCGTTGTCGGCGACATCGAGTCGCTGCCGTTTCTCGAGGCCGTCAGGCAGCTGCGCTGGGAGCTGGGCTCCGACGCCTGCTGCGTTCATCTGACCTACGTTCCCTTCCTCGGAGCCGCCAAGGAACTGAAAACCAAGCCGACGCAACATAGCGTCAAGCAGCTTCAGCAGCTCGGCATTCAGCCCGACGTACTGGTTCTGCGAACCGAACACGATATTCCCCGGGAAATGCGCGCGAAAATCGCGCAGTTCTGCAACGTGGCCGCCGATGCGGTCGTTCAGAGCGCCGATGCACCGACAATCTACGAGGTTCCGATGCGCATGCACCGCCAGCATCTCGACGACATCGTTTTGCGCATTTGCGCCGTTACCCCCGAGCGCGAGCCCGATCTGAAGGCGTGGCACACGTTTCTCGAAAAGCTCCAGTCGCCGAAAGATGAAGTCAGGATCGCCCTCGTCGGCAAATACGTTGAACTGCAAGACGCCTATAAGTCCATCAACGAATCGCTCTTCATTGCCGCGACCTACAACGACCGCCGCCTGAAGCTGACCAGCGTCCACAGCGAGAAGCTCAACGACGCCAATGCCGGCGAGCTGCTCGTCGAAATGGACGGCGTTATCGTTGCCCCCGGATTCGGAACGCGCGGCATCGACGGCAAGTTCGCCGCGCTGAAATGGTGTAGGGAACACGACGTTCCGACCTTTGGCATCTGCCTGGGAATGCAGTGCATGGTAATTGAGTTTGCCCGCAACGTCATGGGGCTGACCAATGCCCACTCGCGCGAAATGGACTCGATGACTCCCAATCCGGTGATTGACCTGATGGACGAGCAGAAGAGCGTGACCGCCCTGGGCGGCACGATGCGCCTGGGCGCCTACGACTGCCTGCTGGCCGAAGGCTCGCTGGCGCGCAAGGCCTATGGCGGCGCCGAAAAGGTTAGCGAACGCCACCGCCACCGCTTCGAGTTCAACTCAAACTACCGCGAGGCTTTCGAGGCCGCTGGAATGCGCTGCTCGGGCGAGAACCCGGAGACCCGCCTGGTCGAAATCGTTGAGGTTCCGGGCAAGCGATGGTTCCTCGGAACGCAGTTCCACCCCGAATATTCATCGACGGTCGTTGCTCCCAGCCCGATTTTCCTCGACTTCATTAAGGCGGCAATCGACTATCGCGAATCGAAAAAATAAAGAAACAATCAATTCCACAATCAGAAACACTTAAATAGATTTACAGCATTGGATAAGAACACGTTAACCGGCGTCCTGCTGATGGGCGCGATTATTTTCGGTTTCATGTGGCTCAACAAGCCCACTGCCGAAGAAATGGAGCGTGCCCGAAAGGAAGCGCAAGAACAGCGCGTTGACTCGCTGCGTCGCGCCGAAACCGAGCGTCAGCAGGCTCTGACAATCCCGGAAATCACCGCCGACGACATTACCTCGCTCCGCAACGGCCTGGCCCTCTATGGCCGCGCCGACGAAAACGGCAACCGCAACATTGCAACCGAGGCCTATGAACTCCGCCTGGAACAGGACTCCCTGCTGACCGGCGTTATTAAAACCGCCGCCGGCAACCTCGAAGTAAACGACATTGTCAGCGGCGTTTGGCCCGACTCGGCCGACCAGCTGACCCGCGCCAATGCCGCCCGCACGCTCAAGGGCGCCGTTTCCGACCTTCAGCGCTATCGCAACTTCGCTTCTCACCTGAGCGGCACCGACACGGTTATCGGCCTCGAAAACAACGTGCTGGCCCTGCAGTTCTCTACCCGCGGCGGCCAAATCAGCAACGTTACGCTGAAAGATTATGATTGCTATATCAACGTGCCCGACACTACGCTCATTCAGCTCTGGCACGCCGACACAAACTCCTATTCGTTCACTCTGCGCAGCGACAGCGAAAAGTTCGAAAGCAGCCGCTTCTACTTCACCCCGGTGGTTGAAAACGACTCGACTCTGCTGATGAAGCTCGACCTGGGCGCCGGCGCCTGGTGGGGCATACGCTACACTCTGCCCGAGGCCGACGGCTATCGCGTTAAGATGGACGTTGTTCAACACGCCATGCAGTCGGCCGGCGTTATTCCCGCCGGAGTAACGACCATGGAGTTCAACTGGCACCAGAAAATGGCCCGCTTTGAGCGCGGCCGCGTTTATGAGCAGCGCAACTCCGCAGTATATTATAAGGAGGCGGGCGACGACGTTGAACACCTCGCTGAGCAGAAAGATGCCGCCAAAACCGTTGACGTGCCCCTGAAGTGGATCGGCTTCAAGAACCAGTTCTTCAGCTCGATTCTGATTGCCGACGAAACGTTCAACGCCGGCTCCAAGCTGGTCAGCACCGACCTTAGCGACGACCTCGATTTCCTTAAAGACATGACCGCTACGACCCAGGTGAACTACTCCGTGTCGCGCGACCACGTTGCCGGCTTTAACTTCTTCCTCGGCCCTAACCTCTATCCGATTCTGCGCGACATGGATCGCGTCGATTCCGAAGGCCACCTCGACCTGACCCGCGTAATTCCGCTGGGCTGGAGCCTGTTCCGCTGGATCAACACCGGCATCATCATTCCCGTGTTCTCCATCCTGAGCAAGTATATCACCAACTACGGCATCATCATTCTGGTGCTAACCCTGCTGATTAAGCTGGTTCTCTATCCCTTCACCTACAAGACTTATCGCTCCCAGGCAAAGATGCGCCTGCTGGCTCCCGAAATCAAGGCCATCAACGAAAAATACTCCGCTCCCGAAGATGCGATGAAGAAGAGCCAGAAAACGATGGAACTCTACTCCAAGGCCGGCGTGAACCCGATGGGCGGCTGCCTGCCGATGCTGCTCCAGATGCCGATTCTGGTTGCCATGTTCTCGTTCTTCCCCAGCTGCATCGAACTCCGCGGCCAGCAGTTCCTCTGGGCCAAGGACCTCGCCGCCCCCGACGCCATTATTTCCTGGTCGGCCAATATCCCCATCATTTCCTGGCTCTTCGATAACCACCTGAGCCTCTTCTGCCTGCTGATGACCGCAACCAACATCATCTACTCCAAGGCAATGATGGATTCCCAGCCCGGCGGCTCGTCGATGCCCGGCATGAAGATGATGACCTACGCAATGCCGCTGATGTTCCTCTTCCTGTTCAATAACTATCCCTCCGGCCTGAGCTACTACTACTTCGTGTTCCTCCTGCTGACCATTATCCAGACCTACGCCATTCGCCACTGGGTTATCGACGAAGACAAAGTGCGCGCCGAAATGGCCGCCAATGCCCGCAAGCCCAAAAAGAAAAACGGCTGGATCGCACGCATGGAGGCCGCCCAGCGCCAGCAGCAGCAACTCATGCGCGAACAGGCAAAGAAAAACAGCCGCAAATAATTACTAATTACTAATTCCTAAATCGCCCCCTCAGTGGACCAGAGATATAACCTCCGCGGAGTATCCGCAACGAAGGAAGACGTTCACAGCGCCATCCGCAACATCGACAAAGGCATCTTTCCGAAAGCCTTCTGCAAAATCATCCCCGACATCCTTGGCGGTGACCCGGACTATTGCAACATCATGCACGCCGACGGCGCCGGAACCAAATCGAGCCTGGCCTATGTTTACTGGCGTGAAACCGGCGACCTGAGCGTTTGGAAGGGCATTGCCCAGGACGCCCTGGTAATGAACATCGACGACCTGCTCTGCGTCGGCGCAACCTCGGGCATTCTCGTCAGCTCCACTATCGGCCGCAACAAGCACCTCATTCCCGGCGAGGTCATCGCCGCCATCATCAACGGAACCGAGGAGCTGCTGGCCGACCTCCGCGCCCACGGAATCGACATTCACTCCACCGGCGGCGAAACCGCCGACGTGGGCGACCTGGTCCGCACAATCATCGTTGACTCGACCGTTACCTGCCGAATGAAGCGCGCCGACGTTATCGACAACGCCAACATCGCCGCCGGCCAGGTAATCGTCGGCCTCGCCAGTTACGGGCAGGCCGACTACGAAAACGCCTACAACGGCGGCATGGGCTCCAACGGCCTCACCTCCGCCCGCCACGACGTTTTTGCCCGCTATCTCGCCGAAAAATATCCCGAGAGTTTCGACGCCGCAACGCCCGCCGACCTCGTTTACAGCGGCAGCGTGCGCCTGACCGACGCTACTGAAATCGACGGCGTTGACGCCGGCAAGCTCGTGCTCTCGCCGACCCGCACCTACGCCCCCTTCGTCAAAGCCATGCTCGACGAAATGCGTCCCACCGTGCGCGGCATGATTCACTGCTCGGGCGGTGCCCAAACCAAGATTCTCCATTTCCTCGACCCCTCCCTGCGCGTTGAAAAAGACAATCTTCTGCCGATTCCCCCGCTCTTCTCGCTCATTCAGCGCGAGAGTGCAACCGACTGGCAGGAAATGTATAAGGTGTTCAACATGGGCACCCGCCTCGAAGTCTACGTCGATCCCGCCGACGCCGACCGCGTAATCGAAATCGCCGCCCGCTTCGGCATCCCCGCCCAGGTCATCGGCCGCGTCCTCCCCGCCGCCCCCGACCAACCCCGCCTGACCATCTCCGGCCCCCACGGAACCTTCGCCTACAACTCCTAATTAAAATATTGATTATTAGGGGTATGATGAAGATTGAGAACGAGCAGCAATATCGCCGGGCTTTGAGCCGGATAGAGGAATTGCTGCCACTGGTCGACGATAATACTCCGCTGACGAATCCTAACAGCGTGGAACTCGACTTACTGTCGTCGATGGTCGCCAATTACTCAAATGACCATTACTCAATCAGCGAGTCATTACAGGTTTCGAATATTGATGCAAATATAATTCTTGGAGTGTAGAAGATGGAGGTTAAGGAGGTTATTCGCAATGCGAGGGAGAGGCTGAACGTTGAGGAGCTGACTCCGATGCAACATAAAATGGCCGGGCTGCCGGCTGGTGCTTCGGCCGTGGCGCTGATTTCGCCGACCGGCTCGGGCAAGACTCTGGCGTTTGCCCTGGCTTTGCTGCCGCGCGTCAGCGGCACTACCGGCAAGGTCGAGGCCCTGGTCATCGCGCCGACCCGCGAGCTGACGCTTCAGCTGGCAAAGACGCTGTCGGCGCTTGCTCCGTCGCTGCGCATCGCCGCTCTCTATGGCGGCCATTCGGTTATCGACGAAACCCGCTCGCTGGAGGCTCAGACGCCGGCTATCGTCGTTGGCACTCCGGGACGAATCCTCGACCATATCGGTCGCGGTCGGCTCGACCTTTATCGCGTAAAGGTGCTTGCCGCCGATGAATATGACAAGTCGCTCGAGCTTGGCTTCCAGGATGAAATGCGCCGCATTGTCCGCAAAATCCATGCCCCGGAGCTGCTCATTCTGACTTCGGCTACGCGTCTGGACGAGCTGCCCGAATGGTTGCCTGCGCGCAATTTGCAAACGCTCGATTTTTCCGCCAGTTCTGCGGCCAGGCCCGATCTGAGCGAATATGCCGTCGCCTCCGACGAGGCCGACAAGCTACCGGCGCTGAAGGAGCTGCTGCTGCGCCTGCCTCAGGAGCGTACCATAGTTTTCGTTAACCACCGCGAGAGCGCCGTGCGCGTCTATGACTACCTGCGCAAGCAGGGATTTCCCGCCGCGCTCTATCATGGCGCCATTGACCAGCACGACCGCGAAAACGCCGTTGACACCTTTACCAACGGCTCCACGCCGATTCTCGTTGCCACCGACCTGGCTGCCCGCGGGCTCGACATTCCGAGCGTGCGCAACGTTATTCACTACCATCAGCCTTCGTCGGCCGAGACGCGCACCCACCGCAACGGTCGCGCCGGTCGCATGGGGGCCGCCGGCGAGGTTTACTATCTGACAGGTCCCGGCGAGGAGGCTCCCGTAGGCGTCGGCCCGATCTCGTTTGCCCACACTCAGCCGCAGCCCTGGCCGACGACGCTCCATACGCTCTACTTCCACAGCGGACGAAAAGAAAAACTGTCGAAGGGCGACATCGTTGGCGCGCTGACAGGCCCCGGAGGCCTGGCCGGCAGCAGCATAGGCCACATTGCGCTCCACGACCACCGCGCCCTGGTTGCCGTTAACGCCCCCGACGTCCGCGCCCTGGCCGCAACCCTGTCGGCCGGCCGCATCAAGGGCAAGCGCATCCGCGTTACCCCGCTCGTTTAGCTCGCATAACGCACAAAAAAAGCTCCCTCGGGGAGAGAGCCTGATTGCAGCGGTTAGCTGAAGGCAAGACCCGAGGGAGTGTAGGCGCGCGCGAATTGGCGGATAATGGCCAGGGTTATGGCGCGCGGTGAGGATTGCTGTGTGGCGTCTGATTGCGCCGGATTCAGAATAGGAGTAGAAATTTCAGCCATAGGCAGGTTCTTGTTTTGGGAATTAATGTGATTGCACTATTATAACGCAGCCGGGAGGCTTCTTATTGTGTCGGGGGGCAATATGTTGTAAAACATAAGGGTATTATTGCCGGTTTTAGCGGAAATTTTCGTAACTTGTGGGCGTCAAAACTTCGACATAATTATTCATCCTTAAATTTTGATACCGGAATGAAAGTCTACAAAACCACTGAAATCAAAAACATTGCCCTGCTCGGAGGCAAGGGCTCCGGAAAAACCACGCTCGCCGAGGCCATGCTCTTCGAGTGTGGAGTTATAAAACGCCGCGGCACGGTTGACGCCGGCAACACCGTTTGCGACTATTTCCCCGTTGAAAAGGAATATGGCTACTCCGTATTCTCCACCATATTTTACGCCGAATTTCTCGGCAAGAAGCTGAACTTCATCGACTGCCCCGGCGCCGACGACTTCGTTGGCTCGGCGATTACGGCTCTGAACGTTACCGACACCGGCGTTATCGTTGTCAACGCCCAGTATGGCGTTGAAGTCGGAACTCAGAATATTTTCCGCACTACCGCCGCACTGAAAAAGCCCGTTATCTTCGCCCTCAACCAGCTCGACGGCGAAAAGGCCGACTACGAGAACGTTATTGACCAGATGCGCGAAGTGTTCGGCCCGAAAGTCGTTCAGATTCAATATCCGCTGCAGTGCGGCCCGGGCTTCAACGCCATGATTGACGTGTTGCTGATGAAAAGATATGAGTGGGGCCCCGACGGCGGCGTGCCCACCATTACCGACATTCCCGCCGAAGAGATGGAGCGCGCCACCGAGCTCCACAAAACCCTCGTCGAGGCTGCCGCCGAAAACGACGAGTCGCTGATGGAGAAATTCTTCGACGCCGGCCACCTGACCGAAGACGAAATGCGCGAAGGCATCCGCAAAGGCCTCGTTGACCGCTCGATCTACCCGGTGTTCTGCGTCAGCGCCGCCAAGGACATGGGCGTTCGCCGCATGATGGAGTTCCTCGGCAACGTGGTTCCCTTCGTTGAAGAGATGCCCGCGCCCGCAGCCACCGACGGAACCATTGTTAAACCCGACAGTAACGGCCCGCTGAGTCTCTACGTTTTCAAAACCTCCGTTGAGCCTCACATCGGCGAAGTTTCCTACTTCAAGGTCATGAGCGGCACGCTCAAAGCCGGCGCCGACCTGACCAACGTTAGCCGCAACGAATCGAAGGAGCGCCTGGCTCAGCTCTATGCCGTTTGCGGCCAGATTCGCACTCAGGTCGACGAACTCTGTGCGGGCGACATCGGCGCCACGGTTAAGCTCAAAGACGTTCGCACCGGCAACTCTCTCGACGCCAAGGGGTGCAACTGGGCCTACGACTTCATCCGCTATCCCGAACCGAAATATACCCGCGCCGTTCGCCCCGTTACCGAGAGCGACTCCGAGAAACTCATGGAAATCCTGACCCGCATGCACGAAGAGGACCCCACCTGGGTCGTTGAGCAGAGCCGCGAGCTCAAGCAGATTCTGATTAAGGGTCAGGGCGAATTCCATCTCCGTATTCTGAAATGGCGCGTTGAAAACAACGACAAACTCCCCATCATTTTCGAAGAGCCGAAAATCCCCTATCGCGAAACCATCACCAAAGCCGCCCGCGCCGACTATCGCCACAAGAAGCAGAGCGGCGGCTCCGGCCAGTTCGGCGAGGTTCACCTCATTATCGAACCCTACACCGACGGCATGCCCGCGCCCGACACCTATCGCTTCGGCAACCAGGAGTTCAAGATGAACGTGCGCGACACTCAGGAAGTGCCTCTGCCCTGGGGCGGCAAGCTCGTGGTCGTTAACTGCATCGTTGGCGGCGCCATCGACGCCCGCTTCATTCCCGCCATCGTTAAAGGCCTGATGGACCGCATGGAACAGGGCCCGCTGACCGGCAGCTATGCGCGCGACGTTCGCGTCTGCATCTACGACGGCAAGATGCACCCCGTTGACTCCAACGAAATTTCCTTCCGCCTGGCCGGCCGCAACGCCTTCAGCGAAGCCTTCAAAAACGCCAACCCCAAGGTCCTCGAGCCGGTCTACGACGTTGACGTCATGGTTCCCGCCGACGTGATGGGCGACGTTATGAGCGACCTGCAGGGCCGCCGCGCAATCATCATGGGCATGACCTCCGAAAACGGCTTCGAAAAAATCTCGGCCCGCGTGCCCCTGAAGGAAATGAGCTCCTACTCAACCGCCCTCAGCGCAATCACCGGCGGCCGCTCTTCCTTCACCATGCGATTCAACGGCTATGAGCTCGTTCCCGGCGACGTTCAGGAAAAACTCCTCGCCGCCTACGCCGCCACCCAGGCCGACGACTGATCCCCCCTCAGGCTGACAAATCCAGAAATTTCATCCCCGGCCCGACTGAAGTGACCCCAAAAAGTTGGACGGGTTAAACACTATCCAGTTATAGAAAGAGTTCGGTATTGCACCGGGCTCTTTCCTTTTAACCGGGATTTGATTCTTTTATTGTTATAATAT
>JAAVDE010000022.1 GCA_014801955.1 Bacteroides sp. | reverse complement strand
TATGGTATGGGTTGGGCGGCTCCCGATTTTTCAGAAGTAACTTGGCCGCTTGATGTAAAAGTCGGGACCTATACTATTGGGGTTGCTTCTCCTCTTGTTTCAGAGACTGAAACAACCGAAACATATTATTTCGGAGAAGTAAAAAATGTAAAAATCGTTAAAGATAAGACAACTGAAATTACTATCAATGTGAAATTGACCGAATTTCAGAAATCAGATTTGTAAATCGCGTTCATCCTTGTTTACCCTCCCGGCTGGGGCGAATGGCGGCTGATACAAACCTCACTCCGTCATCCGTTTGATGCCATAGGCTTAAAAATGCGCCCATGCTTCAATCAGACTTCATTTGCGAATGACTTGCGCAAGTATTGCGCAAGTGGGTGTCGGTAAAGTTCGGCAAATTCGGATCAATGTAAAAAGTTGGTTGTTGAAATCCGAGAAAACTCTTAAATCAAAGAGATGGCGTCTAAATTGTAGGGACATGCCTTCGGCATGTTGAATTCGTGGTGCGATTTGGACTATGTATTTGGCTGATTACCAAAGCAAACATGCCAAAGGCATGTCCCTACATTAACAATTCAAACGGGTATTTAACTTGGAGTGGCCAAAAATAAAAGTAACACGCTTAAATCGTGCTGATTTATAACGTGTTACTTTGCGGAGTGACCGAGATTCGAACTCGGGATACCCTTTTGGGGTATACACGCTTTCCAGGCGTGCCTCTTCAGCCACTCGAGCACCACTCCGGGTGTTCTGTTGTTTTGCGAGTGCAAAGTTAGGAATAATATTTGAATTATGGGGCGAGAGCAGTGTTAAATTGTGTTAACACCGCTCTCGCGTGAGTCCGTTTTTTAGAAGAGGTAGGCGGCGGTAATGGTCCAACCGGAGGTTTTGCCGTTGATGCCGGCGTCTTCGGTCTGCAGCACTTTGGTGTAGGAGAGCGCTTTGTTCATGCCGAGGGTGTAGGCGGCGGAAATCTGGAGGTGCTTGACCAGGGTAATGCCAAGGCCGAAGTCCCAGCCGATGTTGTATTTGTTGGCCTTGAAGTCGTTTACAACCGATTTGCCCAGGCGGAAACCGAAGTTAGGGCCGGTGAAGATAGTGGGGAAGAATACCTGCGAGATAACGGGCATCGGAATGTCGTAGCGGAGGTGGAGGGGAACGGCCAGGTAGTCGTATTTAAGATTGTCGATGCCGCCCTGGGGGTTTTCCATCTGCGAGGTGCGGTGTTCGTAGAGAGCCGAGAGGTCAACGCCGATATTGATGATGGGCACGGTGAATTTGGCCATCAGACCGCCGGCGAAGCCGCATCGGTTGTCGGACTTGAAGTTTGCGCCAACGTCGTTGAGATTAACGGAGTTGAGGTTCACGCCGACTACGGGGCCAATCTGGAAGGGTTTGGCGGCTACGGGAGCGACTGCGCCCATAGCGAGGACGATGCTGAGGGCAATTCGGGTCAGTTTTTTCATAATGTTGTTATTTGAGGATTTTGGTTATTATTTTTTCGGGATTGTTAGGCGCTGGCCAATCGACAGGGCCGTTGACGACAGGTTGTTGGCGCGCTTGAGCTGGTCAACGGTGACGCCATATTTGCGGGCAATGGCAAAGAGCGTGTCACCCTTAACAACGCGGTGGACCTTCGGTTTGTTTGCCGCGGCGGCGGGTTTTGCCTTGGGGGCGGGCGCGGGTTCGGCGGGTTTATCGACGGAGGCAACGGATTGGGACGCAATGCTGTCGGCCGGCGCTGTCATGGCTACTGAGTCTGCCATCAGTTCGGGCTGACCGAGGCCGATGGAGTCGGGTAGTGCCGGGGTTGCGGCGATGGTGTCGACGGTGGCAACTGGCTTGGGCGTCGGCACGAATTCGCGGGTTTGAATCTTCAGGCGCGTTCCGCGGCGCAGTCGGTCGGACGATAGTTTGTTCCAGCGCTTGATTTGCTTGGTTGTGACGCCATATTTTGCGGCGATGGCCGAGAGGGTTTCGTTGCGGCCGACCTTGTGGGTAACGGTAACGTCGCGCCATGTTCCCTCCTGGCCCGGTTGAGGCTGGTTGGCGAGGCCGCCAAGCTCAACGGTTGCACGCGGGCCAAACGTGCGCGAAAGCGAAGCTATCGAGTCAACGTTCATCAGGTAGTTGAACACCATTTGCTGGGGCAGGCGGAGAGGGTAGGGGTGAACGTCGCCCGGAATAATATCCTGGCGATATTGGGGATTCAGAACGCGCAGCTCTTCAACCGGGATGTCGAGCACCTGCGATATGGCCTTGAAATATGTGCGGTCGGTGATATGCACCGTGTCAGTCAGGATGGGGCGTTTGGCCAGCGCGGGCGAAATGCCGTGGTCGGCATAGTGGGCCATTGCGTATGTCGCGCCTATGAAGCCGGGCACATAGCCGCGTGTTTCAGCCGGCAGATGGTAGTATATGTCCCAATAATCCTTTGGATTTTCGGCTGATGCACCGGCACGGGCAAGCGCCTTATTGATATTGCCGGGACCGCAGTTATAGGCGGCGATCGCCAGGCTCCAGTCGCCGAAAATCTGGTAGAGCTGCTTCAGATATTGCGCCGCGGCGCGCGAAGCGGCTATCGGGTCGCGGCGCTGGTCAACGAGAGTGTTGATTTCAAGACCCAGACCGCGCGCCGTTGGCAACATGAACTGCCACAGCCCCGTTGCACCTGCGCGCGAAACCGCGTTGGGGTCCAGGGCAGATTCGATAATCGGCAGATTGCGCAGCTCCAGCGGCAGGCCTTCGGCCTCAAGTGCCTCCTCGAAGATGGGCATATAGTATAGCGACAGTCCGAGCATAGTTTCAACCAGCGAGCGGCGGCGGTCGGTGTAGAGGTCGATATAGCTGCGAACAACCGGGTTGAACGGCATTTCAATCGTTGTTGGCAGCGATTGCAGGCGTTGGATAATAACGTCGTTGGTTGCCGGAATGTCGGCTGTGCCTACTGTGTCGAGAACCGTGAAGTTTTTCAGATACCAGTTCTGCTGCAGGCGGTGAACGTCGGCCTGCTGGCTCTCGGGATAAACGATTGCGGTATCTGTAATCTCATACTTCAGGTCGCGGATGCTATGCGGCGCGGCAAAGCATGTTGCCGAGGCCGCCAGGAGCGCGATTGAAGCTACGAATGATTGAAGATTCATGAGGTGGAAGATTCTGAAAATTATCGGTTAAAAGGAGAGAGCCCACTGAACGCCGAATCCTGGCAAATTGCCGCGAGGCGACGTCATCAGCGTTGGCGACCAGTCCAGCGAAAGGTCGGGTGAAATGTCGAAATGGGCGAGCGATGCGTCAACGTAGGCGTCGAGTATCGCAACGAGATAAACGCCGAGCATCCCAACTATGCAAAGGTCGCGATTTCGGCGGAAATAGTTCTTGCGTGACTGGAAAGTGTTGATTAGCCACTGCTGGTTAAGCGACGACTCGTTAACCCCCGGAGCGAAGAAGTTCATGTAGCTGCGCGTGTCGGGGTCGTTGTCCATCAGGTCGTTATAAGCCGTGGTGTAGTCGGTCAGCATCGTGTTGTTCCAGCTCGTGGCATAAATCAGACCCATGTAGGCGCCGACAACAATAGGCAGCTTCCAGTAGCGTCGGTTATAGATCTGACCCAAGCCGGGGCAGAGCACCGAGAGCCAGGTTGCGCGCGTAGGGTCGGGATTGAAAACGCGAATCGGCTCGTCGGCGGCCGTCATCAGAGTGTCGGCACACACTTCAATCGACACCAACGAATCGGTCGGCGTTGCAACAATGAGCGTAGTGTCGGCAACGAGGGTGACGGTTTGCGGCTCCTCGGCCCAGAGGGTCAAGGCACCGCAGGCAGCTGCGCAGATGAGCGATATGGTTCGGCGCAGTTTCCACATATTATCCCTTGATAGTGTCGAAGATTGCAATCAGCCGGGCCAGCTCCTCGTCGGAAGCGAAGGGGAACGTTATTTTTCCGCGGCCATTCTTGCCGATAGAGAACTGCACCTTAGTGTTAAAGGCCGCCGAAAGATGGCGCTTCAGATTGTCGTACTCGCCCGACCGGGGTTTGGCTGCGTTTTTCGGCGCTTTTGCCGAGTCGATCGGCTCGCCGGCCTCGGCCTTCAGGCGATATTCCTTCGCAAGCTCCTCGACGCGGCGAACGCTCAGGCCCTGGTCGAGAATCTCGCCATAGAGCTTCAGCTGGAGCTTAGGATTATCCAGGGTCAGCAGCGTGCGCGCATGACCCATGTCGAGTCGCTTGTCGCGCAAGCCCAGCTGAACTTCGGCGGGCAGCTTCAGCAGGCGCAGGAAGTTAGCAATGGTCGTTCGCTTCTTGCCGATGCGTTCCGAAAGGCGCTCCTGAGTCAGGTTATACTGTTCGATGAGCTTCTTGAACGTCAGCGCGATTTCAATGGCATTCAAATCCTCGCGCTGGATGTTCTCGATGAGAGCCATCTCGGTCAGCTCGCTGTCGTTGGCCGTTCGGATATAGGCCGGCACCGAGGTCAGGCCGGCGAGTTTGGCGGCGCGGAAACGGCGTTCGCCTGCAATAATCTGATACTCATCGGGCCCCGTTTTGCGCAGGCTCAGCGGCTGAATGATGCCAAGTTCGGCAATAGACGATGCCAGTTCCCGCAGCGCCTCTTCGTCAAAGGTGCGTCGCGGCTGGTCCGGGTTGGGGTGAATCGACGTTAGCGCAATGTCGTTGATTGCCGACGATCCGCGGGCCGGAGTGTCGTCCATTGAAAGCAGCGAATCCAGGCCTCTGCCGAGCCCCTTTTTAGGTAATGTAGCCATTATTGAACGAAGAGGTTATTTCTTGTGGGAATGTTTTTTGATAATTTCGCGTGCCAGCTGAGTGTGGGAAGTCGCACCGCGGCTGGCGGGGTCATAGAGCAGAGCGGGCAAACCGTGCGACGGCGCCTCACTCAACCTGATATTGCGCGGAATGACAGTGTCGAACACCATGTCGCCGAAATGCCCCTTCAGCTCCTCGTAAATCTGGTTGGCCAGGCGCAGACGGGCATCATACATGGTCAGCAGAAAGCCCTCGATTTCGAGCCCGGGGTTTAGCTTTGACTTAATGATGCGGATAGTGTTGAGCAGCTTTGAAATGCCCTCGAGCGCAAAATATTCAGCCTGAACGGGAATGATAACCGAATTGGCCGCAGTCAGCGCGTTGACCGTTATCAGGCCCAGCGACGGCGAGCAGTCAATCAGAATATAATCATAGTCATCTGCAACCGGAGCCAGCGCGCGCTTCAGAACAGACTCGCGGTCGTCTTTGCCAACCAGCTCCAGCTCGGCGCCTGCAAGATCAATGCGCGAGCCGATCAGGTCCAGACCCTCGACGCAGGTTGCAACCTGCGAGCCCTTAACGGGATAGTCGTCGACCAGACATTCATAGATGGACCCCGCCATTTTTCGCGGGTCAATGCCATAGCCCGACGTGGCGTTGGCCTGGGGGTCAGCGTCAACAATCAGCACCTTCTTTTTCTCCGCAGCGAGCGATGCGGCGAGGTTTATGGCGGTAGTGGTCTTGCCAACACCGCCCTTCTGGTTAGCAATTGCTATAATTTTTCCCATTTGGACTTTAGATTAATTGACCACAAATTTAAGGAAATTTCTGCAAACTCCGAAATTTATAACGTTTTTTTAGAAATTGGCGTTAAAGTTGGTTAAGCCGCGGGAGGTTTTCCATTGTCGGGCGTTATAGCAACAAAACCTCATAAAAAATGAAAGGAAAGTATATATGATAGAAACAGAAATTAAATTCAGCGAAGTCCGCGACCTGCTTGCCCAGGTTGAGGCCGACGACAGCAAAGTCAGCTTCAAGCGCATTATCAAAGCTCCGGCCGGCGGCGTTTCGCTGCTTGCCTTTAAGGCCGGACAGAAACTCAGCGAGCACCTTTCGCCTGCCGAACTGATGGTTTACGTTGCCGAAGGTGCAATCCGCTTCACGATTTTCGACACTCCCCACGAACTTCGTGCAGGTCAGTTCCTGCTGCTGGGCGAAGGAGTGCCCCACAGCGTCGAAGCGCAGACCGACTCGAAAGTAATGCTCATTAAGATTAAGGCACAATAACAATACTCATTTTTCTCTCTCTTTAATAAGCGGCGGGCGGTCCTATCCTGGACCGCCCGCTCTTGTTTCTGTTCCTGAGCCGCGAACAAAATCGCTGTTGCCGGTGTTATACTGAAAACTACTTACTACTACTGCTGTTATGATGAAACAACTTATGACCCTGGCCATCGCGGCCATCTTCGGAACTTCAATCTCCTACGCCGAGCCCAAACCCGCTCAGAAAATCGCAGTTGAGGAAACGACGGCCACCACCGCCTCCACGACCTCGACCACGGCCTCACCCGAAACCCCGGTGACTCCCCCCGTCGGCGACTTTCATAAGTTCCACGCTACCCGCAACGCCAATATCCTGAACCGCACCTCGTCGCAGACAAGCGCCGGCTACGGCAGCAAAATCGCCAAGGCCCACGCCGATGCCCACCGCCTTGCGCTGCAACAGCAGAACCGCATTAAGAAATAACCTTTTCGTAACATAATAATCCATGCCGGCTTCGCGTTATTATAACGTATGAAGCCGGTTTTAACATTCTCCATCGCTCTGCTCCTTTCCGGCGCGGCATTTACTGCCCGCGCCGGCGATTTCGCGTCGGCCATAGATGCCCAGATGCGTGCAGGCTATGTTTTCAACTCCAATCCGGTTCTGATGGATCGCATGGAGCCCGATGGCCTCGTTACCCACACCTCTCTTTCCTGGCACTTGCGCTATTCCTTTCTTCGCCCTCAGTCGGGCCGCACCGCCTCAGTTTACCAGGGTATAGGTTTCAGCGCAACGACCTTCATGCAGCCTCGAACCGTTGGCACTCCGCTGGGCGTCTACGTTCTTCAGGGTGCCCCAATCGCCGCTTTGTCTGACCGCCTGTCGCTCAACTATGAATGGAACTTCGGCGCTACCTTCGGCTGGCAGCGCACTGTTAAAGACCAGGATATTAGCTCGAATCTCGTTGTTGGCTCGTCGACCAACGCCTACATAAACCTCGGCCTCAAACTCAACTATCAGCCAGCGGCGGGAATCATGGTCAGCGGTGGCATTGACCTGACTCACTATTCCAACGGCAATACCTCCTGGCCCAATCCGGGCGTCAACTCCATTGGCGGAGCCCTGGGGCTGACAATAATTCCGGGGCGCAGGCTCTTTGAGCGTCCTCGCTCGCCCTTTACCTCCGATCCTGACTTTGTCCGCCATTTTTCCTGCGACCTGACGGCCTATGGAGCATGGCGTAAGGCTTACTTTCCATCTGAAGACGCCGCCTTCACTGCCGAAGGCGAACGCGCCCTTCTGCCGGGCCATTTCGGCGTTGCCGGATTCGCCGTAGCCCCGATGATAGACCTCCATCCAACATTCCGCACCGGCATATCAGCCGACCTGCAGTGGAGCGAAAACACCGGCCTCGACGACTATCGCGTGCCCGACACCTATGGCGAGGACGTTAAATTCTACAAACCGCCGTTTCTGCGTCAGGTATCGTTCGGCCTCTCTGCCCGGGCCGAACTCGTAATGCCGATATTCTCCATCAACCTCGGTATCGGCTACGTTCTTGCCGGCCCTCCCGAAACCCGTCGCCTCTACCAGACCGCCACTCTCAAAACATATATCGCCGGCCCGCTATACCTAAACATTGGCTACCGCATGGTGGAATTTCGTTCGCCATCCAACCTGATGCTTGGTCTCGGTCTTACGCTCGGCCGCAAGTAGGCAGTCGAAAAAATGCTGATTTCCGATTGCGAATGTCTAATTATTGTGGTAACTTTGCGGAAAATTATTGACTATGGCTGTTACACCTTATATACAGATAGAGAAGCTGACAAAGAGTTATGGCGACAGAATGTTGTTTGCCGATGTTACATTCGGAATTAACCGCGGAGATAAAATCGGTCTGATTGCGAAGAACGGTACCGGCAAGACAACGATGCTGCGCATCATTGCGGGCAAGGAGGATGCCGATTCAGGAACGGTTACGCGCCGGGCGGGACTGAAGGTGGCTCTTGTTGAGCAGAAGCCGGACTTCGGCGGAGGCGACGCAACGCCGCTGAGCGCCTGCTCGGAGTTCAATCCTGATGAGGCGACGCGGATGCTGACTCAACTGGGAGTGGAGGACGTCAATGCTCGCATAGCAACGCTGTCGGGCGGTCAGCAGAAGCGCGTAGCCATTGCGCGGGCACTGCTTTCGGAGCCTGACCTGCTGATTCTCGACGAGCCGACGAACCATCTTGACATTCAGGTTATCGAATGGTTGGAAGCACGGTTGACACGCTCGTCGGCCACAATTCTGCTGGTCACGCACGACCGCTATTTTCTCGACCGGGTATGCAACAAGATTATTGAAATCGACCTGGAGCAGATTTTCACCTATAAGGGAAACTATGCCGAGTATCTGCGCCGCCGCAAGGAGCGCATTGAAGCCCTGACCGGTGAGTTGGCCAAGGTTCGCAACACCCTGCGCAAGGAGCAGGACTGGATGAGCCGCCAGCCGCAGGCGCGTGCCGGCAAAGCCAAGTTCAGAATCGACGCTTTTTATGAGCTGAAGAGCCGTTCGCGTCAAAAGGTTACGGATTCGACCGACAGCATTAATCTGTCGGTCAAGGCGTCGCGCATCGGCAATAAGATTTTTGAGGCTGAGGGGGTAACGAAACATTTCGGCAATAAGTGTGTGCTCGATGATTTCACCTACACTTTCGCCAGGTATGATAAGGTCGGCATTGTCGGCCCGAACGGCGTTGGCAAGTCAACGTTCATTAAAATGCTGATGGGACTGGTCAAGCCCGACAGCGGGGCGTTCACCATCGGCGAAACCGTCAGATTCGGTTATTACTCGCAAGATGGTCTGCACCTGCCCAAGGAAAAGAAGGTTATCGACGCGGTGACCGACATAGCCGAAGATATTGTTCTGGAAGGGGGCGAGCGCCATTCGCCGATGCAGTTTCTGCAGCGCTTTCTGTTCTCGCCCAAGGATCAGCAGAAGTTTATCCACACCCTCAGCGGCGGCGAACAGGCGCGCCTGCATCTGGCCGTTACCCTGATGCGGTCGCCAAACTTCCTGATTCTCGATGAGCCGACCAACGACCTCGATATTGTTACGCTCGGACTGCTCGAAGAGTACCTGGCCAAGTTCGAGGGATGCCTGATGGTGGTTAGCCACGACCGATATTTCCTCGACAATATGGTCGAGCATCTGTTTGTGTTTACCGGCGACGGCGTCGTTAAGGACTTTCCCGGCAACTATTCTGACTATCGTCAATGGCAGGCCGAGCTTGACGCGCAGGTTCAGAAACCGGCAGTTGAGAAGAAGCAGAAACCGCAGCCTTCGGAAAAGCCGCGGAAACTGTCGTTTAAGGAAAAGAGGAGAATGGAGGAGCTCGAACTGCTCATTGAGCGGCTGACGGCTGAAAAATCCGAGTTGGAAGCCCTGTTTGCGTCGGGCGAGGCCGACGACATTCAGGCCAAGTCGGCCCGCTACTCGGATGTTAATGCCGAGTTGGATGAGGCCGAACTGGAGTGGCTTACTCTGTCAGATATTTAAGCGTTCGAGGCGGTCGTAGTCTTCGTGTTTGAAGCCGGCCTTCATGAGGTTATATGCCTTGTTGCGATCGGAGAGGAAAAGGCGCTCTTCGGGCTCGGTGTAGCGCGCGGAGGTCAGAGCCTTGGTGCGGTCAACGTCGGGCGACACGATGCCGGCCATGTTGAGCAGCGTAGGAGTGTAGCTCTGCGAGGAACTGACGTTTGACTGCTGGTGGAGGCGCGCCTGGTTGAGCAGCGACGGGTCGCGGTGTTGCAGGCAGGGAGTCAGGTAGACCAGCATAGGAACGTGGAGCTGAAAGTAGGTAGGGGTGGGGGAAGCGTGGAGGAAGCGGCCTCGGGCGTCGTCGTAGATGTCTTCGCCGTGGTCCGACGCATAGATCATTCCGCCAACGCAGTTGATGGAGTCGAGGCGATGGATAACTTCATAGAGGAGATTGTCGGTGTGGCGGATAGAGTTGTCGTATGCGTTGACGAGTTGGCCGCGATTGGCCGCACCGGCATCGGCGGTTTTGTCGGGAAGGAAGTAGGCTTCTTCGCGCGGATAGCGGTCAAGGTAGTTGAAGTGCGAGCCATATTGATGGAGCACCACCAGGAGCTTGGTCGGTTCGCCGGCGAGGACGGAGTCGAGAGAGGCGAGCATGTCTTTATCGTAAAGACCGTTGACAATCACGCCGTCGGTCGGTTCGCGAAGGAACATGGTAGTGTCGGCCTCTTCGCCGAAATAGTCGATATAGGAGTGGTTGCGGCACTGCATCGAAATGAAGGCGGTAGTGAATCCGGCTTCCTTGAAGGCGGTGATTACGGATTTGGAGCGGTTGATTTTGCTGTCGAAATCGTCGGCGGTGAGGTTCGACAGAAGCAGGGGCACGGCTTTGTGGGTCGTGTTGCTTTCAGAGAGGGTTTTGCCGAAGCCGGTAACGGTTCCTGCGGGCAGAGAGCAGAGGCGGGGAGTAGTATATCGTTCGTAGCCGAAGAACTGCCAGTTGTCGGTTCGGGATGTTTCGCCGACCACGGCAACATAGATTTCGCGAAGATTATCGGGTCGGGTTGAGCGGGCATGATAGGTGGCGTCGCTGCTGCTGGCGTAGTAATCGCGACCGGCATAGGAGCGGTTGACGGCGGTTGAGAGATTGGCAAGAACGTTGACCGGATAGAGGTCTTCGTCAACGCTGTAGTACGGTTCTTCGAGCATGCAGGTGGCGAGCACAATGACACCGCTGACGCTGAGAATCATCGCACCGGTGCGGAAGCGGCTGAGCGAGCGGCCCGAGGTGCGCACCTTGCGGACTATGGCAACGATGGCCAGGACAATCACCGGCAGATAGAGCGCAACGACGGTTGCGATTGCCGGTCCGAGGTTGTTGAGCAGCTCGCCGGCTTCGCTGGGATTGGTCGTGGCAACGTTTAGAAACATGTCAACGCCGATAATGGAGCCGTCGGCATAGAGAAAGAGCAGAACAATCTGGAAGGCGGCAAGAACCATGAACGGCAGCAGAAGGAGCACGTTAAGGCCGGGACGGTCGCGCCAAGTAAGCAAGAAGAGAAGTAGACCGGCGGGCAACAGAATGTTGGCACACGCAGCCAGGACCGAGAAGTCGCCCATTATGCTCAACGCAACGTTGGGCACCAGGAGGAAAAGGAAGGTCAGGAGAATGAGGATGCGGGCAATAATGCCATTTGTTTTTTCAGAATGCTTCATTGATGCTAAATACTAATCCATTTTGATTTTGGCCGAAGCCGTAGTCAACACGAACGTTGACTCTGTGTTTGAATTCCCATCGAATGCCAACGCCGGCGTTCCAGAGGGCGTGGCCGCGAAATATTTGATTTGCCTTAGGAAAGACCTCGCCGACACCACCCCAAACGACCGCGCCGAAGCGGTTCCAGATGTATTGGCGGAGTTCGACACACGCCTCGGCGGCGCATTTGTCGTTATAGCGACCATCCCAGTAGCCGCGCATGGAGGTCGAGCCGCCCAAGGTTGACATCATGCCCCAGGGAGTGTTGCCATAGGTCAGGCGCGCATGGAGGTTGGTTGCCATGACCGCACCTTTCCAGAGGCGCTGGTAGAAGTTGAACGTGCCCTCGGTCAGAGAGAAGCAATATTGGTTGCCGAGGAATCGGGGAGCGAACAGTTGGTCAAGGCGGGCATAGATACCTTCGAAGGCGTTGTAAACGTTATCGCGGGTGTCAATCACGATGCCTGCGCCCCACACGTTGGAAAAAGTGCGACGCTTCTGGTTGTGCCAGAGCTCGGGATTCGGGCGATTCTTGGCGTCGAAATAGTCGAGCTGAGCAACCGGGCCGAGATAGACAGGAGTTTCGCCCAGGTGAAACAGGGCGGCAACATTGGCTTTGGCAACCCATTTTTTGTACTTGACCATAATGTCGTCGCGATGGTTCATTGAATAACCGATACCCCAGTAGTGGTCGGGCTGCGACGAGAAGAACAGGTCGTAGTAGAGCCAGATTTTGTCGCCTTTGAAGTAGCTTGAGCCGTCAACGCCGACTTTGTAGTAGCCGGTAACGGAAATGTCGCCATAGAGGCTGAACTGCGACGCGGGGTTAATCGTGTCGTTAAGATCGCGGCGATAGATGCCGGCTGCAACGAGTCCGATGCCGAACTTGGTATCCTGAGAGTAGTAGGGACCACCGATAACGCTGAAGTCGAGCTTTTTTGCGGGCTTGACCTCGTTTGAATCATCGAGGTAGGCCATGAACTTCTGGATTATGTTTTTCTTTGGAGCCTCGGCAACCGCGGTGCTATCGGTTTGCGCCGAAGCCGCAAACGATATCGCCATCATGCATAATGTTATAATCTTTTTAGTATCCACGGTTGAAACGTTAAAAAAATAAGCTGTAGAACGTGTTTCGTCCTACAGCTATTTAACATTTCAGAGTGGGTTATGGTTCAGTCAACAACGAACTGAATTTTTTCTGTTGCGGTTGCGGCAGATCCTGAGCGAACCTGAACATAGGCGCGATATGCACCTGCCGCGAGGGTAACGGCATGGTTGGAACCGGTAAAGGTTTCATCGAGAGCGATGTCGCCATTCAAACGTTCAACCACCAGGCGGTGGGTCGGAGATGAAACTTCGGAAGCGACTTCGAAGTTCACTTCGCCGTCGGCAACGGCAGCGGAGATTGAGGCCGAGGGAGTGTTGTCAATCATAAAGCTGATTGACTCTTCAGCCCAGTTGCCGGCCGCGTCGAGAACGTGGAGGGTAGCCGTGTGGCGACCGAAATCGAGCTGCTTGGTTGCGTATTCAAGAGTGAAGGAACCGTGGCCGTTGGAGTGAACCAGGTGGCCGGCGTCGGTCATGGTTGAGTTGTCAATCCAAAGGCGCAGGGGCGAGATAACGGGCGTTTTGTTGGCAAGGCCGGCGGGAGCGTCGATGGAAGCGGTGAGAACGACTTTGAACTTATGGTCGGTGGTGCCGGTAATGATGTCGGCGTTGAAGCCGGCAATGCTGATAGGCGCTGCTTCGGGAACGTCCTGGCCGGCTTCGGAGTTGAAGGCAATGCCGCTGATGCTGCCCAGGCCGCGCTCGGTTGCGTCAGTGCTGTAGGCGTATGCCTGGATGCGGTGGTCGCCGGAGTTGGACGATACGGGAGCCTTGGTGATTACCTCAAACACGCCGTTTTTCACTTCGGCGGTTACCTGGCCGATTACGTCCTGGTCAATCTCAACAGTGCGCAGATAGGGCGGGTTCTCTGTCTTATTGTCGTTAATGACGTTGGTCAGCGTACGCTTGGGATCATAGAAAGTGAGCAGCACGGTGCCGTTAAAGTCAGTTGCCGTAGTGCCGTCGAGGTTCTTGATGGAACCGGTAATGGATTTGGCGGCAACAGTCGAGAGGGTGTTGCCCTCGATGGGGTCGATTGCAACATTGTGGGTCGAACGATAGACCGGCAGCATGGGATCGCCAATCAGATTATAGTCAAGAGTGTTGGCAATGTTAAGTTTGCTGGTTTCGTTTTCCTGCATGAACTGGCTGACGGCTGAGGTCCATACCTGGCCGATAGGCATGTTATTGCTTGAGCTCTCGAACGCCTTGGCGAAGGAGCAGCCCAGAGCGACGTTGCGCTCGGGGTAAACCTCGCGACCCGAAGAAATCACGGTCATTGCGCCGCCGTTGGGGTTGGCGACCAGGGCTCCGGCGAGGGTTTGGCTATATTGGTCGAAAGCAGCGACGTCACACGATGCCAGGAACATGAACGGAGCCTTGCCGGGATAGTTGCTGGATGCGGCAGTTTTCATGTCAAGCAGCATGTCAACCGTTGCCGTTGAGCCGCTTATGCCTGATACTGAACCGTGACCAAAGTATGAGTAGAGTTGCACTCCGCGAGCAAGAGTGTGCTGATGGATAGTCTTGAGAATTGTATTATCCTTGTTTGATAAGAGATTCGATGCGCAGCGAGTAATTGTTAGGCTGTTACCAACATTTTCAGGGTTGAGCGCCGCAATCATCTCTTCGGAATCGCCGAGGTGAGTTCGGGTTTCGAACGCGGTAGAGAAGTCGGAAGCAAAAAGAGCGTTACCAACCGAAGGGGATGTGGGTAACTGGGTCAGGTAGGTTTCAACTTTGCGGTAGTAGTCGTTGATTTTTGCCTGACTGTCGAAGGGCAGGCGGCCAATACCTATAGTACTCTGATTGGCAAATATCTGTAGGGAGCTATGGCGCCCATTCCAGGGAGCTACAGTGTAGGGGTCGCCGGAGGTGACGAAGAACACGTCGGCGCAGTAGTTGGTAGTTACGTTATTAGCTTGCGTATAGTCTTCGCATTGGGCGGTTACGACGTAAGTGTTGTTTCCACCGACACGACCACGGTTATCGGTGGTGCCAGGGCCGAGCATGAGAACGCCTTTCAGTTTTTCAGGCTCTCGCGAGGATAGATGACCGATGAATCGGCGCACCGCCTCGGGAGAGGTATTACCTGAACCGTACTCGTTGAAAATCTTCTGCTGGTCAACAACGGCGACTTCCAATCCCTGCAGACGACGATGAAATGATGCGACATATTCGGCCGAACCGAGCAGAGGAGTAGATGTGACAATCAGCATATCGGGAACCGACATAGCATGTAGATTCTGATTGTCGACAGAACCGATAATTTCCGGCGAAGGCTGTTCATCTGCGGTATTGAATGCGATAACTTCGTTGGGCTTCTGCTTGGTTGCGGTGGATAGTGAGCCGTAGAATTTATCGCCATTCTGGGTGAGCTGCACAATTTTGATGCTCATCGGATCGGTTACGTTCCAAACCATCCAGTCTTCGGCGTTGATACCGGAGAGTTCAAACACTTTTTTGTCGCCCGAAGTCCAGTTGGTATAGTACATCATCGTTTGCGGACGCACGCTCAGGTCGTTGGAACGCTCGTAGATAAGAGCAAAATAGTCGAGTGCGCAAGCTTTCTTTTGCAGACCACCGTCGTTAATCTTAAATGTTATAGCGTGGGTCGTCGGTTCAACGGTCAGCGGCAGCGAGAGTTCCTGATATCGCAGCGAGGGATTATATTCATACTTGTCGCCGAGAATCTGAGGGGTGAATCCAATGCTGGGTTCTGCGGTAATACCTTCCGAAAACTCAGCTTTCATAAAGTTATCTTTGTTGGTATTGCTAGGAGCCAAAGCGGCAGCATAGAAAAGTGATGCTGACGAAGCTGCCAGATGGCTGACCGTGAACTCGTGGGTAATACCGTTGGTTGTAGTTACGGTCGGATTCTCAATATACCATGCGCCGCCGCGACCCATGAGCAGTTCGTCGTTCTCATGATAGTATACCGCTTTATGCGAGGTAAAAGATGTTTCGGGAGCGTATTTCGACGGAGCCGACTGCTTTTTGGTTGTAGCGGCTGCGGTCTCTACGTCGGAGAGAAAGTAGGTTGCTCCTTCACTATGGGCGTGCAGCAAGTGGTCGTTAACGTAGCTGCTGGCAAGACCTGATGTGCGCCAGATTTCGGGCGACGAATTATAGTTATCGGCCAGATAAAAGAATATTTTCTTTTGCGAGGGAACGTTAACGGTGTGGATAGGAGTCAGGTCACCCGGAATTTTGTCAGTAGAGTGGGTTAGCAACAGGGTTGGAGTATAACCGTAAACCTTAACTTTCTCGGGGTTGTCATAGCCGAGCTCTGCAAGCTCGTCGTAGGTCATCTGATACACGGCATCGGCTTTGACGCGAATCTTGGTCCATTTGCCGGTAGCCATCAATGACGTGTCGGGTATTGCCGAGCCAAAGGCTGCTGAAAACCCGAATGTCAGGAGGGTAGAGAATAAATATAATTGTTGCTTCATGATGCGAATATGAAAAATAATTGGCTATTTAACATTAAAATTCAGAACCTCGGTTTCATCGAGGCTGAGTGATATGTGGTCGTTAATACGGATGGGTGTCGGATCGTCGGGATTCATGATTGCGAGAATGTCGCCGTGCTTAATCGTCGCCGAGCGAGTAACGTCCGCCAGCAGCGACGCCGCCGCTTCGGGCACCTCGTTGAGAGGAATCCAGTTGCCGCAAACAACAGCACCGTCCATATAGTCGCAGGCGCCAAATCCGTCGGCCTCAGCAACCCATAAAAGAGTTACGGCATCCAAATAACGATCGGCAAAGCGGGATGCAACGTTTTTGCCGAGTTTGCCTATTCTGAAAGCCAAAGCGGTTCTCCAGCGCCAGTTCTCACCAAAGTCGGGCAGGAACCAGGGCTGACTGTTGCGCGCAATGGCAGAATCTGCAATTACACGCACAGCATTGTCGGATTTCAGAAGCAATTTCATGCGTTGGGAATGATATATTTGTGTATTTTTACTATAATTAGGTGCAAATTTACGAATTTTTTCCTGAAACAGAAAGAGATTTTAATTTTTTTGTCACAGGAATTTCAAAATATCTATATAGATAGTAAGATAGTATGGCAAGAACGATAAACGAAATGATGTATTCGATCATAAAAGGAATAGACAATCCAAATTGCCTAATTATTAACCTGGTCCCAAGAATCCACGGATAATGAATGATGTAGAAACTAAATGATATATTACCGAAGTTGACAAAGGGTTTTAGATGTAAAATCGATGTGGCTGTCGATTCAGTTTTATCAGTAGCTACACACACTGCCATCAGACCCCCGGCACTTATCCACCAATATGAACTAAGTGTAAAACGCGGAGAAAACTGGGGTTGGAAATAAAGAACTACGAAATTCAAAGCAAATGCGCCGATTATCAAAACATTTGCTACCGGCGCTGAGTCAATCGCCCATTTCTTTTTGTGGTGCATAAGTGCCAATATCATGCCAAGCAGAAAAGACGCGAATTGCATTGGCGGAAATATATATACTGTAAACTTAACTAACGAATTGGGTATGTTAATAACAATAGCAAAATATGAGATAAGAAATAATGCCAAAAGGTTTAGTGCTAATTTTTTACGAGTGGTAGCCAGCCAAAATACAGGTAGGAACATGAGGTAGCAGAACATAATACTACTTATAAACCATGACGGAGAATTTCCGGAGAAAAAATAGTCTATGTTGGGAATCCAACTTTGAATCATTAACAGATTGGCAATTACAGGCCCTGCGCTCATATCAAAATTTCTTAATGGCAAAGTAATTAATAGAGCTAACAGATATAGTGGATAAATGTGGATCAGTCTTGCTATCATAAATTGAACAATCGAGCCAATACTGCGCTTGCCCGGTTTCTTTAGTGACGAAAGGGTAAGCACAAAGCCACTAATCATCATGAACGTGGTAACAAGAAAATCACCTGTATTTTCGATCATTAAATTATTAAAGCCGAAATGCAATGTGAAAGCTAATAATGCACAAATTCCGCGCAATGTTTGTAGATTGTTTATCATATGGCTGCAAAGATAATAAGAATTTATGAATATTGCGGTGTGGAAATGTCAAATATTTTTTGTAAATTTGCAGTCTGAAATAAATCGACCGAAATCAACTCATTCATATGATAGACGAAGAAAAATCAAGCGCTGAATATGGCGCAAGTTCCATTCAGGTTCTGGAAGGACTGGAGGCAGTAAGAAAGCGTCCGGCAATGTATATCGGCGACATATCGTCGAAGGGTCTTCATCACCTTGTTTATGAGGTGGTTGATAATTCAATTGACGAGGCTCTGGCCGGCTATGCAACGCATATCGACGTTATTATCAACGAAGATGATTCCATAACCGTTGTTGACAACGGCCGCGGCATTCCGGTTGACATGCACGAAAAGGAGAAAAAGAGCGCCCTGGAGGTGGTTCTGACCGTTCTCCATGCCGGCGGCAAGTTCAACAAGGATTCATATAAAGTTTCAGGCGGTCTTCATGGCGTCGGTGTCAGTTGCGTGAACGCCCTGTCGACTTATCTGCGTGCGGAAGTTCGCCGCAATGGCAAAGTTTACATGCAGGAATATTCCTGTGGCAAGCCAACCAGCGAACTCACCGTTATCGGCGAAAGTGAAACCACCGGTACCACCGTTACTTTCAAGCCCGACGGCTCAATTTTCGTTGAGACGGTTTATAATTATGACACTTTGGCCAACCGTTTGCGCGACCTTGCGTTCCTCAACGCCGGCATTACGCTGACGCTGACCGACAAGCGCGAGCGCGACTCCGATGGCAATGCCCGCGTTGAGTCATTCTACTCCGAGGCCGGCCTGGAGGACTTTGTTCGCTATATCGATGCCAAGCGCACTCCGCTGATTGACCACGTTATTCACCTCAACACCGAGCGCCAGGGTATTCCCGTTGAGGTCGCCCTGACCTACAACACCGACTATAACGAGAACATCTACTCCTTTGTTAATAATATCAACACCTATGAAGGCGGCACACACCTGACCGGCTTCAAGCGTGCGGTAGGTTTCACCATCAAGAAATATGCCGAGGACAATAAGATGCTCGAAAAATTGGTCAAGGACAAAATCGAACTTACCAGCGGCGACTACATGCAGGGCCTGACTGCCGTTATCTCCGTTAAGGTCATGGAGCCGCAGTTTGAAGGTCAGACCAAAACCAAGTTGGGCAATAACGAAGTGATCGGTGCCGTTCAGACTGCCGTTGCCGAAGCCATGCGCGACTACCTGGAAGAGCACCCGAAGGAAGCCAAGATTATTGCCGATAAGATTATCCTGTCGGCCACCGCACGCCACGCCGCACTGAAGGCCCGCACCGAAGTGCTCCGCAAGTCTCCGCTCGGCGGCGCCGGTCTGCCCGGCAAGCTCGCCGACTGCTCGAGCCGCACTGCCGAGGACTGCGAACTCTTCATCGTCGAAGGTGATTCTGCAGGCGGTTCCGCAAAGAAGGCCCGCGACCGCCACACTCAGGCAATTCTTCCTATCCGCGGTAAGATTCTGAACGTTGAAAAAGCCTCGAAAACCAAAATCTTCGAGAATCAGGAAATCACCGCTCTCTATCGTGCGCTGCGCGTGACCCCGAGCACCGAAGAGGGTAAGGAAGACGACGTTGACATCAGCAAAATCGCCTACCACAAGATTATCATCATGACCGATGCTGACGTCGATGGCTCCCACATCGACACCCTGCTGATGACCTTCTTCTTCCGCCGTATGCGTTCGGTTATCGACAATGGTTACCTCTACATTGCTTCGTCGCCCCTCTATAAGGTCAGCAACAAGAAGCGTGCGGAATACTGCTGGGACGAACGCCAGCGACTTGAGGCTCTCGAAGCGCTCGGTCCCGGCTCGCAGGTTCAGCGCTATAAAGGTCTGGGCGAAATGGATGCGAAGGAACTGAAGGAAACCACCATGGATCCTGAAAACCGTATTCTGAAGCAGGTCAACATCAGCGATGCTATCGAGGCCGACCGCGTGTTCTCGATGCTGATGGGCGAGGACGTTGCCATTCGTCGCGATTTCATCGAGGCAAATGCCGCCTACGCTAATATTGACGCGTAAATAATTAATAACGAAATATGAACATTGAGCCTGTCGCCGAAAACCAAGCGGCAGGCTCAATTGTTAAAATTATGTTATGAAGACTACCTCAAAACCAAAAAAAGGCGAAGCCAAGCTCTTTGAGCAGATCGCCCAGTATATTCAGCAGCAGAAGAACAACACGTTCAACTATAAGCAAGTGTCGGCTGCCATCGGCGCCAAGACCGGCCCGAAGCAGCGCATCGTTGCCATGCGCCTCTATGAACTCTCGCTCGACGGCGAAATCGTTGAAGTCGCTCCCGGCAAGTACAAGGCCCCGAACCGCAGCAACATAATGACCGGCACGTTCGTTCGCCGCAGCAACGGCAAGAACTCGGTTGTCACCGATGAAGATGGCGAAAGCATCTTCGTTGCCGAGCGCAACTCAATGCATGCTCTCAACGGCGACAAGGTGCGCGTAATGGTTTCCGCAGCCCGCCGCGGCGCCGAACCCGAAGCCGAAGTCGTTGAAATCCTCGAAAAGAACGACCAGGTATTTATCGGCGTATTGACCGTTGAACGCGGCTATGCTCTGCTCAACACCGATTCCAAATTTCTCGCAACCGACATCTTCATTCCGAAAGAGAAACTGCGCGGCGGCAAAACCGGCGATAAAGTAGTTGCCCGCATAACCGCCTGGCCCGAACACGCGAATATGCCCAAGGGCGAGGTTGTTGACGTTCTCGGCAAGAATGGCGATAATAACACTGAGATTCACGCGATTCTCGCCGAGTTCGGTCTGCCCTACAAATATCCCGAGGCAGTTGAACGCGCCGCCAAGCGCATCGGCCCCGGAATAACGCCCGAGGAGATTGCAAAGCGCGAAGACTGCCGCGAAGTGCTCACTTTCACCATCGACCCCAAGGATGCGAAAGACTTCGACGATGCTCTGTCAATCCGCAAGCTCGCCAACGGCCACTATGAGGTCGGCGTGCATATCGCCGACGTTACCCACTATGTTCATCCCGACACTTCGCTCGACAAAGAGGCCCAGAAACGCGCAACCTCCATCTACCTGGTTGACCGCGTGGTTCCGATGCTCCCTGAACATCTCTCCAACGGCGTTTGCTCTCTGCGCCCCAACGAAGAAAAGCTGACCTTCAGCTGCATTTTCGAGATGGATGAAAACGGAACCGTGTTCAACCACCGAATCGGCAAGACGGTTATCTGCTCCAATCGCCGATTTGCCTACGAAGAAGCCCAGGAAATCATTGAAACCGGCAAGGGCGAGTATGCCGAAGAGATTCTGATACTCGACAAGATTGCCAAAGCGCTCCGGGCCGAACGCTTCAAGAAGGGCGCAATGGAATTTGACCGCGCCGAGGTGAAATTCAACCTCGACGAAAACGGCAAACCTGTGGGCGTATATTATAAGGTGTCGAAAGACGCCAACAAACTCGTTGAGGAGCTGATGCTCCTGGCGAACCGCACCGTTGCCACCGCCATTGGCAAACCCGCCGGCAACAAGAAGCCAAAAGCATTCGTTTACCGTATTCACGACAAACCCGACGAACAGAAGCTCAACGACCTGGCCAGCATGGCCTCGGCGTTTGGCTATCGCATCAAGACCACAGGCTCTCCGCGCGAAATCAACCGCTCCATTAACCAGATGCTCAAGGAAGTAAAGGGTAGGGGAGAGGAGAATCTGCTCTCCGTTCTGGCTCTGCGCAGCATGGCCAAGGCCGTTTACTCAGTCGACAATATCGGCCACTACGGCCTCTGCTTCGATTACTACACTCACTTCACTTCGCCAATTCGCCGTTTCCCCGACATGATGGTTCATCGCCTGCTGGCCAAGTATCTTGACGGCGGACGCTCGGCCAATCAGGACAAGCTCGAGGAGCAGTGTGAACATTCAAGCAAGATGGAGCAGACGGCCATCAATGCCGAACGCTCGTCAATCAAATACAAGCAGGTCGAATTTATGCAGGAGCGTATCGGTGAAGAATATGCCGGCGTTATCAGCGGCGTAACCGAATGGGGTCTCTACGTTGAACTGACCGAAAATCTCTGTGAGGGTCTGATTCCCATCCGCGACCTTGGCGATGACTACTATGAGCTCGACGAGCGCAATTTCCGCCTGATTGGCCGGCGTACAGGTCGTTCATTCCGCCTGGGCGACGAAGTCGTTGTCAGAGTTGCCCGCGCCGACCTCCAGCGCCGCCAGCTTGATTTCGTGTTGGTTGAAGATAAAGGCAACGGACTGCAGTTCGAGCAGCCCAAACCTCGCAAGCGCGACCACAAAAAGACCGGCTCACGCCGCAAATAACATTTGATTTTCTCGGCTCCACCCGCGGGTTGAATTGCGCAGCTGCAGGGTCAGGAGCTTGCCATTATACTGGTGCAGCATCTCGCGTAGTTGCTGCATCAGTTCTTTTGCGGAGGTTATGCCGGAAACGGAGAGCTGCAGAAGGCTGCGGCCGTGGTCGAGAACATTAACGAAAAGTATGTCGGTAACAGATATTTTTGCCATAATTTTTAAGTATTTGATTTATACTGCAAAGTAAGGCATTGTTTGGGCATCTAAGTTGCCCAGCCAATATAAAATTAGTTAAATCGGACATGGTTGGATATAATTCTACGCTTGGAATGTGAACAGACGTGAAAAAATGTGTAAATTTGCATCAAAATTTATAATCACATTAATTTACACACGCACCTATGCTTAAAAAACACTACTTTAGCGTTCTGGCAATGACCGGGGCATTGGCATCGGCAGTGCTGACCGGATGTGTTGACGACAACTACAGTCTGGAAGACATTGACACCACGATGAAGTTCCAGGTCAATAACCTGACATTGCCCCTGAATCTTGCTCCGGTGAAGCTCGCAGACCTCGTTGATCTCACCAGCGAAGAATGTATTGACACCATCAACGGCGAATACGTTCTTATAAAAGAAGGCGAGTTCACCAGCGACAAAATGGAGATTGCTTCCATCGTTGCCCAACCGACGGCCGACGACCAGAAAAACGATGAAAAGGTTATCTCTCCGATTGTTGGGGGAGTTGCAGTTCCGCTGTCGGAATATGTTCGCCAGTTCACCTATGACTATAACGACGTTGACGACTACATCGTTGCAATCGAAAGCGGCAAGGTCGACGTTACGCTGAATCTTACGATTGATGTTAAACACGACAACGGCCAGGCCATTCCCGGCCAGTTCCGTAATCTGAAAATCACTCTTCCCTCCGGATTCTACGGCAATGTTGAAGCCGGCAGCTTCAGCCAGGTTATCAACGAAAAGAGCAACCATCTCGTTTCCATCCCCTCCGTCAGCAGTGACAGCAACGGCCGGCTGAGCCTTAACTTCCACGTTAACGAATTTAACTTTGCCGCTTCCGGCGCCGTTCTGGAAGACCATAACTTCTCGCTCGTTGCAACTCTGGGTATTCTTTCCGGCGACTTCTACGCAACCAACACTATGGACGGAAAGGGTAAAATCACCACCGAGATGGGCGTTACCGAACTTCAGGTCAACTCAATTACCGGCACTATTTTCTACGACGTAGAGGACCTGAAAGTCAACGAGGACATCATGCTGAATGACCTGCCCGACGTTTTGACCGACAAGCGCACCCAAATCTCCCTTCGCAATCCGCAGCTCTACCTGTCGATTATCAACCCGCTGGGCAGCATCGGCCTGACCGCATCGTCGGGTTTTGATTTGAAGCAAGTGCGCCCTGCCGGCGAAGAAATTGTTGAGGCATACCTCGCCAATCGCCTACATATTGCAGGCGTTGAAACTCCGCAGACCTACTGCCTGCTGCCTCATCCCGACCAGCTGAAGGCTCTCAATCCCAACTATCCCAATGCCGAACTCTATGAGTTCACCAACTTTGGCAATATCATTTATGGCGATGGCCTGCCAGAAGCTCTCAAGGTAGACTTCAGCAAGCCGATGATTGACCAGCAGCGCGTTGTTGACTTCCCTCTGGGCGTTGACCTCGGCCAAATCCGCGGCGATTACACCCTGTTCGCGCCCCTTGAACTCGGCGAAAACTCCACTATTTACTACGAAGACGAAGCAACCGACTGGGGCCTGAGCTCCGACTCCGACGAGCTCGACATTTCGCTGCTCGTTGTTGAAGCCGACGTTACCAGCAACTTGCCCATCGGCGTAGACCTGATCGTTAAACCGCTCGACAACAACGGCAACGCCATCACCAACGTTAAAGTAAATCCGGTCGAAATCCCCGCCGGTTCTACCAAACATGTTGAAATCAAGGTCGAAAGCACCAATGGCGCCTTCCGTAACCTCGACGGCATGCGCTACACCGCCATGATCAAATCCGCCGCTGACGCCAAGGCCCTGTCGCCCCAATCGTCGCTGACCCTGAAGAATCTGAAGATTCGCGTTACCGGCAACTACATTGTTAAGGATAACGATGACGACGACAACGAATAATCATAACCACACACAACTCCATCATTCACTATGAACTCAACAAAGAAAACAATGCTGTGTGTGGCCATGGCGGTCGCAGCAGCTACCGGAGCCAACGCTCAAAACCGTTCCGGCTACTTTTTAGACAATTATAGCTACAACTACCAGATGAACCCCGCAATGGGTCGCGAAGGCCACGGCGAGTTCGGTTTCCCCGGTCTCGGCAGCCTTAATCTGGGCGTCAACAGCAATGTAGGCCTCAACACGTTCCTCCATCAGCTGCCCGACGGCCGGATGGCAACGTTCCTCCATCCCGACGTTTCGACCGAAGACGCCATGAGCCGATTCAAGAACCGCATGCGCCTGGGCGTTGACGTTCGCGAAAACATTATCCACGTCGGCTTCAAAGGTCTCGGCGGCTACAACCACGTCAGCATCAATGCCGTTGCCGGAGCACAGGTTCGCTTGCCCAAGTCGATTTTCTCGTTCCTGAAAGAGGGTATTGAAAACAAAACCTACGACATCGGCCGCATCGACGCTCAGGCCGACGCCTATGCTGAAATCGCCCTTAACCACTCCCACGACATGGGTAAGATTCTGCCCGGTTTGCGCGTTGGCGGTTCGTTCAAGTTCCTCGTTGGCGTTGGCAACGTTGACATCAACATGGACCGCGCCGACCTTGAGCTGGGAACCGACGCATGGCGTGCGACGACCAACGGCGTTGCCAAAGTCAGCCTCAAAGGCTTTGACTGGAAGCTCAACGACGACGGCCAGGTCGACGACGTTGATATGGACAACATTTCCGGCCCCAACGGCTACGGTATGGCCATTGACCTCGGCGCAACCTATGAATGGAAGGACTTTACCTTCGCCCTCGCTTTCAATGACCTCGGCTTCATCAACTGGCAGCACACCGTTAAGGCAGGAACAAACGGCGCCCATACCTTTGACTCAAACAACTACATTCTCGATCCAGCCGACATCGATGCTTCGTGGGACCAGATGAAAGACGATTTGACCGACCTATACGACCTTCGCCCCGAAGGAGATGCCGGCAACCGCGTCCGCGCACTGGCCGCAACCATGAATCTCAGTGTCGAATACGCCCTGCCCATGTATAAGAACCTGACCTTCGGCTTCCTGAACACGACCCGCATGGCCCACCGTTTCGCCTGGACCGACTTCCGCCTGAGCGCCAACCTGACGCCCGTTAAGTGGATCGGCCTCAACGTTAACTACGGCGTAGGCACCTTCGGCGACCACTTCGGCTGGATGCTCAACCTCGCTCCCAAAGGTTTCAACATCTATTTCGGCATGGAACACACCCTTGGCAAACTCGCCAAGCAGTATGTTCCCAAGAACCTCAACGCTCAGTTGTCGTTCGGTCTTAACTTCCCGTTCTAAACAAAGTTAATCATATCAATCAATTTTTCTCCGCGCGGAATACCAATGTTTCCGCGCGGAGATTTTGTTATGTCGGCGAAATGTGGTAAATTTGCAGGTAATTTGACCATTCAGTATATATGAAGCGAAAACCTATCATATTAGCGCTGCTCGCTCTCGGCGCGATAACGGCCGATGCTCAGATTAATTCCCCGCAGAGCAACGGCTATGAGGCCAGGGCGGCTGCCATGCTGGCCGACGGCAACTTTCAGGGCTGCATAGACCAGTGCAAGGTGGCGATTCAGCTCGGAAGCACCCGCCGCCAGCAGCTTCAGTGGCTCGCGGCAGTTGCCGCCTTCAACGGCGGTTTGCCCGAGGCGAAGCCGATGTTGACCGCCTACGTCCGCCAATTCCCCAATGCAACGAATATTTTGTCGGCGCGCCTGATGCTGGCAACTATCGTGTTCTATAACGGCGAGTACGGCGAAGCCCTCAAGCAGTTCAACGCAATCGACGCCCGCGCCCTTCAGGATAACGAACGCGAGGACCTTGCATATCGTCGCGCATACTCCCTCATGAAGCTCGGCGACTTTGAGCAGGCCACTCCGCTGATGCAGGAATTGGCCGGCACCAAGCGCTACGGCGACTCGGCAACGTTCTATGAAGCCTACATGGCGTTTGCCGACGGCGAATATCAATATGCTCTCGATTTGTTCGAAAAGTGTGACCGCACCAAGGCTCCCGGCAACATGGCCGACTACTATGTTGCGCAGATTCTGTTCCGCCAGGCGAAATATGCCGACGCCCTGAACCTGCTGATGCCGCTGATGGCCCGCAAGGACGTTGCACCCGAATATCTCGACGAAACCGAGCGGATAGCCGGCGAGTGTTACTATGCGCTGGGCGACGATAACCGCGCAATGGTTTATCTGAACCCCTACATTGCCAAGCATGGCAACGACGCCCCGCTAAGCACCAAATACATTGTTGGCGTTGAGCGCTACCAAACCGCCGACTACGACGAAGCCCTTGAGCTGCTCGCCCCGGTCAGTGCGCTGACCGACGAAATGGGGCAGAGCGCAGCCGTTACAATGGGCCAGTCCTATCTGGCCAAGGGCAATACGAAGGCAGCCCTGCTGATGTTCGACAAGGCAACGCAGCTCGATTTCAATCCGTCGCTGACCGAGATGGCCTACTACAACTACGCCGTTGCGCAGGTCGATGGCGGTCGTTTGCCGTTCGGCAACAGCGTTCAAACGCTCGAGGCGTTCCTGAAACGCTACCCCAAGAGCCGCTATGCCGATACCGTCCGCGAGTATCTTATCAAAGGCTACATGGCCACGGATGACTACGACGGCGCCCTGCGCTCGCTGAACGCGATGAAGAATGCCGACAGCAAGAACCTCGTTGAGGCGCGCCAGCAGGTGAACTTCGTTCTGGGCACCCGCGCGCTGCAGGCCGGCGACGCTAAACGTGCAATCAGCTACCTGACCGACGCGCAGAAATTCAGTTCGGCCAATGCCTCGATCGCCCTGCAAACCGAGCTTTGGCTCGGCGATGCCTATTATGCCGACGGAGAGTTCGGCAAGGCAGCCGCTCAGTATCGCAAATTCCTGGCCAAGGCCCCGGGCAGCGATGACAACCGCTCGATTGCTCAATATAACCTGGCATACTCCCTGTTTGGTGCCCGCGAATATGGCGAAGCGCGCAAGGGATTCCGCAATGTTGTTGCCGACCGCCGTCAATCATCCGACGTTAAGGCCGACGGCTATAACCGCATCGGCGACACATATTACTACGAAAAGCAGTTGACCGAAGCCAAGCAGGCATATCGGAAGGCATACGAAACCAACGCTGCCGGCGGTGATTATTCGCTGCTGCAGTCGGCGATGATGGACGGCCACATGGGCCAGCACTCCTCGAAGCTGCAGACCCTCGGCGAACTGATTCAAAAGTATCAGGACTCGGCGCTGCGCCCGGTTGCCATGACCGAAACCGCGCTGACCTACGTCGTTATGGGCAACACGCCTGCAGCCATCACCGAATATAAGCAGATTGCGAGCAACTACGGCCATAGCGCCCACGGTCGCAACGCAATTCTGCAACTGGCGATTCTCAGCGACAACACCGGTAAGACCGACGATGCTATCAGTTACTATCGCCAGGTCATTTCGAACTATCCGACCAGCGCCGAAGCTGCCCTGGCGGTAGAGGATATGAAGCGCATCTACAGCGAAAACGGCAAGATTGAGGAACTCAATTCATTCCTTGAATCGGTCGATGGCGCTCCGCAGCTCGACGCAACGGAGAAGAATGCGATTGCCGCCGCAAGCCTGCTGCGCAAAGCCAAAACGGCAACGACCAACGACGGACGATTGGCTGCCGCCAACGAGCTGCTGACAAAATATCCCGATGCCGAAGGCGCGGAAGAGGCTCTTGCCATCGCAGCCGCAGCCTATCTGGAGAACGGCCTGGCCGACAAGGCTCTTACTGCCTACGGCGAGCTGGAGCAGCGCTCAACTACCGCAGCCATGCGCCACACCGCGCGCATGGGCATTCTGCGCTCCGCTTCGGAAATGGGCGACGACCAACGCATCATCGAGGTTTCGGCCAACGTTATGGCCGATGCCGCCGCTGCGGGCGCCGACCTGCCGGAGGTTAAGTTCCGTCGCGCCAACGCGCTGTCGAACATCGGCAATACCGAAGCTGCGATTGCGCTCTGGAAGGAACTGTCGGGCTCTATTGCAACGGTCTATGGCGTCCGCTCGGCCTATGAGATTGCCGACTATCACTATCGCAACAATGAACTGACCAAGGCCGCCGACGAGGCTGAAAAGATTATTGATGCCAATCCGCCCCATGCCTATTGGCTCGCAAGAACGTTCATTCTCTACAGCGACATTCTGCGCAGCCAGGGTTCCGACTTCGAGGCTGACGAGTATCTCAAGGCCCTGCAGTCGAACTATCCCGGCGCTGAAACCGACATTTTCCTGATGATTGACAAACGCTTACCCAAATGATGAAATCACGATATTCGTTCGCTCTCGCGGCCCTTATGCTCGGCCTGACAGCCGGAGCGCAGGACTTGGATACCGAAATCACGGTTAACCATGAGGTCGTTCCCGAAGAGCACGCGGCCACCCGTCTGCGCATTATGCCTCAGATTTCGCTTCCGAAGATCGACGCCGGACGCCTGCAGCCCGCCTCGCGCTATTTGCCGGCGCAGCTGTCGCCCTATATTTTCCCGCTCAGCCCGGCTTCGTGGCTTGATCGGCAGAAGCGCTACCCCTATCGCGGCTATGCAATGCTCGGCTACGGCCCGGTGTATAACCTGACCGGCTCGGTGGGGTATAGGTTCGTTGAAAACGAGCAGCTGACGGTTGATGCCTACAGTCAGTTCAACGGAATGAGCTACACGCGCGGCTATCGCAAACTGCCTCCGTTCATGGCCGATTATGACGGAAAGGCATGTTTCCGCCGTCAGGCGGCGATGGTAGGCGCCAATGCGCGCTGGACGTCGAGCGCCGGCACTCTGACCGGCTCGGTTATGTATGACTACCTCGGCTACAATTACCCGATTCTCCAGCTGCAGGTCCCGGCGGTGACCGACAAGCATGTTATCGACGCCAATCTGGCCAACGTCAACCTGGGCTGGAGTGCGGCCAAGGGCGCGTTTGATTATGCGGTCGGCGTTGATTATTCAATGATTTATCTTGGAAAGAACAACGCCAACAATAACCGCGTTGCACTTAGCGGTGCCGCTAACTGGCGCACTTCCTCGAAGTCTGCAATCAACCTCGACCTGGGTTTCAGCCTCGACAATTCCGCCCTTGCGAATAATAAAGGAATACTTCATATCCTGCCGCGTTATAGCTTTGCTGTCAATCAGTTCAAGCTCCGACTCGGTGTTGACCTTGACATTAAGACCGGCAACGTTGCCTATGGTCCGACGGTGCTTGTGGCGCCGGATGTTGACGTCGTTTGGCAACCCTCTACTTTTTTCAGCATCTGGGGTAAAGTCAACGGCCGCATGGACGACAACTATCGCGGCAAGCTCCTTGAAGAGCAGCCATATCTGCTGGCCGACTTCGACGCCGGAATGTCGCGCATCTACAACGGCGACGCCGGCCTGACCATCGGCCCGATAAGAGGCGCCGCGATTCAGGTCTTTGCGGGCTACACGATTGCCAAAGACTGGTATTTCCCTGCCGTCACGACCGGCTATATGGACCCTATCGACGTTAAGGGTTTCCACTGGGGAGCCGCGTTCAACTATGACTGGCGCCGCTACCTCTCGACCAACCTCCGGCTCGACATTGCGCAGAGCCCGCGCGGAGACTACAGCAAGGGCTACGCTCCCTGGCGCGACCATGCGAAGCTGAACCTGGTCTATAATCTCACCGTCCGACCCATTGACAAGCTCGACATCGGAGTAGGGTACCACCTGCGCGCCGGACGCCAGAAAACTCTCGGCGCAGGCAAAGACTTGAACCTTTGCAACATCAGCAACCTCTCGGCCTCAGTAAGCTACAAGATTACTCCTCAGTGGTCGGCCTTCGTGCGCGGCGAAAATCTTTTGAATCAGAACTGGTATTTAGGTCCGGCGGTTCCCTGCCAAGGAATCATGGGAATGGTCGGCGCAACTTATAAATTTTAATATATTATGGAAATCTACAATCTCACTTCAGAAAACTCGCTGGTCAGCCAGTATATGATGGAGCTGCGCGACGTTAATATCCACGGCGACATGCTCCGCTTTCGCCGCAACCTTGAGCGCATCGGCGAAATCATGGCTTATGAAATATCCAAAACCCTGAAATATGAGGCAAAGGAAGTGCACACGCCGTTGGCTCCTTGCGTTTGCATGGAGCCTGCCGAAAAGGTTGTTCTGGCAACCATTTTCCGCGCCGGCCTGCCTTTCCACCAGGGTTTTCTGAGCTACTTCGACCATGCCGAAAACGCTTTCGTGTCGGCCTACAGAAAATATAAGGAAAAAGAGAATTTCGACGTATTCATCGAATATATCGCCTCGCCCGACCTGAACGGCAAAACCGTTATTCTCTGCGACCCGATGCTCGCAACCGGCACCTCGATGGAACTGAGCTACCGCGCGCTGCTGACCAAGGGAACGCCCGCCCACATTCATGTTGCCTCCGTCATTGCTTCCGAAGCAGCCATTGAATATATTAAAAAGACCTTCCCCGAAGATAAAACTACCGTTTGGTGCGGTGCAATAGATCCGATTATCAACGAACACTCATATATCGTTCCGGGACTGGGCGATGCAGGCGACCTCGCCTATGGTGAAAAACTATGATAAACGACAGTAAGAAGAATCCGCGGCTGGCGTTTGTTCTCGTTACCATGCTCTTCTTGACCTGGGGCATGGCCAACAACATGAACGACACGCTGCTGGCGGCGTTTAAGCGCATAATGTCGATGAGCGACCTGCAAACGTCGCTCGTTCAGTTTGCCTACTACGGTTCTTATTTCTGTTTCGCTATTCCGGCGGCGCTGTTTATCAGGCGTTTCAGCTATAAAAGCGGCATAATTCTCGGCCTGCTGCTCTATGCTGCCGGCACCATGCTCTTCACCCCGGCCGGCAACGTCGGAAGCTATAAGTTCTTCCTGGTTGCCATCTATATTATGGCCGGCGGCTGCGCCATTCTGGAAACTACCGCCAACCCGCTGATTATGGCGCTCGGCAGGCCCGAAACCGCAACCCGTCGACTCAACATTGCCCAGTCGTTTAATCCCGTGGGGGCGATTGCCGGCATTTTGCTCAGTCGCGCTCTGATTCTGTCGGAACTCCACGATGCCGATGCGGTTGAGCGCCTGGTAATGTCGCCCGAAGAGCTCGCCGCCACTCAGGCCCATGAGTTCAGCGCAGTTTCGCTGACCTATATGATTGTCGGCATCTTCCTTCTGCTGCTCACTGTTGTTATCATTCTGTCGCCGATGACCTCGGAGCGCGACGACTCGAAGATGAACGTTTCGCTGCGAACCGCAGTTGCATCGCTCTGGCGCAACCGCCGCTACCGCTATGGCGTCGTTACGCAGTTCTTCTACGTTGGCGCCCAAACCACCGTCTGGTCGTTTGTTATCCGCCTGGCAATGCAGGAACTCAACATCCGCGAAGCCGCCGCCAGCGACTATATTCTCGCCTCGGTAGTGCTGTTCACGGTTTGTCGCTTCCTGTTTACATGGCTGATGAAGATTTTCAAACCCGCCGTGCTCATGGCCGTCGCTTCTGTCGGAGCGATGCTGATGACGCTGATCGTTATGTTAGGCAGCGGTTCAACGGCTGTCAGCGCGCTGGTTATGATTTCCGCCTTCATGAGCCTGATGTTTCCGACCATCTACGGCACCGCACAGGCCGGCATCACCGGCGGAGTTGCAAAAATCGCCTCCTCCGGCCTGATAATGGCTATCGTCGGCGGCGCTCTGATAACTCCGCTCCAGGGCTACGTCAGCGATCTCACCGGCAGCGTCAGCCTGTCGTTCTGCGTGCCTCTGGTCTGCTTCATCGTTACCTTCATCTATTCAGTTTGGATCAGCAATGACGACTCAAAACAATGAACGCCGCCCGAAAGTTTTCGTTTCGGGTTGCTACGACATGCTCCACTCCGGCCATGTTGCTTTCTTCAAGGAGGCCTCGCAATATGGCGACCTCTACGTTGGTATCGGTTCCGATTCAACCATCGAGGAACTGAAAAGCCGCAAACCGATATATAGCGAGCGCGAGCGGCTCTATATGGTCAAAGCTATCCGCTACGTTACCGACGCGTGGATTAACCGGGGCTCAGGCATTATGGATTTCGTTGCAACGGTCGATATGGTAAAGCCCGATGTTTTCGTGGTCAACAGCGACGGCGGCAACGAAACCAAACGCAAATTCTGCGAGGAACGCGGCATTAAATATGTTGTTCTCGAGCGGCGACCCGACCGGGGACTCGAGGCGCGGTCAACGACGAGCCTGCGCACCGAAGTAAGCTCGCAGTTGCCATATAGGCTCGATTTGGCCGGAACGTGGATTGACCAGCCATACGTCAGCCAGCTTCATCCGGGCTGGGCTCTGACGATTTCGCTCGAACCGATCGAGGAATATATGGAGCGCGGCGGAATGTCGACCTCAACGCGCAACTCAGCGCGCAAGCTATGGCCCTACCAGCTCCCGAACTACAATGAAGAGATGCTCGCGCGCCTGCTCTTCTGCTTCGAAAACGAGCCCGAAAAAGACAAGGGCTACATTTCGGGCGCGCAGGATGCTATCGGCATCTGCATGTCGGGCCTAAACCGCCATTACTACGACAATACCTACTGGCCGTCGAAAATCGAGTCTGTCAATGACGAAGAAACGCTCAGCTGGCTGGAGATCCACCTCTGTTTGGTTCCGATGTTTCCCCGCCGCCCCGGAAGCTCGGTTGTTAAGAACAGCGACGTGACCCCCGAGAAGGTCAAGGCGCTGGCCGATGCTGCCGACCGATGCTGGCAGGCAATTCGGGCGCACGACCTAAAGGCGTTTGCCGAAGCGTTTCAGGCTTCGTTTGACGCGCAGATTGCAATGTTTCCGGCAATGGTGGCCGAGGGAGTGGAGGAGTATATTGAAAAATACCGCCCCTGCTCGTTGGCCCATAAACTGGCCGGAGCAGGCGGCGGCGGTTACCTGGCGCTCGTAATAGACGGAGCGCTCCCCGAGGGAGCGCATCCGTTGAAAATCCGCCGGAAAGACAGCGTTTAGAGCGACGACAGGAATGAAGCAATTGCAGCGCGCGCGGCTTTCGAGTCGGGCGCGTTGTTTATCATGATGGCAAGCACATGGGTCGGCGATTTGGTCTGGGGGTCGAGCCGGTAGCCGACGTAGCAGATAACGCCGGTCATTGAGCCGGATTTCAACACGAAGTTCTCGCGGTTGGGGTCGGTTTTCATGAAGTTGCGCACCGTGCCGTCAAGACCTACGCGGGCAAAGGAGCCGACATAATCACCGTTGCGCGCCATTGAGCGCAAAATCTGGCCGAGCTGGCGCGGAGAAATGGCGTTGTGGCGCGACAGGCCGCTGCCGTCGGCAATGCGCGCTCCCTTGAGGTCCACTCCGAGGCCGGTCAAAATAGCTCGCTCGGTGGCAATGGCCTTTGCGCGCGGCTGGCGCGGCTCGAGCAGGCGCAGCGTTGCCTCGGCCATCTGATTGTCGGAGCGAATCATGAGCGAACGGGCAACCTCGCGCAGTTCCGGCGAGCGGTAAACGAGCACGGTCGCCGTGTCGCCGCCGTTGAATTTCTCCTTGCGGGCGCTGAACAGGCTGTCGACTTCGCCAAGCAGAACCTCGGGCGGATAGGGCATGGAGCATTTCAGCGTTGCAGACTTCTGTTTGTTGCCTAACTGGCCCGTAACGGTTATTTCATAGCTGCCCGGATTGCGAAACGCCGAGAGTCCGCCGGAGCTTGCGCGTCGCTTAATCTGCAGACCCGGAATGCGCGGCGAGGCCTGCATTGAGGGAACCGACAGGTTAAAAGTGTTGTCATTCCAGTTCAGCCCGTAAAAGCCTGCGCCGTCAACGCCGGGAATATCTTCGATTTCCCACGACGGAATGGCTCCCTGATTGGGCCAGGACGACGCATCGACGGCGCAACCGGCAACGTGGCTGAAGCCTTTGTCGGCGGCGGCTGAGCGCAAAGCGGCCAGGAATCCGGTCCGGTTTTTGCGAAACTCGTAGGAGCCGAGGGTGGGGTCGCCCGAGCCGATGAAAACGAGATTGCCGCGCAGAGTGCCGTCGGCTATCTTGCCCGAGGATTTAACAACTGTTTGCCATCGGAAGTCGCCGCCGTAGCGGTGAAGGGCTGCCGCCACGGTTACCGACTTCATTACCGATGCCGGAGTCAGCAGGACTTCGGAATTATAGGCAACGGTCGGCTCCGACTCATTGACGGGCGCGACGTAGACACCAATCTGCGCCTGGTCGGAACCAACAAACGTTAGCGGACACTGCCCGAAGGCAATGCCCGCACTAACGAGCGCTAAAAACGCGCTGATGAGGGTTTTATTCATTATTTCAGGAGTGATACTGAACGATTAACGAAGTCGCTGAGCTCGCGTCCGCGGAGCAGGCCGGCCGACAGCAGCGCCAAGTCGATGAGCTGACGAACCAGGGGCTCGCCTGAGGCGAAGCCTGCGGATTTGTCGGTAATCTCTTTGCGGGCAGCGGCCATTGCGTCTTGCTGCGCGCCAATCTGTTGCTGCTGCTCATCGGTGGGCTTATGGTCCTTAACCTCGGAATTAACCTGATTGAGCTTCGATTCGGCTTCGCCGAGGTTTGCGAAATCTTTCTCCACGTCGCTGCCTATGGCCTTTTCGGCTTCGGCTTTGATTTTGGCAACGAGCGGGTGGGCGGTGTTAACGACCAGCGAATATGAGTCGGGCATCTGACCGTAGAAATTCATGCCGGGCTGCATTGCGGCCATCTCCTTCATGCGGCGCATGTATTCGTTAACGGTGACGGTCACCGGCTGCGAGGTCTCGGCCATAGATTCGAGCTGAACCAGGAAATTGGCATTTTCGAGCGCCGGAATCTGCGACTTGAAGATTGCCGACATCATTTCGAGCGAGGCGCCGGAAAGGTCTGAAGCCTTTTTGTCGCCCTTGCTGATCAGGTTGTCGATAATGTCGGAATCGACGCGGACAAAGCGCGAGCCTTCGATTTTGCTTTCGAGCATACCAACGAAGTGATTGTCGAGCTGGCCGTCCATGACGAGCACGTTATAGCCGCGCGAGGTTGCCTCATTAATGAAGGAATACTGGGCGGTGGGGTCGGTAGTGTAGAGGAACACGACGTTCTTCTGCGCGTCGGTCTGCGTGCCTTCGATGAGCTTCTGATACTCGTCTATAGTGTAGTAGTTGCCTTCGGTGTCTTTCAGCAGGCAGAACTTCATTGCGGCTTCGCGGAACTTGTCGTCGGTCAGCATGCCGTATTCAATGAAAATCTTGATGTCATCCCACTTGGCTTCGAAGTCCTTGCGGTCGGCCTTGAAGATTTCTTCGAGGCGCTGCGACACCTTCTTGGTGATATAGCCCGAAATTTTCTTAACGGCGCTGTCGCTCTGCAGGTAGCTGCGGCTGACATTCAGAGGAATGTCGGGCGAGTCGATAACGCCCTGGAGCAGCATCATGAACTCGGGAACGACGCCTTCGACAGAATCGGTTACGAACACCTGGTTCGAATAGAGCTGGATGCGGTTTTTGGTGAGCTCGAAGTTGTTGTGAATCTTGGGGAAATAGAGAATACCGGTCAGAGTGAACGGATAGTCAACATTAAGGTGAATCCAGAACAGAGGATCGTCCTGACCGGGGTAGAGTTCACGGTAGAAGTTCAGATAATCTTCATCGGTCAGGTCGGCCGGCTTCTTGGTCCAGGTCGGTTCGGTCGAGTTGATTACTTTGCCATCGGTTTCAACGGGAACGGGGAGGAAGCGGCAGTACTTGCGCAGCAGAGTGTCGATGCGTGCCTGATCGAGAAATTCTTTGCTTTCGTCGTCGATGTAGAGAACGATGTCGGTGCCGCGGGTTGTTTTGTCGCAGGGCTCCAGCGTGTAGACCGGCGAGCCGTCGCATTCCCAGCGAACGGCCTGCGCGCCTTCCTGATAGCTGAGAGTGCGGATTTCAACCTTTTTCGAAACCATGAACGCCGAGTAGAAACCCAGACCGAAGTGGCCGATAATGCCGTTGGCGGTATCTTTATACTTGTTCAGGAACTCCTCGGCGCCGGAAAATGCGATTTGGTTGATATATTTGTCAACGTCGGCGGCGGTCATGCCGATGCCGTGGTCGGAAACGGTCAGCGTGCCGGCCTCCTTGTCGATAGTAACAGTGACTTTCAAGTCGCCGAGTTCGCCCTTGAACTCGCCGAACGACGATAGGGTTTTGATTTTCTGCGTTGCGTCAACGGCGTTGCTGACGAGCTCGCGCAGAAAGATTTCATGGTCACTATACAGGAATTTTTTGATTACGGGGAAAATGTTTTCGGTGGTAACACCGATTGAGCCTTGTTTTTTTTCGATTGTTTCCATACTGAGAAATTTGGTTTTTTATTTCTGAATATCAAACAACGTGCCAAACGAAAAGTTTGATTAGAACAGCCCCAGACCTGACAGGAAAATCAGCGTTATGCAAATCGGGGCAACGAAGCGGAGGCAAAAGAGCACCGCGCCGACTACCGCAGCCGGAACTCCTTGGAGCTGAGCATCAACGGCTGAGCGTTTCAAAACAAAACCGACATAGAGCGAAATGAAAATGCCTCCGAGCGGGAGCAAAACGGTGCTCGACACGAAATCGAAAAGGTTAAAAATTGTCATGCCGCAGATCGTGAACTCCCCGAGCGGCCCGAACGACAGGGCGCAGAGAGTTCCCAGCACCCCACAGATTCCGATGGTCAGCGCAGTGGCCGATGAACGCGACATTTTGCGTTCTTCGCTGAAATAGGCGATTGCGATTTCGGCCATCGAGATGGTGGAGGTCAGCGACGCGAGAAGCAAGAGCAGGAAAAAGAGCGGCGACCAGAGGCGACCGAGGGTCATTCCCTGAAATATTGACGGCAGAACTTCGAAAACCAGTTTCGGACCGGCAGCCGGCGACTCACCGAACGAGAAAACCGCCGGGAAGATAATAATGCCTGATAGAATGGCAACGAGAGTGTCGAGTCCGGCAGTAGTAACGGCGGTTCCAAGCAGCTTTGTTTGCTGCTTGAAGTAGCCTGAATAGGTTATCAGGCAACCGAGGCCTATGCTCAGCGAGAAGAAGGCCTGACCCATCGCTCCGAGCCAGACGGTCGGGGTCAACTGCGAGAAATCGGGCGTGAACAGAAACTCAAGCCCCTGCGCAGCCGAAGGCAGAGTCAGCGAATTAAATGCAAAGAGCAGCAGAATGGCAAAGAGCAGCGGCATCATCATGTTCGACATCCTTTCAATGCCCTTTTGAACGCCGCGACGCAAAATGAAGAAGTTGACCCCAAGGAATATCAAGGTCCAGACCACCGATTTCCACGAGGCAGTGAAGTTGCCGAAGCGGCTATGGAGTTCGGCGGTTGATGAGGCGCCGCCGAAGCCGGTCAGGGAGTCGAGGAAGTATTCAGCCGTCCAGCCGGCAACGACGCTATAGAAACTCAAAATCAGTATGGCGGCGAGGATACCGTTCAAACCGATGAAATTCCATGCGCGCGAGCCGGGCAGACGCTTGAAAGCACCGTAGACATTAGCCCGAGCCGAGCGGCCGATGATAAATTCGGCCGTAATGACGGGAATGCCGATTGCAAGGATGAAGAGCAGATAAACCAGCAGAAACGCGCCGCCGCCATTCACTCCCGCCTCATAGGGGAAGCGCCACACGTTGCCGAGGCCGACAGCAGAGCCGACCGTTGCAGCAATGACGCCGAGGCGGGTAGTGAACTGGGCGCGCCGGGCCATCAGTATTCGTCCCAGGACTTGATTTCGATGTCGTCGACCGTCATCGAGGTGAATGCCGAGATGAACGCGGCAGCCAGACGGGCGTTGGTCAGCAGCGGCACGTTGAGGTCAATCGCCGCGCGACGAATCTTATAGCCGTTGCTCAGCTCGGTAGGTGTCAGGTTCTTGGGAACGTTGACAACCATGTCGATTTCCTTGTTGTGGAGCAAGTCGAGCGCCTGGGGCTGCATGTCGGGCTGCGAGGGCCAGTAAACGCGGATTGCGGGAATGCCGTTATCGTTGAGGAACTGGTGGGTGCCGCCGGTGGCGTAGATTTTATAGCCGTGGTTATGAAGGAGGTGGGCGCTGTCGAGCATGTCGGCCTTCTGCTTGGGAGTGCCGGTTGAAAGGAGCACACTCTTTTCAGGCACGCGCTGGCCAACGGAGAGCATTGCCTTGAGGAGCGCTTCGGAAGTGTCGTCGCCGATGCAGCCGACCTCGCCGGTGGAGCTCATGTCAACGCCAAGCACCGGGTCGGCGCCCTGCAGACGCGAGAAGCTGAACTGCGACGCCTTGATGCCGACGTAATCGAGGTCGAAAGCGCTCTTCGAGGGCTTTTCAACGTTTTCGCCGAGCATGATGCGCGTTGCCAGGTCAATGAAGTTGATTTTGAGAACCTTGCTGACGAAGGGGAAGGAGCGCGAAGCGCGGAGATTACATTCGATAACCTTGATGTCGTTGTTCTTGGCCAGGAACTGGATGTTGAACGGGCCGCTGATATTGAGAGCCTTGGCGATTTTAGCCGACACTTTTTTCAGGCGGCGCATGGTTTCGACATAGAGTTTCTGGGGCGGGAACTGAATGGTTGCGTCGCCGGAGTGAACGCCGGCGAACTCAATGTGCTCGCTGATGGCGTAGGCCTTGATTTCGCCGTTTTGGGCAACGGCGTCCATTTCAATTTCCTTGGCAAACTGAATGAACTGGCTGACAACGACCGGGTGCTCCTTGCTGACGTTAGCGGCCAGGCGAAGGAAGCGTTCGAGTTCCTCGGGATTGGAGCATACGTTCATGGCAGCGCCTGAAAGCACATAGCTGGGGCGCACAAGAACGGGGAAGCCGACTTCAGCGATGAATTTGTGAATATCATCCATCGAGGTCAGTTCGCGCCATGCGGGCTGGTCAATGCCGAGGTTATCGAGCATCGACGAGAATTTATGACGGTCTTCGGCGTTGTCGATGCTCTGGGCCGAAGTGCCGAGGATGTTGACGCCCTGGGCGTCGAGTTTCATTGCAAGATTGTTGGGTATCTGACCGCCCACGGAGAGAATAGTGCCGTGGGGCGTTTCGAGGTCGAGAATATCCATTACGCGCTCGAAGGTCAGCTCGTCGAAATAGAGGCGGTCACACATGTCGTAGTCGGTCGACACGGTTTCGGGGTTATAGTTAATCATAACCGAGCGGTAGCCCTGCTTCTTAACGGTCAGGAGCGCGTTGACCGAACACCAGTCAAACTCAACCGACGAGCCGATGCGATAGGCACCCGAGCCAAGAACAACGATTGAACGATGGTCGTTTTCGTAGGCAATATCATTGACCGAGCCGTTATAGGTCAGATAGAGATAGTTGGTCTGCGCGGGATATTCGGCGGCAAGAGTGTCTATCTGCTTAACGACGGGAATGATGCCCAGCTCCTTGCGGCGGTTGCGAACGGCGAGCGAAGCATCATGGGCAGACGTGCCGGCAATGTCGGGCTGCAACGAACGAGCCACCTGGAAGTCACTGAAGCCCTGCTGCTTGGCAATCTGAAGAAGTTCGGCAGGGAGGGTGGGGAGGTCGTTATATTGCTGGAGTTCGTTGTAGGTAACAACGATATTGTTGAGCTTATGGAGGAACCAGCGGTCAATCTTAGTGAGCTCGTGGATACGTTCGATGCTGTAGTTATGTTGCAGCGCCTGAGAGAGCACGAAGATACGCTTGTCGGTCGGTTCGGCGAGGGCTTTGTCAATATCGGCAACGTGGAGTTCCTTGTTGCCCACAAAGCCGTGCATGCCCTGACCAATCATTCGCAGACCCTTTTGAATAGCCTCTTCAAAGGTGCGGCCAATGGCCATCACCTCACCTACGGATTTCATCGACGAGCCGATTTCGCGACGCACGCCGTGGAACTTGCCGAGGTCCCAGCGGGGAATCTTAACAACGATGTAGTCGAGCGCGGGCTCGAAGAATGCCGAAGTTTCTTTAGTGACTGAATTTTTCAGGTCAAACAGGCCGTAGCCGAGGCCGAGCTTGGCGGCAACGAATGCCAGAGGATAGCCGGTGGCCTTCGACGCCAAAGCCGACGAGCGCGACAGGCGGGCGTTAACCTCGATTACGCGATAGTCCATCGATTCGGGGTCAAAGGCATATTGGACGTTACATTCGCCAACGATGCCGATATGACGGATAATCTTGATTGCGAGCGAGCGCAGATAGTGGTAGTCCTCGTTGGTCAGGGTCTGCGAGGGAGCAACAACGATGCTCTCGCCGGTGTGGATGCCGAGCGGATCGAGGTTTTCCATGTTGCAGACCGTGATGCAGTTGTCGAATCGGTCGCGCACGACTTCATATTCAACTTCCTTCCAGCCCTTGAGTGATTTCTCAACCAATACTTGAGGAGAGAACGACAATGCTTTTTCAACCAGCGCGATAAGCTCCTCGCGATTGTCGCAGAAACCGGAGCCGAGACCGCCGAGAGCATAGGCGGCGCGAACAATAACCGGGTAGCCCAGCGATTCGGCTGCCGCGATGGCGTCGGCAGTGGTGCTGACGGCTTCGCTCTTAATGGTTTTAACGTCGATTTCGTCGAGTTTCTTAACAAAGAGCTCGCGGTCTTCGGTGTCCATGATTGCCTGCACGGGAGTGCCGAGGACTTTGACACCATACTTTTCGAGAACGCCGGAGCGGTGGAGCTCAACGCCGCAGTTCAGTGCGGTCTGGCCGCCGAAAGCGAGCAGAATACCGTCGGGGCGCTCCTTTTTAATCACCTTTTCAACGAAGAGCGGAGTAACGGGAAGAAAATAAATCTTGTCGGCAAACCCGTCGGAAGTCTGAACGGTTGCGATGTTCGGGTTGATGAGTACGGTGGTTATGCCTTCTTCCTTCATGGCCTTGAGGGCCTGGGAGCCGGAGTAGTCAAATTCGCCGGCTTCGCCGATTTTCAAGGCGCCGCTGCCAAGAAGCAGCACTTTCTTTATCTCGTTCATTTATTGTGGGATATAAGGTGATTCTTAAAGTAGTTTGATAAACTCGTCGAACAGGAACTCGGTGTCTTTCGGACCCGAGCTTGCTTCGGGGTGGAACTGGGCTGAGAAGAAGGGTTTCGACTTATGGCGTATGCCCTCGTTGGTTCCGTCGTTCATGTTGATAAACAGAGGTTCCCAATCGGCGGGAAGGGTTGCGTTATCAACTGCGAAGCCGTGGTTCTGCGAAGTGACGAAGCAGGTGTCGGTGCCGACTTTGCGCACGGGCTGATTATGGCTGCGGTGGCCATATTTCAGCTTGTAGGTCTTGGCGCCGGCAGCTTTTGAGAGCAGCTGATTGCCCATGCAGATGCCGCAAATGGGCTTGTCTTGCTCCAGAGCCTTTCGGAGGTTCACAACGGTTTTGTCAACCATGTCGGGATTGCCGGGGCCGTTGGAAATAAACAGGCCGTCATAGTCAAGCTGAGTGAAATCGTAGTCCCAGGGAACGCGAATAACCTTTACGCCGCGCTTGGTCAGGCAGCGGATAATATTGTGTTTGACGCCGCAGTCGACCAGAACAACGGTTTTGTCGCCGCTTCCATGAACCTCAACTTCCTTGCAGGAGGTTTTGGCAACGAGGTTTTCCGTGTTGGGGTCATACCAATCGGGCTCGTCGGTTCCGTCAACAACAATTTTGCCGAGCATCGAGCCTTTTTCGCGCAGCAGTTTGGTCAGCGCGCGAGTGTCGATGCCATAGATTCCGGGGATTTTTTCCTCGTTGAGCCATTGTGCGAGCGAGCGGTCGGCAAGCCAGTGGGAGTGATTGTAGGTGTAGTCCTGTGCAATGATAGCACGGGCGTGGATATGGTCACTTTCGTAAAATTCTGAAACGTCGTCTTTCTCAGAGCGGGGAGCTACGCCGTAGTTACCAAGTATAGGATAGGTAGTTACGAGAATTTGGCCTTCATAGCTCGGATCGGTTAAAGACTCGGGGTAGCCGGTCATCGCCGTGTTAAAAACGACTTCGCCGGCAGTCGATGCGGGGTAGCCGAACGACTTTCCGTTGAAAACGGTTCCGTCCTCAAGAATCAGACGGGCGTTGAGAATTTGGCGCATAAGCAAAAATATGGAATTTTTATCTTTGCGTGCAAAGTTACGAATTTTCTCGCGAACTTCCGTTGTTTTTCAAACCAAAATTTCATTTGGAATGTTATTTTTGCAGATATAACTCAAAAATTCAAGAACATGAAAAAATTCGGAATATTCTACGGTTCCCAAACCGGCACCACCGCCGACATTGCCGCACGCATTGCAAAGAAGCTCGGCGTCGATGCCGCCGACGTCCATAACGTAGCTACCGCAGCCCCCTCGACTGTTGGCGATTACGAGAATCTGATTTTCGCCACCTCGACCTGGGGCTCAGGCGACGTAGAGGTTGACTGGCTCGACTTTCTCGACGCGCTGAAGGCAATGGACCTCCGCGGCCACAGGGTTGCCCTCGTCGGCGTCGGCGACGAAACGATGGCCGACACCTTCTGCTCCGGCGTCGGTATTATCTACGAAAAGCTGAAAAACAGCGGCGCATATTTCATCGGCTCCTATCCGGCCGACGTTTATAAGTTCAACCATTCCGATGCTATCGTTGACGGTCAGCCGGTAGGTCTGCTGCTCGACGAAACCAACCATGCCGATCTGACCGATGGCCGAATCGACGGTTGGTTGCTTAACGTCGGGCAGTATTAACCTGTTATTTCGAGATGGCTGTCGGAGGTTTGCGGGTTTTGAACCACGCGAATCTGAACCGGCAGCTCGTTTCGCAGCTCTTCGACGTGGGATATGATGCCGATATGGCGTCCGGTCTGAGAATGAAGCTGCGCAAGGGTTGCTATGGCATCCTTCAGCGGTTTGCCGCTGAGGGTGCCGAATCCTTCGTCGATAAACAGAGTGTCAACCTCCAGGCCCTCGGCAATGTCGCTCAGCGCCAATGCCAGTGCAAGCGACAGCAGGAAGCTCTCGCCGCCGGAAATGGTGTTGGTCGGGCGTGAGGAGCCGCCGTCATAGGCGTCGTCGACATAGATAACGAACGAATTGGGCTCAACACGCAGCCGATAGCGGTCGGAGAGCGTTGACATGTATTTATTTGCCGAATCTATCAGATCCATCAAAACGTAGGTCTGCGCTATGTTAACGAACTTCTTGCCGTTAGTGTCGCCAAACAGCTCGTCGAGCTGCTTCCAGCGCTGCTCTTCGGTTCGCTTTTCGTTGAGCAGGCGCAGGCGTTCGGCGTGGGTTGTGCGCGACTGAGAGTCGGCGGTGAGCCTTTGGGTTATAACGCCAATGCGGCGGTTGACCTCAACGGCATCTTCGTCGGCTTTCAACTTTTGCTGTTTCAGCGCGTCGACCGGCAGGTCGCCGTCGAGAGCCTCGGGGCGGTTGGCCTTGTGGGCGTCATAGCGTTTCAGAGCTTCGTCAAGCGAGGTGCGTGCCTTCAGCAGATTGTCGGACGCGGCGGCAATGTCGCGTCGCGCACCTGCCACCTCAACCGCCGACAGCTGCAGAAGGTTCTGCAGAATGAACTCCGACAGATTATTTTCGGCCATAAACGACGCTATCTGCTCCCGAGCCTGCTTAATCTTCGCTTCGGAATCGGCCAGGGCGCGCCGCGTTGCGGCTACTTTTGCGTTTAGAGCACCAACCTGCGAATCCAGGTCTTGCAGCTTCATCGGGCTGACACGCGAGTCGCACGGCAGATTCAGTCCGTCGATAATGGCCATGTTGCGGGCAAATTCCTCCTTAGTGGCGGTTATATGCCGGTTGAGTTCATTGAGCGTTTCAACCGCGCGATTATAGGATTGCGCGGCTTGGGTCAGCTTTGCGGCATAGTCGGCGGGCTTTTTCAGGGGCGACATCGGGACGGCATAACCGGCAGTGAGGCCAAGAATCTCGGCCTCGAGGGCTTCGATTGCCGCAGCCACCGACGCCGCTTGGCCGCGGAGGGTCGCCTCCTTCGTGCGGGCAACGTTGACCGCCGAGTTGGCCGCATTGAGGGCCTCGCTGCACTTCTCGGTCAGCGCCGTTGCCTGCTTCAACTGTTGGCCTGATTCGCGGATTTTAACCGACAGAGCATTGATCTCTTCCAATAGCTTTTCAACGCTTACGATCTCGCCGTTGATTGCCTCGAGCGAACGGAGAGGCTCGTTAAGCCCGGTTTCTTCGGAGTCGATACTCTTTTGCGTCACCTCGATTTTTGCTGTCAGGCGGTTCATTTCCGCCTCGTGGTTGCGAACGTTCTCGTCGGCTTCGCGATAGGATTTTTCGTAGCCCACGATGAGCAGTTCAATGTCGTGTTCAACAGGAAGCTCCGTCACCGTCTGGCGGCATAGAGGACAGCGACACCCCGCCGTCAGTTCGCCCCTCAGCTTTCTAATAAGCGCATCGACCGACTCGCGCTCGCGCTCGTAGAGGGCCTTGGCCTTGTCGCGGACAATGCGGAGCGCCCCAATGCTGTCGGCCAGCGCTTGCAGCTGAGCCCTTGCGTCGGCCACCTCCTTTTGCAGGCGCGCAATCTGTTGGCGGCGTTCAACTTTCTGCTTTTCGTTTTTCAGCGCGTCGAGAACCTCGCGGATTCGCTCGGGGTGCTTGGCCTCCAGAATTGCTTCGTTATCGTCGATCGACTGCCTGATTGCCTGCTGAGCATCTTTGGCAGCAGCTAAATCCGCGGCGGCTTTCTCGACCGCCTTGAGCAGATTGTTTTCGATGGACTTTGCAATAGAGGCGAGCTGAGAGTTCAGCCCGGCCAGAGATTCGTGCCCTGCATCGAGCGATGACAGCTTTGAAACAATCAGCTGCTGGCGCGAGTAAACCTCGGCGTTCGGCTGTTCCAGGTCAATGAGCGTTTTCAGTTCGTTGGCCTTGCGGCGGTTGGTATCGACGGAAAGCCGCAGATATTCCAGACCACCACGAAGGTCAAGCGCGTGGGCCGCCAGCTCGTCGAGGTCATGGATGGCCTTTTCCCGCTCCTTGCGGGCGTCGGCGGCCTCGGCGCTCCAGCGGCGCGGCTTCTCCGTCAGGTCATATTGGGCAATCAGTTCCTTTTGATTTGCGATGCGGTCGCTCTTGGCAAACTCCTCAGCCTCGGTCAGAGCCTTCCGGAGCTCGGCAAGCTGAGCGGTCATCACGGTTTCGTTTTCCAACCAGATAATTCCCTTCATCAAGCTGTCGGATTGCGCCTTCAGCTCGCCGTTGGTGCGTTCGAGGATCTGCAGTTCGGCTTTCGCGGCGTCCAGTTCCTCGTTCGATAGCAGCACAATGTCGGCCAGCTGACGCTCAAGCTCGTTGGCGGCATCTTTGCGCGTCTTGTAGTTTTCGCGAATCTTAATTGAAATGCGGCGATAAACGTCTGTGCCGGTGATTTTTTCGAGGATTTCGCTTTTTTCATCATTGGGCGCCTGGAGAAAGCGGGTAAAGTCACCCTGAGCCAGCATGGTTGTGCGACAGAATTTTTTGAAATCCAGGCCCACCGCCCGCTCAATGCGCTCGCGCAGCGGAGCTACCTTGTCAATAACGACTTCGCGGCCATTTTCGGTGAACCGAAGGAAATGAGCAGGGGTGCGAAACGGCTTGCCCTGCTTCTTGTAGGGACGGGCCGTTGTCCAGGTCGCCGAATAGTGAATACCGTCGTTGCCGATAAATTCCAGTTCGGCGGTTGCCTCAACGCTGTCGCGGCGGGCCATTGCGCGCGAGTCGGTGTACTTGCTGCCATCGGTCAGCTCAACGCTTTTGTGGCCGCCTTCGGCCAGGCGTTGCAGGCGCGGGGTGGTTCCATAGAGCGCCAGACAGATTGAGTCGAGAATTGTTGTCTTACCCGAGCCGGTGTTGCCCGTGATCAGATAAACGGAGGCTGAGGCGAGCGGCTCGGCCGTGAAGTCAATTGAGGCGGCGGTCACCGACGCTATGTTCGAAATTGTGAGCTTTAGGAGTTTCACGGTTACTGTTGTTTGATTTCAGATAGAACCTCGCGGAAGAGGTCGGCCATATCTTCGGTTAACGGCATGCCGGCGTAGGCGGCATATTCCTTGGCAATTGTCAAAGGGTCCTCGGCCTGAAATTCGCTGACTGAGCGGACACGCACTCCGGCAACGGCCCCGACTTCGGGCCGACGGGCATTGATGGTGCAGAGAGTCAGGTTCGGGTCGGTCAAGGCGTCGGCGATGAGCTGCCGGCGATTGTCGGGCAGCGGCTTGTTGAGCAAAACGTTCAGTCGCAGTAGCTGCGGCTCGTCCGCGCGATAGCTTTTCAGGTATTCGAGCAGTTCATCCCAGGGCAGGAACGTAGTGGGGTCGGGTAGGGTAACGAGGCGACGCAGCGGTTCAAACTCGATGTGCGTTACCTGCGGCTCGTCACCCCGGCTTTGGATTTCAACGAGACTGATGCCATGTGGAGCGGCGGCTTCGTCGAATCCGACAGGCAGCGGAGAGCCGCAATAGCGTGCGCGGTGATGGCCGGCGCCATGAATAAACTGCGGGCTATGGATGTGGCCCAGGGCGAGATAGTCGAAGCCCGACGCAATGTCGGCAATTGGAAGCGTTCGCAGATTGCCAACGAACTCGGCGGTTTCGGTTTGCGCACGCTTGTGGCCGCTGAAATCCGCGCCGACAACGGCCAGGTGGGCCGACAGAACCAGTGGCAGGTCATTGGCCGGAACTGAGTCAACCAAGCGCTGGAAGTAGTCGGCGGGGAGAATGCGCTCATTAACGAACGGAACTGCGGCGATGTAACCTTTTCCGGGAATCTCGATTATGTTATCGTGCGGGGCCGACGGGTTAATGTTGCCGATGGCATGAACGTTGAGAGCGCGCCAGGGGGTGCGGAAAATCTCATGGCGGTTCGCCGAATCATGATTCCCGGAGGTCACGACGATTACCATATCGGGATGGAGCCGATGAAAATCGACCAGAGCGTTGGCAAGGACCGTCTGCACTTCGATTGCCGGCATCGAAGTGTCGAAAACATCGCCGGCAATAATCATCGCGTCGGGCCGGTGAAGGTCAATAGCGTTTCGGACATTAAGCAGCATGGCCGCGAACTCGTCGCGGCGGTCAACGCCGTAGAGTTCGTGGCCAAGGTGCCAGTCGCTGGTGTGGAGCAGTTTCATTATTTGGAAATCAGTCCGCGGTTGCGCAGCAGGGCGTCAACCTCCGGCTCACGGCCGCGGAAGTTAACAAACAGCTTCATGGGGTCTTCCGAGCCACCGGCTTCGAGCACGTTCTTTTTGAACGAGGCAGCGGTCTCGGGATCGAAGATGCCGCGTTCCTCAAAGAGTTCGAAGCCGTCGGTGTCGAGCACTTCGGCCCAGAGATAGGTGTAGTAGCCGGAAGCATAGCCGTCGGAGCCAAACACATGTTTGAAATAAGGCGAACGATAGCGGAACTGCAGCTCAGCGGGCATTCCGAGTTTTTCGGCAACCGAGCGTTCGAAGTCAAGAACGTTGACCGAGTCGCCCTGTTCGAGATTCAGCTTGCCCCAATAGAGGTCGAGCAGCGCGGCCGAAGCGAGTTCGCCGGTGGTGAAACCTTGGTTATGGTGTTGGGCTGCTTCGAGTTTGGCAATCAGTTCGTCGGGAATAACCTCGCCGGTTTTCCAGTTGTGGGCATACATTTTCAGCATTTCGGGAGCAACGGCCCAGTGTTCGTGAATCTGGCTGGGGAGCTCAACGAAGTCGCGGTCAACGTTGGTGCCGGCCTGCGAGCGATATTCGGCGCGGGTCAGCATGCCGTGAAGGCCGTGGCCGAACTCATGGAAGAGAGTTTCAACGTCGTCGATCGAAAGCAGAGCCGGAGTGGTAGCAGTAGGGCGGGTAAAGTTGCCGACGTTGTAGATGATAGGAGCGACGCGGTTGCCGTTTTCGTCGACATATTCGCCCTTAAATTCACTCATCCACGCACCCTGGCGCTTCGAAGCGCGGGGGAAGTAGTCGTTCATGAACACTGCGATGTGTTCGCCGGTCTTGGCATCGGTAACGTCATAGACTTTAACCTCGGGGTGATATTTCGGAGCCTCGGGGAGTTCAGTGAAGTTAACGTCATAGAGGATATTGGCCATCTTGAACACGCCCTGCAGAACGCTGTCAACAGCGAAGTACTGGCGAAGTTCCTCTTCGTCGAGCGCATATTTCTGCTGGCGAAGTTTTTCGGCATAGTAGGAATAGTCCCACGGCATAATCTTTTCGGGGGTGAGAGCCTGCATCTCGGCCACCTCCTCATTAACGCGCGTGCGCGCGGCGTTCCAAACCTTGGTCAGCAGTTCCATTGCGGCTTCGGGCGTTTTTGCCATAACGTTGGACGTTGCATAGGAAGCGAAGTCGGGATAGCCGAGCAGGCGGGCTTTGGCGGTGCGGGCGCGAACAATGTCGTTGATAACCGGGCCGTTATCATATTGCCCGGATGAGGCCAGGCCGGTGTAGCCTTCATAGACCTGCTGGCGCAGCGAGCGGTCATCGGCATACTGAAGAACCGGCAGGCGGCTGGGGGCATGGAGAGTGAAGGCATAGGTTCCGGCAGGGAGGTTGCGTTCAGCCGCTGCCTCGGCGGCAGCGTCAACAATGCCGCCGGGCAGACCGGCCAGGCGGGCGGTGTCGGTAACGGTGATGACAAACTCGTTTGTGGCGGCCAGCAGATTCTTGTTGAACTTCAGATAGAGGTCGGTCAGGCGCGAGTTCACGGCCTTGAGCGAATCCTGGTCGGCGGCGGAGAGCATGGCACCGTTGCGAACGGCGTCGCGATAGGTCTTTTCAACCAGTCGCAGCTGGGGAACGGTCAGATTCATGGACTCCCGGTTGTCGTAGACCGAACGGATACGCGCGAAAAGCTCGGGATTCATGGCCATTTCGTCGGCCCACTGCTGAGCTTCGGCATAGAAGGTCTCGGCAACCTTTTCGCTCTCGGGCGAGTTCAGCGCCTCGTCGAGACCGCCGAAGAGCAGGGCAACCCGGGCGAGCAGATCGCCGCTGTTGTCGAGCGCGAGAATGGTGTTTTCAAACGTAGGAGCCTCGGGATTATCGATAATAGCTTTGACTTCGGCTTTCTGAATATTGATTGCCTCACGAAGAGCAGGCATATAGTCCGACATCTGAATCTGGTCAAACGGCGGAATATCGTAGACGGTTTCGTAGTTGGCGAGCAGTGGGTTCTGGCGGTTCATGGCTGGCAGATTATCTTTAGCGTAAACATAAACGGCAGTGGCGCCGATAGCTGCGACAGCAGCGAAAAGCAATTTTTTTCTCATGCGTTAATAATTGGGGTTAATTAGCTGCAAAATTACGAAGAATTTTTTTGACAACCAAGAAAACATTGAAGTTGAGCGGGAAAAAATATTTTTTGAAAAAAAATTGAGAAAATGTGTTGCGAAACAAAAAACTATTGCTAACTTAGCGGCGTTAAAAAACCATCAAAACCATCAAAAACCAGACCAAAACTTATGATATATAATTTTCGCGTGGTTTCCGACGAAGTGGATAACTTCCGCCGTGATATTCAGATAGACGCTGACGCAACGTTCCTTGACCTCCGCAACGCCATTTATGAAAGCGTAGGCTACGACAAGAATCAGATGTGTTCCTTTTTCATTTGCGACAACGAATGGGAGAAAGAACGCGAAATCACCCTTGAAGACATGGGCCTCGATGCGTCGGAAGACGCCTACCTGATGGAGGACACCATTCTGAGCGACGAAATCGAAGATGAAGGCCAGCGCCTGATGCTTACGTTCGACTATCTGAACGACCGCTCTTTCTACATTGAAATGAAATCTTCCGAAACAGGAAAGACGCTGATTGAGCCTCTGGTGTCGAGCGCAATGGGGCAGGCTCCGAAACAGGAAAGCGTCCTGGAAATCGTTGAGCCCACCAAAATTAACGCCGCAAAGGCTGTTGAAGAGTTCGACGACGAATTCTACGGTTCCGACTCCTATAACGACGACGAGTTCGAGGCCGGCGGATTCAGCGACATGACTCTCGACGAATAAACGCAACACCAAAAATCATATTAGGAGTGTCCCTTGGGGTTGGACGGAATGAAAAACGCTTTTTAAGGTTATATTAAAGAGCCATAGCTCCTGAAAATAGAGAAATTCAGCGGCGCGGACTCCGGCAATTCAGGAGTCTGCGCCGCTGAAGTGGTTATGGTTTTATGTTTCTCGGTTAATCGTCGATTCGCTTGAATTGACCTGCCTTGTTGAATTTAAGGTCAAGACCATTGCTGAGTTCTACCTCATAGCCGCCGCTTTCCTTGTCGATCGAAACGATGCGCTGTTTCGGATAGTTTTGTCCGACATAGCGGGCGATTTCCGGCGGAACAATTTCGCCCGGAACGGACTTCTTGACCGGCATTTCAACGTTATCCCAGTTACCGTTGCGGTCAAAGGAAACTTCTGTGCCGTCTTGCAACACGACCTCATATTCATCAATGCGGCCAAAGTTCTTTTCGACTTTAACAAAGCTTACTTCGGAGTGTTTGAAGTTCTTGTCGAGAAATATCTTGGCTGCCTGAGGCAGGTTATTGGTGTCGCGGTAATAGTCGTTGGCGGCGCTGGCGGCAAAACTTCCGGCCAATGCGATGGCCAACGTTAAGAACAATTTCTTCATAATAGTTAATAGTTAGTGGGTTAGTACATTGTTAATACACTTGAAATCGCAAAATTGTTCGATTTTTCATTAAAAAACTTGCATAATTAGAAAAAAACGCGTAAATTTGCACTCGCTTTAGGAACCAACCGAACGTTCTTGAGCAAGTCCGATTGTCTTATGGTGTAATGGTAGCACTGGAGTTTTTGGTTCTCCCTGTCGAGGTTCGAATCCTCGTAAGACAACGAAGATGAAGTGCGAAGTCATTGCGACTTCGCACTTATTTTTTACTAAGCGACTAAGCGCCAGCTGTTTACATTCCTATCAGACTGACCTTCCGTAAACAAAATAAAATTCAATCTGTGCAGTTTAATGTAGGGACATGCCTTTGGCATGTTCGCTTTTGTAATCAACCAAATACACAATCCAAATCGCACCACGAATTCAACATGCCGAAGGCATGTCCCTACAATTTAGGCGTTATCTCTTTGATTTAAGAGTTGTCTCGGATTTTAACAACCAACTTTTACACTGATCCGAGATTAGAATCACGTTGGGCACGCTTTTCAAATTGGGTTTCGGGCTGAATTTCGTAGGGGCGCGGTTTGGCGGGATGCGAAAAAATCATTACCTTTGCAGATATGATTAGAAAATTTTTACTCTGCTCAATAATGGCCGCAGCCTCCTTGTCGGCAACCGCAAAGGTGGACCTGGCCAAGTATCACGACGAGATAGTTAACCTCTCGGTCGACGAAAACCTGCAGTTCCCCGAGGTTCCGACAAAGTATGTCGCCCAGGCTCAGGCCGAGATGTCGAAGCTCAGGGAGCGTTTCGCCCATATGGGTTTCCAAACCGACCTGAGCGAGCGCGAGGGACTGGTTCTGATGGTTACGTTTCCCGTCAGCGATCTTTTTCTGCCAAACGATACTCTGCTCGCCTCGTTTGCCAATCCGAAACTGAAAAACCTGATGCACCCGCTGCGCAGCCCGGATATGTTTAAGACTCTGATTGTTGTTCATAGCGACGACACCGGTTCGGAGGAATATCTCTACACTCTGACGCGGGCGCGCGCCGATGCCATCAGACAATGGATCGCCGATGAGCAGCTGCCGGTTGACGGCATTGTTCCCTACGGCCTGGGATTCGACGAGCCTGTCAGCAATGAATCCTCGCGCAAGGGCCGGGCGGCAAACCGCAGGGTCGAAATCTATTTTCTTCCGGGACCGTTGATGGTCGAATCGCTGAAATCGTCGAAACGTTGAATAGTCAAGAAGGCCGAACACCTTTTGAAAGTGTCCGGCCTTCATTATATATATTTAGGAGAGTTGAGAGGGGAGGGTGGTTACATCAGGAAATTGTGGGCGAGAGCCAGCTGAGTCAGCCATATCCACAGGGGGCAGAAGCCGATGAACAGGATTACGGACAGGGTCAGCGACGAAGTGCCGGTTGCAACGTAGGTGTCGTATTCATCGGCAATGATGATGCCTGAGAATGCCGGAGGCAGGGCGCATGCAACTACCAGCATCTGGAGGTTGATGGGGTCCATGTGGACCAGCAAGCCAACGATGAGGGCGGCTGCGGGCATCACAATCAGCTTCATAATCGAGCCGAGGATTGCCTGCCAGTTGATAACGACCTTAATGCTCGAAAGCGTGATACCTGCCGAGAATACAGCCAAGGAGGCGTTGGCTTTGGCAATCAGGTTAAAGGAGGGGCTTGCCCATGCCGGCCAGTGGAAACCTACCAGAACAAGCACTACGGCGAGGATAGGCGCCCAGGCAACAGGCTGTTCAAGGGCTTGGATAACGGGCTTCCAGCCGCTCTGCTTCTTGCCGCCCGTGTTGCCCTGCTCTGCCAGCGAGGCGTTGAGCAGCGAAAGGCCGACAGGGATGCCGATTGCGTTAACAACAATACCGACAATTGCGACTACAAGAGCTACTGACGACAGCGAAACCGTTGAGCTCACAAATATTGGCTCCAGAACCGCAAACCCGAGGAAGCCGATGGTCGGCGAACCACTGATAAGGGCTGAAATCGCGGCGTCGGCGCCGGTGTTCTTCTTGAAGCAGTACTTATAGATGAAGTAAACCAACATGAAGCAGCCCATGATAACGAGCGTTGAAACCACTGTGAGCTTCAGGTCCTTGATCAGATCATCGCGAGTAGCCGTTACGATTGAAATGAATAGTGCTGCGGGGAGCGCAAAGTCAAGAACGACTTTGTTGAACTGCTTGGCATCGTTACCGCTGAACATGCCCTTCTTGCCGGAAATATAGCCGGCGAGCATAACAACGATAATAGGCACTATAGCGTATAGTAAAATGTGTACCATAGTCAGTTACCGGGGGGATTAGCGGTTAAACGATTACATGCTGGATAGATTCGGGGTTGAGGTAGCCGATGTGGCCGCTCTCCTTGCCGGAATCGGCTGCGAGCTGAACGTTGATGAGCGCAGGCTTTTTCGAAGCCACGGCCTCGGTAAACGCTTTGGTCAGCTCCTCGGGGGTGGTTACATAGTAGGCGGCGCCGCCAAAGGCCTCTGAAATCTTGTCGTAGCGAGCGTTGATGTCGAGAGTGGTAGGCGCGGGTTCGCCGTCTTTGCTCATGTTAACGCCAATGCCGTTGTAGATACCGCCGTTGTTGAACACGACTACGGTGCAGGGGAGCTTATAGCGGCAGATGGTTGCGAAGTCCATGCCGGAGAAGCCGAATGCGGAGTCACCTTCGATGGCAACGACGCTCTTGCCGGTCGAAACGGCGGCGCCGATGGTGGAGCCGATACCCATGCCCATGATTGCCCAGGTTGCGCAGTCAACGCGGTGGCGGGGAAGCGACATATCAATGGTGTCGCGGGTGTCGTCGAGGGTGTTGGCGCCTTCATTGATGATTACCAGGTCGGGGTTGCCTTCAATCAGCGGCTTCAGTGCGTTGAGCGCGGTCCAGTGGGTCATGGGCTGAGAGTTGGCAAACGATGCGAGGCGCTCGGCGAACTTGGCGTTCTTCTCCTTGGTTTCGGCCGCGAGCGAGGGCATCCAGGTGGGATCCATGCTCAGTTTCTGACCTTGGAGCTTGGCGATCATGGCCTTCAGCGATTCGGCAATATCGCCGACAACGGGGGCATCGATCGGGCGGTTGCAGTCCATTTCGGTTGCTTCAACGTCGAGCTGAATGAACTTGCCGTCGGGATTCCACTTGCCGTGGCCGCGCGAAAGCAGCCAGTTCAGGCGAGCACCGATAAGAACAACGACGTCGGCCTGCTCCATGATGGTCGAGCGGCAGGAAAGGGCGCTCTGGGGGTGCTTGTCGGGCATCAGACCCTTGGCCATCGACATGGGGAAGAACGGAATACCGGTTGATTCAACAAACTGCTTGATAACATCGTCGGCCTGAATGAATGCGGCACCTTTGCCCAGAACGATTGCGGGGCGTTTAGCGCTCTTCAGCAGCTCAACGGCGCGCTCAATGCTGGCGGGGTTGGCAATGGTCTTGGCTTCGGGGTCAACAGGGGTGAAGAACCATTTTTCGGCTTCGTCGGCATCGACAACCTGGCCCAGACAGGGGGTCGTAATGTCGAGATAAACGCCGCCGGGGCGACCGGAAATCGCCGCACGATATGCGCGGGCAACCGCAGTTGGAATATCCTGGGGCCGATTGACGCGATAAGCGGCTTTTACCAAGCCCTTGGCAACGTTGAGCTGGTCGAGGCCTTCGTAGGCACCCTGGTCCAGGTCGATGGGTTCGCGCTGGCTGGAGCCCGAAATCTGAATCATAGGGTAGCAGTTAACTGTTGCGTTGATTGTTGCAGTCAGGCCATTGAGGAAGCCCAGGGAGCTGACGGTCAGCAAAACGCCGGGTTTGCCGGTGAGATAGCCGTGGGTAGCGGCGGCCATGCCGGCCTGCTGCTCGTGGCGGAAGCCATAGAAGTGAATGCCCTGTTCCTGGGCGAGATAGGCAAAATCGGTCACGGGGATACCGACAAGACCATACATAGTGTCGATACCAATATTTTTAAGCGCTTTTGCGAGAATGTACATGCCGGTCACCTGGTCGGGATAGTGGGGTGCGCTGGGGGCGGTGGGTGTAGGGGTTGCGGCAGGAGTAGTAGAGTTAGTTGTAGCCATAAATAATTTTAAGTTGAAATTTAATGTAAAGTTCAGTGTTTATAAGAATTGGCGTTATAAACACTGAACTCTAAGAAAACGGATTATTTATTTGGGGTTGTCATTATGCGGGATGAGCAGCGGGAGCGGCCTTTTTGACGGGAGCGGTGGTTCCGTTTGCAGCCATTGCAGCCTGCTGTTCCTTGGTGTAGCCGAGCGATGTCAGAATCTCTTCGGTGTTGCCGCCGAGTTCGGGCGCGGGGCCATAGGTGGGCTGGAAACCGCTGATGGTGAACGGGCAGCCTACGGTTACAAATTCGCCAACGTTGCCACCCTGGTTGATTTTAACGAGAGTGTTGCCGTCGTAGAGGCTTTCATCGCTCATAACTTCCTTGGTTGAAAGAACGGGACCGACGGGAACACCGGCTTTCGACAGGATTTCGGTGACTTCGAATTTGGTCTTGTCGGCACACCATTCGCCAACGCGCTGATAGATCGCCTGCTTGTTGCGGTCGCGGGCATCGGCGGTGTTAAAGCGGGAATCGGTCAGCCAGTCCTCGAAGCCGAATGCCTTGCAGGCAAGTTCAAATTCCTTGGCCGGGCGCTGAATAACGATGTAGACGTAGTTGTTGGCATCCTGCTCGGAATCCATGGGGCCCGAGGGTTTACACTTATAGGTCCAGCCGAGAACGCCCGAGCCTTCGAAGTTGCCGCCGCGGGGAACGCAGTCGCCGAAGGGAGTGTTGGGGTACTGAGGGAACTGGGTGAGTTCGTGAATCTTGTCGAGAGTCAGCTGGTCGCGGGTCTTGATGCGGCAGAGGTTCAGACAGGCGTTGTGCATCGACTGATAAACGTAGGTGCCTTCGCCGGTTTTGTTGCGGAGCTGCAGAGCCGCAAGCAGGCCGATGAGCAGGTGCATGCCTGAGTTCGAGTCGCCCAGGGCAGCGCCGCTCTGGGTCGGAATGTTGTCGGGGCCGCTGAAGAAGCCGGTTGTCGATGCAGCCAAGGCCGTTACCTGAGCAATAGGTTCGTAGGCCTTCAGGTCTTTATAGCGCGACGAAAGCGGGAAGCCCTTGATAGTGCCGTAGATACATTTAGGGTTCATTGCATGAACGGCTTCCCAGCCGAAGCCGAGGTCATCGGCAGCACCGGGGTGGAGGTTTTCAACGAAAATATCGGCTTCTTTAATCAGTTTTGTCATGATTTCCTTGCCGTCGGGGGTCTTTGCGTCGAGCGAAAGCGATTTCTTGTCGGAGTTCAGCTGAAGGAAGTAATAGCTCGGAGCGTCGGGCGAGAACTGAATTTCATTGCGGGTAGCATCGCCAACACCGGGACGTTCGATTTTGATTACTTCTGCACCGAGCCATGCAAGCATCTGAGTACATGAGGGGCCGGACTGTACTTCAGTCAGATCCACGACCTTAATTCCTTGTAGAGGAGCTGTGTTCATAGTCACTTGAATATTTAGTTAGTAATAGTATGAGTTTTTGGTTAGAGTTTGAAATTTGACTTATTAACACCTCCGGGGCAATGAAAGTTCGAAAAAGTTAGGCTGAAATTTGCGTATTTTCGCGGGATTGGCTAACTTTGTGGCGTATATGAACAGAATGCAAGCAAAGGCACGGGCACGCTTTGCCTTCTCGGAATTTCTCGGCGGTAGCGGCAAGCGCTGTACTCCCGAGCGATTAGTGGTGCTCGATGCGGTCATGGACCAGCGACTGCCGTTTACTGCCGAGGGCCTCCTTGAGCAGTGTGCGGCTCAGCCGGGCATATCCATTTGTCGCGCAACGCTGTTCAACACCCTTCCGCTGCTGATTCAGGGCGGATTCGTCAGGCGCGTTTCCGTTGACGGGCAAACGACCTATGAGGCCGTTCGCCCGGGAAATCAACTGAAACCGATGGCATATATGGTCTGCTCCGCCTGCGGCAAAACCCGGCGGGTCGACGCTCCGGCTCTCGGACGCATGGCGGCGGAACTGGCTCCGCGCGGCTTTGCGGCCGATAGCGATTCGGCGATTGCCTACGTCCACGGCCTTTGCAGCGGTTGCAGGCGAAGAAACAAAGAAAATAATTAAATCAGAAACTAATAATAAAACCAATTCATCTCATGAAAGTCGATGTGCTTTTAGGCCTCCAGTGGGGCGACGAAGGTAAAGGTAAGGTAGTAGACGTTCTAACTCCGCGCTATGACGTTGTTGCCCGCTTCCAGGGCGGCCCCAACGCCGGCCACACCCTTGAATTTGAGGGCAAGAAATATGTGTTGCGCTCAATTCCGTCGGGCATTTTCCAGCACGGACAGGTAAACATTATCGGCAACGGCGTTGTTCTGGACCCCGTTCTGTTTCGCGAAGAAGCCGAAGCGCTGCGCCAGAGCGGCGTTGACCTGACCAAGGTGTTGAAAATTTCAAAGAAGGCCCACCTTATTCTGCCGACCCATCGCCTGCTCGACGCAGCCAACGAAGCCGCCAAGGGCGCAGCTAAAATCGGCACTACCGGCAAAGGTATCGGCCCGACCTATACCGACAAGACCTCGCGCAACGGCCTGCGCGTCGGCGACACCCTGATGCCCGACTTCGCCCAGCGCTATGAAGCTGCCAAGCAGCGCCACCTCCGCCAGATGGAAGCCCTGGGCACGACCAATCATTCCAACCTGCCCGAACTGGAGAAAAACTGGCTCGAAGCGGTTGAATATCTTCGCAACTACGACCTCATTGACTCCGAACACTATATCAATAACGCCCTGAAGGAGGGCAAGAAGGTGCTCTGCGAAGGCGCGCAGGGAACCATGCTCGACGTTGACTTCGGGTCCTATCCGTTCGTTACCTCGAGCAACACTGTCAGCGCCGGAGCCTGCACCGGCCTGGGCGTTGCCCCCAATAAAATCGGACGCGTTTTCGGCATTTTCAAAGCCTACTGCACCCGCGTCGGCTCCGGCCCGTTCCCGACCGAACTGTTTGACGAAACCGGCAAACGCATGCGCGACATCGGCCACGAATACGGCGCCGTTACCGGTCGCGAACGCCGTTGCGGCTGGGTTGACCTGGTTGCGCTGAAATATGCGGTTATGATTAATGGTGTTACCGACCTGATTATGATGAAGAGCGACGTTCTCGACGATTTCGACACAATCCGCGCCTGCGTGGCCTACAAAATCAACGGCGAAACCGTTTCTGAACTCCCCTTCGACATTCAGAGCGTAGACATCGAGCCGGTCTACGTTGACCTGCCCGGTTGGAAAACACCCATGAATCAGCTCAGCGACGAAAGCGCCCTGCCCAAGAACTTTACCGACTACATCGCGTTTATTGAAAAAGAACTCGGCGTTCCGGTTACTATTCTCAGCGTAGGCCCCGACCGCGAGCAAACCATCGTACGCAAAAACTTTTAACCAAAATCCAATACCATCAGCACCTATGAAAGTAAAACCTTTTAGAGGCATTCGCCCCCCGCGCGAAATAGTAACGGAAGTTGCATCGCGCCCCTACGACGTTTTGAACTCCGAAGAAGCTCGCGCCGAAGCCGAGGGTAATCCCAAGTCGCTATATCATATCATCAAACCGGAAATCGACTTCCCCGTCGGCACTGACGAACACGACGCGCGCGTTTATGAAAAGGCCGTGGAGAATTTCGCTGCCTTCCAAAACAACGGCTGGCTGGTTCAGGACGAAAAGGAACATTATTATATATATGCGCAAACGATGGATGGCCGCACTCAGTATGGCATCGTTATCGGCGCGTATGTCGACGACTACATGACGTCGAAAATCAAAAAGCACGAGCTGACCCGCAAGGACAAGGAAGAGGACCGCATGAAGCACGTTCGCATCAACAATGCGAATATCGAGCCGGTGTTCCTCGCTTTCCACGACAATGAAGTGCTCGACCGCGTTATCCGCGAGGTGACTGCGGGCGAACCGGAATATGACTTCGTTGCGCCCGACGGTTTCGGCCACACGTTCTGGGTTGTTGAGAAGCCCGAACAGATTGAAACCATCACCGAGGAGTTCGCAAAAATGCCGGCAACCTACATTGCCGACGGCCATCACCGCTCAGCCGCCGCCGCGCTCGTAGGCCACGAAAAGGCAACGCAGAACCCGGCCCACACCGGCGATGAAGAATATAACTTCTTCCTGGCCGTGGCCTTCCCCGCCAGCCACCTGCGCATTATTGACTATAACCGCCTAGTTCGTGACCTAAATGGCTTATCTCCTGCCGAATTTCTCGAAAAGTTAGAGTATAACTTTATAGTTGAAGACAAGGGCACGGAAGTCTATCATCCTTCGCAGCTCCATAATTTCGCTCTCTATCTCGAGGGTCACTGGTATTCGCTGACCGCCCGCCCCGGGACCTACAACGACGAAGATCCCATCGGCGTTCTCGACGTTACGATTTCGTCGAACCTCATTCTCCAGGACCTGCTTGCCATCGGCGACCTGCGAACCTCAAAGCGCATCGACTTCGTTGGCGGCATCCGCGGCCTCGAGGAGCTGAAGCGCCGCGTAGATTCCGGTGAAATGGCCGCCGCCCTGGCCCTCTATCCCGTTTCAATGAAGCAACTGATGGATATTGCCGACACCGGCAACATCATGCCGCCGAAAACCACCTGGTTTGAGCCCAAACTTCGCAGCGGCCTGATTATCCACTCACTTAACGATTAATTTTTCAAACCCCGCTAATGGAAAAACGTAAACTGAAAATCCGCGACCTGACGCTCCGCGACGGCCAGCAGTCACTGTTTGCCACCCGCATGCCTCAGGCCGAAATCGACAAGCTCCTGCCGCTCTATGAAAACGCAGGATTCTATATCATGGAAGTATGGGGTGGGGCAGTGCCCGACTCCGTTATGCGCTATCTCGACGAAAGTCCCTGGGACCGTCTGCGCATCATTTCCAAGGCAATGAACGGCAAGTCGCTGCTGTCGGCTCTGAGCCGAGGCCGCAACCTGTTTGGCTACGTTCCTTACCCGAACTATGTTCTGGAAGGGTTCTACAAGGAGGCGATTGCCAACGGCTTGAACGTTATGCGCATTTTCGACGCGCTCAACGATATTGACAATGTCCGCGACTCAATCAAGATGATTAACGAGCTGGGCGGCATTGCCGACGGCGCCGTTTGCTACACGGTTGACCCCAAGGACGAGGACCAGCGCTCATTCTTTGCCAAGCTTTTCGGTTCGAAGCCCAAGAAAATCTTCACCGACGAATATTTCGTTGACAAAGCCAAACAGATGGAGGCTCTCGGCGCAAAAATCATTACGCTGAAAGACATGGCCGGCCTCGTGAACCCCGCCAAGGCCGCTTCCATCATCTCGGCTCTGAAGGCCAACGTTAGCGTTCCCGTCGATTTCCATACCCACTGCACTCCCGGCTATGGCCTGGCCTCGTCGCTGATGGCAATCATTAACGGCGTTGATATTCTCGACACCAACATCTGGTATTTCGGCGGCGGCTCGGCTGCTCCGGCTCTGGAGCTTATCTATGTGTTCTGCACCAAGTTGGGCATCGAAGTTGAAGCAAACATGGAAGCAGTTGGCAAGATTCGCGAAAAGCTCGTTGACGTTCGCCGCTCGCTGGCTGCATTCGACCTTCAGAAAGATAAATTCCCCCGCGACTTCGACCCGCTCGATCCGAAGGCACTGCCGGCTGAAATCAGCGAGCTCTTCGACCGCGCTATTGTTGCAGCCCAGGCCGGCAACGAAGCCGAACTGCTCGACTACTGCCACCGCATCGAAGATTATTTCGGATTCCCCAAACCCAACGAGTTGGTTCGCGAAGCCGAAGTTCCCGGCGGCATGTATTCCAACATGGTTGCGCAGCTCAAGCAGCTCCAGGCAAGCGATCTGCTCGACGACGCAATGAAGCTCATTCCCAAAGTTCGCCGCGATGCAGGCCTGATTCCGTTGGTTACTCCGACGTCGCAGATTGTTGGCTCGCAAGCCGTCAGCCTCGCACTCGACCGCAAAAAGGGCAAACCCGACTATTCGACGCCCTCAATGCAGTTCACTTCGCTGGTCAAGGGTGAGTATGGCCACACTCCCGTGCCCGTTGACCCGGCGTTCCGCGAAAAAATCACCGGCTCGCCCGTAGAAGTGGCCTACGACACGTCGAAATACAAAACTCCCGAAAACCCCGTGCTCCCCGACCTCGGCGGCGTTAAACTCGCTACCAATAAGGAGGAAGAGCTGCTGCTCGAGCTTCTTCCGGCCGTGGCAACCGGCTTCCTGCGCAAGCGTCGCACCGCCGAGTATCAGGCCGCACTCATCGCCGCCGCTGCCGAAGAGGCTGCCGCCAAGGCCGCTGCCGAGCCCGAAGAACCCGTTGAACCGATAACCGGCGAAGTGTTGCAAGCTCCGATGGGCGGCACTATTATCTCGGTTAACGTTAAACCCGGCGACAAGGTGAACACCGGCGACATTCTCCTGGTCTACGAAGCCATGAAGATGGAGAACGAAGTCGAAGCCGAACATCCCGCCGTTATCAAGCGCGTGTTCGTTGAGCCCGGCCAGGTTGTTGGCCTCGAAGCGAACCTGATTGAGTTCGAAGAAGAATGAACCGCAAAATTCTGACTGTTATCGTTGCAGCTGCCGGCCTCGCGCTCGGCAGCTGCAATCGTTCAGCCGCTCCCGAGGCCGAAAAGCCTGTGTTGACCGTCAGCATCGAACCGCAGCGCTGGCTGCTCGAGCGCATCGTCGGCGACCGAATGGAGGTTAGAACCCTGATGTCCCGCGGTGGGAACCCCGAGAGCTATGAACCGACGTTTGCCGACCTTGCAAAGCTCGAATCGGGCGTCTGTTTCTTTGAGGTTGGCCATCTTCCGTTCGAGGCGGCCATCGTCGACAAGGTTCGCGCCAACAAGCCGGATTTGAAAATCATTAACAGCTCCGATTCAATCCGGCTCATCGTCGACGACCACGGTCATGACCACGGCATCGACCCCCACGTTTGGAACTCGACGGCCAACGCGCGCATCATTGCCACCAACATGCTGCGCGCAGTCAAGGACCTCGACCCCGAGGGGAGCGAAACGTATGAAGCCAACTTCTGCAGGCTCAATGCCGTAATTGACTCCGTCGACTCGGTTTGCGCAGCCATTCTCGAACCGGCTGCAGGAGCGTCGTTCATCGTGTGGCATCCGTCGCTCAGCTATTTCGCGCGCGACTATGGATTGCACCAGCTCGCAGTCGGCGCGGAAGGCAAGGAGCACAGCGTTCACAATACGCGCGACGTCGTTAACCACATCGCCGAACACGGCGCATCGGTTTTCCTCGTGCAAAAGGATTTCGACACCTCCAAGGCCGACGTAATTGCCAAGAGCGGCTCCAACACTCGCGTTGAAACAATCAACCCCTTGAACTATGAGTGGGACAACGAACTTATTAACACAGCCCGCGCCATCGCCGGACGCTGATCTGCGCCCGGTTCTCATCCGCCTGACCGACGTTGACTTCACGCGCGGTCAGCGAACGATTCTCAGCAACGTTAACCTAACCGTTCGCCGAGGCGATTTCGTTGCCGTGACCGGGCCAAACGGGGGTGGTAAAACAACGCTCATGCGGCTGATTCTCGGCCTGTTGAAGCCTTCGGCTGGCCGAGTGGAGCGCGTGCAGCGCAACATCCGCGTCAGCTATCTGCCCCAAAAGAGCAGTATCGATTCGAGCTACCCGATTTCCGTTCGCGAAGTCATTGCTTCCGGCCTGGTGGAGCCCGACAAGGAGGGAAGGGTAGACAATATGCTCCGCGAAGTGGAGCTGACCGACCATGCGTCAAAACCGATTGGCGCACTTTCAGGCGGCCAGCAGCAACGCGCACTATTGGGTCGCGCACTGATTTCGCGCCCGGAGATGCTCGTGCTCGACGAGCCGCTGAGCTACGTCGACAAGCACTTCGAGCAGCGAATCTACGACATCATTCGCCAGCTCGCCCCAACGACCACGATCATCCTCGTGAGCCACGAAATCACGACGGTTGCCGCCATCGCCAACCGTCACATCATAGTGGACCGCACCATAACCGTCTGCAACTCCGCCCACCACTTCGCCCGCGTAGCCCTCTGCGACTAACCCACCGGGCAATATCTATTAAATATACCAACGGAGCTGAATCGCTGGGATTCAGCTCCGTTTTTGATTGGGATGTTGTTTTGTTAGCTTTTAGAGGAGCTTTTGGACTTCGCCGAGAATGTTGTCGGCGGTGAAGCCGAATTTCTGGTCAAGCACTTTGTAGGGTGCGGAGGCGCCGAAGCGTTCGAGGCCGTAAACGTTCCATGTGCCGGCGGTCATCATCAGCGGATAGAGTAGGGAGGGCAGACCTGCTGTCAGACCGAAACGAACGCCGCCCTTGGGGAGAATTTGGTCGCGATAGTCTTCGGGCTGGCGGAGGAACAGGCCAATCGACGGAATCGAAGCAACGTTAACGGCAACACCCTGGGCTTCGAGCTTGGCGGCAACTTCCATGAGCAGAGAAACTTCGGAGCCATTGGCAACGAGGGTAATCTGCGGATTGTCGGAGGATTTCTTAACGAGGTAGCCGCCACGCTTGGCTTCTTTGGCTTCGTGGCGACGGTTGCCGTTCATTGCGGGAATATCGTTGAGGTCCTGACGCGAAAGGATGAGAACCGAGGGGGTATCGACATTCTCCATAGCCATTTCCCAGCAAGCGATGGTCTCGGCCGAGTCGGCGGGACGCATAACCAGAATCGACATTTTGCCGCGCAGGTTATCCATCTGCTCGAGCAGGCGAACCTGTGCTTCATGCTCGATGGGCTGGTGGGTCGGGCCGTCTTCGCCAACGCGGAAAGCGTCGTGGCTGAACACATATTTTACGGGTACGCCCATGAGCGCCGACATGCGCATCGCGGGTTTGATATAGTCAGAGAACACAAAGAAGGTGCCGCAGGCTGCAATCATGCCTCCGTGGAGGGCAACGCCGTTGCAGATGGAGGCCATCGTCAGTTCGGCAACGCCGCTATGGAGGAAACGTCCGCCGAAGTCGTTCGGCGTGATGGCGCGCGTGTGTTTGAGGAAGCCGTCGGTCTTATCGCTGTTTGCCAAGTCGGCGGAGCTAACCATCATGTTGCCAATCTTTTCAGAGAGAGCGGCAAGAACGGCAGCCGATGCGTTGCGACTGGCGGAGTTGGCCTTGACTTCGATTTTGTCCCAATCGATGACGGGAAGTTTGCCTGCAATATAATCGTTGAGCTTGGCGGCAAGTTCGGGATTAGCTTCAGCCCAGGCTTTTTCGGCCTCATGGCGCTTATCGGTAATCTCAATCAGTTCCTTGCGGCGGGCTTCGAAAGCCTCGGCAACGTCGGCCCAGATTTCAAACGGCTGCTCGGGGTTGCCGCCGAGACCCAGGATTGTCGCAGGAATGTCGGCACCGGCTTTGCTCAGAGGCTGGCCGTGGGTCGACACGGCGCCTTCGAGGCTGGAACCGTCTTTTGCGATAACGTCCTTGGCCATAATGGTTTTGCCAATAATGAGGGTAGGGCGTTTAGACTCTGCATGAGCCAGTTCGAGCGCACCGCGGATAGCCTCGATGTCGCTTCCGTCAACAGTCAGAACATTCCAGTTCCAGGCGCGATATTTGGCTGCGGTGTCTTCGTTGGTAACGTCGTTGACCTTCGTAGAGAGCTGAACGTCGTTGGCGTCATAGAACATAATCAGATTGCTCAGCCCGAGGTGGCCGGCAATACGTCCGGCACCCTGGGAAATTTCTTCCTGAATGCCGCCGTCGGAAATGTAGGCATATGTTTTGTGGGCCACAATGTCGCCGAACTGAGCAACCAGCATACGTTCGGCCAGTGCGCAGCCAACGGCCATAACATGGCCCTGACCCAGAGGGCCGGAGGAGTTTTCAACCCCGCGGTTAACGTCGAGTTCCGGATGGCCGGGAGTAACGGAACCCCACTGGCGGAATTCCTGAAGTTCTTCGAGAGTATAGCGACCCGTCAGGGCAAGAATGCTATAGAGCATCGGCGACATGTGACCGGGATCGAGGAAGAATCGGTCGCGGGCAATCCAATTTGGATTGCGGGGATCATAAACTAACCGGGAGCCATAGAGAGCTGCCGTAAAATCTGCGCCGCCCATAGCGCCACCGGGGTGGCCGGAATTCGCTTTTTCAACCATTGCGGCGATGAGCACTCGGGCATTATCGGCCGCACGCGTTATCATTTTATTGTCCATTTGCGGAGTTGATGAATTGTTTCTGCAAAGTTACGAAGAAATATTCTAAAACAAAAAGAGAAGAGGAGAAAATCGCGTTTCTCCTCTTCCAAGTTTACATAATACATATTATGAGCAAAATCGATCACTTCCCGGTAAGCATCATCTTTCCGGGCTTCAGGTCAATTTTTCGCTCCTTATATAATAGGCCTACGGCTTTTTTGAAATCTTTTTTGCTGCAACCGAATTTCGTGGCAATTTCATCGGGCGAAGATTTATCCGTAATGGTTCCGACGCCGCCGTTGGCCGTCAGGTACTCGAGAATCGCGTCGGCCAGACTGTGAGCCCGGCGACCGTTAGTGTCCTTCATCGTTAAATCCAGCTTGCCGTCATCGCGGACTTTTTTAACGTAAGCCGTCACCGTCTGACCGATTTCGGGATGCGCAATAAGTTCGTCAACATAAATCATGCCGGCATGGAGATTGTTAACAATGGCCATATAGCCGATTTCAGTGCGCCTGACGACCAACGCTTCAACAATCTGGTGCGGACGATAATTCGGATAAACATTCCCGAGGTATTTCTCGATCTTCGACGAGCAGACAACGCGCTTGGTTGCGTCGTCCAAGTAGGCATATACGCAATATAGGCCACCTTTGGTCATGCGAGTTCGCTGCTCATTGAACGGGCAAAGCAAGTCTTTAGCGGTTATGCCCCAATCGAGGAACGCGCCCATTCGCGGATGAACGTCAACGACCTGAAGGAAAGCGAATTGTCCGACCTGAATAAACGGATGCTCAGTCGATGCAATCAGTCGGTCCTCGGAGTCGGTGTAGACAAAGACGTCCAGCTCCTGGCCAACTTCAGGCGCCTCGGCCAAGTAGCGCGACGGTATGAGGATTTCAACGCCGTTGCCCGCGTCGAGATATGCGCCGAAATCAGCCAGACGACTGATTTTCAATTTATTGTAATTGCCAATTTTAATCATGATTATATACTTGTAAATTTTATGCAAAGATACGAATAATTTCGTTCACGGAGCGTATTTTTCGATGGAAATCGCCATGCCCCCTACCCTATATTTCCGATTTTTTTCGTAACTTTGCAGTGCAATTCACAAAGAATTGCAGGTTTAATGACATCATTTATATCATCACTTTCCGACTCTCGCCCGGCAGTTATGAACTGGGGCTTTCTTGAAAACTGGAAAAGCACGGCGCCGATTTGGTGCATGGCCTGAACGGCTAATTCTCAGCCTGATAAATGCGGGTTGAGCCATTGATTTTTTCTACAAGTTTTTTACATTCACAACACATTCACACTATGAACAATCTCAGATTGCTCACGGGGCTGTTTGCTGCGGCCCTGTCGAGCGTCGGGGCGTGTGCGCAGGGCCATAGGGTCGTTACTCTCAGCGAGATATTCAACGTTGCCGAAGCCCGCAGCGCCCAACTGCGTCCCGCAATGACCGAGCAGGAGGAAGCCCGGCGCGAAATCAGCGTTGCGAAGGCCGGGCGTCTGCCCGACATCGATGCGTCGCTATCAGTCAGCTACATAGGCGACGGTTTTACCACTAAACGCAATTTCAGCGACTATCAGAAAGCTCCGATACCTCATTTCGGCAACGGATTCGCTGTCAACATTTCGCAGCCGCTCTATACCGGCGGTGCCATTTCGGGTGCCATCGAACTGGCCGAACTGAAATCAACAGCCGCGCGCTATGCCGCCGATTTCCGCCGCGACAATCTCCGCTTTCAGCTGACCGGCTACTATCTCGACATTTATAAATACACGAACCTGCGCCGCGTTGTCGGAGCCAATATCACTGCCGCCAACAAAGTGCTCGCCGAAATGAAAGCCCGCTTCGATCAGGGAACGGCACTCCGCAACGACATTACGCGCTATGAGCTGCTCGTCTCGAACCTCGAACTGCGTATGGTTCAGATCAGCAACACTCTTGAGATTCTGAACACCAATCTCGTTACTATTTCCGGCCTGCCGGAGGGAACGGTCGTTGTTCCTGACAGCACGATTCTCAGCGATGCCCTGCCGAAAGATGGCATTGAGCGATGGCAGGCCGAAGCCCTGCGCAATTCGCCGGGCATCAGCCTGGCGCAGACGTCGGTCAACATATGCCGCAAGGCAGAGAAAATCGTCCGCTCCGAACGGCTGCCGAAAATCGGGCTTCAGGCCGGCTGGAGCATCGACGGCCCGATACTGGTTGAAGTGCCGCCGATTAACCGCAATCTTAGCTACTGGTTTGCCGGCATCGGGGTCAGCTATAACCTTTCGTCGCTCTACAAAAGCAACAAATCAATCGCCAAAAGCCGGCTCGCAACGCAAAAGGCCAAAGACGACCTCGACGTTGCCACCGAGAACCTGACCTTGGCCATCAACAATGACTACATCCGCTATCTCGAAGCATACGAGGAGCTGAAAACGCAGCAAAAGAGCGTCGAACTAGCCGACCGCAATTACAGCAACACCTCGACGCGCTACGCGGTCGACATGGCTCTGATAACCGACCTGCTCGATGCCGCCAACTCAAAACTCGACGCCGAGCAGCAGCTGGTCAACGCCCGCATCAACATTCTATACTATTACTATAAACTTTTGTTCACTTCCGGAAAAATATGAATCACCATAGCAAAAAAATCCTTTCCTACCTTCTGACCGCCATAGTTGTCATTGCCGCAGCCATTTGGGTTGGCAGCCGCTTCATTCATCTCGGCAACGTTGAGTTCACCGATAACGCCGTTGTTCGCCGACAGATTGTTCCGGTCAACAGCCGCGTGCAAGGCTACATCAAAGAAATCCGCTTCTCTGAATATCAGCCCGTTTCAAAAGGCGACACTCTGGTAATTATCGACGATTCAGACATGCGCCTGAACGTTGCCCGCGCCCGGGCCGACTACCGCAATGCTCTCGCCGGCCGCGAGGTAGCCGGACAGTCCGTTACCTCGGCGTCGGCCAACGTCGCCGTTAGCGAAGCCTCAGTCACCGAGGCAAAAATCGTTATGGAAATGGCGGCCAAGGACCTCGCCCGCTACGAAAAGCTATTGGAGCAGGATGCCGTTACGCGCCAGCAATATGACGGTGCGAAAACCGACTACGAAGCGAAGAAAGCTCGTTATGAAATGCTCGCACGCCAGCGCTCGGCAACGTCGACCGTTGTTGACATCAACCGCCTGCGAATCGACCAGTCGGAAGCCGGCATGGAGCTTGCGTCCGCTCTCGTGGAAACAGCCGAACTGAATTTGAGCTACACCGTTATCACCGCTCCGTGCAATGGCTTCACCTCGCGCAAAGACATTCAAATCGGCCAGCTCGTTCAGCCGGGGCAGACGCTGCTCAGCATTATTGATTCCGACGAGACCTGGGTAACGGCCAACTACAAGGAAACCCAGCTGCGCCACATCGAGCCGGGCAGCCAGGTGGAAATCAAGGTCGACGCTATTCCTGGTGTAACCTTCAATGGCTTAGTTAAGTCAATCTCAACGGCTACCGGTGCATCGCTCTCGCTCATGCCCCAGGATAATTCGGCGGGGAATTTCGTTAAGGTTCGCCAGCGCATTCCGGTCAGAATTGAGTTTGCCGACGATAACAAGCCGGAAGATATGGCCCGGTTGCGTGCGGGAATGAACGTTGAATGTTGCGTTAAATATTGATATGTCCGATCACCACCACGCCCCGCAAGGGCCGTTTGACATCCCCGACGTTCCCGACTTCGTGCCGCGGCGACTGAAACCATATCTGTTCATATTTTTTGTTCTGATAGTTCAGTTTTCGGGCGGCGTCTATCTTGCCGCCGCAACGGATATGGTCGGCTCTACGGCTCTCATGCAGGAAGATATTCTAATGGCCGGCTACGCGTCGCTTATCGGCATGTCGATCAACTTTGCCGTTATGTTCCGCATAAAGTTCCGCTTCTCGACGCGCACCCAGCTGCTGGCGGCGGGCATCGTTCTGCTGGCCGCGAATTTCATTTGCGCCAACACGGCGAGCGTGCCGGTTCTGGTCATAACCTGCTTTATTGCCGGATGGTTCCGAATGCAAGCAACCCTTGCCTGCAACTCAACTATTCAACTGTGGCTCACTCCGGTGCGCGACATGGCAATATTCTTCTGCTACGTCTACATAATCGTCGACAGCGTTATTCAGCTCAGCGGCATAGCCTGTATCTACACTGCGTTTTTCTACTCGTGGGAATACATGCAATGGATAATGATGGGGCTGCTCGCGCTGATGTTGCTCATGGTGATGCTGCTGGTGCGTCCGGTGCGGAGCCCCATGTTCATTCCCCTGCTCGGCATTGACTGGCTCGGCGCCGCTATCTGGGCCGGCTTCATGATGTGCTTTACATTCATCTGTGTTTATGGCAACTACTTCGACTGGTGGGACTCTGTTGAAATCCGCGGCGCAGCACTGATAGGCGCAGCTTGCCTGATAATCAACCTGTGGCGCGCGTCGTTTCTGCATCATCCGTATATCAGCTTCCAGGCCATGAAGAACCGTAACGTTATCCGTGCGACCCTGGTCTACCTCGTCTTTTTCACTCTGCTGGCAACCGAGCATGTGTTTGAACACAGCTATGCCGCCGCCATTCTCGGCTTCGACGAAACGAATCTGATTGACCTGAATCTATACGTTCTTGTCGGAATCATTGCCGGATGTGCCTTTACCTATCTTACGTTTGCCCTGCGGAAGTGGCGCTATAAAACCATGACCGCCATAGGCTTTGCCCTGGCAATCGTGTATCTGGCCTGGTTTTATTTCATGATTGACTATGGCATTGAAAAAGAAATGCTCTTTGTGCCGCTCTTTTTCCGCGGAGCCGCATCGGTCATCATCTCCATCGTGTTTCTGACGTCGATCGTTCAGAGTGGACTGTCATTTCAGGTGTTTCCCCAGGCATTGACTATCAACGGTTTCACCGGTGCAGTTATGGGAGCCACGCTCGGGCCGGCAATCATTGGCGAATGGCTGCGGAAAGCAATGGCCTCGAACGCATCGCTGCTCGGCGCCAACATCGTTGACACCAACGTCGCCGTCAGCCACATGACGCCGGGCGGACTCTATGGCATGGTTCAGCAGCAGGCGTTGATTGTTTCCATGAAGGAAATCTACGGCTGGCTGCTCATCGTTGGCCTGCTCTCGCTGCTCACGATTCTCGTTAGCTACGGCCCGGTTCGCCCGTTTGCTATCTTCCCAAAGTGGCGCACAATTCGGCGTACGCTCAGGCGACTCGCGGTTGCAAATTCTTAGACTCCGCCAACGACCTCCCGATCCCCGGGGGGTCGTTTTTGTCATAGCCCTACCCTACTTTTTAGGATAGATAAAGCGCGCCAACCCATAGATATATCTGCGGAAACCGGGGCGATAGTCCAGCATGCGGTCAAACCAACCAAGGTGAGGATTCACCAGCTTCACCACATAACCGACATAGAACATTGCAAACAGCGTTCCGGGACCGACAACTGTCCACGGCCAGGCACCAAAGAAACAAAATCCGGAAATCACGGCTAAGATAACCAACGTTGTGTCAACCATAATCTTCACCAGCGGAAACGGCTTGCCCGAAACGCGGGCAATGGCCACCTGAATCCCCTCGCCCGGCATTGTTATTGAACCGCACCGAATCTCGATAGCCACCGCACACCCCAAAACAGTAGCCCCCATAAATTGGGCAAACACCTGAGCCGGAAGAGTCTCATAGGTCGAAAACCACGACGTAATCCACATGTTAATATCGAGCATACACCCGAAAACAAACCCGACAAGAAGCTGAAAAAGCTGAATCGGCTCAAACCTGCGGCGCAACACCAGAATTTGCGCCATCACCAGAATCACATTCATAATATTAGTATAGCCGCCGATTGTCCATCCCGGAGCCAGCCCCGCCTCCCCGGCAAGACTAAACGACATCGGAATCGAAGAAATCACACCGCTGCCAAGATTCGAACGCACACACAGCGCAACACCAAACGTCATAAAAAACATCGACAGCAGCAACAACACATGTTGCCACACAAATCCGATTACCCTATCTTTTGTAATTCTCATAAATAAAAACGCAAATACTAATAAACTTCAGTCAGCACACACGCACTAACTTCCCTGCAAATTTACAAAACTAATTCCAAACATCCAACCCGCCTCCCCTCCCCGTTCCGTTTCATTTTACGGAATCCAATAATACATCGGCTTCTTTCTGTGTTCAATAACCCATTCTTCAAATTCGGACATATTTGATATTCCATCAGCAATCACGGCCTCATAATACTCCACTCCATGATAATCTTTGTCCGACCGAGTCTCGAATTTCAATCTGAGGATTATTTCCTTCTGATTTGGTGTCATCACTTCTACAATCCTGTCAGCCATCCGTTCAAAATAGCCATCATACTCTGTTCCCTCTTCAATATGGATTACATCAATCTGCCATACCTCCTCTTCAAACATATAGAAGATATGCCATGCGATGCAATGTTCATCAGTATTAAGCCCGTTAATACACTTAATTTCAATCACACCCGGTAGCTTGGCTATCTGTGCAGCAATAGCAAAACTACTCTCCTCAGTTATACCTTTTGAATAGACATGTAGGTCTATATCCCTATGGGAAGCCAATAATCCCATACGCAAAGACCCTATGAGATTAACACGGCAGCCATTTTGTTTCCAAACATTGGCTACATCGGAACTCAGCAGAACTCTTTTAGCCCTTTCCTGATTGTCCAAGGACAACTTAAACATTTCTTCTTGATTCATAATAATTGATTTGAATTTAACTAATCCAATATAACGCAACAATCAACCATATATTGTCATCACATAATTTTTTTTAGATTCCCGCCGTCAAATAGTTGAAACGGTGCGCGCTGATTCAAGATTACCCACTGGGAGTGAGAGCGTTTCGCCCTCGCATCTGCAACAAATGTGTGGCCTCGCACCGCAGCCGTCTGATCCAATATAATGATTAGAGTAATTTCAACGCTATTGCCGCACACGCCTCGGCATCACACTTTGATTTTGTCTGCCACCTGAGCCCATACCTCGGGAATGTCGGTTGTCCGTCGGTGTCACGACGGGTTAGACCGTGAACCTCAGTAGTCCAATATGTATAGTAATTAAATATGTATAGTAATTAGGAGCAGGTTCGATGAGGCTATAAAATTTATCGACAATCTTACCGCCAAGGACGACCACAATGCCGACGCTACACACACTCGAGCGTCGCCCATTGGCCGTTTCAAAGTCTATTGCTACAAAATCTCGCATCTTCAGGCGTTCTTATAAAGTTCATAAATCTCATATGTTGGCGAGAGATTTCAGATACCGCAAAGATATAGTCGGCTCCGCTATACTTTTTGTCCATGCAACGAAAGAATCGTTTAGTTCTTTAGAGTCTAACATGCTGATAACCCGATTGAAAGTATTATGTGATGGTATATCGTTAGGTAAATGCAGGAACTTCTCCAACCAGTCAATCTTGGCATTGCCGTAATCCTCTATCTCGTTCCATGACTCGGCATCGCAGACTACGGCACAAGGATATGAACATAATAGAATCAAGGTATGCTTTTGGGTTCGTTCTACGCGCGGATCATTGACCAACACAAAATACAGTCTCCTGCAATAGCCGCTATGCGACACCCCAGTATTTGCGGAAGCAGAAAGATTCGAACTTTCGGAGCCTTTTGGGAGGCTCGGCCCCTTAGCGGGGGGCTGGTTTCGACCGCTCACCCATACTTCCTTTTGTTTGACACTGCAAAGTTAGATAGGCCGGATGCAGCCTATCTGCGTAACCAGAAATAATCTTCAAATTTTTTTCACACCGATAAAAAGACGGTTATTTTTGGAGGCCTCAGATATTATTTGTAAATTTGCACTACATACCAATTTATTGAAAATGGAAGTCGTTAAACTTAATAGAATCAAGGCTGTGCTTACTGATGCAGATAAGCAAGGAAAATGGTTAGCCCAACAACTCGGCAATGTCCCCACAACGGTTTCTAAATGGTGTACCAATACCACACAACCTGATTTGAAAACGCTTGCTGAAATAGCCGAAATACTTA